>NZ_JBXAMM010000006.1:0-436246 GCF_058800645.1 Pseudomonas sp. GW822-FHT04H02 | reverse complement strand
TGCCGAAAACCGCGTAACTCGTTGAATCTCAAGGAGTTTTCCGTTTCGACTGCGCCGGAAGTGGGGCGAATTATAGACCTGTAGAATCTGCCGTCAACAGTTATTTTCATAAATCTGTCATATCGGTCAGAAAAGCCCATAAAAGCAAAGGCCGGCCCCAAGGGGCCGGCCTTTATCGCTTCACTCTTACAGGCTAGGGAAGGCGAACTGCGAGGCTTCGTGGCTGGCGCGTTGCGGCCAGCGCTGGGTGATCGCCTTGCGACGGGTATAGAAACGCACACCATCGGGACCGTAGGCATGCAGGTCACCGAACAGTGAACGCTTCCAGCCACCGAAGCTGTGATAGGCCACAGGTACCGGCAGCGGCACGTTGACGCCCACCATGCCCACTTCGATCTCGTCGCAGAACAGACGTGCCGCTTCACCGTCACGGGTAAAGATGCAGGTACCGTTGCCGTACTCGTGATCGTTGATCAGTTGCATGGCCTCCTCCAGGCTGTTGACCCGGACGATGCACAGCACCGGCCCGAAGATCTCTTCCTTATAGATGCGCATCTGCGGGGTAACGCGGTCGAACAGGCAGCCACCGAGGAAGAAGCCGTCTTCATGACCGGCCACGCTCAGGCCACGACCGTCCACCACCAGTTGCGCACCTGCGGCCACGCCGTCTTCTACATAACCACTGACCTTGTCACGCGCCTGGGCGGTAACCAGCGGCCCCATGTCCAGGCCACAGGAAGTACCGGCACCAATCTTCAGCGCCTTGATCTGTGGCACCAGCTTGGCCACCAGTGCATCGGCCACCTGGTCGCCCACGCACACGGCTACCGAGATCGCCATGCACCGCTCACCGCATGAACCGTAGGCCGCGCCCATCAACGCACTGACGGCGTTATCCAGATCGGCATCCGGCATCAGCACCGCGTGGTTCTTCGCCCCGCCCAGAGCCTGAACGCGCTTGCCGCGCTTGGTGCCTTCGGCATAGATGTACTCGGCAATCGGCGTCGAACCGACAAAACTCAGCGCCTTGACTTCCGGTGCCTCGATCAGCGCGTCCACCGCAGTTTTGTCACCGTGCACCACGTTCAGCACGCCCTTGGGCAGGCCGGCTTCATGCAGCAGCTCGGCAATCAGCAGGGTCGAGCTTGGATCACGCTCAGAAGGCTTGAGGATGAAGCAGTTGCCACAGGCGATCGCCAGCGGATACATCCACAGCGGCACCATGGCCGGGAAGTTGAACGGGGTAATGCCGGCCACTACGCCCAGCGGCTGGAAGTCGGACCAGGCGTCGATGTTCGGGCCCACGTTACGGCTGTACTCGCCCTTGAGGATTTCCGGCGCGGCGCAGGCGTATTCCACGTTCTCGATACCGCGCTTCAATTCGCCAGCAGCATCTTCCAGGGTCTTGCCGTGCTCTTCGCTGATCAGTTTGGCAATACGGGCTTCGTTCTGCTCCAGCAATTGCTTGAAGCGGAACATCACCTGGGCGCGCTTGGCCGGTGGCGTATTGCGCCAGGCCGGGAATGCCGACTTGGCCGAGTCGATGGCTTGCTGGATGGTTTCACGGCTGGCCAGCGGCACTTTATGGATCGCCTGACCGGTGGACGGGTTGAATACGTCGGCGCTGCGACCGTTGTCGCTTACCAGCTCACCGTGGATCAGGTGTTGAATCAGACTCATGCGGGGACTCCTGAAAGAGGGAAGGCGCAGGCGCGAAACACTTCGCGCCCGCTTCTATATAAGAAGGATCGAATCAGTCGAGCTTGCTCAGCACTTCGCCAACCGCGTCGAACAGGCGATCGAGGTCCTGCGGCTTGCTGTTGAAGGTTGGGCCGAACTGCAGGGTGTCGCCGCCGAAGCGCACATAGAAGCCGGCTTTCCACAACGCCATGCCAGCCTCGAACGGACGCACGATGGCATCGCCATCACGGGGTGCAATCTGGATCGCGCCAGCCAGGCCGAAGTTACGGATGTCGATCACGTTCTTCGTGCCCTTGATGCCGTGCAGTGCATTCTCGAAATGCGGGGCAACCTCGGCCACGCTCTGCACCAGGTTTTCCTTCTGCAGCAGGTCCAGTGCCGCCAGGCCCGCAGCGCACGCCACCGGGTGCGCCGAGTAGGTGTAGCCGTGGGGGAATTCCACCGCGTACTCGGGTGTCGCCTGGTTCATGAAGGTCTGATAGATCTCGGAGCTGGCAATCACCGCGCCCATGGGGATCGCGCCGTTGGTGACCTGCTTGGCCACGCACATCAGATCCGGCGTCACGCCGAAGCTGTCAGCGCCGAACATGGCACCGGTACGGCCGAAGCCGGTGATCACTTCGTCGAACACCAGCAGGATGTTGTGCTGGTCGCAGATTTCCCGCAGGCGCTTGAGGTAACCCTGTGGCGGCACCAGCACGCCAGCGGAGCCGGCCAGAGGCTCGACGAAGACCGCGGCAATGTTGGAAGCGTCATGCAGTTCGATCAGTTTCAGCAGCTCATCGGCCAGAGCGATACCGCCCTGCTCCGGCATGCCACGGGAATAAGCGTTGCTGGCCAGCAGGGTATGGGGCAGGTGATCGACATCCATCATCGCCTGGCCGAACAACTTGCGGTTGCCGTTGACGCCACCGAGGCTGGTGCCGGCGATATTCACCCCGTGGTAGCCACGGGCACGGCCGATCATCTTGGTCTTGGTCGACTGGCCTTTCAGGCGCCAGTAGGCGCGCACCATCTTCACTGCGGTATCGGCGCACTCGGAGCCGGAGTCAGTGAAGAACACGTGGTTCAGGTTGCCCGGGGTCAGGTCGGTGATCTTCTCGGCCAGCTGGAACGACAGCGGGTGGCCGTATTGGAAGCCCGGGGAATAGTCCAGGGTGCCCAACTGCTTGGCGACCGCTTCCTGGATCTCCTTGCGCGAGTGACCGGCACCGCAGGTCCACAGACCGGACAGCGAGTCATAGATCTTGCGGCCCTTGTCGTCCACCAACCAGCTGCCTTCGGCGCCGACGATCAGGCGCGGGTCGCGCTGGAAGTTGCGGTTGGCGGTGTAGGGCATCCAGTGAGCGTCGAGCTTGAGCTGGCTGGCCAGGGACTGAGGGGCGGTTTCCGGCATGTTCATGAGCAAAACCTCGCAAGGCAATGAAGCGGCGTAGGAATGAAAAGCGTTGTTGCAGCTAAGTTGCCACGGCTATAAAGTCGGTGAAATCCAACTTTAATAACCTTCAGTCTGGCATCCACTAAACTATGAGCAGCCGTCGAGCCGACCCGCTGGCGCAAGTCAGCGACTTTGATATCCGCCTGCTGCGGATCTTTCGCAGCGTGGTGGAGTGCGGTGGTTTCTCCGCCGCGGAAACCGTGCTCGGCATCGGCCGCTCGGCCATCAGCCAGCAGATGAGCGACCTGGAGCAACGGGTCGGCCTGCGCCTGTGCCAGCGCGGGCGCGCCGGGTTCTCCCTGACCGAGGAGGGCCGCGAGGTCTATCAGTCGACCCTGCAGCTGCTCAGTGCCCTGGAAAGCTTCCGTACCGAGGTCAACGGCCTGCACCGCCACCTGCGCGGCGAATTGATCATCGGCCTCACAGACAACCTGGTGACCCTGCCCCACATGCGCATCACCCACGCCCTGGCGCAATTGAAGGAGCGTGGCCCGGACGTGCAGATCCAGATCCGCATGATCGCCCCCAACGAAGTCGAGCAAGGGGTGCTCGACGGCCGCCTGCATGTCGGCGTAGTGCCCCAGGCCAGTGCCCTGCCCGGCCTGGAATACCAGCCGCTGTATGACGAACGCTCGCTGCTGTACTGCGCAGTGGGCCACCCGCTGTTCTATGTGGATGACCGGCAACTGGACGACCAGCGCCTCAACGACCAGGACGCCATCGCCCCGACCTTTCGCCTGCCGGCCGAGATCCAGGCCCACTACCAGGCGCTGAATTGCACCGCCAGCGCATCCGACCGGGAAGGCATGGCGTTCCTGATTCTCACCGGCCGCTACATCGGCTACCTGCCGGACCACTACGCCAGCCTCTGGGTGCAGCAGGGCCGGTTGCGTGCCCTCAAGCCCAAGTCACGCTTCTACGACCTGAGCCTGGCATCGGTCACGCGCAAGGGCCGGCGCCCTCATTTGGTGCTCGAAAGCTTTCTGGAGAGCCTGGCGGCAACCCGCTAGAGCGTCTCCACTCACCAACAAGGCCCGGTATTCAAAGGCCCGCACCGCAAAACAGACAAAATAACCTGAGCACCTGGACAGCTTTTTGCAAAGACCTCGGCACCTTGAACCCTAGCCCGAGCTCCATGCCATGCAGCCAGATGCTTCCCGCCCCAGCGAACTGATCTACGGCCTCGACGACCGCCCGCAACCGCTGCCCGCGCTGCTGGCGGCCCTGCAGCATGTGCTGGCCAGCTTTGTCGGCATCATCACCCCACCACTGGTGATTGGTTCGGCCCTGAGCCTTTCGGCGTACCTGCCGTACCTGATCAGCATGGCGCTGATGGTCTCCGGGGTCGGCACCTTTATCCAGGCCCGGCGCCCCTGGGGCATCGGGGCCGGCATGATCTGCCTGCAAGGCACCAGCTTCGCCTTCCTCGGCGCCGTACTGTCGGCGGGGTTCCTGGTCAAGCAACGGGGCGGCAGCCCGGAAGACATCCTGGCGATGATCTTCGGCGTGTGTTTCTTCGGCGCGCTGGTGCAGATCGTCCTCAGCCGCTTTATCGGCCGACTGCGCCGGGTGATCACCCCGTTGGTGACCGGCATCGTCATTACCCTGATCGGCATCAGCCTGATCAAGGTCGGCATCACCGACCTGGGCGGCGGCTTCAATGCCGCGGACTTCGGCGCCCCGGGCAATCTCGGCCTGGGCCTGCTGGTGCTGCTGACCATCATTCTGCTCAACCGCAGCAACACCCCGTGGGTGCGCCTCAGCGCCATCATCATCGGCCTGGCCCTGGGCAGCCTGGCGGCCTGGTTCAGCGGCAAGCTGGTGCCCCAGCCGTTGCCGGACCTGCCGTTGATCAGTCTGCCGCTGCCCTTCAGGTACGGCTTCAGTTTCGACTGGAGCGCCTTTATCCCCGTAGCCCTGATCTACCTGATCAGCACCCTGGAAACCGTGGGAGATCTGACCGCCAACTGCATGCTGGCGCGCCAGCCCATCAGCGGCCCTTCCTATATAAGCCGGCTCAAGGGCGGGGTCCTGGGGGACGGCGTCAGTTGCATGATCGCCGCCACCTTCAGCGCCTTCCCCAACACCACCTTCGCCCAGAACAACGGGGTGATTCAGTTGACCGGTGTGGCCAGCCGCTTCGTCGGCCTGTACATCGGCCTGATCCTGTTCTGCCTGGGCCTGTTCCCGCTGATCGGCGCGCTGCTGCAACAGATCCCCAAGCCGGTACTCGGCGGTGCCACCCTGGTGATGTTTGGCAGCGTCGCCGCAGCCGGGGTACGGATCCTCGCCCAGGCCCCGCTGGACCGGCGCAGCATGCTGATCATCGCCACTTCGTTCGGCGTCGGCCTGGGCATCGCCGCGCAACCGAACCTGCTGCACCTGCTGCCCAAGGTGGTGCAGAACCTGTTCGATTCGGCGATCACCAGCGGCGGCCTCACCGCCTTGCTGATGAGCCTGCTGTTGCCGGAAAGCAAGGGCGCGGCGAATGACGCAAATCCGATTCCGGAAAACGACACCCTCAAGGCCCACTGAGGCTTTTGTAGCGCCAAGGCTTGTCTGATCCACGTGGGTGCGCTATCAACGCACAGGTTGCACCCACAGACTTGCTCGGAAACCTCCATGACCTTTGAAGTCCCCGCCCACAGCGCTCCTCACCCCGGCAAACCCGCCAGCCGCATTCGGCAGAAGAATGAAGAGGCCATCCTCCAGGCCGCCGAGGACGAGTTCGCCCGTCACGGTTTCAAAGGCACCAGCATGAACACCATCGCGCAGAAGGCCGGCCTGCCCAAAGCCAACCTGCACTACTACTTCACCAACAAGCTGGGGCTGTACATCGCGGTGCTGAGCAACATCCTCGAACTCTGGGACAGCACCTTCAACACCCTCACCGCCGAAGATGATCCGGCCGAAGCCCTGACCCGCTACATCCGCGCCAAGATGGAATTCTCCCGCCGCCAGCCGCAAGCCTCGCGGATCTTCGCCATGGAGATCATCAGCGGTGGCGAGTGCCTGAGCGAGTATTTCAGCCAGGACTACCGCGCCTGGTTCCAGGGCCGCGCCGCGGTGTTCCAGGCCTGGATCGACGCCGGCAAGATGGACCCGGTAGACCCGGTGCACCTGATCTTCCTGCTGTGGGGCAGCACCCAGCACTATGCCGATTTCGCCACCCAGATCTGCCGCGTCACCGGGCGCACCCGGCTGACCAAGCAGGACATGGAAGACGCCGGCAACAACCTGATCCGCATCATCCTCAAAGGCTGTGGCCTGACACCTGCACTGAAAGACTGACCCCCATGCCCTTTACCCTGGCCGGCCTTTGCGAATACCGCGAGGAAATTCGCAAAAGCCGCTTCATCACCTTTGCCGCGCCCATCAGCAGCGCGGCCGAGGCCCAAGCCTTCATCCAGCAGTACAGCGACCTCAACGCTTCGCATAACTGCTGGGCGTGGAAACTCGCCGACCAGTACCGCAGCAACGACGACGGTGAACCCGGCGGCACCGCCGGGCGACCGATCCTCGCGGCCATCGAGGCCCAGGACTGCGACCAGGTGGCGGTGCTGGTGATCCGTTGGTACGGCGGCATCCAGCTGGGCACCGGCGGCCTGGCCCGGGCCTATGGCGGCGGCGCCAACAAGTGCCTGCAAGGCGCCGAGCGCATCGCCCTGGTCAACCGCGTACCGCTGCGTTGCGCCTGCAGCTTCAGCGAACTGGCGCTGGTCAAGCTGCGGGTTGCCGAACTGGGTGGGCTGCTGGTCCAGGAAGACTTCACCGCCAACGGCGTAGAGCTGCAACTGGCCCTGGGCGAAGAGCAGATCGATACCCTGCAGCAACAGCTGGCGGACCTCAGCCGCGGGCGCATCCTTTTGCAGCGCTGAAGGCACCAACCCGGCCCGGACCACCCTGTGCATAACCCGCAAGGGCCCCGGGCACTTGCCCACATCTACTGTGCACCCGACTGTGGATAAGCTGAGCACATAGCGCTGTAACCCTTCTGCAACGTGGCTTTGCGGGCTTTGTTCATTTTTTGTCCAAAGCGTCCCCAGGAAGCTTTTTTCCACAGCGAAACAGCAACTTAAGCCGGTTTATCGCAGTTCACGGGCAAGCCAGTGGTGCTGATGCCCAAGCGCCGCTCTTGCACACAATTACTGTGGAGCAAGCTGTGGATAACCCGTGCAAGGCTGCTCCAGCCCCTGATTGCGCAGGGTCTGCAGGCAACTGATCATTTTCTGCGCAACGGCCTGGGGACAAAAACAGCGCCTTTTCAAACACCTTGCCCCGAAGTGGTGCCAGGACCCTGGTCCTGTCAGCCAGGCAGGATGCCGCCCGGGAGCGCTCCACCGGCTTTCCTGACCCACTGGCCAGGAAATTGCTTTATCCACAGGCACAACTCCCAGAAGCCGAGCCTGTCATGTCCAATCACCCTGCACCCAGCAGCCAGGCACCACGCCTGCAACTGCGCCGGATCAGCAAACGCTATCCCGGCTGCCTGGCCAACGACGCCATCGACCTGAACATCGCTGCGGGTGAAATCCATGCGTTGCTGGGCGAAAACGGCGCCGGCAAAAGCACCTTGATGAAGATCATCTACGGGGTGGTCCAGGCCGATTCGGGGGAACTGCTCTGGCAAGGACGACGCCAGCTCATCGACAACCCGGCCCAGGCACGCAGCCTGGGGATCGGCATGGTGTTCCAGCATTTCTCGCTGTTCGAAACCCTCAGCGTGGCGCAGAACATTGCCCTGGCCATGGGCGCCGGCACCGGTACGCCGAGCCAGCTGGAAGGCAGAATCCGCGAGGTTTCCCAGCGTTACGGCATGGCCCTCGAACCCCAGCGCCTGGTGCACAGCCTGTCCATCGGCGAACGCCAGCGGGTGGAAATCGTCCGCTGCCTGATGCAGGACATCCGCCTGCTGATCCTCGACGAGCCGACCTCGGTCCTGACCCCGCAGGAGGCCGACGACCTGTTCGTCACCCTGCGCCGGCTGGCCGACGAAGGCTGCAGCATCCTGTTCATCAGCCACAAGCTCGCCGAGGTGCGCGCCCTGTGCCACAGCGCCACGGTGCTGCGCGCGGGCCGGGTGGCCGGGCACTGCAGGCCGGCGCAGTGCTCGGATCGCGAGCTGGCGCGGCTGATGGTGGGGGACGCGGCAGCGATGATCACCGACTACCCGAAAGCCCGCGGCACGAACGACTTCCTGCGCCTGGACAACCTCAGCTGGGACAACCCCGATCCTTTCGGCTGCTCACTGAAGAACATCGACCTGCGCCTGCGCAGCGGCGAGATCGTCGGCATCGCCGGAGTCGCCGGCAATGGCCAGGACGAACTGCTGGCCCTGCTCAGCGGTGAACAGCGCCTGCCCCGTGGCGAAGCCGAACGTATCTGTTTCGCCGGCCAGGGGGTGGCTCATCTGTATCCCGACGCCCGACGCCTGCGCGGCCTGGCTTTCGTTCCCGCCGAACGCCTGGGCCACGGCGCGGTGCCGGAACTGAGCCTGGAGGACAACGCCCTGCTCAGCGCCTTTCAACAGGGCCTGGTGCGCCACGGGCTGATCCAGCGACGCAAGGTGCGGGAACTGGCCGAGCGCATCATCCAGCGTTTCGGGGTCAAGAGCGCCGGTTCCCAGAGCCCGGCCCGCAGCCTGTCCGGCGGCAACCTGCAGAAATTCATCCTGGGCCGCGAGATTCTCCAGCAGCCTCGCCTGCTGATCGCTGCGCACCCGACCTGGGGCGTGGATGTAGGGGCCGCCGCCACTATCCACCGGGCACTGATCGCCTTGCGCGATGCCGGCGCGGCGATCCTGGTGATCTCCGAAGACCTGGACGAGCTGTTCCAGATCAGCGACCGCCTCGCGGCCCTGTGCGCTGGACGCCTATCGCCCCTCAAGGCCTGCGCCGACACCTCGCTGGTGGAGGTTGGCGGCTGGATGGCCGGCCACGCCGATTCCCTGCCCTCACCCGCTGCCCTGGCGATTTAACGGAGCTGTCCATGCTGCTTTCACTCGAACCCCGTGGCCGCCAGTCGCGGCTGATGCTCTGGTGCTCGCCACTGCTGGCGGCGCTGCTGACCCTGGGCTGCGGTTCCCTGCTGTTCATGACCCTGGGGCATGACCCCTGGCTGACCTTGCACACCCTGCTGATCGCCCCGGTCAGCGACTTGTATGGCGTGTCCGAACTGCTGGTCAAGGCGCTACCTATCCTGCTCTGTGCCCTGGGCCTGGCGGTGGCCTACCAGGCGCGGGTGTGGAACATCGGCGCCGAGGGCCAATTGCTGCTCGGGGCCCTGGTCGGTAGCGCCCTGGCGGTCAATCTCATCGAACTGCAAAGCCGCTGGGCGCTGGTGCTGATCCTGCTTGCCGGAACCCTGGCCGGGGCTGCCTGGGCCGGGCTCACCGCCTGGTTGCGCACCCGCTTCAACGCCAATGAAATCCTCACCAGCATCATGCTCAACTACATCGCCCTGAACCTGTTGCTGTACTGCGTGCATGGCCCGTTGAAAGACCCCGCCGGGTTCAACTTTCCCGAGTCGGCGATGTTCGGCGACGCCAGCCGCCTGCCGCTGCTGATGGAAGACGGCCGGGTCCACGCCGGGGTGTACTTCGCCCTGCTGGCCCTGGTGGCGGTCTGGGTGCTGCTGCAGAAAAGCTTTGTCGGCTTCCAGATCAGGGTGCTCGGCCTGGACCAGCGTGCCGCCGGCTTCGTCGGCTTTCGCCAGAAGCGCCTGGTCTGGCTGGCGCTGTTGACCAGCGGTGCGCTGGCAGGGCTGGCCGGGGTCTGCGAAGTCGCCGGCCCCATCGGCCAACTGGTGCCCCAGGTGTCTCCCGGCTACGGCTACGCGGCCATTACCGTGGCTTTTCTCGGCCGCCTGAACCCCATCGGCATTGTGTTTTCCAGCCTGCTGATGGCGTTGCTGTACATCGGTGGCGAGAGCGCGCAGATGAGCCTCAACCTGCCCCAGGCCATCACCCAGCTGTTCCAGGGAATGATGCTGTTCTTCCTCCTGGCCAGCGACGTGCTGATTCTCTATCGCCCGCGCCTGAACCTGCGTTGGATGCGCCGCAACGCCAGCGCCACTGCTACCGCCGGAGCCCTGTGATGGATATCGATCTGCTGAGCAATATTCTCTACGCCATGGTCCGCTGCGGCACCCCCCTGCTGCTGGTGGCCCTGGGGGAACTGATCTGTGAAAAGAGCGGCGTCCTCAACCTGGGGCAGGAAGGCATGATGCTGTTCGGCGCGGTGATAGGTTTTATCGTCGCCCTCAACAGCGGCCATTTGTGGCTCGGGGTGCTGCTGGCGATGGCCGCCGGAATGCTGCTGGCGGCGCTGTTCGCCCTGGTGGCCCTGGTGTTCACCGCCAACCAGGTGGCTACCGGGCTGGCGCTGACGATCTTCGGGGTCGGCCTGTCGAGCTTTGTCGGCGCGGCCTGGGTCGGCAAGCCCCTGGCCGGCTTCGAACCGCTGGCGCTGCCGCTGCTGAGTGAGATCCCGCTGATCGGTCGCATGCTGTTCGCCCAGGATTTGCTGGTGTACCTGTCCTTCACCCTGTTCGCCCTGGTGGCCTGGGTGGTTCTCAAAAGCCGGGTCGGCCTGATCATCCAGGCTGTCGGCGAGAACCCCGACGCCGCCAGCGCCATGGGCCTGCCGGTACTGCGGGTGCGCGCGCTCGCGGTGCTGTTCGGCGGCGCCATGGCGGGGCTGGCCGGGGCCTACCTGTCCCTGGCCTACACCCCGATGTGGGCCGAGAACATGAGCGCCGGACGCGGCTGGATCGCCCTGGCGCTGGTGGTATTCGCCAGCTGGCGGGTGTGGCGGCTGCTGCTCGGCGCCTACCTGTTCGGCCTGGCGAGCATCCTGCACCTGGTGGCCCAGGGCCTGGGCCTGGCGATTCCTTCCAACCTGCTGGCGATGCTGCCCTATGCCGCGACCATCCTGGTGCTGGTGCTGCTATCCCGGGATGCCTTGCGCACCCGGCTGTATGCACCGGTGTCCCTCGGCCAGCCGTGGCAGTCGGGACACTAGATGGCTGCCGGGGCCTTACCGGCAGCCGCTCGCACCGGCTGCAACTGGGCCACGCACCAGGCCAGCTCGAAGAACAGGATCACCCCGATCAATGCCGTGGCTGCGTGGGCCAGGGCGTGGTCCACATAGATGTCGCTCCATCGATTCAAGGAGCGCGCAGGCCAAAGCCTGGAGTATGCTTCAGGGTCAGCCCTTTCGAGCCCCATGCTTGCACATCGGAGAACCGGGCCAGTTGCGCCCCGTGCTGCAACTGCGACTGGGGCAAGCCTGTCCATTGAATCCGTGATCCTCACTTATCAAGGAACCTCATCATGTCCACGGCAAAAACCGCACTGATCATCGGCGCCTCCCGGGGCCTGGGCCTCGGCCTGGTCCAGCGCCTGCTGGAAGACGGCTGGCAGGTCACCGCCACCGTGCGCAACCCGCACAAGGCCGAGGCGCTGCAAGCCCTGGGCAAGGTGCAGATCGAGCAACTGGACATGGACGATCAGCAAGCGGTGATTGCCCTGAGCCAGAAGCTCAAGAACCAGGTGTTCGACCTGCTGTTCGTCAACGCCGGGGTCAAGGGCCCGGACAACCAGTTGCCGGGGCAGGCGACCCTGGCCGAAGTCGGCCAGCTGTTCTTCACCAACGCCGTGGCGCCGATCAACCTGGCCCAGCGCTTTGTCGGGCAGATCCGCAAGGACAGCGGCGTGCTGGCGTTCATGAGTTCGGTGCTGGGCAGCGTGACCATGCCCGACGCGCCGGAGCTGGCCCTGTACAAGGCCAGCAAGGCCGCACTGAACTCCATGACCAACAGCTTCGTGACCCAGTTGGGGCAGAAGCTCACCGTGCTTTCGCTGCACCCGGGCTGGGTGAAGACCGACATGGGCGGCGAAGGCGCCGATATCGATGTGCAGACCAGCACCCGCGGGCTGATCGCCCAGGTCAATGCCTACACCGGCAAGGGCGGTCATCACTTCGTCAACTACAAAGGCGAAACCATCCCCTGGTAAGGCCGCGGCTGCCCCGGGCAGCCCTTGCACAGGCCAGCGAAGGCTCTGGAACGGGGGGCAAAATGCAAGTTTTGTCCCCCGGCAAATCTTTCGCTAGACTGCGCACCTCGCCCCTTGCGGCGACCCTGGATCAGCAGACAGGGCATCACTGAGCTGGCTAACCTGAACCCACTTTCAGAGGAGCCGGCAACCATGCCTGCGATCCGTACCTGGTTAAAAAATCCCCTGGCCATCTTCACCGGCAATGCCCTCGACGCCCGTGGCGGCCTGGTGCTGCAAGACGGCCTGATCGTTGAAGTGCTGGGCCTCGGCCAGCAACCTGCAAGCCCCTGCCAGCAGGTCTTCGATGCCCGCGAGCACGTGCTGCTGCCGGGCCTGATCAACACCCACCATCACTTCTATCAAACCCTGACCCGCGCCTGGGCGCCGGTGGTCAACCAGCCGCTGTTCCCCTGGCTCAAGACCCTGTACCCGGTCTGGGCCCGGCTGACCCCGGAAAAACTCGCCCTGGCGACCAAAGTGGCACTGGCCGAACTGCTGCTCTCCGGCTGCACCACCGCCGCCGACCATCACTATCTGTTCCCGGACGGCCTGGAAAACGCCATCGACGTGCAAGTCGAAACCGTGCGTGAACTGGGCATGCGCGCCATGCTCACCCGCGGCTCGATGAGCCTTGGCGAAAAGGACGGCGGCCTGCCACCGCAACAGACTGTGCAGGAAGGCCAGGTGATTCTCGACGACAGTCAGCGCCTGATTCACGAGTACCACGAGCGTGGCGACGGTGCGCAGATCCAGATCGCCCTGGCACCGTGCTCGCCGTTCTCGGTGACCCCGGAAATCATGTCGGCCAGCGCCGAACTGGCCAACGGGCTCGATGTGCGCCTGCACACTCACCTGGCCGAGACCCTCGACGAAGAAGACTTCTGCCTGCAGCGTTTCGGCCTGCGCACGGTGGATTATCTGGACAGCGTCGGCTGGCTTGGTCCGCGTACCTGGCTGGCCCACGGCATCCACTTCAACCCGGATGAGATCGCCCGCCTCGGCCAGGCCGGTACCGGCATCTGCCATTGCCCGAGTTCGAACATGCGCCTGGCGTCCGGCATCTGCCCCAGCATCGAGCTGACCGATGCAGGGGCGCTGTTCGGCTTGGGCGTGGACGGTTCGGCGTCCAATGACGCCTCGAACATGATCCTCGAAGCGCGGCAGGCGCTGTACATCCAGCGCCTGCGTTACGGCGCCGAAAAGATCACCCCGGAGCGTGTACTGGGCTGGGCGACCCAGGGGTCGGCAAGCCTGTTGGGCCGTACCGACATCGGCGAACTGGCGGTAGGCAAGCAGGCAGACCTGGCGTTGTTCAAGCTCGATGAACTGCGTTTCTCGGGTAGCCATGATCCGGTTTCAGCGCTGCTGTTGTGCGCCGCGGATCGAGCGGACCGGGTCATGATTGGCGGCAAGTGGCGGGTGATTGATGGCCAGGTCGAAGGGCTGGATCTGAAAAACCTGATCGCCGATCACAGCCAGGCGGCCCGGCAACTGATCGCCGGCACCTGATCTTTGGCGCCCACGGCGAGGGAGCGTATCCCTCGCCTGTGCGTTGAACGGTATCAGAGGGAGGAAACATGTTAGTTTGCCGCCCTCATCCGAACCGTTATAGGGACATTACGTGAAACAAAAGCACGGACTGGCGCTCTGCGTCGCACTGCTGATTTCGGGCTGTGGGAAACAGGAGGTTGCAGGCCCCGCCAGCAAAGTGCTGTCACCTGAAAAAGTTGCAGACATTGCTTCGACCATCAGCCGCAGATACCCGGACCTGTCCCCGCAAGTCCGCGATGCGGTGCTCAACACCGTCGTGCGTTCGATGGACAACATGGTGCTGATTGAAGGTGGCGAATTCCAGATGGGGGATTTCGGCTGGCCCCGTGGCTTCGACCCACAGGCCTTGTGCCAATGGCCCTGTGGCGTGGACCCGGCAAACATGGAACGGATCAGCCTCGACATCGATGACGACTTCGTTCACCCGGTCAAGTTGAGCAGCTACTACCTGTCCTCGCTACAAACCACCTTGGGCGATTTCGATCTGTTCTTCCTGGCGCAAGGCCGGCCGCAATTCGACGCGGCACTGCGCAACCGCGCCGACATGAAACACCTCTACCAGGAAAACCTGCCCGCCCCGGCGTCTCGAAAATGGCAAGAGGCCAAGGATTACTGTGGCTGGCTGGCAGACCTCAGCGGCTATGCCGTGGATCTTCCGACCGAGGCCCAATGGGAATATGCGGCGCGCAACCGTGGCCAGCCGGTGATGTTCGCGACCGACAACGGCAATCTGGACTATGGCCGCAACTTTCCGGCGCCTGACGACAACGAAACCTTCGCCGTGGACAGGTTTGTGCCTAACCCGCTGGGCCTCTACAACCTCACCGGCAATGCCAGTGAATGGGTCAACGACTGGTACGACAAACACTACTACCGCGAATCTCCCGTGGAGAACCCGCAAGGGCCTGAAACAGGCATTTATCGAGCGCAACGGGGCGCCAACAACAAGTTTGCCAACGACCCGACCTTTTCTCCTTCGGCCAGCACCGTCCGCCGTTGGCGTTGGGGCGCACTCGCGGCCTGGAATGCCCCCGGGGTCAGCTTTCGCTGCGCTATCCAGTCGGCGCAACCCCTTTAAAGACCGAGCAGCGACAGCATGATGAAGGTCGCAAACAGCACGAAGTGAGTCATGCCTTCTATGGCATTGGTTTCACCGTCGTTGAGGTTGATCGCGCTGACGATCAGGGTGATGAACACCATCACCGTCTGCACCGGAGTCATGGCCATCTGGAAGGGCTGGCCGGTGTACAAGGCCATGGCCTCCATCACCGGCACCGTGAGGATCACCGTCGACAGGGAAGCGCCCAGGGCCACGTTGACCACCGACTGCATGCGGTTGGCCAGGGCGGCGCGCAGGGCGGTGAGAATCTCCGGCGCGGCGGAAATCGCCGCCACCAGGATCGCCGTGATCACCGGCGGTGCGCCCGTGCCTTCCAGGCCCAGGTCCAGGGTCTTGGACATCACCTCGGCCAGGGCGCCGATTACCACCACCCCGAACACCAGGATGCCGATGCTCCAGGCCAGGTTGATGGCATGGGGCTGTTCCTGGGCCTCTTTATTGCGGCGTTTTTCCGGGTAGCTGTAGCTGAAGAAATAGCTGTGCGGCCCGACCTGCATGCGCAGGAACAGGGTATAGAGCACCACCATGGCGCCGATGGTGAAGGCCGAGTAGACCTTCCAGTCGGCCTCGGGGATGAACTCCGGCACCACCATCGACACGCCCATGGCGGTGAGGATCATCACGCTGTAGGTGCGCGCCGAGTCGTCGTTGTAGGGCTGCTCGCCATGCTTGATGCCGCCCATCAGCGCGGCCAGGCCGAGGATGCCGTTGATGTCCAGCATCACCGCCGAGTAGATGGTGTCGCGCACCAGGGTCGGCGAGGCTTCGTTGCTCATCATGATCGCCAGGATCACCACTTCCACCAGCACCGCGGCCAGGGTCAGGATCATGGTGCCGTAGGGGTCGCCGACCTTTTCCGCCAGCAGTTCAGCGTGGTGGGCGACGCGCATCGAAGCCATGACGATAAAGCCGATCAGCACCAGCCCGGCGCCCAGGGCGATGCCCTGGCCACTGCCCAGCAACAGGTGTTCAAGCGGATAGGCAGCCACGGCGGCCAGCAGCGCAAGCAGTAGAAACTTTTCTTGCTTGAGGGAATTGAGCATTGCAGTCCTTTGACGGGAATAAAAACGAGTACAGGAGATGACTGAAAGACTGCACCAAGTCACTAACGTTTCGTTACATGTTAGTGCACCAGCCCCAGGCGCCGCGCACCGGGTTGGTTCTTGAACAGCCCTTCGCCGGCAAGCGGCCTCCTGCATTCCAGCCCCGTAGAAGCTGGCTTGCCAGCGAAAAGTGCGCCCCAAAGCCCCCGTAGAAACCGCCTCGCCGGCGCAACGGCCATCTTTGTTGTCCTGTTGGTCAGCTATTTGCATTGCCCTCCAGTGCTTGCCGCCCCAGCCCCCCACAACAAGATGGAGCTCCCATTCATGCATACACGCCCGTTGCACAAGTTGCTCTGCACCCTGGCCGCCGCCATCGGCCTGAGTGCCAGCCTTACCGCCAGCGCCGCCGATCCGCTGAAGGTCGGTTTCGTCTACATCGGCCCCATAGGCGATCACGGCTGGACCTATCAGCATGAACAGGGGCGCAAGGCCCTGGTGGAAAAATTCGGCGACCAGATCAAGACCAACTACGTGGAGAACGTAGCCGAAGGCGCCGACGCCGAGCGGGTGATCCGCAACATGGCCAAGGACAACTACGACCTGATCTTCACCACCTCCTTCGGCTACATGAACCCCACGCTGAAGGTCGCCAGGCAGTTCCCCAAGGTGACCTTCGAACACGCCACCGGCTACAAGCAGGACAAGAACCTCGGCACCTACCTGGCGCGCACCTACGAGGGCCGCTATGTGGGTGGTTTCCTCGCGGCGAAGATGACCAAGAGCAAGAAGATCGGCTACGTCGCCTCCTTCCCCATTCCGGAGGTGATCCGCGACATCAACGCCATCCAGTTGGCCCTGAACAAGTACAACCCGGGCACCGAGATCAAGGTGGTGTGGGTCAACTCCTGGTTCGATCCGGGCAAGGAAGCCGACGCCGCCAATGCCCTGATCGACCAGGGCGCCGACGTGATCTTCCAGCACACCGACAGCCCGGCGCCGATCCAGGCCGCGGAACGGCGTGGCGTGTACGCGGTGGGCTATGCCTCGGACATGGCCCACTTCGGCCCCAAGGCGGTGCTGACCTCCATCGTCAACAACTGGGGCCCGCACTACATCCAGGCCACCCAGGGGGTGATGGACCACAGTTGGAAACCCCAGGACTACTGGGGTGGGCTGAAAGAGGGTACGGTTGAACTGCCCCTCAGCGACCTGCTGCCGGCCCCGGTGAAAACCGAGGCCGAACAGATCATCGCCAGCATCAAGAGCGGCGAGTTCCACCCGTTCACCGGCCCGATCAAGGACCAGGCCGGGGTCGAAAAAATCGCCGCGGGGGTCAGCGCCAGCAATGCCGAACTGGCCTCGATGAACTACTACGTCGAAGGCCTGAAGGCGGACATCCCCAAATAATCTGGTCGTCGCTGTCGGAGCATCCGCCAGCGACGACGGACCGCCAACAGGATGGGAGCATTTTCATGAATCAACTGCCGATCATCGATATCAGCCCGCTGTATCAGGATGAGCAGCAAGGCTGGGACAGTGTCGCCAAGCAGATCGACCGCGCCTGTCGCGAATGGGGCTTCTTCTACATCAAGGGTCACCCGATCAGCGCACAACGCATCGAGCAATTGCTGAGCACGGCCAAGCACTTCTTCGCCCTGCCCAGTGTTGAAAAACTCAAGATCGATATCACCCAGAGCCGTCACCATCGCGGCTACGGCGCCATCGCCACCGAGCAGCTGGACCCAAGCAAGCCCAGCGACCTCAAGGAAACCTTCGACATGGGCCTGCACCTGCCGGCCGAGCACCCGGACGTGCTGGCGGAAAAACCCCTGCGCGGGCCCAACCGCCACCCTGACCTGCCCGGCTGGCAAGCCCTGATGGAGCAGCACTACCAGGACATGCAGGCCCTGGCCCAGACCCTGCTGCGGGCCATGACCCTGGCCCTGGGCATCGAACGTGATTTCTTCGACCGCCGCTTCCAGGACCCGGTGAGCGTGCTGCGGATGATCCACTATCCGCCGCGCCACACCGCCAGCAGCGCAGAGCAGCAAGGCGCCGGCGCCCACACCGACTACGGCTGCATCACCCTGCTCTACCAGGACGCCGCTGGCGGCTTGCAGGTGCGCAACGTCAAGGGCCAGTGGATCGACGCCCCGCCCATCGACGGCAGCTTCGTGGTCAACCTCGGCGACATGATGGCGCGCTGGAGCAACGACCGTTACCTGTCGACCCCGCACCGGGTCATCAGCCCGCTGGGGGTGGACCGCTACTCGATGCCGTTCTTCGCCGAGCCGCACCCGGACACCCGCATCGAATGCCTGCCCGGTTGCCAGGACGCGGAGCACCCGGCCAAGTACCCGGTGACCACCTGCGCCGAATTTCTCCTGTCGCGCTTTGCCGATACCTACGCCTACCGCCGGGAGCTGGAGCAGGCCTGACCGCCCCCCCCGGTCAGGTTTTGCCGAACATTTGCGCCGCCAGATGTAGAATGGCGGCTTTTTCGGGCCCGGTGAAAACCTGGCGAAAGCCGCAAGCCACAGCCAGTTCCCCACAGAAGGGCACGGCCTCGGCAGCGCATCACTCTCGCAGCGCCCGCCTGCACCTGATGAGACGACACCATGTATGACTGGCTGAACGCCTTGCCCAAGGCCGAGTTGCACCTGCACCTGGAAGGTTCCCTGGAACCGGAACTGCTGTTCGCCCTGGCCGAACGCAACAAGATCGCCCTGCCCTGGAGCGACGTCGAGACCCTGCGCGAGGCCTACGCCTTCAACAACCTGCAGGAATTCCTCGACCTGTACTACCAGGGCGCCGACGTGCTGCGCACCTCCCAGGACTTCTACGACCTGACCTGGGCCTACCTGCTGCGCTGCAAAGAACAGAACGTGATCCACACCGAACCCTTCTTCGACCCGCAGACCCACACCGACCGTGGCGTGCCGTTCGAAGTGGTGCTCAACGGCATCGCCAGCGCACTCAAAGATGGCGAGCAGCAACTGGGCATCACCAGCGGCCTGATCCTCAGTTTCCTGCGCCACTTGAGCGAAGAAGAGGCGCAGAAGACCCTCGACCAGGCGCTGCCGTTTCGCGATGCATTCGTCGCCGTGGGCCTGGACAGTTCGGAAATGGGCCACCCGCCGAGCAAGTTCCAGCGGGTATTCGACCGCGCGCGCAGCGAAGGCTTCCTGACCGTCGCCCACGCCGGTGAAGAAGGCCCGCCGGAGTACATCTGGGAAGCCCTGGACCTGTTGAAGATCCAGCGCATCGACCACGGTGTACGTGCCTTCGAAGACGAGCGGCTGATGCAGCGGATCATCGACGAGCAGATCCCGCTGACTGTGTGCCCGCTGTCCAACACCAAGCTCTGCGTGTTCGACCACATGTCCCAGCACAACATCCTGCAAATGCTGGAGCGCGGGGTGAAGGTCACGGTCAACTCCGATGACCCGGCCTACTTCGGCGGCTACGTCACCGAGAACTTCCACGCCCTGCACACCGACCTGGGCATGACCCAGGACCAGGCCCGGCGCCTGGCGCAGAACAGCCTGGATGCACGGCTGGTCAAGCCGTAACGGCCTTCGCCGGCCAGCCGGCTCCTACACGAACCTGTAGGAGCCGGCTGGCCGGCGAACAGGTCCCCCCGTCTCTATCAGCTCCCCGCCTCGCTCAACTCCTCCAGGGTCTTGCCCCGGGTTTCCATCCCGAACAGCCAGACCACCCCCGCGGCAATCACGAAGCACGCCGCCCCCAGGGCGAATACGCCGCCCTGCCCGGTCAACGGAAACACCAGCCCGGTCACCAGCGGCCCCAACAGCGAACCGATGCGCCCCACCGCCGAAGCGAACCCCGAGCCCGTGGCCCGGGCCGATGTCGGGTACAACTCGGGGGTATAGGTGTAGAGCACCGCCCACATGCCGAACAGGAAAAACTGCATCAGCAGCCCGGTGCCGATCAGCAGGCTGACGTTGCCGCCAAAGACCGCACTCTGCCCGTAGAAGAAGGCCATGACCCCGCCGCCGAGCAAGGTCACGATGCACACCGGCTTGCGCCCCCAGCGCTCCACCAGCCAGGCCGCCATGAGGAACCCGGGAATCCCGCCCAGGGAAATCAGCACCGTGTAGTACACCGACTGGGTCACCGCAAAACCGGACTGCTGGAGCAAGGCGCTGAGCCAGGACGTCAGCCCGTAAAAGCCCAGCAGGGCGAAGAACCACAGGCTCCAGATCATCATCGTGCGCTGGCGATAGAGCGGCGACCAGATCTGCTTCAGTGCCGAGAAAAAGTGCCCCGGCGCACTGTCGATACGCGGCAGGTGCAGCGGCTCCGGCAATTGCGCCGTGCCCAGGGAAGCGCGCACCTTGTCTTCGATGCCACACAGCACCCGATCCGCATCGGCGTGGCGCCCGGCCTGTTCCAGCCAGCGCGGTGACTCGGGAATGAAGAAGCGGATCACCAGCACGAACACCGCCGGTACTGCCAGCACCAGGAAGATGTCACGCCAGCCGATCAGCGGCAGGAGGAAATACGAGAGCACCCCCGCGGCGACGAAACCCAGGGGCCAGAAGCCGTCCATCAGGGCGATGTAGCGCCCGCGACGCTGGGCCGGAATCATCTCCGAGAGCATCGACTGGGCGATGGGAAACTCCATGCCCATGCCGATCCCCAGCAGCACCCGGAACAGGGTCAGGCTGTCCACGCTCTGGGCGGTGGAACACAGGTAACTGGCCACGCCCCAGAGCACGATGCTCCACTGGAACACCGGCTTGCGCCCATAGCGGTCGGCAAGCATGCCCGACAGCGAGGCGCCCAGCACCATGCCGAAGAAACTGGAGCTGGCCAGCAGGCCGGCCTGGGCCGAACTCAGGCCAAACTCGGTTTTGATCGAGCCGAGGAGGAAAGTCATCATCGCCAGGTCCATGGAGTCGAAGAAAAACGCCAGGGCGATGATGATGAAGATCACCCGGTGATAGCCGCTGATGGGTAGCCGTTCCAGGCGCTCTGCGGCGCTGTATTCCTGTATGCCCATGCCCGTTCCCCCGGTTGAATGCTTGACCGCCCGAGTGTGCGGGATCGAGGCTGGGGCTGATTGCCGAGGGCGACCTGTTCGCGTCCACCAGCGACGCCGAGGGCACGGTGCCCAGGCTCGCCGGCAAGCCGGCTCCTATCGCGGGCGTTGCGCGCTGATCTGCGCGCAACGCTCCTGGAGCAGGTCACGCAGTAGTTTCACCGGTTTGCTCAGGTGCGCCCGGTGGGTGCACAGCAGGTTCAGCGACGCGCCTTCGCAGCGCAGTTCCGGCAGCAGTATCTGCAGGCGGCCGGCCAGCACATCGGCGGCCACATCCAGCCAGGACTTGTAGGCAATCCCCTCACCGGCCACGGCCCAGCGCCGCACCACATCGGCGTCGTCGCTCAGGCGGTCACCACTGACGGTGAGGCTCACCTCGCGCTTGCCGTCATGAAAGCTCCAGAGGTCATGAGCCCGGCTGTCGAGCATGTACAACAGGCAGTTGTGCTGGGCCAGTTGCTCCAACTGGCGCGGCTCGCCGTAGCGGGCCAGATAACTGGGGGCGGCGCACAGCACCCGGCGGTTGTCCGGAGCCACTGGCAGCGCCACCAGGCTGGAGTCCTCCGGTTCGCCGTAACGCAGGGCAATGTCCACCGGCTGGCGGAACAGGTCGGCAATCCGGTCCCCCAGCAGCAGGCGCACGCTGAGCTTGGGATGTTCACGCTGGAACTCGTCGAGCCAGGGCAACAGCAGATTGCGGCCAAAATCCGAAGGGGCAGAAAGCTGCAACACGCCACTGACCTGATCCTGACCGCTGGCCAGCAGGCGCCGGCCTTCATCCAGGTTGCTCAAGGCCGCCCGGGCGTATTCGAGAAAGCCCTCGCCCTCGGCGGTGAGCCGCAGGCTGCGGGTGGAACGGGCCAGCAGGCGTGCGCCCAGGTGTTCCTCGATGCGCTTGAGGGCAGCGCTGGCCACCGCAGGCGACAGGTCCATGACCCGGGCCGCCGCCGACAGGCTGCCCAGGTCTGCGGCACGCACGAACAACTGCAGGTCATCGAATCGCAGCATGAGGTCTTCCTGGATTATCAAAAAAATATTGAAAGAGCCTGCTCTTTTAGCCGGTTTTATCCTCGGGAGAAATAGCCAATCATCCCTTCCATCGCCCAACACCTGAGGAAGCCCACATGTCCCAAGCCTTCACCGCGATTGCCACCCTGATCGCCAAGCCCCAGCAGCAAGACGTTCTCAAGCGCGAGCTCAGCGCCCTGGTCTCGCCCAGCCGCGAGGAAAGCGGTTGCCAGTACTACGAGCTGCACCAGGATGCCGAGCAACCGGGCACCTTCTACGTGATGGAGCGCTGGGACGATGAAGCAGCCCTGGAGTTTCACAACAACACCGCGCACTTCCGGCATTTCCTCCATCAGACCCGCGAGGCGATCGAGCACTTCGAGCTCAAGCGCCTGCAGTTGATTGTCTGAGCCTTTTTTCCCTACTCATCATCAGGAACTCAACATGAAAGCCATCGCTTATTACGCTTCCCTGCCCATCGACGATCCCAAGTCCCTGCAAGACATCGAGCTGCCCGAGCCCGTGGCCGGCCCTCGCGATCTGCTGGTGGAAGTCAGGGCCATCTCGGTCAACCCGGTGGACACCAAGGTGCGCCAGAACGTCCAGCCCGAAGGTGGCGCGGCCAAGGTGCTGGGCTGGGACGTGGCCGGGGTGGTCAAGGCCGTGGGCAGCGACGTCAGCCTGTTCAAGGTCGGTGACCGGGTGTTCTACGCCGGCTCCATCGCCCGGGCCGGCGGTAACAGTGAGCTGCACACTGTGGATGAACGGATCGTCGGCCACATGCCCAAGAGCCTGGACTTCGCCGCGGCCGCCGCCCTGCCGCTGACCGCGATCACCGCCTGGGAGCTGCTGTTCGAACGCCTGCAGATCAGCCAGGAGCCGGCTGACAAAGGCCAGAGCCTGCTGATCGTCGGCGCTGCCGGCGGGGTCGGTTCGATCCTCACCCAACTGGCCCGTCAGCTCACCGGCCTCAAGGTGATCGGCAGTGCCTCCCGCGAACAGACCCAGGCCTGGGTCCGCGAGCTGGGCGCCCATGCGGTGGTGGACCACAGCCAGCCACTGAGCGCCGAACTCCAGCGCATTGGCGCAGGCCAGGTGACCCACGTCGCCAGCCTGACCCAGACCGATGCCCACCTCGACCAACTGGTGGAAGCCCTGGCACCCCAGGGCAAGCTGGCGCTGATCGACGATCCGAAAAGCCTCGACGTGACCAAGCTCAAGCGCAAGAGCCTGTCGTTGCACTGGGAGTTCATGTACACCCGTTCGCTGTTCGAAACCGCCGACATGCAAGAGCAGCACGTGCTGCTCAACCGGGTCGCCGAACTGATTGACGCCGGCACCTTGAAGACCACGGTGGGTGAGCACTTCGGCCAGATCAACGCAGCCAACCTGCGCCGCGCCCACGCCCTGCTGGAGAGCGGCAAGGCTCGCGGCAAGATCGTCCTCGAAGGTTTCTGAGGCGTTAACGAACGGCAGCCGGCACCGGTAAAAGGTGCTGGCTGCCGTCAGTCCGAGAGTTGATTCCGGTCATATTTGTGACCGTATTCGGGTCTACACTGGGGGCCCTTGCAGCGCAGTCTTTTACCGTTAGGAGGTCAGCAATGAAGATCCTGATAAAAGAATTGGCACACCCCCAGGGCTCTCAATGGCAGGTGCGGCTCGACCAGCATGTGGTGACGTTCCGCAGCGAGGCCGAAGCCCGGGCCTTCACCCAGACCCTGCAAAGCCGCCTGCAAGCCCCCCACCCGATTCCCCAGAGCCAGCGCGCCACCGGCTGACTCAGAGCTCGGCAGCCTTCAGCGCCCGGGCATTCTGCAAGCGCCGGGTCATGACCGCCATGCTCACCGCCAACACACCACACAGGCTGATGACCATGGCCATCGGCATGGCGCTGCCGTCATGCAGCACACCCACCAGGTACGCCGCCCCTGCCGCCACGCTGAATTGCAGGCAACCGAGCATCGCCGAGGCGCTGCCGGCCCGTGCGCCCTGACCATTCATGGCGCAGGCTGCGGCATTGGGAATGATGCAGCCCAGGCTGGCGATACACACGAACAGCGGCAGCAGCAGCGGCCAGAGCGCACTGGTGTGCAAGGCGCTGACGCCGAGCAGGGTCAGGCCCGCTGCCAGGTAGATCCACACGGTGCGCGCCAGCAGGAACGCCGGGCCACGCTTGGCCAGCAGGCGCGCATTGATCTGCGCCACCAGGATGAAGCCCCCGGCATTGATCCCGAAGAACCAGCCGAAGTGCTCCGCTGGCACGCCGTAGAGTTTGATGAAGACAAAGGGCGAACCGGCAATGTAGGAAAACATCCCGGCAATGGCGATCCCGCCGGTCAAGGCGTGGCCGAGAAATACCCGGTCCGACAGCAGCAGGCCATACTGGCGCAGCGCCCCGGACAGAGGCAGGCGCGGGCGGGTGGCCGGCATGCTTTCCGGCAGGCCCAGGGCCACTGCCAGGCCGGACAGTGCACTGAACACCGTGAGCATGATGAAGATCGACTGCCAGCCGTAGAGGTTGACCAGCAGGCCGCCCAGCATTGGCGCCAGGATCGGGGCCAGGCCCATCACCAGCATCAGTTGGGAGAAGACCTTGGCCGAACCCACCGCATCGCACTTGTCGCTGACCACGGCCCGGGAAATCACCATCCCGGCGCATCCGCCCAGGGCCTGGACAAAGCGTGCGCCGATCAGCCATTCCAGGTTCGGCGCATAGGCGCAGGCCAGGGAGGCCAGCGTGAACAGGCCCACCCCCGCCAGCAGCGGCAGGCGCCGGCCAAAACGATCGGCCACCGGGCCATAGGCCAGCTGGCCGATGGACAGGCCGAGGAAGTAGGCGGCCAGGGTCAGCTGAACGTGTTTTTCATCGGTGCCGAAAGCCAGGGCCATCGAGGGGAAGGCCGGCAGGTAGAAGTCGATGGCCAGCGGGCCGAAAGCGCTCAGAGCGCCGAGAATCAGGATTGTGCGGAGGTTCATGGCATCCAAACGAGCGTTGGTCAGCGGTCGCACAGTCTAGCCGCGCTTGGACGCCTTGAACATTCCGATAGGTCGCTAACTATATAAAAAGGCTCAGGCAACCTTGACCGCGTAGCCTTCCTCGCTGATCAGGCTGATCACCTCATCGCTGGACAGGCGGCTCTCGACCCCGACTTCCTTGGCCGCCAGATCCACCCGCACGGTGGCCGCCGGGTCCTTGCTTTGCAGCGCCTGGGTGATGGCACGCACACAGTGACCGCAGGACATGCCTTGAACGTTGAATACTTGCATTGCGCTTCTCCTGTATTGGGTTGGAGCAAGTCTTGTCCTTGCCACCGTGACAAGGTCAAGTTCCGGATTGATCTGCCGGGCTGGAAATCGGCGGCGCGCTCGGCCAAGCTGCACGTCTTACGACATCACAGCGGGAGATTCAGCCATGCGCTGGTCAACTTTCAGCCTCGTCGGCCTCCTGGGCCTGTTCGCGGCAACCCCATCGGCGCTGGCCGCCGGAGAGGACTACGGCGTGCTGATCATTTCCAGGGAGCGGCTGGAAGTCGCCACGTCCTGCGAGATCGGCCTGTACATCCAGGACCAGCTCGCCGGCCGGCTGTTCCAGGAACAGAGCGCCTCGTTCAACCTGCCGCCGGGCAAGGTTTCCCTGCGCCTGAAACTGCTGCCAGGCCAGGCCCCGGGCTGCAATGCCGGGCTGCTTGCCCCGAGTTCCCAGGACATCAGCCTGCGGGCTGGCGATGTGCTGAAGTTCCGCATCGCCATGAACGCCTCGGGCATGTACCTCAAGCCCGCCGCCCTGGAATACTGACACCCCGCCCCCTGCCGAGCTCCCGGGGCCTGTTGTTCGCGCACTGCGAGCCGCCCCTGGGACAAAATGAAGCACCCGTGCAATGCCCCCTTGACCTTGCCTGCGTGGCAAGGTTGATCCTGTAGGCAACATTCACAGGGAGCGTCGCCATGCCTGAATCAACCACTTTCGACCTGCCGATTGCCGGCATGACCTGCGCCAGTTGCGCCGGGCGCGTAGAGCGTGCCCTGGGCAAGGTCGCCGGCATTCGCACGGTCAGCGTCAACCTGGCCACGGAACAGGCTCGGGTCGAAGCACCGCAAGACAGCCTGCCGGCCCTGCTGGAAGCCGTGGAAAACGCCGGCTACAGCGTGCCGGTGCAAGCCGTCGAACTGAGCATCGGCGGCATGACCTGCGCCACCTGCGCCGGGCGAGTCGAACGCGCCTTGAACAAACTCCCCGGCGTCCGCAGCGCCAGCGTCAACCTGGCCACCGAACGTGCCCATGTCGAACTGCTGGGCCAGGTCGACCCGACGCTACTGGTCAATGCCGTGACCCAGGCCGGCTACTCCGCCAGCCTGTGGCAGGCCGAGCAGAAACAGGGCGACGAGCAACAGCAGAACCTGCGACGCGAGCGCTGGAGCCTGGTGCTGGCCATCCTCCTGGCCCTGCCCCTGGTGCTGCCGATGCTGGTGCAGCCGTTCGGCCTGCACTGGATGCTTCCGGCCTGGGCCCAGTTCGCCCTGGCCACCCCGGTGCAGTTCATCTTCGGTGCACGCTTTTATGTCGCGGCCTGGAAGGCCGTGCGCGCCGGCAGCGGCAACATGGACCTGCTGGTGGCCCTGGGCACCAGCGCCGGCTATGGCCTGAGCCTGTACGAATGGGCCACCGCCGCCGCGGGCAGCATGCCGCACCTGTACTTCGAGGCCTCGGCGGTGGTAATCGCCCTGGTGCTGCTGGGCAAATACCTGGAAAGCCGCGCCAAGCGCCAGACCGCCAGTGCCATCCGCGCCCTGGAGGCCCTGCGTCCGGAACGGGCGATCCAGGTTATCGACGGCCGCGAACAGGAAGTCGCGATCAGCGCCTTGCGCCTGGGTGACCTGGTGCTGGTCAAGCCCGGCGAGCGCTTTCCGGTGGACGGCGAAGTCATCGAAGGCCAGAGCCATGCCGATGAAGCGCTGATCAGCGGCGAGAGCCTGCCCGTGCCCAAGCAACCCGGCGACAAGGTCACCGGTGGCGCCATCAACGGCGAAGGCCGGCTGCTGGTGCGCACCCTGGCCCTGGGGGCGGAAACCGTGCTGGCGCGGATCATTCGCCTGGTGGAAGACGCCCAGGCCGGCAAGGCACCGATCCAGAAACTGGTGGATAAAGTCAGCCAGGTGTTCGTGCCCACTGTCCTGGTGCTGGCGCTGATCACGCTGGTGGGCTGGTGGCTGTACGGCGCACCGCTGGAAACCGCGGTGATCAACGCCGTGGCGGTGCTGGTGATCGCCTGCCCTTGCGCCCTGGGGCTGGCCACACCCACGGCGATCATGGCCGGCACCGGCGTGGCGGCCCGCCACGGCATCCTGATCAAGGATGCCGAAGCCCTGGAGCGGGCCCACGAAGTCAGTTCGGTGGTTTTCGACAAGACCGGCACCCTGACCTCCGGCACCCCGCGCATCGCCCATATGCAGGCGGTGGAAGGCGATGAAAACAGCGTGCTGCAACTGGCCGGTGCCCTGCAGCGCGGCAGTGAGCACCCTCTGGCCAAGGCCGTGCTGGACCTGTGCCAGGAACGCCAACTGCCGGTGGCTGACGTCAGCGCCAGCCAGTCCCTCACCGGGCGAGGCATCGCCGGCACCCTGGAGGGCCGCCAACTGGCCCTGGGCAACCGCCGCCTGCTGGAAGAAAGCGGCCTCAACCCCGGCGACCTGGCCCAGGCGGCCAGGGACTGGGAACACGAAGGCCGGACCCTGTCCTGGCTGATCGAGCAGAGCCCGCAATCCCGGGTGCTGGGCCTGTTCGCCTTTGGCGACACCCTCAAGCCCGGCGCGCTGCAGGCGGTGCAGCAACTCAATGCACGGCATATCAGCAGCCATTTGCTGACCGGCGACAACCGCGGCAGCGCCAAGGTGGTGGCCGACGCCCTGGGCATCACCGACGTGCACGCCGAAGTGCTGCCGGCGGACAAGGCGGCCACGGTGGCCGAGCTGAAAAAGACCGGCGTGGTGGCCATGGTCGGGGATGGTATCAACGACGCCCCGGCCCTCGCGGCGGCGGACATCGGCATCGCCATGGGCGGCGGCACCGACGTGGCCATGCATGCGGCCGGCATCACCCTGATGCGCGGCGATCCACGGTTGATCCCGGCGGCCCTGGAAATCAGCCGCAAAACCTACGCGAAGATTCGCCAGAATCTGTTCTGGGCCTTCGTCTACAACCTGGTCGGCATCCCGCTGGCGGCCTTCGGCCTGCTCAACCCGGTGCTCGCCGGGGCGGCCATGGCGCTGTCCAGCGTCAGCGTGGTCAGCAATGCGCTACTGTTGAAAACCTGGAAACCCAAAGACCTGGAGAACGCCGAATGAACATCGGCCAAGCAGCCCGAAAGAGCGGCCTGAGCGCCAAGATGATCCGTTACTACGAGTCCATCGGCCTGCTCAAGCCCGCCCATCGCAGTGACAGCGGCTATCGCCTGTATGGCGATGACGACCTGCACAGCCTGGCCTTCATCAAGCGCTCCCGGGACCTGGGGTTTTCCCTGGAAGAGGTGGGCAAGCTGCTGACCCTGTGGCAGGACCGGCAGCGGGCCAGCGCCGATGTGAAGGCCCTGGCCCGCCAGCATATCGACGAGTTGAACCAGAAGATCCGCGAGCTGGCAGGGCTACGCGACACCCTGCAGGACCTGGTGGAGCACTGCCAGGGCGACCACCGCCCGGACTGCCCGATCCTCAAGGAACTGGCCTCGGGCAGTTGCTGCGGATCCTGAGTCTGTGACCTGCCGGCCCATGTAGCCGCTGCCGAGCCCTGGACGAGGCTGCGAAAAGGCCCGCAGGACCTTGCTTGGCGATCTCCCGCCAGACCTCGGCACCCTCAAGATCCCTGCGTCCCTTCGGGCCGTGCGCAGCCTTCGGCAGCGGCTACAAGATGCAAGGTGCAAGGTGCAAGGGGCCCAGGGGCCCAGGGGCCCAGGGGCCGGGTAGTTTGCGGGAATGAAAAATCCGGCCAAGGCCGGATTTTTTTATGGCATCACTGCATCCAGGGCGGAGGCGGTGGTTCTTCGGATTTGCCCGGCGGCGCATCATCCGCCGCGCGTACTGCCTGGCGACGCTCCTCGTCCAGGCGCGCCGCTTCGATCTCGCGGATCACGCTGCCGACATCCGCCAGTTCTTCGGGGTCGTCGAACTCGCCGGTCAGCACGCTGCCCGGATGCAAGGTGCCAGCCTCGTACAGGGCCCACATTTCCTTGGCATACCGAGTGCCCTTGAGTTCCGGGGCAAAACGCCCGAAATAGGACGCCATGTTGCCGACGTCACGCTCCAGCATGCTGAAGGCATGGTTGTTGCCGGCAGCATCCACCGCCTGGGGCAGGTCGATGATCACCGGGCCATCCGGGGTCAGCAGCACGTTGAACTCGGAAAGGTCACCGTGCACCAGGCCGGTACACAACATCAGCACGATCTGGGAAATCAGGAAGGCGTGATATTCACGGGCCTGGTCCGGTTCCAGCACCACATCGTTGAGCCGCGGCGCCGCATCGCCGTACTCGTCGGCCACCAACTCCATCAACAGCACACCTTCGAGGAAGTCGAACGGCTTGGGCACCCGCACCCCGGCATTGGCCAGACGGAACAACGCCGCCACTTCGGCGTTCTGCCAGGCGTCCTCGGTTTCCTTGCGCCCGAACTTCGAGCCCTTGGCCATGGCCCGCGCCTGACGGCTGTTACGAACCTTGCGCCCCTCCTGATACTCCGCCGCCTGACGGAAACTGCGTTTGTTCGCCTCCTTGTAGACCTTGGCGCAACGTAGCTCGTTGCCGCAGCGCACCACATACACAGCTGCCTCTTTACCACTCATGAGTGGGCGCAGCACCTCGTCTACCAGACCGTCTTCGATCAGCGGTTCAATGCGTTTTGGAGTCTTCATCAGCTTTTATTGTGGGTCCCTTGTTACCAAACACGCGAAAGTCACTCGTTATACGGCAATCCTCCCACGACGGGAAAGGGCTGCCGACCACCGAGCGACAGCAATGCACTCAATGTGCCAGATCAATCCATCGACGCCGTCAAGGATCATAGCCGAGACGGCGTCCGCAACCGTCCATCAGTGGCACTCAGGCCAGCCCCTTCGCGGGCCTGCCCGCGGAAGTTTTTTTCTGCCTGCGGCTCAATATTGCCCGGCGCCAGCCGAAGCCCTCAGAGAGACAGGGAGTTTGTCCGACAATCCAATAAAGACGTCAGCCACCGGCCAAGGTTCGATCGCCGCGGGCTCGACTTCACCCCAGGGATGCAATCAGCGTCATCTTTCAAGCTGCCGATAAATCCGCGAGTCGCCTGCACTTCGTGGTCTTACAAAAAACTGGAGCGCGGATGAACATCAAACAGAAATTGACCTGGGCCTTTGCCGTCATCGCCAGCCTGCCCGTGGTGCTGGTAGCCACGCTGGTGGTGATCAACCTGCGCAGCGAGGCCGAAAACACCTTCGTCGACGGCAGCGGCCGCGAGATCCGCCAAGTGGCCAACGCCATGCAGCTGTTCTTCGAAGGCATCAGCCAGAACATCGATTACCTGGCCGCTCAACCCTTGATCACCCAGGCCGGCGACAACCTCAAGACCTGGATGAGCGCCGATGCCGCGAAGGCCCCGGAAGGCGAGCAGGACAAACGAATCTTCGAGCTGTTCGCCGCCATGGCCGCCAGCCATCCTGCCTATTCCTATGTGTCCTATGGCGTGAGCAACGGCGGATACGTCTCCTGGCCCGCCGACCTGAAGCTGGCCAACTACGACCCCCGCGTACGCCCCTGGTACAAGACCGCCCAGGCCAACCCGGGCAAGACCCTGCGCACCGAGGCCTATTACTGGGCCAGCGACGATGCGGTGCTGGTCAGCACCGTGCGCTCGCTGGCCAACCAGTTGGGCCCCCAGGGCGGCGTGGTCGCAGTCGACGTGTCGCTCAAGCAGCTCACCGAGATCGTCAAACAGATCAAGCTGGGCGAATCGGGCTACCTGATGCTGATGGAAAACAACGGCACGGTGCTGGTGGACCCCAAGCAGCCGGAGCACAACTTCAAGGCCCTGGGCAGCCTCGGCGAGGGTTACGCGCAACTGGCCAAGGCCGGCAAGGGCCTGGTGCAGGTGGAACTGGGCGGCGAGCATTACATGGCCAACGTCTGGCCTTCGGAGCAACTGGGCTGGACCTTCATCGGCCTGATCAAGCAGAACGAAGTCATGGGCGCGGCCACCCAGCTGACCTGGATCATCGCCGGTATTGCCGCGATCCTGGCGGTGCTGTTCGCAGTGCTCGGGGCGAGTTTCGCCAGCCTCATCGTGCGGCCGATCCGCGGCGTGGCCAGTGGCCTGGAAGGCATTGCCCAAGGCGAAGGCGATCTGACCCGCAGCCTGAATATCCGTGGCAGCGACGAAACCGCGCAGTTGGCCAACTGGTTCAACCAGTTCCTGGCAGCAATCCGCAACCTGATCCAGAGCATCGGCCAGGCCGCGCAGAAGATCCTCGCCACTTCCCACAGTTCGACCCAGGTCTCCAGCGACATGGCCGAAGCCGCCGGGCGCCAGCGCGAAGCGGTGGACATGGTGTCCACCGCCTTCCACGAAATGGTCGCCACCGCCAACGAAGTGGCCCGCTCCTGCAGCCAGGCCGCCGAGTCGGCGGACAGTGGCCAGCGCCAGGCCCGGGAAGGCCAGCAGCAGATCGATGACGCGGTGCACAGCGTCGATCGCCTGAGCCAGGAGATCGAACAGTCGGCGCAGTCGATGCAGCAACTGGAACGCGACAGCACCGACATCCAGTCGATCCTCGGCACCATCCGCTCGATCGCCGAACAGACCAACCTGCTGGCGCTGAACGCGGCCATCGAGGCCGCCCGGGCCGGGGAGCAGGGTCGCGGTTTTGCCGTGGTGGCCGACGAGGTGCGGGCCCTGGCCAAGCGTACCGCCGACTCCACTGCCGAGATCGACGGGCTGCTGGGCAACCTGGCCAAACGCACCAGCGCCGTGACCCAGCAGATGCACGCCAGCCTGGAAGTGTCCCAGCAGTCGGTGAACCGCATCGGCCTGGCGCGCAACAGCTTCGGGCAGATCCGCGAATCGGTGGACGTGATCCGCGACATGAACACCCAGATCGCCACCGCCGCCGAAGAGCAGCATCAGGTGGCGGAAGACATCAACCGGCACATCAGCCAGATCCATGGCGATGCGCAACTGGTGGCGGAACTGGCGAACTCGGCGCGCCTGGACTCCCAGAGCCTGGCGGGGCTGTCCAATGAGCTGGACGCCCTGGTACGGCGCTTCAAGACCTGAAGACGCTTTCGCCGGCAAGCCGGCTCCTACGGATGGGCGGCATTTCTGTGTAGGAGCCTGCGTGCCGGGGAAGGCCACGAACCTCAGCGCTCGATGATCGCCGTCACACCCTGGCCGCCCGCGGCACAGATGGAAATCAGCCCGCGCCCCTGCCCCGCCACACTCAGCAGCTTCGCCAGGTTGGCGACGATGCGCCCGCCGGTGGCGGCAAACGGGTGCCCTGCCGCCAGGGAACTGCCTTTGACGTTGAGCCGGGCGCGATCGATGCTGCCCAGAGGTGCCTCCAGGCCCAGCCTGGCCTTGCAGTACTCGGGGTCTTCCCAGGCCTTGAGGGTGCACAGCACCTGGGCGGCGAAGGCTTCGTGGATCTCGTAGTAGTCGAAGTCCTGAAGGCTCAGGCCATTGCGCGCCAGCAAGCGCGGCACGGCGTATACCGGGGCCATCAGCAGCCCCTCGGCGCCGTTGACGAAATCCACCGCCGCGGCCTCGCCGTCGCGCAGGTAGGCAAGAACCGGCAGGCCCCGCTCCCTGGCCCACGCTTCACTGCCCAACAGCACCAGCGAGGCACCATCGGTCAGGGGCGTGGAGTTGCCCGCCGTCAGCGTGCCGCTGGCGCTACGGTCGAAGGCCGGCTTGAGGCTGGCGAGCTTTTCCAGGGTCAGGTCCGGGCGCAGGTTGTTGTCCCGGGTCAGGCCGAGGAAGGGAGTGATCAGGTCGTCCTGCCAGCCTTCGGCGTAGGCGGCGGCCATTTTCTGATGGCTTTCCAGGGCCAGTTGATCCTGATCGGCGCGGGCAATGTTCCAGGTCTTGGCCATCTGCTCGCAGTGCTCGCCCATGGACAAGCCGGTGCGCGGCTCGCCATTGCGCGGCAGTTCCGGCTTGAGGTGATGGGGCCGCAGTTGCAGCAGGGTCTTGAGCTTGTCGCCGGTGCTCTTGGCGCGGTTGGCCTGCAACAGGATCTTGCGCAGGCCTTCGTTGACCCCGATCGGCGCATCCGAAGTGGTATCCACCCCGCCGGCGATGCCGCAGTCGATCTGCCCCAGGGCGATCTTGTTGGCCACCAGCAGCGCCGCTTCCAGGCCCGTGCCGCAGGCCTGCTGGATATCGTAGGCCGGGGTGGTGGGCGAAAGCCGCGAGCCGAGGACGCATTCGCGGGTCAGGTTGAAGTCCCGGGAATGCTTGAGCACGGCACCGGCGGCCACCTCGCCAAGGCGCAGGCCGTGCAGGTTGTAGCGCTCGATCAGGCCCTCCAGGGCGGCGGTGAGCATCGCCTGGTTGCTGGCGGTGGCATAGGGGCCGTTGGAACGGGCGAAGGGGATGCGGTTGCCGCCGATAATCGCGACGCGACGCAGCTGTGTCATGGAAAGCTCCCTATTCTGTGAGTGCGACTGCGGTGGGTACCTCCTCCAGCGTAGGAGGGATCTGGCCGATCGAACGACCCAGGGCCATTCATGGTCCACACTTTGAACCCCAACCTTCGGAGTGCGTTCCATGTCTGACCGTTATATCGACTTCGCCAACTCGTCCATCGGCCAGCGCCTGGTCGGGGCTCTTGGCTTGCCGTCGCCGGTACGCCTGGAGCGCTGGCAAGCCGGTCGCCTGCGGCCTATCGAAGGTGCGCTGTTGCTCGGCGGCGGCGCGCTGGCACAGCAGGTGGCCGCCCTGGCGCCGCGCCTGACCGATGGCATCTACAGCTATGGCGCCGACCCGTCCCTGGCCACCCCCTGGATTCCCGGCCACGGGCCCCGGCTCAAGGCCGTGGTGTTCGACGCCAGCGAGCTGCTGCACACAGACCAGCTCAAGCAATTGCGGGAATTCTTCCAGCCACTGCTGAGAAACCTCGAGCCCAGCGCCCACCTGGTCATCCTCGGGCGTGCCCCGGAAACCCTTGACGAGCCCTTCGCCGCCAGCGCCCAGCGCGCCCTGGAAGGCTTCAGCCGCTCCCTGGCCAAGGAACTGCGCAACGGCGCTACCCTGCAATTGCTGTACGTGGCAGCCGGAGCGGAAGAACAGCTGGAAGGCGCCTTGCGCTTCTTTCTCTCGCCCAAGAGCGCCTACGTTTCCGGGCAGGTGATCCGCTTGCAGCCCTGCGCGACCCAGGTCCAGGACTGGAGCCGCCCGCTGGCCGGGCGCAAGGCCCTGGTCACCGGCGCCGCCCGCGGCATTGGTGCGGCCATCGCCGAAACCCTGGCCCGGGACGGTGCCCAGGTCCTGCTGCTGGACGTGCCCCAGGCCAAGGCCGATCTGGAAGCCCTGGCGGCCCGTCTCGGCGGCCGCGCCATCTGCCTGGATATCTGCGCCGAAGACGCTCCGGCACAGTTGATCGAGCAACTGCCGGAGGGCATCGACATCCTGGTGCACAACGCCGGCATCACCCGGGACAAGACCCTGGCCAACATGACCCCGGAATACTGGGACGCGGTGCTGGCGGTGAACCTCAATGCGCCCCAGGTGCTGACCCAGGCCCTGCTGGACAGCGCACGCCTGCACGACCATGGCCGGGTGATCCTGCTGGCCTCCATCAGCGGCATCGCCGGCAACCGCGGGCAAACCAACTACGCCGTCAGCAAGGCCGGGCTGATTGGCCTGGCCCAGGCCTGGGCGCCGCTGCTGCACGCCCGGGATATCAGCATCAATGCCGTGGCGCCGGGCTTCATCGAGACCCAGATGACCGCCAAGGTGCCCTTCGCCCTGCGCGAAGCTGGAAGGCGCATGAGTTCCCTGGGCCAGGGCGGCCTGCCCCAGGACGTTGCCGAAGCGGTGGCCTGGCTCGGCCAGCCGGGCAGCGGCGCCGTCAGCGGGCAGGCCCTGCGGGTCTGCGGACAAAGTCTCTTGGGGGCCTGAAAATGACTGCACACTGGCACGAACTGAACCTGCCCGCGTCCCTGCCGCCGCTGTTTCTCAAAGCGGCAATGCGCCGACGGATCAACGGCACGCAGTTACCCGAATACGGCCTGCGCTGCTGGATCAGCCTGGCCCCCGGGCAACTGGCGGGCTACCGCAAGGTCTGCGGCTTTGCCGATAACGGCCTGCTGCCCGCGACCTACCCCCATGTACTGGCGTTTCCCTTGCAGATGCAGCTGCTCACTGCCCGGGACTTTCCATTTCCGCTACTGGGGCTGATTCACCTGGGCAACAGGATTCGTGTGTTGCGCCCCATGGGCAATGTCAGCAGCGTTCGAATCGGGGTCCAGGTGTGCCACCTGCAACCCCACGCCAAAGGCGCAACATTCGACCTGGTGACCACAGTGGACGATTTGCTGGGCCCCCTCTGGGAAGCGCAAAGCCGCATGCTCTGCCGCGGAGTCAAGTTGGCGGGAGAACCTCCCAGCCAACACTTGCCCAACGCCGACAACCTCGGCGAAGTCGCCTGCTGGCGCGCCGAGCGCGATATCGGCCGGCGCTACGCCAGGGTTTCCGGCGACTACAACCCGATCCACCTGAGCGCCTGGAGCGCCCGGCTGTTCGGCTTTCCCCAGGCCATCGCCCATGGCCTATGGAACAAGGCGCGCACCCTGGCAGCCCTGAGCGAGCATCTGCCAGCAGCGAACATCGAAGTGACGGTGCAGTTCATGAAGCCCGTGCTGCTGCCCGGCGAAGTACGCCTGCTGGCCAGTGCCGGGGGTTCAAGCGGAGAACTGCAGTTGCTGGGCAGCGGCGAGTTGCAGCATATGCTGGGCAACTGGCAGCCCATCGCCTGAGGGGCCTCAGCCCCGGCGGATCAGCACCACCCCGACGACGATCAGCAGCAATCCGGCAATCTTGCCGAGGCTGACCGGCGCTTCCCGAAACCCTACCCAGCCAAAGTGGTCCAGCGCCAGAGCCATGCTCAACTGGCCGGCCAGCACCAGCGACATGAACAGCAGGGCGCCGACCCGCGGCCCGGCAAAGGCGGCCGTGGTAATGAAGAACGCCCCCAGCAGGCCGCCGCACCAATGCCACCAGGTCAGGCCCTTGAGGGCACCCAGGGTCGGCATTTCGCGCTGCAGCACCACCAGCACCAGCAGCGCCGCGGTGCCGACGAAAAAAGAGATCAGGGCCGCAGCCAGCACCCCGCCGACCTGCTTGGCCAGTTGACCGTTGATTCCGGCTTGCAGGGCGAGAAAGGCTCCGGCAACAAACGGCAGGCACAGCAGCCACCAGACGGGCGTCAGCATATTGAGCTCCAGAGAGTTTTGGGCGGCGCAGTATAAACCAGGCCACCATCCCATCCCCCTGCCAGCCATTAAACGCCAGCGAAAAAGTGCAAGTACCGCGAGTTCCGCACAAAAACAGCCTATTAATTGTGTATATATAACTTTAGTTTAACGAGCACTTTTCGAGGACACTGAAAAACATCAAATCATTGTTTTAAAACAATTCACCACACACTAGGAACACCAACCAATACTTTGAGACTAGCTACTTGTAAATCAATAAGCCGAACAAAATAAGTCATTAATACCAAGTTCATAATTGTTCAATTTGTTCCCTGCGCCTTTTATGTAGACAACGGACGAAGGTATCTCCAGCGCAAGAACTGGAGAGCTATCGAAAACAACGAACGTTGTAACAGGTGCAAGGAATACCAGACATGAAAACTCAATTCGGATGGAAAGCGTTAACGGCAATAACCATGATCCTGACCCTCAGCCTGGCAGGCTGCAGCGGCGGCGGTGGCGGTCATAAAAGTGGTGGCAGCAGTTCGCCAGCCAGTGCCAGTGGCGGTGGCGGTGGCGGCACTGGTGGCGGTACCGACGGAGGCACAGGTGGTACCACTTCGACCCTGACCACCAGCTCCCTGGTATCCGACCTGGGCACCACCGTCAGCGGCGTCGGCAATGGCGTGAGTGATCTGGGCAACTCCCTGGCTGCCGTGCCCCTGGTCGGCGGCGTGGTACAAAGCGCTGTCAACACCACCGGCAATGTGGTGGATACCGTAGGCGAAGGCCTGACCAACGGCCTGGGCAAACTGGGCACCGATCCCAAGGCACTGAGCAAGACCACTGCCACCGTCGGCAATGTGGTCGGCGATGTGGGCACCGGGGTCACCGACCTCAGCGGCAAACTGGCCACCACCACCCAGAGCGTTCCGGTGGTCGGCGGCGTGGTGACCAAAGTTGCACCGGTTCTTGGCGGCGTCGGTACCCGGGTCACCATGTTGGGCAATACCCTGAGCACCGTCACCAGCAGCGGCCCCCTGGGCACCCTGACCGATGGTGTGGGCGACAAGGTACTGGTGCCGGTGGTCAGCCTGGCAGAAGGCGTGACCGGCAAGGTCGGCAGCGCCACGGGCCTCGGGGCACCAGTCAAGGGCCTGCTCAAAGGCGTCGCCGATGCCGTCGATGACACCGGCGATAAAGTGACTGACGCCGGCAACGGCAATCCGGTGACCGACCTGCTGGGCAACGCCCTGAGCAACGCCAGCAACGCAGTGGGCACCGCTGGCGGCTACGTCGACAAATCCGCCGGTGGCAGTGGCAGTGGTAGCGGCACAGGTGGCGGTACTGGCCTTGGCGGCACCGGGCTGCTGGAAGTGGTCGGCGGCGCCGTGGCCAACCTGGGCAACGGCCTCAATACCGGCAACACCAACGGCACCGTCAGTGCCGGCGGCACCACCGGGGCTGCAGCCGGGAACCTGATCGCCTCGGTCGGCGGTGCCCTGGGCGGTAGCGGCACACCCAACCTGGTCGTCACCGCACCACTGGCCAGTGTTGGCGTGAACCTGGGCTCGGCATTGAATCCAGTTACCAGTTCGGTCACCGGGCTGACCCAGCAAGTGGGCGCAGCCAGCGGCCTCGGCGGCCCGGTCAGCGGCCTGCTGAGCCAGGTCGGCGGCGCGGTCAGCAACGTAGGCAGCGGTATCGCCGGCAGCACCGGCGGCAATCAGGTGGGCGGCGCTCTGGGTGGCACCCTCGGTGCGCTGGGCAACACCGTGGCTTCGGTCGGTGGCCTGGTCAACGGCGGCACAGCACCCAGTGGCGGCTTGCTCGGTGGCCTTGGCGCCAGCGCCAGTGGCAGTGCCTCTGCCGGTGCGGGCCTCAATGGCGGCCTGGGTGGCGTGCTCGGCGGCCTGACCGGCGCCCTGGGCGGCAACAAGAAATAATTTGCACCTGGCCGATTCGACGGCCTCACCTACAGCGCCTACGCTTGGTTGAGGGCGAGAGATTCCCACGAGTCTCTCGCCTTTTTGTTTATCCAGAGACAAGCATCCAGAGCCAGATCGTGGCCAAGACCCGAGCGGCAACTGGAGCCAGGAACTTTCTACACCGCTGCGGCTCGACCATGGAGTGTCCTATGCGCACGTTGGCCAGTTTGTTGTTAGTTGGATGCTGTACCTCCGTTTACGCCGACTCCCTTCCGCGCTTTCTCAACAGCAATGACAGCATCAACAACCTGCCCCAACCCAACCTGCCGGTGGATGCCTACCGCCCGGCTACCCCGCAACTGCAACTGCCCGAGCAGCCCACTGCGCCGCAAGGCCAGCAGCCGCTGATGATGGGCACCAAGGTCACGGTGCGCCAGGTGCAGATCGAGGGCGGCACGGTCTACCCCCTGGAAGAACTGGCAGCGATCTACCAGCCGCTGATCGGCCACGAGGCCAGCTTCGGCCAATTGATCGAGGCCACGCGCAACATCACCCGGCGCTATCAGAACGACGGCTACCTGCTGTCCTACGCCTTCATGCCACAGCAGAACTTCGACCAGGGCGTGCTGCGGGTGGTGCTGGTGGAAGGCTACATTCGGGACTACCAGCTGCAGGGCGATATAGGCCCGGTATCTGCTTACCTGGACAAACTGGTGAGCAAGCTCAAGGCCGAGCGCCCGCTGACCCGCAAGACCTTCGAACGCTACACCACACTGATGAGCAAGGTTCCCGGGGTCACCCTGCAGGCGGTAGTGCCGCCACCGGGCACTACCGACGGCGCAACCCAACTGGTGGCCGTGGCCAGCCGCAAGGCCATCGCCACCACCCTCAACAGCACCGACGACAACCGCAACGGCCTGCAGGCCCTGGTGGGCATCACCAGCAACTCGCAGACCGCCTGGGGCGAACAGCTCAGCCTCAGCGGGCTGTTCCCGCCGGGCCACGACAAGGAACACTACTACCGCCTGGACTACAGCCAGTTGCTGGGTTCGGAAGGCACGCAACTGAGCCTCTATGGCGCCCGCTACCGCGCCGACCCACGGAGCAACGTGCAGCTGGACAACGGGATCGAGCTGGAGCCCCATCGGGAGAACGACCGCTTTTCCATCGGCGTCAGCCACCCTTTCATCGCCTCACCCAATGAAATGCTCACCGCCGGCACACGCCTGTATGCGGTAAATGACAAGACCCGTTACCGGGTCAGCAACAGCCCGCTGACCCTGGAAGAAAAAACCGACATCCGCGCCCTGGCGCTTGAGGCGGACTGGAGCAAGTCCGATCCGCGCCAACTGCGGATTCTCAGCGCCGGCCTGTATCGGGGCCTGGACAGCATGGGCGCCGAGACCAACAACAGCCTCTATGATCTGGATTTCTTCCGCCTGCGCCTGGCCGGGGTGCAGAGCGATCGTTTCCTGGACAATTGGCAAGGCGTGCTTTCCGCCGCCTGGTACTGGAGCAACGACAACCTGCCCGACAGCGAGCGGGCGTCCTTTGGCGGGCAGAACTTCGCTCGCGGCTATCCCGATGACCAGGCGACCGGGGACAAGGGCTGGGGCGTGGCCTACGAAGTGAACTACAGTTTCAACCGCGAGGGGCCCTGGGTGCGTGTGCTGCAGCCCTATGTGGTGCTGGACCGCTCCAAGACCTGGTTCAACCAGCTGCCGGTCAGGGGCAGCAGCCTGTCATCCGCCGCGGTCGGTTTGCGTTTCGGTGATGCCAAGCACTACAACATCGCCCTGGAAGCGGCCAAGCCAATGTCCGATGAAGCCCTCGACACCTACAACCGCAAGCCACGCTATACCTTGAGCTTCAGCTATCAACTTTGAGCATCCGGATGACTGAGACCCGCTTTCGAGCGGGTCTTTTTTTTGCCGCCAGGACAGCACCGGCCAACCCTCGGGTCAGGGGCCAACGATATGCAGCCGGGGTTCGGGAAACAGATTGTTGAGGGTTTCCAGCAGGCGCACGTGGTAGATCGGCTTGCGAAACAGATCCAGGACCTGCAGCCGCAGCAGGTCGCTGACGTCATCCATGTCGGCATGCCCCGACATGACGATCACCGGCAGGTGCTGGCGCGCGGTGTGCTCGCGCAGGCGCTTGATCAGCGACAGGCCGCTTTCCTCGGGCATGCGCAGGTCAGTGATTACCAGGGCGATATCCGGATGCCGGGTGAGGTGGTCCAGGGCAAGTTTCACCGAGGTGGCAGTGAAGCAGCAGAAACCCTCGCCTTCGAGCAGTTCGGCAAGCTCCAGCAATGCATCCTCTTCGTCATCGACCAGAAGAAGTTGCTGACGTGAGGATGGGGAAGTCATGGACGGTACCCTGGTGTGAACTTCATGCAAGTGGGTGAGCGCAGCCAAGGCACAGCAGGCCGGGCGGAACCCAACCACCGGCAGGCCTTTGGTTAAGCAAACCGCAGGCCTGCACGAGACCCGGATGGCTGGAAGGTCGGGCGATCACAGCCCTGCGGCTGCTCAGCTGGGCCCCTCCATGCTCAAGGGGTAGGACGGGTGACGGTGGCGCCTCCGAGGTTAGTCAGGATGTTGTTGAAAATGGCCAGAACACGATCACCCAGGGGGGTGACGAACGCCACGACCACAACGGCCACCATGGCCACGACAATGGCGTACTCGATGGCGGATGCGCCTTCGGTGCGGTCAAAAAACTGGCGCGCCCTGAGCAACAAGTATTGAAAAATCATCCTAGCTCTCCTTGCGCCGCAAGGCGCCGTTGGAACAGCACCGGGCAAATTCCCCGATGCCACCTGAGCATTGTCAACAAAGACCGGCCCAGCAACTGTAAGAACTGATTAGTCAGTAAGTATTAATTGGAAGGTAGGCGCCAAAAAACCTGCCCATGTGGACAGACTCATCCCTTTGTTAGCTATTTTTGGGTGAGTTAATGGCATTTCGTCCTAGCTCAACTACCTTCACATAGCGAAATAGTTGCATGTTCATAGCTGCCTGATTGCGAAATTAACTCGTTTGGAATCACGGGCTGGTAGTGCAGCAGGAAAGGGAGAGCCTTCATGAACAGTCGCCTCACCATGGGTCTGGCCGGACTTCTTCTGGTAGGTGCGGTGTTTTTCGGTTACTGGGGCCTGGTACTCAGTCGCAAACCCGAACCAGCACCACCGGTTCAACCCGTGGCGCCCAGTGTCGTCGAACCAGCCACCACCAGCGCAGAAGACCAGACCCGCCAACCGGTGGTCGTGCTGGTGCGCGATGTGCCGCCCTTCGTGCCCCTCGCCGCCGCCGATCTGGCGCTGGAAAAACTGCGTACCGCGCCAGCCGGCAGCCTCAGCGCCATCAGCCAGGCGGTGGGCCGTACGCCCTGGCGGCAGTTGAACGCCGGCACCTGGCTCAATGAGCAAAGCTTCAGTACCGGCGGCGCACTGGCGCGGATGATTCACAGCGACGAACGAGCCCTGGCGGTCGCGGTCGACGAGGTGATCGGCGCCGCCGGGCAACTGAGCCCGGGGGACTATGTCGATGTCGTGCTGTTCCTGCGCCAGGACACCAGCAACCCGCAGCAGTCGGCACAGATCGCCGTGCCCGCCATGCGCGTGCTGGCTGTGGGCGAACAGCTGGGCCTGGCCAATGACGGGCAGCCCGCCTCCCCCGGGTTGAGCAACGAAGAAAAGCTCAAGCAGGACCAGCGCCGGCTGAATGCGCGCACGGTGGTCCTGGCCGTCCCCGAACAGCTCTTGAGCCGGCTGATGCTCGCCACTCAGGTCGGAGTGCTGCGCCTGGCCGTGCGCAGCAGCGAGGAACAGCGCCTGGCCCATTACTGGGCCGGCAACGAAGAAGCCCGCGAGCACCTCGATGCCGCCAACAGCAACCTGTTCCAGTTCACCCAACTTGCCCTGGGCAGCGCCCCGCGCTCACCGGCCGCCCAAGGTGGCGCCGCACGGTCGGCGGTGGAAGTGATCCGGGGCAACCAAGTCACTCAACAAACTCCCTGATTGAGCAAGGATGCACTACATGCGCAGTCGTTCCATGCCACTGTTCTCCGCACTGCTGACCCTGAGCCTTGGCCCGCTGCTCTGCACCCAGGCCCTGGCTGCGGCGGTGGCAGGCTGTTCGAGCCTGGCACCGTTGCCCGCAGTGCTGGAGATCGGCGAAGGCTTGCAGCAGGAGCTGCAATCTGCGGTGGCCATCACCCGCCTGGCGGTGGGCGACCCCAAGATCGCGGACGTCCAGACCACCGGCAACAAAGCCTTCCTGCTCACCGGCATGGCGCCCGGCGCCACCAGCCTGATGGTCTGGACCGCCTGCGCCAGTACCCCACGCCAGAGCATGGTGTTTGTCCAGGGCCGGGCCACCGCCGACATGAGCACCGGCCGCCTGCCGGCCAGTGACGATCCACTGCTGCCCAGCCAGGTGCAGACCGACATCCGCTTTGTCGAAGTCAGCCGCACCAAGCTCAAGGAGGCCAGCGTTTCGATCTTCGGCCGCGGGCACAACTTCCTGTTCGGCGCGCCCGGCACCGCCCCCGTTACCAGTGGCACCTCCGGCAGCGTGACCCCCACCTTCGGCGGCCGCCGGACCAACATCCCGCTGGACAACGGCACCTTCAACATCGGCTTCGGCAACGGTCGGGTGCTGACCCTGATCAACGCCCTGGAAGGCAGCGGCTTCGCCTATACCCTGGCAAGGCCTTCCCTGGTGGCCCTCAGCGGCCAGAGCGCAAGCTTCCTGGCCGGGGGCGAAATCCCCATCCCGGTGCCCAGCACCGGCAGCAACAGCGTGACCATCGAATACAAGGAGTTCGGTATCCGCCTGACCCTCACGCCCACTATCGTCGACCGCGGGCGTATCTCCCTTAAGGTTGCCCCGGAGGTCAGCGAACTGGACTACAGCAACGCCGTGACCATTGCCGGGACCCAAGTCCCGGCGCTGACCATACGCCGCACCGATACCAGCATTTCCCTGGCCGACGGCGAAAGCTTCGTCATCAGCGGCCTGATCAGCACCAACAACAGCTCTCAAGTGAACAAGTTTCCAGGGCTGGGGGACATTCCGGTGCTCGGTGCCTTCTTTCGCGACACCACGATCAATCGCGAAGAGCGTGAACTGCTGATGGTAGTGACCCCGCACCTGGTCCAGCCCCTGGCCGCGGACGCCAAGCTGCCGGCCCTGCCCGGCGAACGGCTGCGCAACTACGACCCGAACTTCTACCGCATGTTCTTCCTCGAGAACGGCAACTTCGACAAGCGCAGCGGGTTGTCGCAATGAACCAGGACCTGAGCCAGACGTTTCTCGCCATCACCCGCAACAGCACCGACCTGGAGTGGCTGCAAGGCGCCCTGGCGCCCCTGGGCCAGGTCGTGGGTGCCGATGGCAGTCTCGACGAACTGCTGGCACTGGTGGATGTGACCTTCGCCAACCTGGTGTTCGTCGGCCTCGATCGCGAACACGTGGTGGCCCAGGCGGCCCTGATCGAAGGCGCCCTGGAGGCCAAGCCGATGCTGGCGATCGTCGCCCTCGGTGATGGCATGGACAACCAGCTGGTGCTCAATGCCATGCGCGCCGGCGCCCGTGACTTCGTCGCCTACGGCTCGCGCTCCAGTGAAGTCGCCGGGCTGGTCCGGCGTCTGAGCAAACGCCTGCCGGCAGTGACACCCAACACGCAACTGGGCGGCCTGACCGTGCTCTATGGCGCCCAGGGCGATGGCGACGGCGCCCTCCTGGCCAGCCACCTGGCGCTGGTAGTGCAAAAGAGCGGCCAGCAGACCCTGCTGCTGGACCTGGGCCTGCCCCGGGGCGACAGCCTGGCGCTGCTGGGCCTGGAAAGCTCGTTCCACTTCGGCGACGCCCTGCGCCACCTGCGGCGCCTGGATGCCACGCTGATCGACAGCGCCTTCACCAGCGCCGAGGCGGGCCTGCGGATCCTCGCCTACGCCAGCCACGACGCGCCTCTGGAGCACACCAGCGCGGCGGAGCTGTACATGCTCCTCAGTGCCTTGCGCCAGCACTTCCAGCACATTGTGGTGAACCTTGTCGGCCAGCCGGACAGCGAGGCCCTGCGTACCTTCGTCAGCCATTGCGACAAGCTGCTGTGGTGCACCGACCAGAACGTGCTCGACTGCCGGCGCAACCTGGCCATACTCAATCACTGGCGTGAAAAAGGCATGAAACTCGAGCATGCGCGCTTGCTGGTCGACCGCTACCTGCGCACCGTGGCACCGGATTCCGAGACCCTGGGCAAGACCTTCGGCCTGGAGGTGATCGCGGTGCTGGCCTACAGCCCCGAGGTGCGCCTGAACGCCAAGAACCAGGGCGTTACCCTGTTCGAACTGGCCCCGCGCGAGGCCCTGACCCAAAGCCTGCGTACCCTGGGCGAGCGGCTGGCGAAACGCTCCCAGGGCCTGCCCAAGCCCAAGGCCGGCTGGCTCAATCGCATCATGGGGGGCAGATGAGCGGCGAAAAACTCTTTGGCGCACCACCCCGCGCAGGCGCCGGCAACAGCGACCACGAAGGCCTGAAGCTGGTGCTGCATCGCTACATCATCGATGCCATCGAAGAGTCGGGGAAAAACCTGCTGGAAAGCTCACGGCAGAACCTCTCGCAATTCGTCACCGACAAGGTGGCGGAGTACATCGCGCGCATGCACCTGGCGATCTCGCGCTATGAAATGGAGCGGCTCGCCGAGGAGATCGTCGACGAGCTGACCGGCTTCGGCCCCCTGGAAGTGCTGTTGCGCGATCCGGCGGTGACCGAGATCCTGGTGAACGGCCCGCATCGGGTGTTCGTCGAACGTGAAGGCGTGCTGCACCAGAGCGACCTGCGCTTCATCGACGCCCACCATGTGGAGCGGGTGATGCAGCGGATTCTCGCGCCCCTGGGCCGACGCCTCGACGAGTCCTCGCCGATGGTCGATGCGCGCCTGCCGGACGGCAGCCGGGTCAACGCGATCATCCCGCCCATCGCCCTGGACGGGCCCTGCCTGTCGATTCGAAAGTTTCGCAAGGACATGCTCAAGAGCAGCGACCTGATTGCCATGCAGACCATCGACCTGGCGATCTTCGAATTCATCCAGGAAGCGGTGGGCAAGCGCTGCAACATCCTGATCAGCGGCGGCACCGGCACCGGCAAGACCACCCTGCTGAACATCCTCAGCCAGTTGATCAACCCCCATGAACGGCTGGTCACCATCGAGGACGTGGCCGAACTGCAGCTGGGCCACCCCCACGTGGTCCGCCTGGAAACCCGCCCGCCCAATGCCGAGGGGCACGGCGAGGTGAAGGCCAGCGACCTGATCCGCAACGCCCTGCGGATGCGTCCGGACCGGATCATCCTCGGCGAGATCCGTGGTGTGGAAGTACTGGACGTGCTGACCGCAATGAACACCGGCCACGACGGCTCCATGAGCACCGTGCACGCCAACAATGCCCAGGATGCCCTGCTGCGCCTGGAAACCCTGGTGGGCCTGACCGGCCGCCAGATCGCCGAGCGCACCCTGCGGCAGATGATCTGTGCCGCCCTGGATGTGGTGATCCAGTTGACCCGCATGCCCGATGGCCGGCGTTGCGTCAGCGAAGTCGTGGAAGTGGTGGGCATACGTGACGACATCTACGTCACCAACACCCTGTTTCGCCTGGATCGTCGTACCGGCTTCGGCTTCCTGCGCGAGGCGATGAACCCTGCGGGTGACAAACTGCGCCGCGAAAGCGGGCTGGGCGTCAATTGAACCGGCGAGGTGGCCCATGATCGGTCTGCTGTTTACCTTGATCTGCCTGCTTCTGCTGGGGCTTTCCGGCTGGCTGTTCTACCACGGCGTGCGCAAGACCGAGCGGGAACGAGTGCTCAACCGCCTGGCCGAAGGGCAGCCCGACCTGACGCCGCAACGCACCTCCTGGGGTGGCCTGGAGCGCGCGTTCGCCCGGGCCGGCCTGGGCCAGCCCAGCGAGCGCCTGGGCCTGTGGCTGGCGGTGTGGGTGGTGCTGATGCTGCTGGGCTATGTGCTGGCGAGCTGGCTCGGCCTGTTGGGCGGCATCCTCCTGCCACCCCTGCTGCTGCGGCTGTATATCGCCTGGCTGTATCAGCGCCGGCTCAAGCGCATGATCGAACAACTGCCGGCCTTGCTCGATCACAGCGTGCGCAGCCTGAAGTCCGGGCGCACCCTGGCGGACGCCGTGCTGGGTGCCATCGAGGCCAGCAACGACCCGCTGAAGAACGCCATGGGCCGCATCCAGCGCAACGTGCAACTGGGGGTCAACCTGCCGGACGCGGTCAGCGATTTTGCCGAGTTCTACGAGCAGGACGAACTGCGCATGTTCGCCCTGGGCCTGAAGGTCAATCATCGCTACGGCGGCAACGCCAGCGAGTTGCTGGAAAACCTGATCAAGCTGATCCGCGAGCGCGAGCAAGGGGCGCGGCAACTGAGCGCGATGACCGGGGAAACCCGCATGACCGCCTGGGTCCTGGGAACCCTGCCGCTGTTGCTGGTGGGCTACTTCATGCTGACCAACCCGGGCTACATGCTGGGCATGTGGCACGACTCCGCGGGGCAGAAAATGCTGATCACCGCGGTGTGCCTGCAGATCTTCGGCTGCCTGGCCCTTTGGCGCATGTTGAGGAGCATCTGAAATGCTGGTACTGGCCGCTGCACTGATGTTTCTCGGAGCGTTGCTGCTGCTTGGCAACGGTGTGCTGGAACAGCGCCGGCGCGAGCGCCAGATCGCCCAGCGCTTGCAGGGCAACATGACCCGCGACAGCCGCCTGGGCAACTGGCTGCGACTGCTGGGCGACAGCCGCTTCGGGCAGCGCGCGGTGAGCATGGACAGTGAAACCCAGACCCTGCTCAACCGTCTGGGCTGGCGCCGCGCCAGAGAGCGCTCACTGTTCGCCGCCAGCCAGATCGCCACGCCGGTGCTGGCCGTGTGCCTGGTGATCTTCATCCAGGAAGTGGCCTTTGCCCAGACCCAGAGCAAGTGGCTGGTACCCATGCTGGCACTCGGTGCCGGCTACCTGCTACCCAAGCGTGCGCTGGCCTACGCCGCCAAGCGCCGGCAGAAGCACATCGCCCTGGAGATCTCGACCTTCATTCCCCTGCTGCGCATCCTGTTCGAGTCGGGCATGGCAGTGGAGCAAGCGTTACGCGTACTGAGCAGCGAAGCGCAAAAGCTGCTGCCGGAACTGACCCAGGAACTGCGCCTGATCCTGGCCCGTGTCGACTCGGGGCTGGAGCTGGGCCATGAACTCAACCAGACCGCCACCCTGCTGGCGGTGGACGAGTTCACCGACACCTGCGTGATTCTCCAGCAACTGATCCTGCAGGGCGGCGGGGCAATGAAATCGCTGCAGGCGCTCAAACAACTGCTGGACGACCGGCGCCTGACCCGCCTGCAGGAATACATCTCGAAAATGTCCGCAAAAATGTCGGTGGTGATGATGCTGTTTCTCTTCCCCGCCCTGTTGATCGTGCTGGCCGGGCCAGGCTTCACCGCCATCGCCCGGGCCTTCGCTTCCTAAGAGGGAACCTGATGAAAGCCATGATTGCCGTTGCCAGCCTGTTGCTGCTCGGAGGATGCGCCAGCAACGGCCAGACGCCCTGGGCGGCCCTGACCAACTCCAGCAGTTGCGCCAAGCTCAGCTCCGAGCAGGAACTGGCAGTGAACCTCGCCGACGAAATGGCCACCGATGGCAAGCTGCACGCCAGCCTGGCCAACCTGCAGAACCTGCCGGACAACCTCGCCGAGGTGCGCGTACGCAAGGCGCGAGTCTATCGGTTGCTGGGCCGCAGTGAGGCCGAACCCTTGTACCGCAGCCTGCTGGGCTCGTGCCTGGCCGCCGAAGGCGAGCACGGCCTGGGGCAGTTGGCGGCAGCCAGGGGCGACAACGGCCAGGCCCAGGCGCACCTGCAACGGGCCGCGCGCCTGGCGCCGACCAATGAAAGAATCCGCAATGACCTGGGGGTGGTCTACCTCAACCAGTTGCGCATTGAGGATGCGCGCTTCGAGTTCCTCACCGCCATCGAGCTCAAGCAGTCCGAGCCCCTGGCGGCCATCAACCTGGTGACCCTGTTGCTCTACCAGGACAACTGGCAGCAGGCCGCGCAAGTGGTCAGCCAGGCGAGCCTGAACCCGCAGCAGTTCGCCCAGGCCCAGGCCCGCGCCGAAGAGCTCAAGGCCCCGACCGCCCCACGCGCCAAGGTGACCCAGGTCGCCAGTGGCGCTACCACCTTGCAGCCAGACGCCGCACCCGCCAAGGAGCGCTGATGATGAAACTGCCGATGTTCTATTGCACTGCCCTGCTGGCGCTGCCCCTGGCCGCCCAGGCCATCGAGGCCGGCCCTGCTTCACCCCAGCAACAGGAAACCGAAGCCTGGCTACTGTTGCAGAACCGCAACCTGGCGTCCTCGCCCCAGCCTCAGACGGCCACGCCCACCGAACGCGAACTGGCGCTGCAGCGCTGGCTGAAGAAATACAAATACGAGATCCCGGACCTGTACGACCCGGACGCCGGCGGCAAGGTGGAAACCAAGTAGGAGAAAGCCCGCAACCGGCGGCGAACGGCTCGCCGCCGCAGGCTCAGTGGGCAGTCACCCGCTGGCGCAGCCCGGAATTGCTCGGTGACAGGGCCAGGGCCAGCTGTGTGCGGTTATGCATGTGGGTCAGGCGCAGTACCTGGGAGACATACAGCTTGACGGTGTTTTCGGTGATCCCCAGCTCGCAGGCAATCTGGTAGTTGGTCTGGCCCTTGCCCACCAGTCGGGCCACATCCAGTTGCCGTGGCGACAGCTGGTTGAAGATGGCCGGGATCTCGATGGCATCCGCTTCGCCGGCGCCTTCGCCCCGGGGCTCTTCGCTGCGGCTGGTAGCCGGGCTGCGCCGGACCTTGTCCAGGTCCTGGTACAGGTCATCGATGGATTCGGAAAGAAACTGCAGCTTCTGGTTGAGGTGCCCCAGGTGCAGGTTCTTCTGCCGTTCCTGCAAGGCGACCTCCTGACGCTGCAGGCCTTCGAGGAGTTCGTCCAGGTCGATGGGCTTCTGGTAGTAGTCGGCGATGCCGGCGCGCAGGGCCTTGATCACGTCCTGCTTGTCGGACTGCCCGGTGAGCATGATGGCTTCGAACACCCGCTGCTTGCCGGCCATCCGTTGCAGTTCCTGGACCAGCTGAATGCCGTCCATATCGGGCATGTGCAGATCGCAGAGCACCAGGGAAATTTCCGGGTCCCTGTTGAAGCACTCCAGCGCCTGGCGGCTGGTTTGGCAAGGGACACAACGGTAACCGCTGCTTTCGAGGAACTCGCAAAGCTCTTCGACAATCAGGGGCTGATCGTCGACCACGAGCACCTTCATCTGTGAGGTGAGCTTGTTCACGTGCTACTCCGTGCGGGCCAATCGCCGATTGGCCACTCCTGTGCTGCCACGCATGATCCGGGCAGCCACGACTTAAAACCTAGACCTACTTTCCGACTATGTACATAGCATTAATGGGTCCGGCGACTAGTGGATCACGCTCACAGTTAAGACCATTCCAGCCAGGACAAAGGGGGCAAAAGGGTATTTTTTTGACCCCCTCCCAACGCGCCCTGCCACGGGGGCATCAAGTGCTTGTTTCTGCTGGGGCCAGAGCCTGAGCACAAGCAGCCAGAGCAGGCTGCACAGACCGGCGGCGATGAACGTCCCCAGCAGATACAGGGGGCCGGAGGCCAGCCCCAGGGCCGCCATCAACTTGACGTCGCCGGCGCCCATTCGTCCGCTGGCGTAGCCGGGCAAGGTGAACAGCAACGCCAGCAACAACGCCCAACCGCCCTGGCTCGCGCCGGCCCCCAGCCAGGTCGTGCCGCTCCACAGCAGGTAGACCGTCGCCAAGAGCGCGGCGCCAAGAGTCAAGCCATTGGCAATATGCCGCTGACGCAAATCCTGCAGCGCACAGATTGCCAACCAGACCCACAAAACCCAGAAATGCATTAGCCAGAACGGTCCCTTTTGCCGGAATGGTCCTATGCTCAATGGACATAGTGGTTGTCAGGGTAGACGCACTCATGAAACCGGGCCTCCCTAGAAAGCAGAAAGGCGCTGTGGCGATCGAATTCGCCGCGGTGTTCGTGATCTTTTTCGCGGTGTTCTACGGTCTTGTCAGCTACAGCCTGCCGCTGCTGATGATGCAGTCGTTCCACCAGGCCACTGCCGAAGCGGTGCGTCGCGCGGTGATGGTCGACCCCAATACCCCGAACTACGCCACCACGGTGCAGAACCTCGCCAACAGCGTGGTGCAGACCCAGACTCAGTGGATTCCCCCGCCCTTCAACTTCGCCGCCACCGACTACAGCGCGGTGTACAGCGCCGGGGTGCTGACGGTCTCGGTGAACTACCCCACCAGCAAGCTGAACCAGGTACTGCCGCGGCTGGTGCTGCCAGGAATCGGCCCGGTACCCAGCCTGCCCACCACCCTGACCGCTAGCTCGAGTCTGCAATTTTGACCTCTGGCGACAAGCTGCTCGGACGTCTACTGGGCCGCCAGGCGCTTCCCGCCGCACAGCCGCACAGCCCGCTGCCGCCCCAGGCGGTGGGCCTGCAACTGGTGCTCGATCAACAGGGGCGCATCCTCAGCAGCCACGGCCCGCTGCGCCACAGCCTGATCCAACTGCCCCCCTCCCGGGAGCCACCGCACCTGCTGGACTACGTATTGCCCGGCAGCGTCCTGGCCCTTGAGGGCGGCCCTGCCGACTGGAGCGGCCAGGTGCTGGACCTGGACCTGCGCGGCGCCGGCGGCCAGCCCCTGCACCTGCGCGGCTGGGTCCAGCGCTGTGGGCAGGAATGGCACCTGCAACTGCTGGATATCGGCGACCTGGTCCAGCAGCGGCAACAGGCCCTGGGGCGCGAGCAGTGCCGGGTGTTTGCCGCCCAGGCCAGCGAACAGTTGCGCCTGTGCAACCTGACCCGCCTGCCGGACGTGCTCCACGACCAACTCACCGACCTGGCCCGCTATTGGCACATTCCCTGTCTCGGCCTGGCCCTGCTCGACGAGCAGGAGCAGGGCTGGGTGATCCACAGCTGCTACAGCGCCCATGACGCCCCGCGCCTGTGGCAGGAAGGCCAGGCCCTGGGGGCCGGCCTGGACAGCCTGAGCGGCAACACCCCGCAGCACCTGAACCAGATCCAGGGCCTCAACGAACACCCGCGACTGCAAGGCATCTTCGGCCATCGCGAAGGCTTCCTGGTGCCGTATCGGGATGATCACGGCGTCGCCGCCTGGCTCTTGTGCGGCTGCTACGCGGTCCAGCAGCATGCCCCGTACCTGCTGGATCGCGACTGGCTGATGCTCGCCGCAGCCCTCGCCGGGCCCTTGCTCAGTCGCCTGCGGGAGCATCGCCATCACCTGCACCTGGAACGCCTGGAGGCCCTCCAAGGGCTGCTGGGCGCCGGCTGGTGGGAGCTGTGCCCGGACACCGCCGAAATACTGCTGGCCAGCCGCCTGGCCGCCAGCCTGCACCTGCCCGAGGATGGCGCTCGCCTGAGCGTGCAGGCCTGGCTGGAACTGATTCATCCCGCCGACCGCGGCGAACTCAGCAGCCGCCTGCAGGAACTGAAACTGGGCAAGCCGCTGCTGCTCAATGTGCGCCTGCACGAGCCCGACCCCAGCGCCCCCCAGCGCTGGCATCGCTTGCAGGGCCAGGCCCTGGGCCGAGGGGAAAGCCAACGCCTGGTGGGTTTCATGCTGGACATCAGCGACATCAAGAACCAACAGCAGCAGGCCGCCGCCGCCCATGCCCGGCTGGACAACCTGATCGCCAGTTCACCGGCGGTGATCTACGTCCAGCGTTACCAGGAAGGCGCCTTGCAGCCGAGCTTTTTCAGCGCCAGCCTGCAACCCCTGCTGGGCTGGAGCCTGGCGGACTGCACGGCGCAGCCCCTGGCGGAGTGGGTGCACCCCGACGACCGCGACCTGTATTTCCAGCGCTGCCGCCAGTTGCTGCGCGAAGGCAGTGTGCATACCCGCTATCGGCTGCGCGATCGCCACGGGGCATACCACTGGGTGCTGGACGAAGCCAAGCTGCTGCGCGACGACCTGGGGTTGCCGGTGGAAGCCGTCGGCCTGTGGCTGGACGTCACCGAGGCAACCCTGGCCGCCGAGCAGGTGCGCCAGAGCGAAGAGCGCTATCGGATCCTGGTGGAAGATTCGCCGGCGATGATCTGTCGCTATCGCCCGGACCTGACCCTGACCTTCGGCAACCGGCCGCTGGCGGCCTACCTGGAATCCGCCCCCGAGGAACTGCCGGGCAGCAATCTGGGGCAGTGGCTGTCCGCCGAACAGCGTGAAGGCTTCGAGCGCCGGCTCAAGCTGTTGAGCCCGGAATATCCCGTGAGCACCGCCGAGATCAACCTGCAATTGCCCGGGCGCGAACATGCCTGGTGGGTGTGGTCGGATCGCGGAGTGTTCGATGAACAGGGGCAACTGCTGGAAATCCAGGCCGTGGGCCGCGACAACACCGAAGTCCGGCGCGCCCAGCAGCAACTCACGCAAAGCGCGAAAATGGCCACCCTGGGGGAAATGGCCACCGGGCTTGCCCACGAGATCAACCAGCCGCTCAACGTGATGCGCATGGCCATCGTCAACGTGCTCAAGCGCCTGGGCAATGGCGACGTGCAGATCGACTACCTCACCGACAAGCTCAAGCGCATCGACGCCCAGGTCCAGCGTGCGGCCCGGGTGGTGGACCACATGCGGGTGTTCGGCCGGCGCTCGGAAGTGGAACAGCAGCCGTTCAACCCGGCCCACGCCATCGAAGGCACCCTCTCGCTGCTGGCCGAAGGCATGCGTGGCAAGGGTCTGGAGTTGCGGATCAGCGAGCTGGGGTTCGAGGTCCAGGTGCTGGGGTTTGTCGACCAGTTGGAGCAGGTATTGATCAACCTGCTGGTCAATGCCCGGGACGCCCTGCTGGGCAAACAGGAAAAGCAGCACGACTTCAAACCCTGGATCGCCGTGTACGGCCAGCGCGACGAGCAGTGGGTACGCCTGTGGGTCGAGGACAATGGTGGCGGCATCGACCCGCGCCTGCTGGAGCGGATCTTCGAGCCGTTCTTCACCACCAAGCCGGTGGGCATCGGCACCGGGCTCGGGCTGTCGGTGAGCTATGGCATCGTGCAGAACATGGGGGGCCGCCTGAGCGTCAGCAACAGCCAGGACGGCGCGCGCTTCTGCATCGAACTGCCGATCGCCGAGGCAGATCAGATCACCAGGTAGGCCTTGCCGGTCTGCCCGCAGGTGAGGTTGGCCCCCACTTCCACGTCCATCAGGTTGATCCCCAGCCCCGACAGCAGGTTATTCAGCAGAGGGTCCAGCAGCGGGCTCAGGAGCCCGGTGATCAACGGCGTGAGCAGGTTGCTGACCCCGCTGATGGCCGAAGCCAGCCCCGTGACAATGGCCCCCAGCGGGTTGTTGTTGACCGGTTTGTAGACGATCAGGTTGATGCCGGCCAGGGTGCCCGCCAGGCTGTTGACGATGTTCGTGGTCGGGGCCGCCGTCTGGTAAGTCGGGGTCTGGTTGACGTTGGGCGGTATCGGAAACGGCGACGCCGAGCTGGAGAACACCAGATCCTGGGTATTCTGCGCCACGCTGGTGTTGACCATCACCGCGATGCCGCCGCCCGCGTAGTGCACCACCGGGTCGCAGCGCCCCGGCAGGACCAGGAACTGGTAGCAGGTGCGTATGCCCAGGTCCACCAGCGGCAACGGCTTCACCACGGGCTCGGCGGCAGACGAAAAGGCATTGGCCGGGTCGATCTGGCCGACCTTCAAGTCGGCGATGGAACTGATGGCATGGGCGGTCAGGCTTTTGGTCCCGCTGTTGTTCACCGGGCAGCTGTAGTCGGTGACATAGGCAATCGCGCCCCCCGCGTCCAGGCTCAGGTCGATCTCCGATGAGGAGGCGATGGCCGGGTATAGCTGTTCGCACCCCGCCCCCAGCAGGCATAACGCCGAACCCAGGGTCGCCACCAGGTTCAGGCTCAGCAGGCTGTTCAACACCGGGGTCAACGGTGCCACCAGGTTGCCCACCGCGGTGCTCAACCCGGAAACCAGCGGCAGGGACAGATTGACCCGCACCAGGGTCCGTACCTGCGCAGTGCGCACATAGATCCGGTTGGCGCCCGTGGGATCGGCCTTGGCCAGCGCCGGATTGCCGATGGCCGACAACTGCGGCGGCTCGATGACCTTGGCCTGCACCGTGATATTGGCCAGCCCCAGCACGTTGATCGGCAAGGTCGCCGCCACCGCGCTGTTGCTGTTGGACAACTGGATCACCGCCTGCAACAGCTGGAACAGTTGCAGGTTGGCATCCAGGGCGGTGCTGGGCAGGCCGGTCTGCAACTGCAGGATATCTCCCAGCTTCAAGGGCGCGGCATTGATCGCGGCAACCTGCAGGTTGCCCAGGGCGGTCAGGATGTCGGCGGTGGCGCCATTGGCCTGGACCACGGTGATCGCCGCCTGGATCAGTTGTGTCACGCTGGTGGTGGTGTTGAGCAACTGGGTGTAATTGCCAGCGGCCACCCCCAGATTGATCGCCAGTTGGTTGAGGTAGCTCAGCAGGTTGATGTTGGTGTTGAGCAAGCCGTTCCAGCCCACTGCGCTGAGGCTCAGGCTGCCCCCCAGCATCCCGCCCACCAGTGGGTTGAGAATGCTCGATTGCGCAGTACTGACGGTGCCCAGGGTGCTGCGAATGCTCAACTGCGCCACGGTGGGCGTCGGCGCCGCGGCAACGGCCGTGGCGCTGAGCTGGGTGGTGAGGTTGATCGGCCCCGGTGTGAACAGGGCCGCCACCCCCGATGCCACGCTGATGGGCACGGTATGGGTGGCGATCACCCGTATCGCCACTGCTTGTGCAGGGTTGGCAGTGAAGGTCCGCAGGCCGTTGGCCCCGGTGGTCAGGGAACCGCAGGAAGTGCTCAGGCTACTGCCGGTGGCTACGGTGAAGCCGTTGCGGGTGGCGTTCTGGCCGGCGTAGGCGGCGGCCGTCAGGCCGGCCTGGCAGGTGCCGCCACGGCTGACGGCCTCCAGCGCGGCGTTGTCCGCCACGCGCTGCAACTTGCGCTGTTCCATGTAGAGCCGGCCGCTGTCCACTACCAGCAGCATCAGCAACAACGCCAGGCCGAAGGTCACCGCCGCCATCAGGCCAATGGCCCCGCGCTGACGGGCCGGGCCGTAAAACCGCTTCAGGGGAGACATCGGGGCACTCCTTTACCGGCTCGCAGCCGAGCGCTATCTCCATCGATGAAAGCAGTGTAGTCAAAGGCCGTGGCAGACGCCGGCCGGGGCGCAGGGGCGCCGGACTGGCGGCAGCAGGCAGGGCCGCACACCCTGTGCCGCCCTGCCCGGTCGAAGGTTTCAGTGGGGCGGGTAGTTCTGCAGGATGCGCATCACCGTGGTGCGGACCGCGGCGCTGCGATCTGCCGGGTTGGGCGAGCTGCTGAGCATCTGCTCGTCGCTGCCGCGCCACACCAGCTTGCCGTCCTTGCCGTCCAGCAGGTCGATCTGGATGGTTGCCACCTTATAGGTGATGTTGCGGGTTTCGTTGTACATCGGCCCGCCCCAGTAGCCATTCCACGGGCCGCCCCAACCGCCGCCATAGTTGGTGGTGACCTGCTGCTGGCGGTCCTCGACGATCAGGTACGCCTGCACATTCAGGTCGGCCCGGGCACCGCCCTGGGCCGGACGCAGGCCGCGCTGGTCCAGTTGCTCGGCCACCGCCTGGCGGATGCGCTGTTCGGTCAAGTCGCTCTTGATCCGTGGATCATCCGGCCGGTATTGCAGGGCGGGTTCTTTCCAGTTCCAACTGCGATAGGCGCCAAAGTCCCGGCTGGCGTCGAAGTCATGATTGACCTGGTTGGCGGCGCAGGCACTGAGCAAGGCGGCACACACCAGTAGAGCGATTCGATGGAACATGCTGTTTCTCCGCTTGAAGACAAAAACCGGGGGCGATCCTAACTGGGAGGATAGGTCGCCATTGCCTTTTGCACCGCCTCACGCAAGGCATCGGCCCGCTCGCCGAGGCTGCCGCGGCTGCTGGTCTCGGCGCTGGCGCTCCAGACCGGTTGGCCGCTGGCGCCGTCATACAGGTTGACCCGCACCACCACCACTTCCACCTCGTAGGTGCGCACCACCGGCACGCTGCCGTACATGCCGTAGCCCGGGCCATAACGGTTATAGCCGCCGTAACCGCCATACCCGTAGTCGTCCTGGACCTGGCGCAGGCGCTTTTCCAGGTGCAGGTCGGCGCTGACCCACAGGTCCGCCGGCCGGTTGTCATGCACAGGGCGCAAACCCTGCTGATCCAGGGCATTGCTGACCGCCTCGGCAATCTGCGCCGAGTCGGCCCAGGCCGAACCGCTGGGCAGGCGGCCATTGAGCCAGGCCCAGTTGCGGTAGCGGCCATAGTCCCGTTGCGGCGCCGGGTAGGCGCTGCGGTCAAAGGTGTTGGCCGCTTGCGGCGGGGCCGGCGGCAGCGGGTTGGAGCTGGCGACATAGGGGTTGCTGCCCTGACAGGCGGCAAGCCCCGAACACAGGAGGATCAGACCCAGGCGGTGTTTCATTGCACACTCCGTTAGACCGGCCGGCACAGCCAATGCAGATAACGCCCAAGCCCGGCGAAACTTGGGTGTCGACGGTGAGCCAGCTCCATTTCCAGCAGATCCGTCAGCTCGGCACGGGCCTGGAACTCCACCGGCATGTAATCGTGGAAAACCCGCACTCCGCTCTGGCTTTCGACTCGCCACAGGCCCTCAAGTTGCGCCGCCAGCTCGCGAGGATCAAGGGGTTGTTGCGGGGTCAGGCTCTGTTTCTCGCCGGCCATGTCGTTCTTGCGCATCTTGCGGAAGTGGCCCTTGAGCAGGTTGCGGTAGACCAGTGCGTCGCGGTTGTAGAAGGCCAGGGACAGCCAGCCATCGGCGGCGGTCAACTGATGCAGCACCGGCAGGATCGCGTGGGGTTCGGCCAGCCATTCCAGCACCGCGTGGCACAGCACCAGGTCGTAGGGTTCGGTCAGTTGCCCCAGCAGTTCCTGCCAGGGCGCCTGGATGAAGGTGGCCTGCTGCCCGGCGTCGGCAAAGCGCTGGCGGGCGCCTTCAAGCATGGGCGCGGCAGGCTCGGCCAGGGTGACCTGGTGCCCGCGCTCGGCCAGCCACAAGGACATGTGCCCCAGCCCGGCGCCGATATCCAGCACCCGCAGTGGCCGCTCGGGCAGCGCTTCCTTGAGATCGGCCTGGAGCACCGCCAGGCGGATCGCGCCTTTGGCGCCGCCATAGATCTTCTCGGCGAAACGGGTCGCCAACTGGTCGAAATGCCGGTCGCTCATGAGCAGAACCGCCGTTCGCTGTCCGCCAGCTTGCTGCGTACCACCTGGTCCATGTCCAACCCCAGCTCGCTGCACAGCAACAGCAGGTAGAGGACGATATCCCCCACTTCCTGGCCGGCATGGGCCAGCTTGTCTGCTGGCAGTTGCCGCGACTGGTCCTCGCTCAGCCATTGGAAGATTTCCACCAGCTCGGCCATTTCGACGCTGGCGGCCATGGCCAGGTTCTTCGGGCTGTGAAATTGCCGCCAATCGTTGCGGTCACGAATGGCGTGCAGGCGTTGGGTCAGTTGCTCTAGGTTCATCGGGGTCTCCTGAAGGCGTATAGCTTCCGGGGGATGGGCGTGGGACGCAAGAGCGCTTTCGCCGGCAAGCCGGCTCCTCCAGAATGCGCAACCCCCGGCAGCTTCTATGCTTAACAGGGAACTCGCCACGGGTGTTCATGGCCCAAGCTTGAGCTCGGGCACTCGGCCCATCTTTCATCAGGACGCGCACATGCAGGTAGAAAGTTTCTTCGAATGGCTCGGCCAGGCCATCGGCTCGGTGATCCGCTTTATCGTCGACCTGCTCAGCGGGTTGTTCAATACCCTGACCCACGCCGGGGGCAACTTTGTCGACGGCCTGTCCCGCGCTCTGGGCATGGACACCTCGATCGTCAGCATCATTGCCCTGATCATCGGCCTGATGTTCCTGTACTCGGCGATCCGCGCCTTCATGCGAGCCTCGATCATCCTCGGCATCATCTGGCTGGTGCTCGGCCTCTGGCTGCTGAGCTGGATCATCCACTGATCCCCCCGCACTAACCCCCGGAGCCCGCGGGCGCCGGGTACAATGCCCGCTCTCGCAAGGAGCCTGCATGCCCCCCCTGATTTCTGATTGGCGTCACCGCCCCACCCATCGCCGCGTCTGGGCCCTGGCCGCGCCGATGATCCTGTCGAACATTTCCGTGCCCCTGGTAGCGCTGGTGGACAGCACGGTGATCGGCCACCTGCCCCACGCCCACCAGCTGGGCGCCGTGGCGGTCGGTGCCAGCCTCTATACCTTCCTGGCCTGGGCCATGGGCTTCCTGCGCATGGGCGCCACCGGCTTCGCCGCCCAGGCCGCCGGGCGCGGCGACGGGGCGGCGCTGCGGCAGATCCTGCTCCAGGGCTTGATACTGGCCATGGGGCTGGCGCTGCTGCTGGGCGCCATAGGCGTGCCCCTGAGCGGCGCGGCGCTGCACCTGATGCAGCCCTCGGCGGAGCTGGACCAGATGACCCGGAGTTTTTTCCACACCCGCCTGCTGGGCCTGCCCGCGGCCCTGGCCAGTTTCGCCCTGGTGGGCTGGTTTCTCGGTACCCAGAACGCCCGGGCACCGCTGGCCATCCTGCTCAGCACCAACGTGCTGAACATCGCCCTCAACCTGTGGTTCGTCCTCGGCCTGGACTGGGGCGTGGTGGGCTCGGCCCGGGCTTCGGTGATCGCCGAATGGAGCGGCGCGCTGGTCGGCCTGGCCATGACCCGGCCGGCCCTGCGGGCCTATCCGGGGCAAATCGCCTGGGCGGCATTGCGCCGCTGGCAGAGCTGGCGCCCGCTGCTGGCGGTCAATCGTGACATCTTCATCCGCAGCCTGGCCCTGCAATCGGTGTTCTTCCTGATCACCGTGCAAGGCGCCCGTCTGGGCGATGCCACAGTGGCGGCCAATGCCCTGCTGCTCAACGGCCTGCTGCTTACCGCCCATGCCCTGGATGGCCTGGCCCACGCAGTGGAGGCCCTGTGCGGCCACGCCATCGGCGCCCATGACCGCCCGGCCCTGCGCCGCTCGCTGGTGGTAGCCGGTGGCTGGTCGCTGCTGGCCAGCCTGGGGTTCGCCGTGCTGTTCCTGCTGGGCGGCCACCTGTTCATCGAAATGCAGACCGATATTCCCGACGTGCGCCAGACCGCCTTTACCTACCTGCCCTACCTCGCCGTACTGCCGTTGATTGCGGTCTGGAGCTACCTGCTGGACGGCCTGTTCATCGGCGCCACCCGGGCCCGGGAAATGCGCAACGGCATGTTGCTGACCGTGCTCCTGCTGCTGCCTTTTGCCTGGGCGCTGCAAGGCCTGGGCAACCACGGCCTGTGGCTGACGTTCCTGCTGTTCATGTTCCTGCGCAGCCTGACCCTGGGTGCCTTCGCCTGGCACCTGCAGCGCCGCGACCGCTGGTTCGCCGAGGCTCGCTGAACCTCGTGCCCGCAGGCCGTACAGCCTGAATTGCGGGCAAAAAAAACCCACCGCAAGCGGTGGGTTTCCAGGGTTCGCCGGGGCTGTCAGGAAGACAGGTAGGACGAACGGGTCAGGCCCAGGCGCAATGCGTCAAGGAACTGGGTACGCTCGGCGGCGCTGATCTTGGCGCTGGCCACCTTGTCGCGGTAGTGGGTCATCAACTCCTCCGGCGACAGGTGCACGTAGCGCAGCATGTCTTCGATGGTGTCGTGGGTCTCGATCCCGGCGTGGTACACGCTGCCATTGGCCCGCTGGTAGATGTTCACCGAGTCGGTGTCGCCGAACAGGTTGTGCATGTCACCAAGGATTTCCTGGTAGGCGCCCACCAGGAAGATCCCCAGCAGGTAGTCCTCACCCTCGTTGAGGCCGTGTACCGGCAGGCTGGTCTCGATGCTCTGCTCGTCGACGTACTGTTTGATCTTGCCGTCGGAGTCGCAGGTCAGGTCCTGCAGCACCGCGCGGCGCAGCGGCTCTTCGTCGAGGCGGTGCAGCGGCAGGATCGGCAGGACCTGGCCGATGGCCCAGGTGTCCGGCAGGCTCTGGAATACCGAGAAGTTGCAGATGTACTTGTCGGCCAGCTTGTCGTTGAGTTCGTCCAGCACCTGGCGGTGGGAACGCTGGCGCGCCTTGAGCGAGTTGTGCAGGCGCCGGCATACGGCGAAGTAGCACTGCTCGGCCAGGGCTTTCTCGGCCAGGGTCAGCTTGCCGTCGGCGTACTGGGCGGCCACGTCGCTCATGTAGTGAGTGGCGCGCCAGTAGGTTTCGGTGACCATTTCAATGTCGGTCGGGCCCAGCAGGTCCACCAGCCATTGCACGGTTTCCGGCAGCTCCTGCTTGTTGTCGATCTGCGGCACGTCGTCGTTGTGCTTCTCGACGTCGGTGACCTGCACCACCAGCATGGCGTGGTGGGCGGTCAGGGAGCGGCCGCTCTCGGAGAAGATGTGCGGGTGCGGCAGGTTCTGCGCGTCGCAGAATTCCTTGAGCATGCCCACCACCACGCCGGCGTAGTCATCCATGTCGTAGTTGATCGAACTGGCGTTGCGCGAGTGGGTGCCGTCGTAGTCCACACCCAGGCCGCCGCCAACGTCGATGTGGTCCACCGGCAGGCCGAGGTTGCGCAGCTCGCCGTAGTAGCGGATCGCTTCCTTGAAGCCGTGCTGGTAGTCCGCCAGGTTGGCGATCTGCGAGCCCATGTGGAAGTGCAGCAGGCGGATGCCCTGGTCCAGGCCGGCGGCGCGGAAGCGCTCCACCACCGACAGCAGTTGCGCCGCCGACAGGCCGAACTTGGACTTTTCACCACCGGTGTCGGCCCACTTGCTCGAAGCCAGGGACGACAGGCGCACCCGCAGGCCCACCTGTGGCTTGACCTTGAGGGACGCCGCTTCCTCGATCACCAGGCCCACTTCGGACTCTTTCTCGATGACGATGAACACGTTGTGGCCCAGCTTCTGGCCCATCAGCGCCAGGCGGATGAACTCGCGGTCCTTGTAGCCGTTGCAGACAATGGTGCCGCCCTTGGGCGCCAGGGCCAGGACCGCCAGCAGCTCCGGCTTGGAGCCGGCTTCCAGGCCGATGGAAACATTCTGGGTGGCGATGATGTTCTCGATCACCGCTTCTTGCTGGTTGACCTTGATCGGGTACAGCGCGGTGTACTTGCTCTGGTATTCCAGGCGCCCGATGTTGGCATCGAAGGCACCGGTCAGCTGGCGCACGCGGTCCTGGAGGATGTCCGGGAAGCGCACCAGCAACGGCAGGGACAAGCCGCTCTTGCGCAGCTCCTCGACCTGTTCGAACAGATCGATGGGCAAGCTGCTCGGGCCGTTCGGACGAACTTCGACGCGACCGGCGTCATTGATCGCGAAATACCCGGCCCCCCAATGGCGAATCCCGTAGACACTGCGGCTGTCCGCAACTGTCCATTGGCTGCCATCGTCTTTACGTGTGCGTCGTACGGACATCGAAGTCCCCTATAAAGAAGTCATAGAGCGCCGCCCCACTCCAGGGCTGGCGCAGTCTAAAGAATGAAAATGACGATTAGCCTGCAAGCGCAATAGACCGCGCCCGCCGTGCCGAGTTTAGAAACCGTTCATGAACAGGCTCTGTGAAAACCATGGAGACGACGCCGGTGTCCTGAGCGAATCAAGACAGGGTCCAGTCACAGGTGGTTTTCACAGAGGCTGCTAGCCGCCGGACTTCTTCGCCTTGAAACCGTGCTTGACCAGTTCCGCCAAGAGTAGCTCGACATGGTCGCCCTGGATTTCGATGACGCCGTCTTTCAGGGCGCCGCCGGTGCCACAGCGTTTCTTCAGCGTCGTGGCCAGCTCCTTGAGGGCATCTTCGGCCAGGGGCACGCCGGTGATGGTGGTCACCGTCTTGCCGCCACGGCCCTTGCTTTCGCGGCGCACGCGAGCAATGCCGTCGCCGGCCGGGATCACGGTTTGTTTGCAGATACAGGCGGCTACCGGCTGGCTACAGTCCGGGCAATGTCGACCTGCGTCGGTGGAAAATACCAGGCCACCAAGGGCGGCGAAGGATGCGGCTTTTTTGGCCACCGGCAATCCTCTTGGGAGGACAAAGACTGGTCGAAGCACATGGCGGTGCCATCGACCGCGAAGCCCCACTCAGGCAGGGGCAGCGCTACTGAACCAGGGCAGCCTGGTTCAGCTTGAAAAGTCGCGCAGTGTAACGGCAAAAAGCCCGGTTGCTAAGAGCCAATCAGCGCCAATTTATGCAACTTTAGCGACGCCGTGCCAGATAGCGCTGCAGGGCAGCCAGGGAGTCCGGGCAATAGGGCTTTTCGTGGATTTCCCGCAGCACCTGATCCAATGGCATGAAGTGCGCTTCGAGGACTTCTTCCGGCTGCAGGCGCAGCGGGCCGTCCCACACCGCACAGAACGCCGAGCACCAGAGGCGGTTGCCGGTGTCCTCGAAGAAGAAATGATCGTGGGCGACCAGCTCCACCCCGCTCACCCCCAGTTCCTCCTCCAGTTCCCGGGCAGCCGACTCGGCGTAGCTCTCGCTGGCCAGGACCATGCCGCCGGCGGCGACGTCCCAGTAGCCCGGGTAGATGGCCTTGCTCAGGGTTCGCCGGTGCACGCACAGCTCACCGGCGGAGTTGAACAGCATGATGTAGGTGCCACGCCCGATCAGGCCGCGCTCGCGCAACTCGGAACGGACCATGGCGCCCAGCAACTGGTCTTCGCCATCGACCCAGGCAATCTGTTCTGCATCGGAGGCGGCGCGGTGGGCCGCCTCTTTGTCGGTTGCGACCATGGATCAGCCTTGATTGAGCAATTGACGCAAGTCGATGACCGCCGCGTTGGCCCGGGAAATATAGTTGGCCATCACCAGCGAGTGGTTGGCCAGCACGCCGAAGCCGCTGCCATTGAGAATCATCGGGCTCCAGACCGGCTCCTGGGACGCTTCCAGTTCGCGAATGATCTGGCGCACGCTGACGGTGGCGTTCTTCTTCGCCAGCACATCGGCGAAGTCCACCTCGATGGCCCGCAGCAGGTGCGACAGCGCCCAGGCCTGGCCACGGGCTTCGTAGAACACGTTGTCGATCTGCATCCACGGGGTTTCCACCACTTCTTCATCGACCTGCGGGCCCTGGCCGGGGGCCGGCACTTCGGTCTTCAGAGCAGTATTGAGCTTGACCCGGCCGACGCTGGCCGACAGGCGCTGGGACAGCGAGCCCAGGCGCGTGCCAACGTCACCCAGCCAATTGTTGAGGTTGTCGGCGCGGGCATAGAACTGCGCGGTCTTCTGGTTCGGATCGGACAGACGCGCCTGGTAGCGGCTCAGGGAGTTGATGCCTTCCTGGTACTCCGATTCGCTGGACGGCAGGATCCAGCTCTTGTTGTCGAAGTTGAAGCGCGGCTCGGCCTTGGCCAGGTCGGCGTCTTCGGCGGACTGCGACTGGGAACGGGCGAAGTCCTTGCGCAGGGCACGGGTCAGGTCGCGGACCTGGACCAGCACGCCGTATTCCCAGCTCGGCATGTTGTCCATCCACAGCCCCGGTGGAAAACGGTCGTTGGAAATGTAGCCACCCGGCTTGTCCAGCAGGGTGCCGACCACGGTCTTCAGGGTTTCCACGGTGGTGTAGCCCACCACCATCTGTCGGCCTTCCTTCTCGGCGGCGATCTGGGCGTTCTGCTGGACCGGGAACAGCGCCGGCTCCTGGCTCCAGTACCAGCCCAGGGCACCGGTGACCAGCAGATACAGGCCCAGCAAGGTGGCCAGGGCACGACTGAACAGCAGGCCACCGAAATAGCTGCGTGTCGCCGACTTGGGTTCGGCAGCACGATCTGGCGCGCTGCCTGCGCGATTCTTCCAATCCAGCATGGCTATGTCCTTTCAATCACTTGAGTTCATCGGTTCGACCACAACCCTACTCCATCGTGCCTTGCCTTGACGGGATAAATCTTCCGGCAAATGCGCGCCGCGCAATGATTGCGAATCAGCTGGCCACTATAAATGAAGCACAGTCCGGAGCCTACGCGACCAGTCGGTCAGGAACTGAATAACGTCGCTTTGCACATTATTGACGTACGACACTCATGGGACACAAAAGTGGTGCTAGCATAGAGCCACCAGTCGATCTCAGCATGCACCCTAACTAGTAGTCAGGATATGACCGAGCCAGAAGACCCCAGCCGTGAGCGCCTCAAGCACCACTTTGCCCAGCGGGTAATTCATCAGGCACGTCAGATTCTTGAGATATGGCAGCGTCTGCAACGCAGCGAATGGTCGACCACCGACATGTCGGAGCTGTGCGAGGCCAACCTGCGCCTGCTGCGCTTCGCCGAACGTTTCGAACAACCCGAACATACCCAGCTGGCCCGCAGCATCAGCCAGTCCCTGGAAGCGGTGGACGCCAACCGTGGCCGCCTCAGCAGCAACCTGATCACCGACCTCAACCGCCTGATGCAGCGCCTGTCGCGCACCGGGCTGCGCCACGGCGACCAACTGGAACAGACCTTCCTGCCGCCCCTGCGCAAGCCGATCTACGTGATGCTGCAGGACCACGACCGGGCCGAGCGCCTGGCCAAGCAGTTGGAATTCTTCGGCCTCAGCGCCCAGTCCCTGGACAGCATTCCGGCCTTTCGTTCGTCCATGGTCGAACGCCTGCCGGCGGCCATCGTCATCGATGTGGATTTCTGCGGTGCCGGCATGGGCCTGACCCTGGCCGCCGAGGCCCAGGTCGGCCTGGAGCAGAAACTCCCGCTGCTGTTCTTCAGCCTGCATGAAACCGACACCCCGACGCGCCTGGCCGCAGTGCGCGCCGGCGGCCAGGAATTCCTCACCGGCACCCTGGAAGCCTCCAGCCTGCTGGAAAAAATCGAAGTACTGACCTGCGTCGCCCAGTACGAACCTTATAAAGTGCTGATCATCGACGACTCCCGGGCCCAGGCCCTGCACACCGAGCGCCTGCTCAACAGTGCCGGGATCGTCACCCGCACCCTGATCGAACCGATCCAGGCCATGGCCGAGCTGGCGGACTTCCAGCCGGACCTGATCATTCTCGACATGTACATGCCGGCCTGCACCGGCACCGAGCTGGCCAAGGTAATCCGCCACAACGACCGCTACGTCAGCGTGCCGATCATCTACCTGTCCGCCGAGGACGACCTGGACAAGCAGCTGGACGCCATGAGCGAAGGCGGCGACGACTTCCTCACCAAGCCGATCAAGCCCCGGCACCTGATCACCACCGTGCGCAACCGCGCGGCCCGGGCGCGCAACCTCAAGGCGCGAATGGTCCGCGACAGCCTCACCGGCCTGTACAACCACACCCATATCCTGCAACTGCTGGAAGACTGCAGTTTCCGCGCCCGTCGCGAGGGCAAGCCGCTGAGCTTCGCCATGCTGGATATCGACCACTTCAAGCGGGTCAACGACAGCCACGGCCACCCCATGGGCGACCGGGTGATCAAGAGCCTGGCGCTGTTTCTCAAACAGCGCCTGCGCAAGACCGACTTCATCGGCCGCTACGGCGGCGAAGAATTTGCCATTGTCATGCCCGACACCGACCAGGACGCCGCGTGCAAGGTTCTGGACGAAATCCGCCAGCGCTTTGCCGAGATCCACTACCCGGCCCAGCCCCAGGACCTGTGGTGCACCTTCAGCGCCGGGGTGGTGGAAATGCAGGAGGATTCCGACAGCCTGATGATGGCCAGCCAGGCCGACGAAGCCCTGTACCGGGCCAAGCATGGTGGGCGCAATCGGGTCCAGGCCGCGCGATCAAGTCAAAGTGCCATCTTTTCATCCGAATCCACCGATTCGGTCATAACCTTGTAATACAAACGCAATAAATTCAGGCGCTTACCATTTATGCCGTTGGTAGAGCCCCGATGCGCCTGAAGCTGCTGACCAATCTCAATACCCTGCTGCTCGTTGCCGTTTGCCTCGCCCTTGGGGCGACGCTGTGGTGGTCGCAACGGGCCCTGGAACGCCCCTATCTATTGATGGAGCGCTACCTGGGGCTGTCCCAGCAGTTTCAGAACCAGGTGGCGCGCAATATCGAAGACTACCTGGCCAGCGGCGATGCCCTGCGCCTGAGCAGTGCGGCCCAGGCCCTGGAAACCCTGCAGGGCGAGCTGGGCGAACTGCCGCTACCGCTGGCGCAAAGCCTGCGCCCGAGCCTGGCCAGCCTCGACGACTTCAGCAAGACCGACCTGCTGGCCGCCGGCAAGTTGGCAGGCGATCCCCAGGCCCTGCTGTTGCAGGCCGAACGCGAGCTGGGCGCCAACCTGGAGCAGCTCAGCCAGTACGCCAGCGGGGCCAAGAGCGCGGAAGCGGCGAACTACCTGCCTTTATTGCTCACCGCCTCCCAGCACCTGGGCAAGCTCTCCCTGGCCCGGGACAAGCTGGTGAGCAGTGGCCGCAGCGAGCTGGCCGCCGATGTGGAACGGGAAGTGAACAGCATCCGCGCCCAGGCCGATCAGCTCGAAGCCCTGCCTTTATTGGGCGTGGCCGCCAGCAGCGAATCGGGCACCGATGATTTCGCCGCCATGATGGGCCTGGAAAACACCGAAAAAGCCGCCGCCGAAGATGCCGGCATAGGCTTCAAGCGTGAACTCAACAGCCTGCTCAGCCGCTATCCGGCAGAACTGCAACGCACCCGCGAGCAGATCCAGAAGCGCGCCGACCTGAGCGCCGCAACCCTGCTGAAGATCAACGCCGTGCGCCAGGCCATCGCCGAGCTGGAACCGGCGGTACGGGCCCAGCACGGGCAGATCCAGGGCGAAGTGCGGCTGATGCAGGGGCTGATGATCGGCCTGATCCTGTTGATCGCCCTGGTGATCGACACCTTGCAGCGCAAGCTGGCGCGGGTTCTGACCAACCTCGCCCCGGCGCTGTCGACCTGGGCCGAAGGCGACTTCAGCCGACCGATCCAGCTGGGCAAGACCAACCGCGAGCTGCATGACATCGAGGAGTCCCTGAACCGCCTGCGCGCCTACCTGGTGGACCTGGTGGGCACCATCCGCCAGAACGCCGAACAAGTGGCCGGCAGCAGCCGCGCCCTGGCCGACCTGAGCAGCGGCCTGCACAGCGGCGCCGAGCGCCAGGCCGGCGACACCGCACAGATCCGCGATGCCCTGGGCGAACTGGAAGCCACCATCCAGCAGGTCGCCGGGGACGCCAGCCAGGCCGCCGACGCCAGCCGCAGTGCTGGCCTCGCCGTGCAGCAGGGGCAGAAAGTCATAGGCCTGAGCCTCACCGGGCTGCACGCCCTTGTCGGGGAAGTCCAGGGCAACGCGCAGATGATCGAACACCTGGCGCAGGAATCCGCCACCATCGGCGGCGTGCTGACGGTGATCCGCTCCATCGCCGACCAGACCAACCTGCTGGCCCTCAACGCCGCCATCGAAGCCGCCCGCGCCGGGGAAATGGGCCGCGGTTTTGCCGTGGTCGCCGAAGAAGTGCGCTCCCTGGCCCAGCGCACCGCCGGGGCCACCGCGGAGATCCAGACCCTGATCGCCGGCCTGCAGGCCGCCGCCCAGCAATCGGTACAAGGCATGCGCGCCCAGGTCGAACACGCCGAGGCCACCGCCGGCCAGGCCCAGGCCGCCGATGGCGCCCTGGACGAAATCGTCGGGGCGATCCAGACCATCGCCGATACCGCCGTGCGGATCGCCGATGTCACTGCCCAGCAGAGCGGCGCGGTGAGCGAAATCCGCGATCACAGCGAACGCATCCACCAGTTGGGCGGCGACAACCTGCTGCGCATCGGCGAAGGCCGGGCCCAGGGCGAGAACCTGCTGGACCTGGGCGGGCAATTGCATACGGCCGTCCAAGCGTTCCGCGTCTAGGCTCTGAAACGGGCGCGCAAACCACAACCCACCGCCATCAGCGACGAAACGGGCGACAAGAAGCACGCCCCCCTTCTTGAGGGCAAATGACCGGATTTAATCTGTCGGTCACATATTTTGCGCAAACATCGGTCATCGTGCTGGCTATTGCAGAGAACTGGACAGTCATAAAGTCTTTCCGGCATAGTCGCCGGGTTCTGACAACAGCCCCCGATAACAAGGAACAACCGATGGCCACCCTACTGGTTCTTCACGGACCCAACCTGAACCTGCTCGGCACCCGTGAACCGGGGGTCTACGGTGCAACTACCCTGGCCCAGATCAACCAGGACCTGGAGCAACGGGCCCGTGATGCCGGGCACCATCTGCAGTACCTGCAGAGCAATGCCGAGTACGAATTGATCGAGCGCATCCATGCCGCCCGCGATGAAGGCGTGGATTTCATTTTGATCAATCCAGCAGCTTTTACGCATACAAGCGTCGCATTACGTGACGCGCTGCTGGCGGTGAGCATCCCATTCATCGAAGTGCATTTGTCCAACGTGCACAAACGCGAACCTTTCCGTCATCACTCCTACTTCTCCGATGTTGCGGTGGGAGTGATCTGCGGCCTTGGCGCCAGCGGTTACCGACTGGCCCTGGAGGCCGCCCTAGAACAGCTTGAACGTCAGGCAAACGCTTGAACGACAAGCGATAAACGCCCCTGACCGACCCTTGGGAGTTGATGATTCATGGATATCCGTAAAGTTAAGAAACTGATCGAACTGCTGGAAGAGTCCGGCATCGACGAGCTGGAGATCAAGGAAGGCGAAGAGTCCGTACGCATCAGCCGCCACAGCAAGACTCCAGCCCAGCAGTACTACGCACCGGCTCCGGTTGCCGCTCCAGTGGCTGCGCCTGCCGCTGCCGCTCCTGCTGCCGCCGCTCCTGCAGCACCGGCCGCACCCGCGCTGAACGGCACCGTGGCCCGTTCGCCAATGGTCGGTACTTTCTACCGCAAGTCTTCGCCTACCTCGCCAGCCTTCGTTGAAGTCGGCCAGAGCGTGAAGAAGGGCGACACCCTGTGCATCGTCGAAGCGATGAAGATGATGAACCACATCGAAGCTGAAACCAGCGGTGTGATCGAGTCCATTCTTGTCGAAGACGGCCAGCCGGTTGAGTACGACCAACCGCTGTTCACCATCGTTTGAACCGCGGAGAGTCTTTGATGTTGAAGCCTGCGAAGTTGGAAAAAGTCCTGATCGCCAACCGCGGCGAAATCGCCCTGCGGATCCTGCGTGCCTGCAAGGAAATGGGGATCAAGACCGTAGCCGTCTACTCCAAGGCCGACAAGGAGCTGATGCACCTGGGCCTGGCAGACGAATCGGTATGCATCGGCCCTGCGCAAGCCGCGCAGTCCTACCTGCACATCCCGGCCATCATCGCGGCCGCTGAAGTCACTGGCGCCACGGCGATCCACCCTGGCTACGGCTTCCTCGCGGAAAACGCCGACTTCGCCGAACAGGTGGAAAACTCCGGCTTCGCCTTCATCGGCCCGAAAGCCGAGACCATCCGCCTGATGGGCGACAAGGTTTCCGCCAAGCACGCCATGATCGCTGCCGGCGTACCGACGGTTCCAGGTTCCGACGGCCCGCTGCCGGAAGACGAGGAAACCGCCCTGCGCATCGGCCGTGAAGTCGGCTACCCGGTGATCATCAAGGCCGCCGGCGGCGGTGGTGGTCGCGGCATGCGCGTGGTGCACAAGGAAGAAGACCTGATCGCCTCGGCGAAGCTGACCCGCTCCGAAGCCGGCGCGGCGTTCGGCAACCCGATGGTCTACCTGGAGAAGTTCCTGACCAACCCACGTCACGTGGAAGTCCAGGTGCTGTCCGACGGCCAGGGCAATGCCATCCACCTGGGCGACCGCGACTGCTCGCTGCAGCGTCGGCACCAGAAGGTCCTCGAAGAAGCGCCGGCACCGGGCATCGACGAGACTGCGCGCCAGGAAGTCTTCGCCCGCTGCGTCAAGGCGTGCATCGACATCGGCTACCGTGGCGCCGGCACGTTCGAGTTCCTCTACGAGAACGGCCGCTTCTACTTCATCGAGATGAACACTCGCGTGCAGGTAGAGCACCCGGTATCGGAAATGGTGACCGGTATCGACATCGTCAAGGAAATGCTCAGCATTGCCGCCGGCAACAAGCTGTCGTTCACCCAGGACGACGTCGTGATCCGCGGCCACGCGCTGGAATGCCGGATCAACGCCGAAGACCCGAAAACCTTCATGCCAAGCCCAGGCACGGTCAAGCATTTCCATGCCCCGGGCGGCAACGGCGTGCGCGTCGACTCGCACCTGTACAGCGGTTACGCGGTTCCACCGAACTACGATTCGTTGATCGGCAAGCTGATCACCTACGGGGCCACCCGTGACGAAGCCATGGCGCGCATGCGCAATGCGCTGGACGAAATCGTCGTCGACGGGATCAAGACCAACATCCCGCTGCACCGCGACCTGACCCGTGACGAAGGCTTCTGCAAAGGGGGCGTGAACATTCACTACCTCGAGCACAAGCTGGCCGAGCAACACTGATCGGCACCCGCCACACCGACAAGGCCGCTTTCGAGCGGCCTTGTCGTATCCGCCGCCCTGCAGGAGCGAGCCCGCTCGCGAACCGCGCAGCGGCCATTCTCTGATCAACCGTCCTTGCGACCAAGCACAGGGCATCCCCCTCGCTCCCAAGGGGCGTCTCGCGTAAACTTGCGCGCTTCTCGCGGCCCACTAGGCTGCACATCACATATTTTCAAAGGTGCCCGCCATGCCTTGGCTGCAAGTCCGTCTCGCCATCAGCCCAGAACAAGCCGAAACCTACGAAGACGCTTTTCTTGAAGTCGGTGCCGTCTCGGTCACCTTCATGGACGCCGAGGATCAGCCGATCTTCGAACCTGAACTGAACACCACCCCGCTCTGGTCCCACACCCATCTGCTGGCCCTGTTCGAGGGCGGCACCGAAGCCGCCAGCGTACTCGCCCACATGGAGCTGCTGACCGGCGGCCCGCTGCCCGAGCATCACAGCGAAGTCATCGAAGACCAGGATTGGGAGCGCAGCTGGATGGACAACTTCCAGCCCATGCGTTTCGGCCAGCGCCTGTGGATCGTTCCCAGCTGGCACGCCGCGCCGGAGCCCGAGGCCGTGAACCTGCTGCTGGACCCGGGCCTGGCCTTCGGCACCGGCACCCACCCGACCACCGCCCTGTGCCTGGAATGGCTGGACGGCCAGGACCTGAAGGACTGCAACGTGCTGGACTTCGGCTGCGGCTCGGGGATCCTGGCCATTGCCGCCCTGTTGCTGGGCGCCAAACAGGCGGTGGGCACCGACATCGACGTGCAAGCCCTGGAAGCCTCCCGTGACAACGCCGGGCGCAACGGCATTGCCGACGAGCTGTTCCCGCTCTACCTGCCCGAGCAACTGCCCCAGGTGCAAGCCGATGTACTGGTGGCCAACATCCTGGCCGGGCCACTGGTGGCCCTGGCGCCGCAGCTTTCGGGGCTGGTCAAGTCCGGCGGGCGCCTGGCGCTTTCCGGCATCCTTGCCGAACAGGGCGAGGAAGTCGCCGCAGCTTATGCCCAGGACTTCGATCTGGACCCGATCGCCACCCTTGATGGCTGGGTGCGCATCACCGGCCGTCGGCGCTAGAATGGCCGCCTGCATAATCCGGATGGCCGCATGACCGACAGTTTCGTCACCCAGTGCCCGCATTGCCAAACCCGCTTCCGCGTCAGCCACGCCCAGTTGAGCGTGGCCCGTGGAGTGGTTCGCTGTGGCTCCTGCCTGCAGGTGTTCAACGCCGCACGGCAGTTGCTCGAGCAGCGCGCGGCCAAGGAAGCTGCCACCTCGAAAGCCGCTGCCAAACCCGTAGCGCCACCGGCTGCTCCCGCAGCGACCGTGGCGCCGGCACCGGCGGCACCCGAGCCGGATCTGCCACCCCCCGCGGCCCCTGCCGCTCCTCAGCGCGCCATCAGCCAGAAGCAATGGTCGGCCGCCGAGATGGACCTGGATCACCTGGACCTCGATGAGGAACTGGCCAAGCTCGAACAGCGTGAAATCCAGCCAGCCAAGGCCTTTGGCCAGGAACGCGAGCACAAGGAAGGCAGCCTCAGCGCCCGGCGCGACACCCAGGACGCCGACGAGGCGCACTGGCCGGACGGACTGTTCGGCAGCGCCGCCGAACGGGACGACAGCGAGCCTTCGCCCCCCAAGGTGCAACCGGACGACGCCGAACCCAGCGCCGAACCACCCAAGCCCAGCCGCACCGAACCGTCGCTGTCGTTCAACCTCGCGGACCTGGACGACGAACCCCAGGCGCCCAGGTTGCGCCTGGACGATGACCTGGAACCTCACTCGCCTGCCAACCCGGACGACCAGGACGACGAGCCCGCCGTCTCCGGCAAGAAGCGCCGCGAGCGCAACGAGCCCGGGGTCAAGGAAGAGGTGCTGCTGGACCTGGTGGACGACCCGCTCCACCTCGACTGGCAGAAGCGCCGCTCGCCCTGGGGCAAGCGCCTGCTCTGGCTGCTGCTGATCCTGCTGGCCGCCGGCGGCCTGGTGGGACAATACGTCGCCTATCACTTTGATGAGCTGGCCCGCCAGGACCAGTACCGCCCCTGGTTCCAGCAACTGTGCCCGGAATTCGGCTGCACGGTACCTTCCCGGGTCGACATCGCCCGGATCAAGAGCAGCAACCTGGTGGTACGCAGCCATCCGGAATTCAGCGGCGCCCTGGTGGTGGACGCCATCATCTATAACCGCGCGCCCTTCTCCCAACCCTTCCCGCTGCTTGAGCTGCGCTTCGCCGACCTCAACGGCCACCTGATCGCCAGCCGCAGCTTCAAGCCCGGGGAATACCTGGGCGGTGACTTGCAGGATGCGGCGGAAATGCCGCCGCAGACCCCGATTCACATCGCCCTGGATATTCTTGACCCCGGCCCGAAAGCGGTGAACTACAGTCTGAGTTTCCACTCGCCTGAGTGAATCGGCTGCACAAGTTCACGGACGACTCTGGATTAACGACAGTTTTATGACTGTTTCGCCTGGATTGCTTCCAGGACGTTACAGAAGAACTGTTCAGATTTTATCCAATTCAGCCTTTATCCGGTCATCGAGAGCGGGTATCATGCCAACCCTTTTTCGAACTCTCATGATCCGGCCCCACAACAGGGAAGTCCTATGTCGGCGGTACGCATCGGCCCATATACAGTGCACAACGGTTTGATTCTCGCCCCGATGGCGGGGGTTACAGACCAGCCCTTTCGTCAGCTTTGCAAGCAATTGGGCGCGGGCCTTGTAGTCTCGGAAATGGTCACCAGCGACATGAGCTTGTGGAACAGCCGCAAATCGCGGTTGCGCATGATCCACGAAGGCGATCCCGAGCCCCGCTCGGTGCAGATTGCCGGGGGTGATGCACAGATGCTGGCAGACGCCGCCCGCGCCAACGTCGAGTTGGGCGCACAGATTATTGATATCAACATGGGTTGCCCGGCCAAGAAGGTCTGCAACAAGGCCGCCGGCTCCGCGTTGCTGAAGGACGAAGCCCTGGTCAACGAGATTCTCCAGGCAGTAGTGGCCGCTGTGGATGTACCGGTCACCCTGAAGATCCGCACCGGCTGGGACCGGGAGAACAAGAACGGCATGACGGTGGCGAAGATCGCCGAGCAGGCCGGCATCACGGCACTGGCGGTCCATGGTCGGACCCGGGCCGACCTGTACACCGGTGAAGCCGAGTACGACACCATTGCCGCGATCAAGCAGGCGGTGTCGATCCCGGTCTTTGCCAATGGCGATATCGACTCGCCGGAAAAGGCCCGGCGGGTGTTGCACGCCACCGGCGCCGACGGGCTGTTGATCGGCCGGGCCGCCCAGGGGCGGCCATGGATTTTTCGTGAGATCGAACACTTCCTCAGTACCGGTGAAACCCTCCCGGCACCGGAGCTGTTCGAGGTGGAACGTATTCTGCTAGAGCACCTGGCCGCGCTGCATGCCTTCTATGGAGATGTCATGGGCGTACGCATTGCGCGCAAGCATGTGGGCTGGTATCTCGCAACCCTGCCGGGCGCCAGGGAGTTTCGCGCCCACTTCAATCGTTTGGAAGATACGGAAGCACAATGCGCCAACGTTCGTGAGTTCTTTGCCGGACGTTACAAGAGCCTGGAAACAGGGGACGGAGAGGGGGTGGCCGCATGACGATGATGACCGAGACTTTAGTGAGTGGAACAACACCCGTGAGCGACAACGTGAATTTGAAACAGCACCTCAATACACCCAGCGAAGAAGGCCAGACCCTTCGCGGGAGTGTCGAGAAGGCGCTGCACAATTATTTCGCCCACCTTGAGGGCGCTGCCGTCACGGACGTGTACAACCTGGTGCTCTCCGAAGTCGAGGCTCCGTTGCTCGAAAGCGTGATGAACTACGTCAAGGGCAACCAGACCAAGGCCAGCGAACTCCTGGGTCTGAACCGCGGTACCCTGCGCAAGAAACTCAAGCAGTACGATTTGCTGTAAGCATTCAATCAAACCAGAAAGGCGCCCGCGTAAAAAACGGTCGCCTTTTTTGCTGACTCCTTTGCTTTTGATGGAAATTGAGATGACCGACCAGACTACCCGCCTGCCGATCCGCCGCGCCTTGATCAGTGTTTCCGACAAGACCGGGATCCTCGAATTCGCCAAGGAGCTGGAAGCCCTTGGTGTGGAGATCCTCTCCACCGGCGGGACCTTCAAACTGCTGCAGGACAACGGCGTGTCCGCAGTGGAAGTCGCGGATTACACCGGTTTCGCGGAAATGATGGATGGCCGGGTGAAGACCCTGCACCCGAAAATCCACGGCGGTATCCTCGGCCGTCGCGGCATTGACGACGCCATCATGAACGAGCACGGGATCAAGCCGATCGACCTGGTCGCGGTCAACCTCTACCCGTTCGAAGCCACCATCAACAAGCCTGGCTGCGACCTGCCGACCGCCATCGAGAACATCGACATCGGCGGCCCGACCATGGTCCGCTCGGCGGCCAAGAACCATAAGGACGTGGCCATCGTGGTCAATGCCAGCGACTACGCCGGCGTCCTGGAAAGCCTCAAGGCCGGTGGCCTGACTTACGCCCAGCGCTTCGACCTGATGCTCAAGGCCTTCGAACACACCGCTGCGTACGACGGCATGATCGCCAACTACATGGGCACCGTGAACCAGGCCGCCGAAACCCTCAGCACAGAAGATCGCAGCGAATTCCCGCGCACCTTCAACAGCCAGTTCATCAAGGCCCAGGAAATGCGCTACGGCGAGAACCCGCACCAGAGCGCGGCGTTCTACGTTGAGGCCAAGCCTGCTGAAGTCGGCATCGCCACCGCGACCCAACTGCAAGGCAAAGAGCTGTCCTACAACAACGTGGCCGACACCGACGCCGCGCTGGAATGCGTGAAGAGCTTCGTCAAGCCGGCCTGCGTCATCGTCAAGCACGCCAACCCGTGCGGCGTGGCGGTCAGCCCGGACGCTGAAGGCGGTATCCGCCAGGCGTACGAACTGGCCTACGCCACCGACACCGAATCGGCCTTCGGCGGCATCATCGCCTTCAACCGCGAGCTGGATGCAGCCACCGCCAAGGCCATCGTCGAGCGTCAGTTCGTCGAAGTGATCATTGCCCCATCCGTGAGTGAAGAAGCCCGCGCCATCGTCGCTGCCAAGGCCAACGTGCGCCTGCTGGCCTGCGGCCAGTGGTCGGCTGAGCGCGCTGCGGCCTGGGATTACAAGCGCGTCAACGGCGGCCTGCTGGTGCAGAGCCGCGACATCGGCATGATCAGTGCCGATGACCTGAAAGTCGTGACCAAGCGCGCCCCGACCGAGCAAGAGATCAACGACCTGATCTTCGCCTGGAAAGTCGCCAAGTACGTCAAGTCCAACGCCATCGTCTACGCCAAGAACCGCCAGACCATCGGTGTCGGCGCCGGCCAGATGAGCCGCGTGAACTCCGCGCGAATCGCCGCCATCAAGGCCGAGCACGCCGGCTTGCAAGTCGCCGGTTCGGTCATGGCCTCCGATGCGTTCTTCCCGTTCCGCGACGGCCTGGACAACGCCGCCAAGGTCGGCATCACCGCGGTGATCCAGCCCGGCGGCTCGATGCGTGACAACGAAGTGATTGCCGCGGCCGACGAAGCGGGCATTGCCATGGTGTTCACCGGCATGCGCCACTTCCGTCACTGATACGACAACGGTCGCACTGACACCGGCATCTGCTGCGTTGGAGCCCACCTCGATGATGCTCATTGCCAACAGGCAACTGCGCTCATCGAGGTGGGCTCCGCCTTGCATCTACCACTGTCATTGCAACCTCCTGAGGCGTCCAGCTCTTCAGGTTCCAAAACAGAATTAGCGTCATCCGAGGTTTTTGAAATGAATGTACTGATCATTGGTAGCGGCGGTCGTGAACACGCTCTGGCCTGGAAAGTCGCTCAGGACCCACGGGTTCAGAAAGTGTTCGTCGCCCCAGGCAACGCCGGCACCGCCATCGAGGCCAAGTGCGAGAACGTCGCCATCGACGTCCTGGCCCTGGAGCAGCTTGCAGACTTTGCTCAGAAGAATGTGTCCCTGACCATCGTCGGCCCGGAAGTGCCGCTGGTGGCTGGCGTGGTCGACCTGTTCCGCTCCCGTGGCCTGGACTGCTTCGGCCCGACTGCCGGTGCTGCGCAGCTGGAAGGTTCGAAAGCCTTCACCAAGGATTTCCTCGCCCGCCACAAGATCCCTACTGCCGACTATCAGAACTTCACCGAGATCGAGCCGGCCCTGGCTTACCTGCGTGAAAAAGGCGCCCCGATCGTGATCAAGGCCGACGGCCTGGCCGCCGGCAAAGGCGTGATCGTGGCCATGACCCTGGCCGAAGCCGAGGAAGCGGTGCGCGACATGCTGGCCGGCAATGCCTTCGGCGACGCCGGTTCCCGCGTGGTGATCGAGGAGTTCCTCGACGGCGAGGAAGCCAGCTTCATCGTCATGGTCGACGGCAAGAACGTGCTGCCCATGGCCACCAGCCAGGACCACAAGCGCGTCGGCGACGGCGACACTGGCCCCAATACCGGTGGCATGGGCGCCTACTCCCCGGCACCGGTGGTCACTTCAGAAGTGCACCAGCGGGTGATGGATCTGGTGATCTGGCCCACCGTGCGCGGCATGGCCGAGGAAGGCAACGTCTACACCGGCTTCCTCTATGCCGGGCTGATGATCGACAAGGCCGGCAACCCGAAAGTCATCGAGTTCAACTGCCGCTTCGGCGATCCGGAAACCCAACCGGTGATGCTGCGCCTGCAATCGAGCCTGGTGCTGCTGGTGGAAGCCGCCCTGGCCCAGGCCCTGGACAAGGTCGAAGCGCAGTGGGACCCACGCCCGAGCCTGGGTATCGTTCTGGCGGCAGGCGGCTATCCTGGTGACTATGCCAAGGGCGCGGCCATCACTGGCCTGGACGCCGCGGCAGCACTGGAAGGCAAGGTGTTCCACGCCGGTACCGCACTCAAGGATGGCCAGGTCGTGACCTCCGGCGGCCGGGTACTGTGCGCTACCGCCATGGGTGACAGTGTCGACGCGGCTCAGCAACAGGCCTACCGCCTGGCGGCCGAGATCGACTGGCAGGGCTGCTTCTACCGCAAGGACATCGGCTACCGCGCCATTGCCCGCGAGCGCGGCCAGGAGTAAGGCTGTCGTTGACCCCGGCAAGGGCACACGCCCTTGCCGTGCGGTCATTACGCCGCGCATAGTTATAATCAGGCATCAACCAACGAAGGGATTTCGCCGTGCGCTGGCTCAGGATTGCCCTAGGCTTCACCGTCACCTTGCTGACCCTGCTCTGCTTGAACCCGGCCCTGGCCGCTCAAGGCAGTGGCTGGGCGGTTTTGCTCGACGAACAGGCCGACCTGCAGCTCAGTGACATCCGCTCCCCGCGCTACACCAACCAGTTCAGCCCGATCGAGCTGGACAAGCTTACCGCCGCCGAGCCCGATGGCGCCCTGTGGCTACGCTTCAAGCTGCAACCGGGAACCCATGAGCAGATCCTGCGGATCTTCGCCCCCGACCTGTCCCACCTGAACCTCTACGTGCTCGAAGGCGACAAGCTGATCGAGCAAGTGAACACCGGCTCCGGCCCGTCGCAGGCGCAAAAGCCCCTGCCCAGCAGCGACTTCATGCTGCCGCTGCCGCAAAGCGCCAAGCCACTGGACGTCTATGTACGCCTGGTGTCCGAACACGAACTGCGCCCCTTCATCACCCTGCAATCGGCGGTGATGGGCGCGGCCGACCAGAGCCAGACGCTGATCTACGGCCTGCTGTTCGGCTGCCTGGCGATGCTGATCCTGCACAACCTCACCCGCTTCGCCTACACCCGTTCGCGCAGCAGCCTGTGGCTGGCAGCCTGCGAAGGGCTGCTGACCCTCAGCCTGCTGATGCTGCTGAACCTGTTCGGGCCCTGGCTCCCGGCCTGGGAAGCCCTGCAGACGCCGGGGGCCTATATCGCCCTGCTGCTGACCGCGCCCTGCGGGATGATGTTCGCCTACCGCTTTTTCACCCCTCTGGGCGCGCATCCGCTGAACCGCCTGCTGCTGGGCAACATCCTGCTGATCAGCCTGTTCGGCCTGTTGCTGCTGTTCGTCGATACCCTGCCGCTGAACATCATCACCTACGGCCTGGTGGCCCTGGCCGGCCTGAGCATGCTGTTCGTCGGCGGCTATCACTGGCACAAGGGCTATCGCCCGGCGCGCCTGTTCGTCGCCGCCATGGTGATCTTCAACCTCGGCACCCTGGTGATCCTGCCGGCCCTGCTGGGGCTGACCCTGGTGGCCCCGCAAGGCCTGATCGTCACCCTCTTGAGCGTGGTGTGCATCGCCGGGCTGCTGATGAGCATTGCCCTGGGCGAGCGCCAGCGCAACATCACCGAGAACCGCTTCAGCGTCAGCCGCGACCTGGCCGCCAGCACCGCCGAGGTCAATGCCAAGGCCGAGTTCCTGGCCAAGATCAGCCACGAGATCCGCACCCCGATGAACGGCGTGCTGGGCATGACCGAGCTGCTGCTGGGCACCCCGCTGTCGGTCAAGCAGCGCGATTACGTGCAGACCATCCACAGTGCCGGCAACGAGCTGCTGACCCTGATCAACGAGATCCTCGACATCTCCAAGCTGGAGTCCGGGCAGATCGAACTGGACGATGTGCAGTTCGACCTCAACGCCCTGATCGAAGACTGCCTGAGCATCTTCCGGGCCAAGGCCGAACAGCAGAACGTCGAGCTGATCAGTTTCATCCAGCCCCAGGTGCCACGGGTCATCAGCGGTGACCCGACACGCCTGCGCCAGGCCCTGCTGAGCCTGTTGGAAAATGCCCTGAAGAAGACCGATGAAGGCGAAGTGCTGATCGTCGTCGCCCTCGACGAGCGCAGCAGCAAACCGCGCCTGCGCATCGCCGTGCAGGACAGCGGCCAGCCGATGGAGGCCGAAGAGCGCGAAGCCCTGCTGCACACCGAGCTGCACAGCAAGAACTTCCTCGCCACCACCCGCCTGGGGGGCAACCTGGGGCTGGTGATCGCCCGTCAACTGATCCTGCTGATGCATGGCGAGTTCGGCATCAAGAGCGGCACCAACCAGGGCAGCACCCTGTGGCTGACCCTGCCCCTGGATGCCGAGCGCCTGGAACACCCGACCGCCGACCTCGACGGCCCCCTGCAGGGCGCGCGGGTACTGGTGGTGGACGACAACGACACCTGCCGCAAGGTGCTGGTACAGCAGTGCAGTGCCTGGGGCCTGAACGTCAGCGCCGTGCCATCGGGCAAGGAAGCCCTGGCCCTGCTACGCACCAAGGCGCACCTGCGGGACTACTTCGACGTGGTATTGCTGGACCAGAACATGCCCGGCATGACCGGCATGCAACTGGCGGCGAAGATCAAGGAAGACCCGAGCCTGAACCACGACATCCTGCTGATCATGCTCACCGGCATCAGCAATGCGCCGAGCAAGGTGATTGCACGCAATGCCGGGATCAAGCGCATCCTCGCCAAGCCAGTGGCCGGCTACACCCTCAAGACCACCCTGGCGGACGAACTCAATCAGCGCGACAAGGCCCCCGCCGCCCCCTACAACCAGCCGGCGCACGCTGCCCAGGCCCCGGCGCCAGTCACCGTGCCCAGCGACTTCCGCATCCTGGTGGCCGAGGACAACAGTATTTCCACCAAGGTCATCCGCGGCATGCTCGGCAAGCTCAACCTGCAGCCCGATACCGCCAGCAACGGCGAGGAAGCCTTGCAGGCAATGAAAGCCAACCGCTACGACCTGGTACTGATGGACTGCGAAATGCCGGTGCTCGACGGCTTCTCCGCCACCCAGCAACTGCGCGCCTGGGAAGTCGGCAACCAGCGGGTACGCACCCCGGTAGTGGCGCTCACCGCGCACATCCTCGCCGAGCACAAGGAGCGCGCGCGCCAGGCCGGCATGGACGGGCACATGGCCAAGCCCGTGGAGCTCTCGCAACTGCGGGAACTGGTGGAACACTGGGTGACCCAGCGCGACCTGCGCGAGCGCAGCACCGCGCACACCAGTTGAGCCGACAGGCTCTGCGGCGCCTGTTAAACTCTCGCTCGCCCTCCTTTAGTCGTGAGCTCCCACCATGCTCCACGTGCTGTTCAGCGTTTACCTGAAGATGCTGGTGCTCTACAGCCCCTTCTTCGTGCTCTCGTGCTTCATCAGCCTGACCCGCGGCTATTCGCTCAAGGAGCGCCGGCGCCTGGCCTGGAAAGTGGCCCTGGCGACCCTGGTCTCCAGCATCCTGCTGTACCTGTTCGGCCGGGTGATCTTCGGCGTGTTCGGCATCACCGTGGACGCCTTCCGCATCGGCGCCGGCAGTGTGCTGTTCATCTCTGCCCTGGGCATGGCCCAGGGCAAATCGGCGGTGCAGACCGACAACGTGCAGCAGGACGTGACCATAGTCCCGCTGACCATTCCCCTGACCGTGGGCCCGGGCACCATCGGCGCCCTGCTGGTGATGGGCGTCAGCCAGCCGCACTGGGACGACAAGCTCACCGCCATCCTCAGCATCGCCCTGGCCAGCCTCACCGTGGGGGTGGTGCTGTACCTGTCCAACCGCATCGAACGCATCCTCGGCGACCAGGGCTTGCAGATCGTCAGCCGGTTGATGGGACTGTTCGTCTGCGCCCTGGCGGCGCAGATCATCTTCACCGGGGTCAGGGGCTACCTGGTCCCTTAGGGCCCCGGCCACCCTCCCATCAAGCGACAGGCAACGGAATGCAGACTCTTCAACGACCCACTGGCACGGGCCCCGCCGCCGCGCGCGCCCTGTGCCTTGCGCAGATCGGGCGCGGCCTGGCCTGCCTGCTGGCCGGGCTCCTGCTCATGCCCCTCCCGGCACTGGCTGGCGAATCGCCCCAGGCCAAGCTCGAGGCCTGGCTGAACAAGACCAGTGAATCCATTGAGCGCTTTGGCGACTTCAAGGTGTACCACCGTCGGGACGGCAGCAGCCCCCGGGAAATCACCTACAAGGGCCAGCTCTATCGGCCGCTGAACGCCTGGCAGATCACCGATGTAAAACCCACCGGGGCGACCCGGGGCGGGCAACCGGTACTGCTGGCCACCACCATCGAATGGATGGGCGTCGGCACGGTGCTGATCGCCGTGCAGAACGACACGCCCCTGGCCCGCATCCTCAGCCCGGTCAAGAGCAAGAGCGAACCCGACTGGGGCCAGCCGCAACCCGGACGCAGCGACCTGCTGCTGTTTCCCGAGGGCGCGCGGGCCCTGGTGCCCTCCACCGGGCAAGTGCTGTGGTTCGACGAGCGGCTGCCCGGCTGGGGGTTCTCCCACTACGCCATGCTGGTGTCGGTGTCGCCGGACAACAGCAGTGCTGCGTTCCTCGGCAAGGAAGGGCTGCTGCTCAGTTCGGCGGAGCAGGGCGTGTATGCCCAGTTGCCGATCAGCAAGGAGCTGAACCTGAGCCAGCTCTGGCCCCTGTTCAACCAAGCCGGCGACCGCGCGCGAAAGGCCCTGGACGAAGGCCGGCGCATTGACCAGAGCCGCCTGCATCACGCCTTGCAGGTGGACTGGGTCGGCCGCCAGTTCAGCTGGCAGCAGGTGCAGGGAAGCTGGCAGCTCAAGGGGCTGGGCCTGAACTCCAGCCCGCTGAAGAAGGAGCATTGAGTGATGACCGTTCTACGTCCATGGCCCGCCCGACAGCTGCTGCAACTGACTACGGCCATGGTGCTGGCCGGTTGCGCCAGCCATGGCAGCGAGCAACCCAGCGATATACGCACCGAGCACGCCAAGGCCTCAGACGCGGTGCTGGAGCTTGAAGTCAGCTTCGCCAAAGCGCCGGACTACAAGCCTGAAACCCGCGGCCCCTATGCATCCAGCCAGTACGTGAAGATCGAGGGCGCACCGGCCCTGGAGATACCCTTCTACCAAAAAGGTATCGGCTTCGAACTGGGCGTGGTGGGTGACCCGCGGGCGCTGCTGGCCCTGCCCTACCCTTCGCCCAAGGCCGACTCATCGAGCAAGAACCTGCGGGTCATCGGCCAACGCCTGGACAGCACCCGCTACCGTTTTGTAGTGCTGCCGCTGTCGGGCTGGAACAGCCTCGACAGCTTCGAGGTGGCCTTCGCCCACAACGGCCGGCGCGAGGCCATGACCTTCACCTACAGCACGCAAGTGGCCTGCAACAGCAGCTTTGCGGTGACGACGCCGACCTACGGTTTCGCTATGTCGGTGGAGGCGCGCTTTCCCAAGGGCGTCCAGGGTTGCCTCAAGGCCTGTGATGCACGCCCCGAGTACGCCGGGCAATGCGCCTACAACTCCGGTTTTCGCCAGGTCTCGAACCTGTAGAAACCCCCTTCCAGCAGGAGCAGGAACCACCCAATGCCCTACAGCGCCGATGCCGCTTTCATTCAGGAACAATGGCTGGACGGGTGTTTCCCCCGGGAAAACACCCTGGTCCTCGGCAGCGGGTTCTACTGCCTGTTCGACCTGCCCTATGAACATCCCCGGCTGATCAACAACGTCTGGATGCCGGCCCTGGACTATCCCCAACAGGATGAGCCTGACTTCGTCACCACCCTGGGCTTGTGCACCGACGGTCCACAGTCGTTCTATGCCCGGGGTGGGGAGACGGCAGGCTACGGCGGCGATGGCTTCCTGGCCTTGCAGGAAAAAGGCTCGGATGCACTGATCTGGCTGGTTGCCCTGCGCGACACCAACCCCTTCAACCGAGTAGAGATCCAGGACCAGTACCTCCATGGCGAATCGACCTCCGGGGTCAGGGTACGAATACCCATTCAGCGCCCTGACCAATTGACCCTGACCTGGCCCTGAACCGCCCCCTCGAAAAGCCGAGCCCCCATGGAAAAACTCACCGCCAACGCAGCCATCGACCTTCTGAGCACACACAGGCTGCCCGGCCTCGACGTCGCCGCCCGGGCCTCCCATCTCTTGAACTGGTGGGGGATGGACAGCGACGACCTTGAGTTCGCAACACTGCCACCCAGCCTGCAACAACAGATCATGACCCAACCGGAGCCCCCGGAAGAGGTGCAAGACCCCCACTACGACGCGCTGCTGCTGATCGCCCTGCGCGCCGAATATCGCGGCGTGACCCACCTGTACCTGAGGCGCTGCCTGCGTGAAGCCGGGCTGGGTGACTACACCGTCAGCGCGAACATCGAGTGCCTGGAGGCCTGCCCCTGCTGCGGCTACCTGACCCTGGGCGCACGAGGCGAATACGAGATCTGCGACCTGTGCCACTGGGAAGACGACGGCAGCGAAGCGCTGGATGTGCCGAGCGGGCCGAACCATAAAACCCTGGGCCAGGCCCGGGAACAATTCACCCGCGACATGAACCATCTGCCGCTGGACAAATGGCCACGCGCCACCGAGTACCCGGCATGATTCCAGCGCCACTGATTGCCCTGATCGAAGCCCAGCCCCGCTACCGCCCGCTTCCTGAAAGCGCCGAGGTCACCCTGGCGCTGGAAGCCCTGGGCATTGCCCCGGACAGCGAGTTCGCACAGATCTACCTGGCCTGCCACCCCGCCGACTTCAGCAGCCGCGCCAGCGACGAAGTGCTCCTCGACATTGCCGGGCCCGGCGAGGAAGTTCGCATGGGCACCGAGTTCATCCATGAGGTCTGGGAGCTGCCAGAGAACTTTGTGGCCTTCACCTCATTGCAAGGCGAAGGCGGCTACTTGCTGGACAAGGACAGCGGCGGCGTCTGGGATTTCGACCTGGGCGACTGGGAAGCTTTCGTCGCCGGCCGCATCCCCGCCAGATGGGCCGGCTTCTTCGAATTCATCACCTGGCTGCTGACCGCCGAACCCAGCGACTCGTAGGAGCCGGCTTGCCGGCTCCTACAGGGGTTTATTGCCGTACCAGCGCGGGGTGTACACCCAGTCGCCGCCCCCGGCCCGAGGGAAGACGCAGGTGGTGGAGGAACCCACCAGCACCATGGTGCGCATGTCCACCTGCTCCGGGGTCAGCTCGCCCAGGGTGATGACCCGCAGGGTCTGGCCCGGGCGGCCAATGTCGCGCCCCAATACCACAGGGGTTTGCGGCGTACGGTGCTGGCGCACGATCTCCAGGGCCCGGCCCAGTTGCCAGGGCCGCGAGCGGGAAATCGGGTTGTAGAAGGCCAGGGCCAGATCGGCCTGGGAGGCGAGGTCCAGGCGCTTCTCGATGATGTCCCAGGGTTTGAGATTGTCCGACAGCGACAGCACGCAGAAGTCATGGCCCAGAGGCGCACCGGCCTGTGCCGCGGTAGCCAGGGAGGCGGAGACGCCCGGGAGGATCTCCAGATCGACGCTGTGCCAGGCCGGGTCGCTGGATTCGTGCAGGGCTTCGAGCACCGCCGCGGCCATGGCGAACACTCCCGGGTCGCCGGACGACACCACCACCACCGAACGGCCCTGGGCCGCCAGCTCGAAGGCGTGACGGGCGCGCTGCATCTCTTCGCGGTTATCGGTGCAGTGCATCACCTGGTCGGCGCGAAACGGACCGGCCATGCGCACGTAGGTTTCATAACCGAGAATGTCGTTGGCCCGGGCCAGTTCGGCTTTCACTGCCGGCACCATCAGCTCGGCGGCGCCAGGGCCGAGGCCGATCACGGCCAGACGCCCACGGGGACGGCCGATCTGCTCGGGGTCCAGGGGCTGGTTGGCCACGGCAATGGCGATGTCCTCGCCCACCTTCAGCGGCGGCAGCAATTGCGGCACGGCCTGTTGCGCCAGCTCGACGACGCTGTCGGCGGCCGGCAGGAAACGCAACGGTACGCCCAGTTGCGCCGCTGCCTGGTGCAGGGCACGGTCGGCCATGTCGCGGTCAGCGGCCAGCAGGCACGCCACCGACTGCACCGCGATGCGCGCCTGATGCAAAGCCTGGCGGATGTGGGTGGCCAGGTCGCTATCAGCTTCGCCGGCCAGTCGCTGCCCACGGCAGGCAACCAGCACGCTGCGGGGGTAGATCAACAGTTCATTGGCCACGGGCTCGCGCTCGGCTGAACCGACCCGGATGGTCAGGCGGGCCTGGTCGTCCTCGGGCAGCTTCGCTGCGGCCAGCCAGGGTGCTGCGCCTTCGATGCGCACGCTTTCGCCACCCAGCAGGTCGGAGACGAACCGCTTGCCCAGTTCCAGGTCGCCCAGGGCATAACCGCTGGGCGGGTTGAGCAGGCAGGTGCCGAAGCGCAGTTCACCACTGGTGGTAATGGCCGCGGCCACTCCAAGGCCCGCAGCGATTTCCCGGGCCATGCCATTGACGCCGCCCAGGCCGCCCAGCAGCGGCACCACGGCGCTGCCGTCTTCGGCCACCGCCAGCACCGGCGGCTCGGCGCCCTTTTCCAGCAGCAGCGGCGCCAGGGTGCGGATCACGATGCCGGCCGCACACAGGGCGATGATAGGCGTGTCCTGCTGATAGAGCTGGCGCAGGGTCGCGCCGAATTCGTGGTAGACCCGGTCGGCGCCTTCGACCCGTTCCGCCAGACCGTGGATCAACGAGTCGGGATACAGCCGCTGGATCTGCCGTGCGGTGTCGAGGCTGCCTTGGCCAAGGATGACGATGGCCGGAGTTGAACGGGCCATCAGCCTTGCCACCTTTCGCCGGGAACGATGATCAGCGAGAAATACGGCGAGGACATCGGCTCCACGTCATCCAGCGGCACGATCTTCTGGTTGGCCATGGTGGCGCGCTCGACGTACAGCGCACGCCGCGCCAGCCCCAGTTCTTCCAGGACCTGGCGCACCTTGGGGAAGTTGCGCCCCAGCTTCATCACCACCGCCGCATCGGCGTCCGCCAGGCGACGCTTGAGTTCCTCATGGGGCAGCACCCCGGAAAGCACCGACAGGCTCTGGTTGCGATACACCAGGGGCGCGCCCAGCACCGAAGCGCCGCCCAGCATCGAGCACACCCCCGGCACCACTTCGGCCTGGTAACGCTCGGCCAACCGGTCGTGCAGGTACATGTAGGAGCCGTAGAAGAACGGGTCGCCTTCGCAGATCACAGCCACGTCGCGGCCGGCGTCCAGGTGCTGCGCCAGCTCCTCGCTGGCGCTGTCGTAGAAGTCGCTGATCACTTGTTCGTAGGACAGCGGCGCCGGCAGCACCTCGGTGGTGACCGGGTACACCAGGGGCAGCAGGGTCTGGGCCTGTTGCAGATGCCCTTCGATGATGCCGAAGGCATTGCCCTTCTTGCCCTTGGCCACGAAGTAGGCCACCACCGGTGATTCGCGCAGCAGGCGCAGGGCCTTCAGGGTAATCAGTTCCGGGTCACCGGGGCCCACGCCAAGGCCGATCAAACGTCCGGGCTGCTGCATCATTCGACCTCCGTGGCCAGGGCATTGACCGCAGCCGCCGCCATGGCGCTGCCGCCCAGGCGGCCCTGCATGATCACGAAGGGCACCCCGCGGCTGTCGGCGGCGAGCATCGCCTTGGATTCGGCGGCACCGACGAAGCCCACCGGGAAGCCGAGGATCAGCGCCGGTTTCGGCGCGCCCGCATCGAGCATTTCCAGCAGGTAGAACAAAGCGGTGGGCGCGTTGCCGATCACCACCACGCTGCCTTCCAGGTGCGGGCGCCACAGCTCCAGGGCCGCAGCGGAACGGGTGTTGCCCAGCTCCCGGGCCAGCGCTGGCACGCTGTCGTCGCGCAGGGTGCAGATCACCTGGTTGTTGGCCGGCAAGCGGGCCCGGGTAATACCCTCGGAAACCATGCGCGCATCGCAGAGAATCGGTGCACCGGCCGCCAGGGCATCGCGCCCGGCCTTGCCGGCGCCCTCGGAAAACTGCAGGCCATCGACGGCCTCGACCATGCCGCAGGCATGGATCACCCGCACGGCGAGTTTCTCCAGGTCGGCGGGAATGCGCTCCAGCCGGGCTTCTTCGCGAATGATCGCGAAGGAGTTGCGATAGATCTCCTGACCGTCGCGGATGTAATCAAGCATCAAGGTTGCTCCGTGGGCGGGCATCGAGCAATGCCTCTGCCGCTTCAATAGAAAGGTTGCGTGCGTGCAGCGTGCCGAAACCCGGCTGCGTTGCATCGCGCAAATACAAGTCATAGCGCCCTGGGGCCACCGCCAGCAGGGTGGCCGGCGCCACATGAGCGGCGGCGCAGGAACGCGGGCAGGCGGACAGGTGCACATCCAGTTGGCGGGCATGGCGCTGGAGCAGTCCTGCCAGTTGCAGGGCGTCGCTTTTGGTGTCGGCCAGGGCCTTGCCGCAACCACTGGAACCGGTGCAGGCAATCAAGTGAGCCAAGGCCTGTTGCGGGCTGCACAGCAGGCCCAGTTGTTCCAGGGCTGCAGTGGCCGCCGGCGCATCCGCCGCGGCGATCGAGGGCAGCAGCAGGCTCTGCCAGGGGGTCAGGCGCAGGCTTGCGTCGCCGTACTCTCGGGCCAATTGCGCCGCGCCCTTGAGCATGGCCGGATCGAGCCGCCCCAGGGGCGTGCCCGCGCCAACATAGACCTGCCCGGGCGCAGCCTGTGGATAAGTACCGATGTGCAGCCTGGCGTCACTGGCCTGGCGCCGCCAGCCACCGATATTCAACAGCGGCCGGCTCAGGCGGGGCTCCAGTTGAGCGAGGAAATCCTCCCGCGACATGTCCATCAGCAGGTGACGCATGCGCGTCTGTTCCGGCCGCGCCAGGTCGAGAAACAGCTCCAGCACGGCCACCAGCAGCTCGTGGCCCAGGTCCTGCGCCACCGCCGCCAGGGGTTCATCCACCGGGCAGCCAGCCAGGCCGAACGCCAGCAGCCCCTGGCCGTCGCGCTCAAGGGCCGACAGCCACAGGTCATGGTGATGTTCGAGCATGGCCAGGGCTTCGCCACCGTCGAGCTGTACGGCGAACTTGGCCGACAGTTGGTGAAAGCGCGGATGGCCCTGCAAGGTGTCGAGAATCTGCGCGGCCAGGGGCCGCGTATCCATCAAGCACTGCCGATCGATCCCGGCGCAGGGGCTGAGCATCAGGTTGCGCACATCGTCACCGGCGGCAGTAGTCGGCCCAAGCCCGGCAGCCAGCAGTGCGGCGATCAGTGCCTGATGCTCCGGGCCGATGCCGCGAATCTGCAGGTTGGCGCGGTTGGTGGCCTCGATCACGCCACCGGCGTAAGCCTGCGCCGCCTCGGCCACTGCCACGGCCTGCTCCGCGCTGATGACGCCGCCAGCCAGCTTGATCCGGCAGATGCCACCGTCCAGCGCCGGGACGATGCGCAGCAACCCCGGGCAGGCCGAGGGGCGGATGGCAGTGGACATCGAGCGTTCGTTCAAGGGGTGACCGGCCGTGTGGGAAAAGCGCTTCGTCAGCGAAGGCGCGGTATTATGCCTGCTTTGTCCGAAGGCATGAAAAGCCTGCCTGTCGGAACAACAGGTTTTGCGTTCGAGGAATAGAGATGTCGCCCTGGCTGACAGTAGTGGGAATCGGTGAAGACGGCTTCAAGGGCCTTGGCAGAAATGCCCGGCACGCCCTGCTGGGCGCATCAAAGATCGTCGGCGCCCAACGCCAGCTGGACCTGCTGCCACCCTGCATCCGTGGCCAGCGCCAGCTGTGGCCCAGCCCGTTTTCCCTGGAGCCGGTGCTGAGCCAGCGTGGTGCTGCAGTCTGCGTCCTGGCCAGCGGTGACCCCATGCTGTTCGGCGTCGGCGCCAGCCTGGCGCGGCAGCTGCCCGCAGAGGAAATCCAGGTACTGTCCTTTCCTTCGTCCTATTCCCTGGCGGCTGCGCGCCTGGGCTGGCCTTTGCAGGAGGTGATCACGCTCTCTGTGGTCGCGCGGCCGATCAGCGCACTCAGCGCCCAACTGTCCGGCGGGGTACGCCTGCTGGTGCTGAGCAATGACGGCCACAGCCCGGCCGCCATCGCCGGCCTGCTGCGCGAGCGCGGTTTCGGCCCGAGCCGGATCAGCGTGCTGGAACACCTGGGCGGCCCCCTGGAGCGGCGCATCGACGGCACCGCCAATGACTGGGCCGACCCGGCAATCGCCGACCTCAACCTGCTGGCCATCGAATGCCTGGCCGAAGCCAGCACCCCGCGCCTGTCGCGGCTCGCCGGCCTGCCGGACTCGGCCTTTCGCCACGACGGCCAGTTGACCAAGCGCGACGTGCGGGCCATGACCCTGGCGCGCCTGGCACCGGTGCCCGGCGAGCTGCTCTGGGACGTGGGTGCCGGCAGCGGCTCCATCGGCATCGAGTGGATGCGTACCCACCCCAGCTGCCGCGCCCTGGCCATCGAGGCCGACGACGGCCGCCAGCAATTGATCGAACACAACCGCGAGGTACTCGGCGTGCCCGGGCTGCAACTGATACGCGGCCGCGCGCCCCAGGCACTGGCCGGGCTGGAACGCCCGGATGCGATCTTCATCGGTGGCGGCGTGACCCGCGAAGGCGTGCTGCAGGCCTGCTGGGAACAACTCAAGCCCGGCGGGCGCCTGGTGGCCAATGCCGTGACCCTGCAAAGCGAAATGACCCTGATGGACTGGCGAGAACGCCACGGCGGCGAGCTGACCCGCATCCACATCGCCCAGGCCCAGCCACTGGGAGAGTTCGACACCTGGCGCCAGGCCCTGCCGATCACCCTGCTGGACCTGCACAAGCCCCGGGACCTGCCATGAACCTTGCAGGTGCGGGCTTGCTCGCGAATACGTCCGCCCAAGAGACCGAAGTGCGCCCTTGGCGAGCAAGCTCGCCCCTGCGAGGGCTGGGGCATGCGTGAAGAAACAGCGGAACAGCCAGCGCCTCTGCGCAGCGGCCTGACCACCGGCAGTTGCGCCACCGCCACCAGCCTGGCCGCCGCGCGCCTGCTGCTCGAGGGCAGCAACGCCGACGCGGTGCAGATCATCCTGCCCAAGGGCAAGCAGGTGCAGATGCGCCTGGAATTCTGCCGCCACACCGCCGACGGCGCCGAAGCCGGCACTATCAAGGACGCCGGCGACGATCCGGACGTGACCCACGGCGCCCTGCTGTACTCCCGGGTGCGCCTGACCCCTGAACCGGGCATTCGCTTCGTCGCCGGCCAGGGCGTCGGCACCGTGACCCGCCCCGGCCTGGTGCTGGCGGTGGGCGAGCCGGCGATCAATCCCGTACCGCGCCGGATGATCGGCGAGCACCTGCAACGGCTCGCCGAAGAACGGGCCTACCCCGGCGGTTTCGAGGTCACGGTGAACGTCGAGGGCGGAGCGGAACTGGCCCTGAAAACCATGAACCCGCGCCTGGGGATTCTTGGCGGGCTGTCGATCCTGGGCACCAGCGGCATCGTCCGGCCCTTCTCCTGCGCGGCCTACATCGCTTCGATCCATCAAGGCATCGACGTGGCCAAAACCAATGGCTACCTGCACATCGCCGCCTGCACCGGCAACGCCAGCGAAGACACCATGCGCCGGGTCTACGAGCTGCCGGAAATCGCCCTGATCGAAATGGGCGACTTCGTCGGCGCGGTGCTCAAGCACTTGCGCAAAGTACCGGTGGATAAACTCAGCCTGTGCGGCGGCTTCGGCAAGATCAGCAAGCTGGCCGCCGGGCACATGGACTTGCACAGCCGCCACTCCAGTATCGACCTGCCGCAACTGGCGCAATGGGCCGCCGATGCGGGGGCCGACCCGGCCCTGCAACAGGCGATCCGCCAAGCCAATACCAGCCAGCAGGCACTGGCCATGGCCAGCGCCGCCGGAATCGCGCTGGGCGATGCGGTATGCCGGCACGCCCTGGATTTCGCCCGCAGCGTGGTGCCGCCCCAGGTCCAGGTAGAGGTCTTTGCCATCGACCGCCAGGGCGGCATCGTCGGCCACGCCGGAGGTTTCCAATGACCCGTATCCTGCTGCTGGGCGGGGTCACCGAGGCCCTGGCCATCGCCCGCACCCTGGGCCCGGAACATATCTACAGCCTGGCCGGGGTCGGCCGGGTGCCCGGTGACCTGCGGTGCCAGGTACGGGTCGGCGGCTACGGCGGCGCCGAGGGCCTGGCGCGCTTTATCCGCGAGCAGCGGATCGGCCTGCTGCTGGATGCCACCCACCCCTACGCAGCACAGATCAGCGCCAATGCCGTGGCCGCCGCGAAGAGCGCTGGCGTGCCCTGCTGGGCCTTGCGGCGCCCGGCCTGGCAGCCTCAACCGGGTGACGACTGGCGCGAGATCGACGGCTGGGCGCAACTGGTGGAGGCCCTGCGCCCCTTCAGGCGGCCACTGTTCACCCTGGGCCGCGAGCCCCTGCAGCACCTGGATGAAATTCCCCCCGGGCAATTCTGGACCCTGCGCGCCCTGGAGGCCTGCCCGGGCAACGAGCACTGCGAAGTCATAGGTGCCCGCGGGCCGTTCCTGATCGAAGACGAGCGGCAGTTGTTCGCCCGCCGACAGATCGACGTGCTGATCAGCAAGAACAGTGGCAGCAGCGCCACCGAACCCAAGCTGGAAGTGGCCCGCGAGCGCGGGCTGCCGGTGCTGGTACTCAAGCGTCCGGACCTGCCCGAAACGGATCGCAGTTTCAGCAGCACGGCCCAGTTGCTGCTGGCCCTGGGCTTGCCGGATAAAGCCTGACAGACAAAACCATCATCCCCCACAGCAACCTGGGAAACCCCTGGCAGCGCGCGCCAATTCCTTGCTTTAGCCTTCCTTGAACAGCCTCAGTGACGCCGGCGCCGGGCAGGACCGCCTGTCGCTTCACTGGGTTTTTCGCGAGCAAATGGGTTGCCGCGACGTATCCCAAGGAATACATTCGCCATGTTCGTTTTCGAGCAGACTCCTGAGTTCAGCCGCTGGCTGCTGAACCTGAAGGACCCGCAAGGGAAAACCCGTGTACTGGCCAGGATCCGCGCCGCACAGCTGGGCCGTTTTGGCGACTGCGAACCTGTGGGCGAAGGCGTCCACGAGATACGCATCCACCGCGGCCCGGGTTACCGGGTGTACTTCTCGCGCCACGGCAAAATGATCTACCTGCTGTTGATCGGCGGCGACAAGGCCACCCAGAAACGCGATATCCAACGGGCCAGGCAACTGGCCTGCGACCTCAAGAGCGAGGGCTGAAACATGCGCACCCCAGTGACCCGCTTCGACGCGGCGGAGTACCTCAAGACCCCTGAAGACATGGTCGCCTACCTCGACGCCTGCTTCGAGGAAGACACCGGCGACGGCGTGCTGATCCGCGCCGCACTCAACGACATCGCCCGTGCCCGCGGCATGACCCAGGTCGCCCGTGACACCGGCCTGGGCCGCGAAAGCCTGTACAAGGCCCTCGGCAGCCAGGGCAACCCGGAGTTCGCGACTATCATCAAGGTGATGAAGGCCCTGGGGCTGAAGATCAACGTCAGCAACGCCTGAACCGCTCCTGCGACACCACACCGCACACGGTGTTTTTTTACTTATCCACAGCGATCAGGCTAAATACCCGCCTGATCGCTCAACCGACGGATCGCCCACCATGTCCCGACAACGGCTCGCATTTGCCTGGATCGCCTGCTTCGCAGTGCTGTTCAACATGCTTGCCATGCCGCTTTCCGGGGCCATGCAGCGCAGCGATTCGGGGCTGGAGGAGCAACTGCTGTGGGGCAGCTTCTGCTCCTCCACCGGCACCAAGCTGGTGGCCATTTCCCTGGGCAAGCTCGACCAGCAAGCGCCACAGAACGACGACCATTCCACCATGCAGCACTGCTGGTGCTGCTCCGGCTCGCCGCCGCTGGTGGCCTTGCCCGGGCACGTTCCCCAGCTGTCTTTCACCCGCTTCGCAGTCCAGCCGGGCGCACCGCAACCGCAGGTAGAACGGCTCACCCTGCGCCAGCAATGGCCCAGCCTGAACCCCGGTGCCCCGCCTCTGGCATGATTCCCTTTCGCAAGTGATCTGCGTCTTTGAATCGTTCTGGAGAACTCACATGTCCAAACCATCCCTGGTCAAGCAATCCCTGCTGCTGGCCGCACTGCTGCTGCCTGCCTGTTTCGCCACCGCCCACGACTACAAGGCCGGTGACCTGCAGATCGCCCATCCCTGGTCTCAGGAACTGCCGCCGAACGCGCCCACCGTGGCCGCCTACTTCGTGGTGCACAACCCGGGCAAGAGCGCCGACACCCTGCTCAGCGTCGACTCGCCGATCGCCGGCAAGGCCGAGCTGCACGAGCACGTCAAGCAAGGCGACATGATGAAGATGCAACAAGTGGCCAAGGTGGCGGTGCCCGCCGGTGGCGAGGCGACCTTCGCCCCCATGGGCTACCACGTGATGTTGCTGGAGCTCAAGGACCGCAGCCTGCTCACCGACGGCAAGCGTTTCCCGCTGACCCTGCACTTTGAAAAAGCCGGTGACGTCACGGTCGAAGTGGCGGTGCAGAAGCAGGCGCCGGACGCCATGCAAGGGCATATGCACGCCCAGTAAGCACTGACCGGCCCTCACCGTGAACGCCCCGCACGCGCCTGGCCGCAGGCGGTCCGTGCCGCGCCGCGACTCGTCTGGAGTCCGCCGCGGCAGCTGGATCAGCCTGTTCGCCATGCTGATGATCTTTATCGGCCCGCTGATTTCCCAGTCGATGCCGATGGATCACGCGATGCCGATGAACATGTCCGTTTCCATGGACATGGGCGACGCTGCGCCCGGCTGCCACGGTGAAAGCCCGCACCACGCACAGAAGGGCAGATCCCAGGGCGAAGAGCATGTGCTCTGGGAAAAATGCGGCTATTGCAGCCTGCTGTTCAATTGCCCGGCACTGCCTTCGGCGCTGTCGTTCGCCGCTCTGTTCACGCCGCCCACACCGTATTTCCTGATCCCCGCCACGCGCCTGGGCCACGCCCGGCAGACCGTGTTCCCCGGCGCCCTGACCCGCGCCCCACCGTTCCTCGCCTGAGTCTTCAGCTCATCTCACACGGCCGGCTGTCAGCGCGACAGACGCGTACCCGCGGCCGTGTCATTCAAGACCGAACGATGGAACATCTATGTTTTCTGCCGACTCTCGCCTGGGCGTTGCCCAGCCACTCAAGACCTTCGCCCTGAACCCTGCGCGCCAGCACTTCAACCGCGCCCTCGCGGTCCTCTGCGGCGCTCTGCTGACGCCCCTGGCGCTGGCCGACGATGCCGCAACGGACCACTCCCGGCACAGCACCGAACTGAGCCCGACGGTGATCACCGCCATCGCCCCCAGCTCGCCCCTGACCGTGGTCACCAACCCCAAGGACCCGCGCCAGCCGGTGCCGGCCAGTGACGGCGGCGACTACCTCAAGACCATTCCCGGCTTTGCCCTGGTACGCAACGGCGGCACCAACGGCGACCCGGTGCTGCGAGGCATGTTCGGCTCGCGGCTGAACATCCTCACCAACGGCGGCATGATGCTCGGCGCCTGCCCGGGCCGCATGGACGCGCCGACCTCTTATATCTCTCCGGAAACCTACGACCGGCTGACCGTGATCAAGGGCCCGCAGACCGTGCTCTGGGGCCCGGGCGCCTCGGCCGGCACGGTGCTTTTCGAGCGCGAACCGGAACATTTCGGCGAACTCGGCACCCGGGTCAATGCCAGCCTGCTGGCCGGCTCCAACGGGCGCTTCGACAAGACCCTGGATGCCGCTGCCGGTGGCCCCCTGGGTTATGTGCGGGTGATCGGCAACACCGCCCACGCCGACGACTACCGCGACGGCAACAATGACACCGTGGCCTCGCGCTATGACAAGTGGAACGGTGACGTGGCCCTGGGCTGGACCCCGGACGCCGACACCCTGCTGGAACTCACCGCCGGCAAGGGCGATGGCGAAGCCCGCTACGCCGGGCGCGGCATGGACGGCTCGCAGTTCAAGCGCGAAAGCCTGGGCCTGCGTTTCGAAAAGTCCAACCTTGGCGATGTGCTGGACAAGGTCGAGGCCCAGGTCTACTACAACTACGCCGACCACGTGATGGACAACTACAGCCTGCGCACCCCATCCGGCACCGGAATGATGGCCGGCCCCATGGCCTCCAACGTCGACCGTCGCACCCTCGGGGCGCGGATCAAGGCCACCTGGCGCTGGGCCGACCTGCAACTGATCGGCGGCCTGGACGCCCAGACCAACGAACACCGCAACCGCGCCAGCAGCGGCATCGACACCTACAAGGAGTTGCCCCGTACCAAGGACGCCGACTTCCACAACTACGGAGCCTTCGGCGAGCTGACCTGGTACGCCGCCGAGCGTGACCGCATGATCACCGGCGCGCGCCTGGACCGCGCCTCGGCCAAGGACTACCGGCAAAGCATCGGCTCGGGAATGATGACCCGCCCCAACCCCACCGCCGGCGACACCCGGGCCGATACCCTGCCCAGCGGCTTCGTGCGCTACGAGCATGACCTGGCCGACAGCCCGACCACGCTCTACGTCGGCCTTGGCCACACCCAGCGCTTCCCCGACTACTGGGAGCTGTTCTCGCCGAAAATGGGCCCGGCCGGCTCGGTGAACGCCTTCGATTCGATCAAGCCGGAAAAGACCACCCAGCTCGACTTCGGCCTGCAATACCAGGGTGAAGACCTGGAAGCCTGGGCCTCGGGCTACATCGGCCAGGTGCGCGACTACATCCTCTTCGACTACAACTCGAAAATGATGGGCATGAGCACCTCTCGGGCCGAGAACATCGACGCCCGGATCATGGGCGGCGAACTGGGCGCGGCCTACAAGCTGACCTCCAACTGGAAAGCCGACGCGACCCTGGCCTACGCCTGGGGCAAGAACAGCAGCGACGGCAAGGCCCTGCCACAGATGCCGCCGCTGGACGCGCGCCTGGGCCTGACCTACAGCGAGGACGACTGGAGCGCCGGGGCCTTGTGGCGCGTGGTCGCCGCGCAGAACCGGGTGGACCTGAACAAGGGCAACGTGGTCGGCAAGGACTTCGGCAAGAGCGGCGGCTTCGGCGTGTTCTCCCTCAACGGCGCCTACCGGGTGACCAAGAACCTCAAGCTCAGCACCGGGGTCGACAACCTGTTCGGCAAGGCCTACGCCGAGCACCTGAACCTGGCGGGCAATGCCGGCTTCGGCTATCCGGCGACGGACCCGCAAGCCATCAAGGAACCGGGGCGCACGCTCTGGACCAAGGTTGACCTGAGTTTCTGATGCCCCTTCGCCGGCACGCCGTCTCCTCGTCGCAGGAGCCGGCTTGCCGGCGAACAGCCCCCATAAGAAAAGATCCACAGCCCTGCGGAGCCTTCCCCGATGAACCGACCCAAAGTGTCTTTCTACAACCTGGCCTGGCGCTGGCATTTCTACGCCGGACTGTTCGTCGCCCCCTTCATGGTGATGCTGGCCCTGACCGGCATCGTCTACCTGTTCAAACCGCAGCTGGACCCGCTGATGTACCCCAGCCTGCTCAAGGTGCCTGCCGCCCACCACAGCCTCAGCGCCGATGAGCTGTTGCAACGGGTTCAGGCCGCCTACCCCCAGGGCCATATCAAGCAGTACCTGCCCCCTGTGGATGCCGAGCGCAGCGCGCAGTTCGTGGTGCAGCACAAAGGCCAGGAACTCAATGTATTCATCGACCCCTACCACGGCGACGTGCTCGGCGAGCAGGATGCCAAGGGCAACCTGCAGGCCATGGCCCGGGCCATTCATGGCGAGCTGATGATCGGCACCCCGGGTGATCGGCTGGTGGAACTGGCCGCGAGCTGGGGCATTGTCCTGGTGGTCTCGGGCCTGTACCTGTGGTGGCCGCGGGGCAAGTCTTCGGCCGGGGTACTCTGGCCACGCTGGAGTGCCCGCGGCCGCCTGTTCTGGCGTGACCTGCACGGTGTGCTGGGTTTCTGGGGCTCGGCCTTCCTGCTGCTGATGCTGCTCAGCGGCATGACCTGGACCGGCTTCTGGGGCAAGCAGTACGCCGACCTGTGGAACCGCTTTCCGGCGGCCATGTGGAACGACGTGCCGACCTCCGACCAGCAGGCCGGAGAGCTCAACAGCGCCAGCCGCCAGACCGTGCCCTGGGCCCTGGAAAACACCCCCATGCCGATGTCCGGCGACCACGCCGAGCACATGGCCCACAACGCCGGCAATACCGCTGCGGCCGTCCCCGCCATCAGCCTGCAGGCTGTGCAGGACATCGCCCGTCAGCGCCAGGTCGAAGCGGGCTACAGCATCACCCTGCCGAGCACGGCGACAGGGGTATTCACCATCGCCGTATTCGCCGACGACCCGCGCCACGACGCCACCCTGCACGTCGACCAGTACAGCGGCCAGGTGCTCGCCGATGTGCGCTGGAAGGACTACAGCAACGTGGCCCGGGCCACCGAGCTGGGAGTGATGCTGCACGAAGGCAAGATGTTCGGGCGCTTCAACCAGATCCTGGTGCTGGTGGTGTGCCTGATGATCCTGCTCGGCGCCGTGAGTGGTCTCATCATGTGGTGGCAACGACGGCCCCAGGGCCGGCTCGGCGTACCACCACTGCGCCACGACCTGCCACGCTGGAAGACCGCAATGCTGGTCATCGGCCTGCTGGCCCTGGCCTTCCCGCTGGTGGGGGCTTCGCTGGTCGTGGTCTGGCTGCTGGACCGCCTGCTGCTATCGCGCTGGAACCGTGATCCTGAATCAGCCTCATCTTCAACATGAATCAGCCGAGATGCGCATTCCAGAGGGCTCTGTACACTCCGCGCGCTTCAGTCGCGCACAGTTATAATGTTACTTTATAACGCTTAGTGTAAGATCCCAGCCCGCAGCCTCATCCGCTGCGGGCAACCCTCTGGAAGAAGTGATTCACCGTCCCGATGAACAAGTACCTGCTGCCCAGCCTCTGCCTGATGGCCCTGACTTCCCCGGCCCAGGCCGACGGCTCCGCCCTGACCCTGCCCACCGGCACCATCTCCGCCGCTGCCAGCGAAGCCGACGACAGCATCCGCCTGGCCACCCCCACCAGCGCCGGTTCGCGCCTGGGCCTGAGCGCCCTGGAAACCCCGGCCAGCACCGACAGCCTGAGCGGCGATCGAATCCGCGCCCGGGGCGATCGGAGCATCCAGGACGCGGTATCGCGCAGCGCCGGCATCAGCCGCACCGGCACCCCGGGCGACGGCGGCACCTCGCTGTCGGCACGGGGCTTTACCGGGCAGAGCTCGGTGATGCAGCTGTATGACGGCAACCGCATGTACACCGGCATGGGCACCGTGACCTTCCCGGTGGACACCTGGGCGGTGGAGCGGGTCGACGTGCTGCGCGGCCCGGCCTCGGTGCTGTACGGCGAAGGCGCCACCGGAGCGGTGATCAACACCGTCCCGAAAAAGCCGTTCAGCGGCGAAATCGAAAACCACCTGCGCCTGGGCTACGGCTCCTTCGATCGCCAGCAGCAGGCCCTGGACAGCGGCGGCTCCCTGAGCGACACCCTGAGCTACCGGCTCAACCTCAACCGCGAGCGCAGCAACGGCTGGATCGACCGGGGCGATTCCTCCGGTGACTTCGTCAGCGCTGCCCTGCGCTGGCAGGCCCGTGACGACCTGGCCTTCACCCTGGCCCACGACTACGGCGACCAGAACCCGATGAACTACTTCGGCACGCCACTGATCGACGGGCGTTTGCACAAGAGCCTGCGGGACAAGAACTACAACGTGCGCAATGACAAGCAGCACTACAACGACCAGTGGACCCGCCTGACCAGCCAATGGCAGATTTCCGACAACCTCAGCGCCAGCAACGAGCTGTACTACCTCAAGGCCCAGCGCCGCTGGCAGAACGCCGAGAACTACAACTTCAACAGCCTGGGCCGGCAACTGACCCGCAGCGGCAACTTCGGCATCGGTCACCAGCAGGAACAGGTCGGCGACCGCCAGACCTTCACCTTCAAGCACTCGCTGCTGGGCCTCGACAGCCAGACCCTGACCGGGGTCGACTACAACCGCATCCGCTTCCACATGAAGAGCAACTCGCCCTTCATCGACAGCTTCAGCAACGGTCAGCCGGTGGACCTGTACCATCCGGCCCCGGACGACTTCGCCAGCGACAGCCCCTACCGCGACCAGTTCAAGACCACCACCAGGCAAATGTCGGTGTTCGCCGAAAACCGCCTGCAGCTCAGCGAGCGCTGGTCCCTGGTGAGCGGTGTGCGCCGCGACTACGTGCATATTGATCGCGATGACTTGAAGGACGACAGCCGAAGCGACAAGACCCTGACCGGTAACAACTGGAAGGCCGGGCTGGTGTTTGCGGTGACCCCGGACACCTCCCTCTATGGCCAGTACTCCACCAGCACCGACGGTGTCGGCGGGCTGATTTCCCTGAGCAAGAGCCAGCAGCAATTCGACCTCTCCAGCGCCAGGCAGACCGAGATCGGCCTCAAGCAGATGTTCTGGGACCAGCGCGGCGAATGGACCCTGGCGGCCTATCACATCGTCAAGAAGAAGCTGCTGACCGATGTCCCGGGCGACCCGGACCTGAAACAGCAGGTGGGCCAGCAATCCTCCAACGGCCTAGAAGCCAGCCTGGACCTGCAACTGCCCCGCGCCTGGCAACTGCAGGCCAACGCCGCCATCGTTCGCGCCCGGTACGACGACTTCCAGCAGGACGTCGACGGCGTGCAGGTCTCCCGCGACGGCAAGCGTCCGGTGGACGTGCCCCGGCGCACCGCCAACCTGTGGCTGAGCAAGGCCCTCGACGATGACCTGCGGGCCGGCGCCGGAGTGCGCTACGTAGACGCACGCTACGCCGACATGGCCAACCGGAATCAGTTGCCCAGCTACACCGTGGTGGATGCCGCGCTGTCGTGGAAAGCTCTGCCCAGCACCACCCTGGGCCTGCAATTGAACAACCTGTTTGACCGCCAGTACGCGCAAAGCCAATACAATGACGGCCAGCAATGGATACTCGGCGAGCCGCGCTCGTTCTTCGTCACCGCTGACTACACCTTTTAACCTCACCTGCGGCCACCGCGCGGGGACCACACGGATACGGCATGACCTCGCTTAACCTCACCAACCTGGCCTGGACACCCCTGGGCCAGGGCCACTGCCACCACCAGTTCCAACTGCGTGAGGCCAGCCTGCAGGTGGCGGCCGGCGAGTTCGTCGGCCTGATCGGGCCCAACGGCAGCGGCAAGACCAGCCTGTTGCGCTGCGCCTATCGCTTCAGCAAGCCGCAGCAGGGCGAGGTGCAGCTTGAGCATCAGAATGTGTGGAAGCAGTCGCCGCGCTGGTGCGCGCAACGCATCGCCGTGGTCCTCCAGGAGTTTCCCGACGCCTTCGGCCTGACCGTGGAAGAGGTGGTCGCCATGGGCCGCACCCCGCACAAGGGCCTGTTCGACGGCGACACCCAGGACGACCGGCGCATCGCCCGCGAGGCCCTGGAATCGGTGGGCCTGCTGGGCTTCGAGGACCACGCCTTCGCCACCCTGTCCGGCGGTGAGAAACAGCGGGTGATCCTGGCCCGCGCCCTGGCCCAGCAACCCCAGTTGCTGATCCTCGACGAGCCCACCAACCACCTCGACCCGCGCTACCAGCTGGAGTTGCTGCAGCGGGTCAAGCGCCTGGGCATCGGTACTCTGGCGAGCATCCACGACCTGAACCTGGCCGCGGCCTTCTGCGACCGCCTGTATGTCCTCGACCACGGGCGCATCGTCGCCAGCGGCACGCCCGGCGAGGTGCTCACCGTCGAGTTGCTGCGCAACGTCTTCGGCGTCGAGGCGCTGATCGACGCCCATCCCCTGTCCGGCTACCCACGAATCACCTGGATCACCCAACCATGACCTTGCGCTCCCTGCTTCGCTCCAGCCTGCTCCTGGCCCTGTCTCTGGGGGCCGCCCAGGCCTTCGCCGAGGCCACCCATTACCCGCTGACCATCACCAGCTGCAACCGCGAAGTGACCTTCAAGCAAGCGCCGAAACACGCCCTCAGCCATGACATCAACATGACCCAGATGATGCTCGCCCTGGGGCTCAAGCCACGCATGGTGGGCTACAGCGGGATCAGCGGCTGGAAGGCCGTGACCCCGCAGATGAGCGCCCTGCTCGACGGCCTGCCGGAACTGGCGGCCAAGTACCCGTCGGTGGAAACCCTGCTCAATGCCAACGTCGACTTCTTTTTCGCCGGCTGGGACTACGGCATGCGCGTGGGCGGCGACCTCACGCCCCAGACCCTGGCGCCGCTGGGGATCAACGTCTACGAGCTGACCGAGTCCTGCGCCTTCGTGATGAAGCGCCCGGCCGCCAGCCTCGAGGACACCTACACCGACCTGCGTAACCTCGGGCGGATCTTCGACGTGCAGGATCGCGCCAACGCCCTGATCGCCCGGATGCAGGAGCAGGTGGCCCAGGTACAGAAGGACCTGCCCAGGGACAAGCCGCGGGTATTCCTCTATGACAGCGGCGAAGACCGGGCCATGACCTCGGGCCGCCTGGGCATGCCCCAGGCCCTGATCGACGCGGCCGGCGGGCGCAATATCCTCGATGACGTCGACGCCAGCTGGACCCGGGTCAACTGGGAAACCGTGGTCGAGCGCAACCCGCAGGTGATCGTGATCGTCGACTACAGCGAAGTCAGCGCCGAGCAGAAGCAGCAGTTCCTGCTGAACAACAAGGCCCTGCAAGGAGTCGATGCGATCAAGAACCAGCGCTTCATCGTCATCCCCTATGTGCAGGCCACGCCGGGCATCGACAACGTGCTGGCGGTGGAAACCCTGGCAAAGGGTTTCCACGGCGAATGACCAGTCCCCGCTATGCCGCACTGTTGATGGCCCTGGGCGCCCTGCTGCTGGCGTCCTGCGTGGTGTCCCTGGGCTTTGGCCCGGCGCGGGTGCCGGTGGAGGTGGTGGGGCGCATTCTGTTGCACAAGGCCCTGGGCCTGGGCGTTGTGGACTGGAGCCCGGGCCAGGAGCACATCGTCTGGCTGATCCGCGTGCCGCGCATGCTCCTGGGGGCCCTGGTGGGTGCCGGGCTGGCACTGATCGGCGCGGTGCTGCAGGCGGTGACCCGCAACCCGCTGGCCGACCCGCACCTGCTGGGGGTGACCTCCGGCGCCACCCTCGGCGCGGTGATCGTGGTGCTGCACCTGGGCCAGGTCATCGGGCTTTTGACCCTGCCCCTGGCGGCCTTTGTCGGCGCCCTGCTGAGCATGGCGCTGGTGCTGGGGATCGCCGCCCGCAACGGCCGCCTCGACAGCGACCGGCTGTTGCTGTGCGGGGTGGCGGTGTCGTTCGTGATGATGGCCGCGGCCAACCTGCTGCTGTTCATGGGCGACCACCGCGCCAGCTCCGCAGTGATGTTCTGGATGCTCGGCGGCCTGGGCCTGGCCCGCTGGGAACTGCTGGCGATCCCCGCCGCCAGCGTGCTGCTGGGGCTGGTGTTGCTGCTGGGCATGGCGCGCCCGCTGAACGCCCTGATGGCCGGCGAGCAGACCGCCGTGACCCTGGGGCTGAACGCGCGCAATGTGCGCCTGAAGGTGTTCCTGATTGCCTCGCTGATGACCGGAGTGCTGGTGTCCATCAGCGGCTCCATCGGTTTTGTCGGGCTGATGGTGCCGCACATTGCCCGGCGCCTGGTGGGCGCCGAACACCGCCGGCTGCTGCCGGTGTGCGTACTGCTGGGCAGCGTGTTCCTGGTCTGGGTGGATGTGGCTGCGCGCACCCTGATTGCCCCCGAGGACCTGCCCATCGGCGTGGCCACCGCGGCCATCGGCGGGGTGTTCTTCATCGGCCTGATGCGCCGCCGCTGACTGTGCCCGCCTCTGTAGGAGCCGGCTTGCCGGCGAAGGCGCTCGTGAGCCTTGTGCCAGGTTCAAGGGCCTCTTCGCTGGCCAGCCAGCTCCTACAATCGTCGCCCTTGCTTTAAGATCGCGCGCTTGGATCTCTCAGGATGAGTCTCATGTTCAGAACCGCGCTCCTGGCCTTGCTGCTCGGCACCTCCCTTGGCGCCGTGGCCGACACCTCGGTCGACGTCTCGAAAATCTACGGCAACATCCAGATCGTCAACAGCTTCCCCGACTACAAGGTCAAGGTGGTGAACTCCTTTCCCGACCTGAAGGTAAAGCAGGTCAACTCCTTCGCCGACGCGCCGGGCAAGTGGAAGATCGTCAACAGTTTTCCCGACTACAAGATCCAGATCGTCGACTCCTTTCCCGACTTCACCATCAAATATGTCGATTCCTTCCCGGGCGTGAACTGAAGCCACGCCCAGGCCACGGCTGCCGCCCAGCGGCAGCACCACAATGACGCACCCCGGCGCACCAGCCCCTTGCCCAAGCCTCGTCTTGGGGCATCACCTCCCCCGCCCGCGCCGTTAAAGCGACGTTTTCATGCCTTGCGCCGACTCGGCACACCCCTTGCAAAACAGCCCTTCAGCAGTCCGCATCTACCACCTGAAAAATCAAGAGTTCATGGAGATCGCACAATGAAGCGTCGTAGTTTGCTCAAGGCTTTCACTCTCACGGCAAGCATTGCCGCGATGGGCATGACCTGGACCGTCCAGGCCGCCGAAACCATCAAGGTGGGGATCCTGCACTCGTTGTCGGGCACCATGGCGATCTCCGAAACGTCCCTCAAGGACATGGCGCTGATGACCATCGACGAAATCAACGCCAAGGGCGGGGTCAACGGCAAGCTGCTGGAACCGGTGGTGGTGGACCCGGCCTCGAACTGGCCGCTGTTCGCCGAGAAGGGCCGCCAGTTGCTGACCCAGGACAAGGTGGCGGTGGTATTCGGCTGCTGGACCTCGGTGTCGCGCAAGTCGGTGCTGCCGGTGTTCGAGGAGCTCAACGGCCTGCTGTTCTACCCGGTGCAGTACGAAGGCGAAGAGATGTCGCCCAACGTCTTCTACACCGGCGCCGCGCCGAACCAGCAGGCGATCCCGGCGGTGGAATACCTGATGAGCGAGGACGGCGGCAGCGCCAAGCGCTTCTTCCTCCTGGGCACCGACTACGTCTACCCGCGCACCACCAACAAGATCCTGCGTTCGTTCCTGCACTCCAAGGGCGTGGCCGACAAGGACATCGAAGAGGTCTACACCCCGTTCGGCCACAGCGACTATCAAACCATCGTCGCCAACATCAAGAAGTTCTCCGCCGGTGGCAAGACTGCGGTGATCTCCACGGTCAACGGTGACTCCAACGTGCCCTTCTACAAGGAACTGGCCAACCAGGGCCTGAAAGCCACCGACGTGCCGGTGGTGGCCTTCTCGGTGGGCGAGGAAGAACTGCGCGGCATCGACACCAAGCCACTGGTGGGCAACCTCGCGGCCTGGAACTACTTCGAGTCGGTGGATAACCCGGTGAACCAGAAGTTCGTCGCCGCCTGGAAGGCCTACGCCAAGGCAAAGAACCTGCCGGGCGCGGACAAGGCGGTGACCAACGACCCGATGGAAGCCACCTACGTCGGCATCCACATGTGGGCCCAGGCGGTGGAGAAAGCCAAGTCCACCGATGTCGACAAGGTTCGCGAGGCCCTGGCCGGGCAGACCTTCGCCGCCCCTTCGGGCTACACCCTGACCATGGACAAGACCAATCACCATCTGCACAAGCCGGTGATGATCGGCGAGATCCAGCCCGACGGTCAGTTCAACGTGGTCTGGCAGACCGAAGGCCCGATCCGTGCCCAGCCCTGGAGCCCGTTCATCCCGGGCAACGACAAGAAGCCGGACTACGCGGTCAAGAGCAACTGATCCGAACCTGACGCCTTCCCCGTAGGAGCGAGCTTGCTCGCGACGAGGTCCGCAGGACCTCCAACGAAAACCGCCCGGCTGGCCGCTGCGCGGATCGCGAGCGAGCTCGCTCCTACAGGTTATCCGGGCGCTTTCAAGGACACCGATATGCCCACTGCCCTCTACCGTTTGATCCTCGCCGGCCTGCTGTTACTGCCATGGACGGCCCAGGCCGGGGATGCCGAAGACTTCGTCGCCGGCAACTCCGGCGAGCAGGCCCGGCTCCTGGAAACCTGGGCCGCGCAGCCCGACCCGGCGCGCCTGGAACTGCTCAACGCCCTGCAGCAGGGCCAGTTGAACATCGCCGGCGAAAGCAGAACCCTGCGCCTGAACAACCGCCTGCGGGGCCTGATCGACAGCGCCCTGGCCAGCCACCAGTTGCTCGCCAGCGACGCCAACAGCCGTCTGGCCGCCGCCCGCCAACTGCAGAAAAGCGCCAAGCCGGCGCAACTGAAATTCCTCGATGCCCGACTGGCCGCCGAGCAAGCCCCCGACGTGCACGATGCCCTGAGCCTGGCCCTGGCCAACCTGCAACTGGTGGACAGCGACCCGGCGGTGCGCCTGGCCGCCGTGCGCCTGCTGGGGGAAACCGGCGACCCGCTGGCCCGCACCCGCCTCGAAGGCCTGCTCGAACCCGGGGTCGAAGCCGATGCCGCGGTACGCACCGCGGCCGAAACCAGCCTGGCCCAGGTCAAGCGCAAGCTGCTGGTGGGCGAAGTGCTGGGCCAGGCCTTCAGCGGCCTGTCCCTGGGTTCGATCCTGCTGCTGGCGGCCCTGGGGCTGGCCATCACCTTCGGCCTGCTGGGGGTGATCAACATGGCCCACGGCGAGATGCTGATGCTCGGCGCCTACGCCACCTACGTGGTGCAGTTGTTGTTCCAGCGCTACGCCCCGCAGGCCATCGAGTACTACCCGCTGCTGGCACTGCCGGTGGCGTTCTTCGTCACCGCCGGGATCGGCATGGCCCTGGAGCGCACGGTGATCCGCCACCTCTACGGCCGGCCCCTGGAAACCCTGCTGGCCACCTGGGGCATCAGCCTGATGCTGATCCAACTGGTACGCCTGCTGTTCGGCGCGCAGAACGTCGAGGTGGCGAACCCGGCCTGGCTCTCCGGCGGCATCCAGGTGCTGCCCAACCTGGTACTGCCCTACAACCGCATCGTGATCATCGCCTTCGCGCTGTTTGTCGTGGTGCTCACCTGGCTGCTGCTGAACAAGACCCGCCTGGGCCTGAACGTGCGCGCGGTGACCCAGAACCGCAACATGGCCGCCTGCTGCGGCGTGCCCACCGGGCGCGTGGACATGCTCGCCTTCGGCCTCGGCTCGGGCATTGCGGGCCTGGGCGGCGTGGCCCTGAGCCAGATCGGCAACGTCGGCCCGGACCTGGGCCAGAGCTACATCATCGACTCGTTCCTGGTGGTGGTACTCGGCGGGGTCGGGCAACTGGCCGGCAGCGTGCTGGCGGCCTTCGGCCTGGGGGTGGCGAACAAGATCCTCGAACCGCAGATCGGCGCCGTGCTCGGCAAGATCCTGATCCTTGCGCTGATCATTCTGTTTATCCAGAAACGCCCGCAGGGACTCTTCGCACTGAAAGGACGGGTGATCGACTGATGAATCAACCACTGCTCATTACCGCCACCCAGAAAGCCGGGCCCAGGGTCACGATCACCGTCGGGGCGTTGCTGCTCCTGGTGCTGCTGGCCCTGCCGCTGCTGTCGCTGCTACCGGCGGACAACCCGCTGCAGGTCTCGGCCTACACCCTGACCCTGGTGGGCAAGATCCTCTGCTACGCCATCGTCGCCCTGGCCCTGGACCTGGTCTGGGGCTACGCCGGGCTGCTGTCCCTGGGCCACGGCCTGTTCTTCGCCCTGGGCGGCTACGCCATGGGCATGTACCTGATGCGCCAGGCCGCCGGGGATGGCCTGCCGGCCTTCATGACCTTCCTTTCCTGGAGCGAACTGCCCTGGTACTGGGCCGGCACCGAGCATTTCCTCTGGGCCCTGTGCCTGGTGGTGCTGGCCCCGGGTCTGCTGGCCCTGGTGTTCGGCTTCTTCGCCTTCCGCTCGCGGATCAAGGGCGTGTACTTCTCGATCATGACCCAGGCCCTGACCTTCGCCGGGATGCTGCTGTTCTTTCGCAACGAGACCGGCTTTGGCGGCAACAACGGCTTTACCAACTTCCGCAGCATCCTGGGCTTCGGCATCACCGAACCGGGCACTCGGGCGGTGCTGTTCCTGGCCACGGTGGCGCTGCTGGTGGGCAGCCTGTACCTGGGCTGGCGCCTGGCCCGGAGCAAGTTCGGCCGGGTGCTGACGGCCCTGCGCGATGCCGAGAACCGCCTGATGTTCTGCGGCTACGACCCGCGCGGCTTCAAGCTTTTCGTCTGGGTCCTGAGCGCCGTGCTGTGCGGCCTGGCCGGGGCCCTGTACGTGCCCCAGGTGGGCATCATCAACCCCAGCGAAATGTCCCCCACCAACTCCATCGAGGCCGCCGTGTGGGTCGCCCTGGGCGGGCGCGGCACGCTGATCGGCCCGCTGCTGGGGGCCGGTGTGGTCAACGGCATGAAGAGCTGGTTCACCGTGGCCTTTCCCGAATACTGGCTGTTCTTCCTCGGTGCGCTGTTCATCGTCGTGACCCTGTACCTGCCCAAGGGCGTGATCGGCCTGCTGAACAAACGAGGTGAACAATGAGAGTCACAGCAACGGCGGACTTCATGCTCGAACCCATTCTCGACACCAACAAGGACGCCGGCACCAGCCGCGACGCCATCGGCCTCGGCCACGCCGCCGGCAAGGGCCTCAACACCCGCCACGGCACCATCCTGACCCTGGAAGACATCAGCGTCAGCTTCGATGGTTTCAAGGCGCTCAACGACCTCAACCTGTACATCGGTGTCGGCGAGTTGCGCTGCATCATCGGCCCCAACGGCGCCGGCAAGACCACCCTGATGGACGTGATCACCGGCAAGACCCGCCCCTCCCGGGGCAAGGCCTGGTTCGGCGAAACCCTGGACCTGACCCTGATGAGCGAAGTGCAGATCGCCCAGGCCGGGATCGGCCGCAAGTTCCAGAAACCCACGGTGTTCGAGGCCCTGAGCGTGTTCGAGAACCTGGAGCTGGCGCAGAAGACCGACAAGTCGGTGTGGGCCAGCCTCGGGGCACGCTTGAGCACAGAACAGCAGGACCGCATCGCCCAGGTGCTGGAGACCATTCGCCTGAGCCCTTCGGCTCAACGCCAGGCGGGCCTGCTGTCCCACGGCCAGAAGCAGTTCCTGGAGATCGGCATGCTGCTGATGCAGGACCCGCAACTGCTGTTGCTGGACGAACCGGTGGCGGGCATGACCGACGCCGAGACCGAATTTACCGCCGAGCTGTTCAAGACCCTGGCGGGCAAGCACTCGCTGATGGTGGTGGAACACGACATGGGCTTTGTCGGCTCGATTGCCGACCACGTCACCGTGCTGCACCAAGGCAGCGTGCTGGCTGAAGGCTCCCTGGAACAGGTGCAGGAAAACGAACGGGTGATCGAGGTTTACCTCGGCCGTTAGCGCAACCGCCGTTCGCCGGCAAGCCGGCTCCTACCCCTCCCGCAGGAGCTGGCTGGCCAGCGAAGACCGCCCCGCAATCCCCACAAAACTCGAGTACCCGACCATGCTCCAAGTCGACCAGTTGCACCAATACTACGGCGGTAGCCACATCCTGCGCGGCCTGAGCTTCGAGGCCCGGATCGGTGAAGTCACCTGCCTGCTGGGGCGCAACGGCGTGGGCAAGACCACCCTGCTCAAGTGCCTGATGGGCCTGCTGCCGGCCAAGGAGGGCGCGGTCAACTGGGAGGGCCGGGGCATCACCGGCTACAAGCCCCATCAGCGCGTCCACGCCGGGATCGCCTACGTGCCCCAGGGCCGGGAAATCTTCGGCCGCCTGACCGTGGAGGAAAACCTGCTGATGGGCCTGTCCCGCTTCCCCGGCTCCCAGGCCAAGGAAGTGCCGGCCTTCATCTACGAACTGTTCCCGGTGCTGTTGCAGATGAAGCAGCGCCGTGGCGGCGACCTCTCCGGCGGCCAGCAGCAACAACTGGCCATCGGCCGGGCCCTGGCCAGCCGCCCGCGCCTGCTGATCCTCGATGAGCCCACCGAAGGCATCCAGCCCTCGGTGATCAAGGAGATCGGCGCGGTGATCAGCAAGCTCGCGGCCCGGGGCGACATGGCGATCCTGCTGGTGGAGCAGTTCTACGACTTTGCCGCCGAACTGGCCGACCAGTACCTGGTGATGTCCCGGGGGGAAATCATCCAGCAGGGCCGCGGCGAAAATATGCAGGCCGAGGGTGTACGCGGCCTGGTTACGATCTAATCTGTAGCCTCCTAACGATAACGACCCAGCATGAACCTACCTGCCGCCACCGCCCTGTTCACTCCCAGCTGGCACGCCGAACTGGAGCTGGCCTATGCCCGTTGCGGTGCCACCACGCGCCCGGTGCTGCGCCGCCACCTGGGCCCGCTGCGGGTGCAGAAGCACCTGTATGCCGAAGGCCCCGAGGTTTGCCAGCACATCATCGTCCACCCGCCCGGCGGCATTGCCGGCGGTGATCGGCTGGCCATCAGCGCCCGGGTCGACAGCGGTGCCTGGGCCCAGTTGACCAGCCCCGGGGCGGCCAAGTGGTATCGCGCCACCGGCCCGGCCAGCCAGGCCCTGAACCTGCAGGTAGCGCCGGGCGCGACCCTGGAGTGGCTGCCCCAGGAAACCATCGTCTTCAGCGCTGCCCAGGCCGAGCTCACGACCCGCATCGAATTGCAGGGCGATGCCCGGCTGTTCTACTGGGACATCATTGCCCTGGGTCGCCCGGCCAGTGGCGAGCGGTTCGAGCAGGGCCATTTCCAGGCCCACCTGGACCTGTACCGCGACGGCCGCCCGCTGTGGCATGAACGCCAGCGCATCGGCGGTGGCGACGGCCTGCTGGATTCCCCCATCGGCCTGGATGGCCAGCCGGTGTTCGCCACCTTGCTGGTGACCGGTGAAATCGACAGCGAACTGCTGGAACGCTGCCGCGCCCTGGCACACCCGGTACGCGGCGACCTGAGCCAACTGCCGGGCCTGCTGGTGGCCCGCTGCCTGGCCAGCGAAGCTCTGCAGGCCCGGGCCTGGCTGATCGAGCTGTGGCGCCTGCTGCGCCCGGCACTGCTGGGCCGCGAAGCCAGGCCACCCAGAATCTGGAACACCTGACCCCCATGCCCTTTTCCACTGCACCTTTTTCTACTGCCTGACAACGGATTGACCACGATGGATCTGACCCCACGCGAAAAAGACAAGCTGCTGATCTTCACCGCCGGCCTGGTGGCCGAGCGGCGACTGGCCCGCGGCCTCAAGCTCAACTACCCGGAAACCATGGCCTATATCTCCGCGGCGCTGCTCGAAGGCGCCCGGGACGGGCAGACCGTGGCCGAACTGATGCACTACGGCACCACCCTGCTCAGCCGCGAGCAGGTGATGGAAGGCATCCCGGAGATGATCCCGGACATCCAGGTGGAAGCCACCTTTCCCGACGGCACCAAGCTGGTCACCGTTCACCAACCCATCGCCTGAGGCCGTGCCATGACCTATCGCATCCGCGATGCCCTGCATGCCGACCTGCCGGCGATCCGCGACATCTACAACGACGCCGTGCTCAACACCACGGCGATCTGGAACGAGCAACCGGTAGACCTGGGCAACCGCCAGGCCTGGTTCAGTGCACGCCAGGCCCAGGGCTATCCGATCCTGGTGATCATCAACGCCGAGGAGCAGGTGCTCGGCTACGCTTCCTTCGGCGACTGGCGGCCTTTCGACGGCTTCCGTCACACCGTGGAACATTCGGTCTATGTGCGCAGCGACCAGCGCGGCAACGGCCTGGGCCCGCAGTTGATGGCGGTGCTGCTGGAGCGCGCCCGGGGCTGTGGCAAGCACGTGATGGTGGCCGCCATCGAGAGCGGCAACAGCGCCTCGGTCCGTCTGCATGAGCGCCTGGGGTTCATCAGCACCGGGCAGATGCCTCAGGTGGGCACCAAGTTCGGGCGCTGGCTGGACCTGACCTTCATGCAGCTGATTCTCAACCCCGGGGCGCAACCGCCCGCCCCGCACAAGGAGTGAAATCTCGATGAACGCCGCCCAACTGCGCCTTGTCCATGGAGAAAGCTTTGCCCATTACCGTCAGGGACTGATCGAGTTGCTGCTGGACTCGGTGCAGCACGGGGCGTCCATCGGCTTCATGGCCGATCTCGACGACAGCCAGGCCCGCAGCTACCTCAGCAGCGTGCAGGCCGGGGTCGAGGACGGCAGCCTGCTGTTGTGGGTGGTGGTACGCGACGAGAAAGTCCTGGCCAGCGTGCAACTGGCCCTGTGCATGAAGGCCAACGGGCGCAACCGCGCCGAGGTGCAGAAGCTCCAGGTCCTGCACAGCGCCCGCCGCCGCGGCCTGGGCCAGCAGTTGATGAATGCCCTGGAACAGGCCGCCCGCCAGCACAAGCGCGGGCTGCTGTACCTGGACACCGAGGCCGGCTCCGCGGCGGAAGAGTTCTACCGCGCCCTGGGCTATACCCGGGTCGGCGAACTGCCCAACTACTGCCAGAGCCCGGACGGCACCTATACCGCCACCGCCATCTACTTCAAGACCCTGGGACAACCCCTATGATTCCTGGCCAATACCAGATCCAGCCCGGCGAGATCGAACTCAACGCCGGGCGCCGCACCCTGCGCCTGAACGTATCCAACAGCGGCGACCGGCCAATCCAGGTCGGCTCCCACTACCACTTCTTCGAAACCAACGACGCCTTGACCTTCGACCGAGCCGCCAGCCGCGGCATGCGCCTGAACATCGCCGCCGGCACCGCGGTGCGCTTCGAACCGGGCCAGACCCGGGAAGTGGAACTGGTGGAACTGGCCGGCAAGCGCCGGGTATTCGGCTTCGCCGGGCGGATCATGGGCGACCTCTGATCCCTCGACCCTACGCACGTAGGAGCCAGCTTGCCGGCGAATGCGGTCTTTCGGGCCCCTTCGCCGGCAAGCCGGCTCCTGCAAGACCTGTTTTTGTAAGGAGCTGCGATGAAGATTTCCCGTGAAGCCTACGCCGACATGTTCGGCCCCACCGTGGGCGACAAGGTGCGGCTGGCCGACACCGAGCTGTGGATCGAAGTGGAGAAGGATTTCACCACCTACGGTGAAGAAGTGAAGTTCGGCGGCGGCAAGGTGATCCGTGACGGTATGGGCCAGAGCCAGTTGCTGGCCGCCGAGGTGGTGGACACCCTGATCACCAACGCCCTGATCATCGACCACTGGGGCATCGTCAAGGCCGACGTCGGCCTCAAGGACGGGCGCATCGCCGCCATCGGCAAGGCCGGCAATCCGGACATCCAGCCCGACGTGAACATCGCCATCGGCGCCAGCACCGAGGTCATCGCCGGTGAGGGCATGATCCTCACCGCCGGCGGCATCGACACCCATATCCACTTCATCTGCCCGCAGCAGATCGAAGAGGCGCTGATGAGCGGCGTCACCACCATGATCGGTGGCGGCACGGGACCTGCCACCGGGACCAACGCCACCACCTGCACCTCCGGGCCCTGGCACATGGCGCGCATGCTCCAGGCGGCGGACGCCTTCGCCATGAACATCGGCTTGACCGGCAAGGGCAACGCCAGCCTGCCCGAGCCGCTGATCGAACAGGTCAAGGCCGGGGCCATCGGCCTCAAGCTGCACGAGGACTGGGGCAGCACCCCGGCCAGCATCGACAACTGCCTGAGCGTGGCCGATGAGTACGACGTGCAGGTGGCGATCCACACCGACACCCTCAATGAATCGGGCTTCGTCGAAACCACCCTGGGCGCCTTCAAGGGCCGCACCATCCATACCTACCACACCGAAGGCGCCGGCGGCGGCCATGCCCCGGACATCATCAAGGCCTGCGGCCTGGCCAACGTGCTGCCCAGCTCCACCAACCCGACCCGCCCCTTCACCCGCAACACCATCGACGAACACCTGGACATGCTGATGGTCTGCCATCACCTGGACCCGAGCATCGCCGAGGACGTGGCCTTCGCCGAAAGCCGCATCCGCCGGGAGACCATTGCCGCCGAGGACATCCTCCACGACCTCGGGGCCTTCTCCATGATCAGCTCCGACAGCCAGGCCATGGGCCGGGTCGGCGAAGTGGTGACCCGCACCTGGCAGACCGCCGACAAGATGCACAAGCAGCGCGGCCCGCTGCCGGGAGACGGCCCGGGCAACAGCAACTTCCGGGTCAAGCGCTACATCGCCAAGTACACCATCAACCCGGCGATCACCCACGGCATCAGCCATGAGGTGGGCTCCGTCGAAGTGGGCAAGTGGGCCGACCTGGTGCTCTGGCGCCCGGCGTTCTTCGGGGTCAAGCCGACCCTGATCCTCAAGGGCGGGGCCATTGCCGCCAGCCTGATGGGCGACGCCAACGCCTCGATCCCGACCCCGCAGCCGGTGCACTACCGGCCGATGTTCGCCAGCTTCGGCGGCAGCCGTCATGCCACCAGCCTGACCTTCATCAGCCAGGCCGCACTGGAGGCCGGGGTGCCGGAGCAGTTGGGGCTGAAAAAACGCATCGCCGTGGTCAAGGGCTGTCGCAACGTGCAGAAAACCGACCTGATCCACAACGACTACCTGCCGGATATCGAAGTCGACCCGCAGACCTATCAGGTCAAGGCTGATGGCGTCCTGCTGTGGTGCGAACCGGCGGACGTGCTGCCCATGGCCCAGCGCTACTTCCTGTTCTAGGGCCGGCCCACCACTGGGCAGAGTGGCTGCTGAAATGTTCGATTAGGCGCTAAGATGCGTCTCGGTTTTCCACTCACTGCCCAGTAAGGTGCCCGGCTATGCGCCTGTCCGATTTTATCGTGCAGCACGTTGATCGAATCGTTGATGAATGGGAACAATTTGCCAGGAGCCTCGCCCAGGACTCCCTGACCCGCACGGACCTGCGTGACCACGCGCGCTCCATCCTGCTGGCCGCCGCCCGGGATATGTGCACCGCCCAGAGCCCCGGGGAACAACGGGCCAAGGCCAAGGGCGAAGGCCCGGAAAAAACCCCCAGCCTGGATGCCGCGGCCGCCAGCCATGGCGAGCTGCGCCATCACGTGGGGTTCGACCTGGTGCAGATGACCTCGGAATTCCGCCACCTGCGAGCCTGCGTGATCCGCCTGTGGGTGGCCAGCCTGCAGACACCGGACCTGGCCTACCTGCAGGACATGATCCGTTTCAACGAAGCCATTGATGAAGCCCTGGCCGAGTCCACCGCGGCCTATGCCGAACAGGTCAGCCGCTCGCGGGATATCTTCCTGGCAATTCTTGGCCACGACCTGCGGGCGCCGTTGCAGGCAGTGAGCATGTCCACTGAAATGCTGGCACGCAAAGTCGCCCTGGACGGCGACGCCCAGGCCTTCGTTTCACGTATCAAGAGCGGCACCCGGCACATGGGCGCCATGGTCAGCGACCTGCTGGAGTTCGTGCGCAGCCGCCTGGGCAGCAGCCTGCCCATCGAGCCTGCGCCCATGGACCTGGCCAGCGCAGCCAAGGCGGCCATGGACGAAGCCTGCGCCGGGCAGCCCGATTGCACCCCGCTGATGAGCTTCGAGGGCGACAGCCATGGCATCTGGGACCGCGGGCGCATCGAGCAGATGCTGCAGAACCTGATCGGCAACGCCCTGCAGCACGGCAACAACCGCCGCACCGTGACCGTGACCATCACCGGTGGCGCGGAACAGGTGCTGTTGACCGTGCACAACTACGGCACGCCGATCCCCCCGGAGGCCCTGGGCACTCTGTTCGACCCGTTGGTGCGCAGCGTCGACGAAGAACTGGGCAACCCCAGCACCAGCCTTGGCCTGGGGTTGTTCATCGTCAAGGAAGTGGTGGTTGCCCACCAGGGCAGCATCGAAGTCAGCTCCAACGCCAGCGATGGCACCACCTTCACCGTGGTCCTGCCGCGCGTCTCCCGCGCCAGTGCCTGAGGCGCTTTGTAACCGCTAGCGCGTTTGTATCGTTTTGTAGCCGCTGCTGAGCGCCAGCGAAGCTGCGAACGAGGACGCAGTCCTCGCAACCCGCTTTTTCCTGACACACCGCAGTCGCCTGTTTATACGGGCGCTGCGCGCCCGGTCGCAGCCTCGCTAGCGCTCGGCAGCGGCTACAGGCCTACACACCCTCAGTCCACCAGCAGGCGGCCCAGGCGCTGTTTGAGCATCTGGTTCTCGGCGCGCAGTTGCCGCACTTCGTCCAGCAGGTCCAGGGCCAGGGCCACGCCTTCCCATTCCAGGTCCAGGTCGCGGCGCAACTTCGCCGCGCGCTTGGCCAGGGACAGCTCATAGTCGTTGAAGCGCCAGTCCTTGGGCGCCCGGCCCTGAGGTTCGAGGATGCCGTGCTCGACGATTTCGATCACGTAGGCCGCCGACAGGTCGGCCACTTCACAGAACTCTTCCATGTCCAGCTGAACGATCAGGGTGCTCATGATCAGCGCCTCCTAGTGTCGAATCAGAAATTTTCCCGGGGGTCGAACGCTGCCTTCTTCGCCAGCTCCTGCCACAAGGCCTTGACGTCGTCGCCCGCCTGCTTGGGCATGACCGCCTTGAGTTGCACGAACAGGTAGCCGCGCTGGCCGGCCTTGTTCAGCAGGCCATGGCCCTTGGCGCGCATGCGCTGGCCATTCTGGCTGCCGGCCGGAACCTTGAGGTTGATCTTGCCGGTCAGGGTCGGTACCGCGACCTCGGTCCCCAGCGCCAGCTCCCAGGGGGCCAGTGGCAGGGTGATGATCAGGTTCTCGCCTTCGACATCGAACTTGGGATGCGGCGCGAAGCGAATAGTCAGGTACAGGTCGCCATTCGCGCCGCCGCCCACGCCCGGTGCGCCCTGGCCCTTGAGGCGGATGCGCTCGCCGTCGGTGACACCTGCCGGAATCTTCACGTTCAGGCTCTTGCTGGTGTTGCTGACGTGTTGTCCATTGGCGTTGTATTGCGGCACCTGGAAGCTGATCTTCTTCGACTCGGTGGACAGGGTTTCTTCAAGAAAGATCGGCAGTTCCATTTCCACATCCTGTCCACGACGACCGCTGCTGCGGCGCTGCTCCGGGCCGCCGAATCCTGGCCCCCGGTTACCAAAGATCGAACTGAAGAAGTCCGAGAAATCGCCACCGTCCTCGCCGCCGCCAAAACCGCCACGGCTCTGCCAGCCCGGCGGGCCCTGGAAGGGCTGGCCATGCTGGCCGTACTTGCGCAGGTCATCGTACTCGGCGCGCTTGTCGGCGCTTTTCAGCGCTTCATAGGCTTCCGAGGCGTCCTTGAACTTGGCCTCGGCATCCTTTTCCTTACTGACGTCGGGGTGGTACTTGCGCGCCAGCTTGCGATAGGCGGCCTTGATCGCCTTGTCGTCCGCTGTCGGCTCCACGCCGAGAATCTTGTAATAGTCTTTGAAGTCCATCGAGGGAATCACCATCCGTTATCAAAGTCGCGCGGCGTGCAGCACAGCATGCTCGGTCTGGCAGCATGAGAATTGATCAATCTCAATTCTCTGACTGAACGGCGCATCAGAAGTTTATCGGCAGCCTCGGGCGGATCTTGTGATCCCGGGTGGCTGCGCGGCCCATGCCTGCAAGTTTGGGGGTAAAGGATAGTCTTTCAAGGCACGACAGGGGGTGATTTAGCAGATAGTCGGCCTTTGCAAGGCGCGAGGACTGGCGTACGCTGCGCGGCCGTTTTTTTCACCGGATCCAAAGACATGAACAACGCCACCCCGGCCCGTGCCTGCGGCATTGACTTCGGTACCTCCAACTCCACCGTCGGCTGGCTGCGCCCCGGCGAGGAGACGCTGATCACCCTGGAGGACGACAAGATCACCCTGCCTTCGGTGGTGTTCTTCAATATCGAGGAACGCCGTCCGGTGTACGGCCGCCTGGCGCTGCACGAATACCTGGAAGGCTACGAAGGCCGGCTGATGCGCTCGCTGAAAAGCCTGCTGGGTTCCAAGCTGATCAAGCACGACACCAGCGTGTTGGGCACTGCGATGCCGTTCAAGGACCTGTTGGGGCTGTTCATCGGCCAGCTGAAAAGCCGCGCCGAAGCCGCCGCCGGTCGGGAATTCGAAGAAGTGGTGCTGGGGCGCCCGGTGTTCTTCGTCGATGACGACGCCGCCGCCGACCAGGAAGCCGAAGACACCCTGGTGGAAGTGGCCCGCAAGATCGGCTTCAAGGAAGTGTCCTTCCAGTACGAACCCATCGCCGCGGCCTTCGACTACGAATCCACCATCGAGCGCGAGGAACTGGTGCTGATCGTCGACATCGGCGGTGGTACCTCGGACTTCTCCCTGGTGCGCCTGTCCCCCGAGCGCCGTGGCGTCGATAACCGCCACGACGACATCCTCGCCACCGGCGGCGTGCACGTGGGCGGTACCGACTTCGACAAGCAACTGAGCCTCCAGGGCGTGATGCCGCTGTTCGGCTACGGCAGCCGGATGAAGAGCGGCGCCTACATGCCCACCAGCCACCACATGAACCTGGCGACCTGGCACACCATCAACTCGGTGTACTCGCAGAAATCCCAGTTGGCCCTGGGCAGCATGCGCTATGACATCGAGGACACCGGCGGCATCGACCGTCTGTTCAAGCTGATCGAACAGCGCGCCGGGCACTGGCTGGCCATGGAAGTGGAAGAGACCAAGATCCAGCTGACCCACGCAGAGAACCGCCTGGTGGCCCTGGACCGGATCGAGCGCGACCTCAACGTGGACCTGACCCGGGCCCTGTTCGAATCCTCCATCGACGGTTTGCTGGAGCGCATCCGCACCAGCGTCACCCAGTTGCTGAGCGACGCCAATGTCGGTGTGGGCCAGGTCGATACGGTGTTCTTCACCGGTGGTTCCAGCGGCATTCCGGCGCTGCGCCAGAGCGTGGCGGCGATGCTGCCCAATGCCCGGCATGTGGAAGGCAATATCTTCGGTAGCATCGGCAGCGGCCTGGCCATCGAGGCCAAGAAGCGTTACGGCTGAAACAGCTTCGCCGGCCCGCCGGCTCCTACAAGGTTCTGTAGGAGCCGGCGGGCCGGCGAACAAGGTTCACACCAATCCCGCCAGCTTCAACTCGCTCTTCAGGTACGCGTAATAGATCGGCCCCGCCACCACCCCGGGCAGGCCGAAGGCGGCCTCGAACACCAGCATCGCCAGCAGCAGCTCCCAGGACTTGGCACTGATCTGCCCGCCAACGATCCGCGCGTTGAGGAAGTATTCCAGCTTGTGGATAAAGATCAGGTAGCCCAGCGCCGCCACCGCCACCCAGATCGACAGCGACAGGCCGACGATGGTGATCAGTGTGTTGGAAATCAGGTTGCCGATCACCGGCAGCAGGCCCAGCAGGAAGGTCAGCACGATCAGGGTCTTGGTCAGCGGCAGCTTGACCCCGAACAGCGGCAGGATCAGCGCCAGGAAGATCCCGGTGAAGAAGGTGTTGAGCAGGGAGATCTTGATCTGGGCGAAGACGATGTTGCGAAACGCCTGGACCAGCAGGTGCAGACGGTCGAACAGCGCCGCCGCCAGAGGCTTGCGCTTGGTCAGGTCGGGGACCCGCTGCAGGGCAATGATCGCCCCCAGGACCATGCCGATCAGCAGGGTCACGAACATGTGCGCCGCGTCCTTGCCTACCAGTTGCAACTCGCTCAGGTGCTTGCTGGCCCAGGCGCCGATGGCGGCCTGGAACTCGGCGGCGCTGGCCGGCAGGTAGGAATCGAGGAACGGCGGCAACTGGCCCCGGGCCTTGTCCACCACCACCATGAACTTGCCCAGCGAGGCACCCGGGTTCTCCGCCTCATGCAACAGGAAGCTGATGGCCCCGGCGAACAGCAGGGTCAGCAGGCTGACCACCAGGGTGCCCAGCAGGGCCACCGCCAGCCAGCGCGCACGCCGGCCTTCGATCAGCCGCTGCAGTTGCGGGGTGAGCATGTTGACCAGCTCGAACACCAGCAACCCGGCCAGCAGGCTGGGCAGCAGACGCAGGGGCAAGGCCAGCAACAGGCCACCGAAGATGATGATCCAACTGATGAACAACAGATGACGCTGTGAAAACGCTGGCATATAGCCTCAAGACAGACAGCGGGGAAAAGACCGGCAGTCTGCCAGCCTTCACCCCTGAGGAATAGTGGCAGGCGCCGTGAGGACGCGGGCTTACAGGGTACTGGAGTGTTGTGACAGGCGAAGGTTCAGTCGGCTTTGGCCCCGGGCGCCGGGGCCGAAAGGTCGGGCAGCGGCACGTCGTAGCCGCAGTAGTGCAGGCGGGTCAGGGTCAGGCGCTTGTCGGGGTAGTCGCTGCCCCAGGCGCTTCCCCGGTCATAACGAGCCTTGCCGCGGGCACAAGCAGCCTGGAGCCGGTTTTGTGCCTGAGCCAGAGCCGAAGGTGCCAGACGCTTGATCTGCAAGCTGGCAAAGAACGGCAGGATAAAGGTCCGATCCAGATCGTAACCCTTGGCGCCCAGCGCCAGACGTTGCCCGGCATGTACGTAGAACGGTTGAGTCAGGCCGCTTTCCCCTTCCCAGCACCAATACCTGACCTCATCCTCCCAGAGCCCCACTGCGGCCCCCTGCCAGTGCTCATAGAAGCGCAGGCACTGGTAGCCACCCCGGGTGACCCAATCCACTTCACGGGGTTTGGCACCACTGCCGGGCAAAGCCAATGCAGCCAGCTTGCCCTGGAGAAAGGCGTCCCGGGGATACATCAGCCCATAACCCTCACCGTCGAGAAAGCTGCTGACCTTCATGTACAGCGAAGACGCCGATACCTGGACATCGCCATAGGCGAAGGTCCCCTCCGTAGCGACAGACAGGCTGTCGCTGATTCTGTCGTAGTAGAAACCGCCCATGAGCGTACCGCATTCTGTGTGCCGGAACGGTTCAGGCAGGTCGAAGGAGAAACGCTGGGGCAAGGTCACCCGCTTGGCCCCTTCGCTACACAACATGCGCTGCTCGGTGCGTCGCTCCTGCGGCTTGGCGGGGAGGTTCAGGCATCCCCCGAGCAGCACTGCCAGCCCCACCACCACACTTGGACTCCCCCTCATCTGCGGATAGTGTCCTTGCCATTGGCATCGATGAACGTAGGTTCAATGTACCGGGGATTCTTCTTGAACTGGTCCTGCAGCGCATTGGGCGCATCACCGCACATGCCCTTGGCAACACACAGGTAGTTCGAGTGCGGGCTATCCACTCCCATCAACGAGGTGCTGGTCGCCAGCGAACCGAAGAAACGAGCCACCGGGTCGGACGAGTGCGTGAAGTTCTGCCCCAGCAGATCCGACACGGTATCGGTGACCGGCAACATGCCGAAAAAGGTCTTCGACCCCGGACGGTTGACCTGGAAGAAGGCGCCGTTGCCGATATCGAATCCGGCGGCATCGGCGGCTTCAAAGAAGCTCTTGGAACCCACTGGGGCGCCCGACAACTGGATGCTCCCGACCTGGCCATTGAGGTTGAAATCCAGGCCGGAAATCGCCCGGTAGGTCAACAGACCGCCCTGGCTGTGGCCGGCAACGTCCAGCTTGTACTCATCCTTGATCCCGGCCTGGAAGAAATCGTGCAGCTGCTGGGCGTTACCAGAGCGTACCGTCCCGCCCAGCGCCACATCCCACAGCGACTCGACCAAGTCGCCGAGAATCCCGTGCTCGGGGTTGTAGGCCTGCATGAAGGAATCGGAGCCGGTCTGCATCGCACCGTTGACCAATGCCGCCATCAGCGAGTTCTGGATGCCGTTGGTGAACACTGCACCATCACCATCGGGACGCTCGATCTCCATCAGCTTCTGCACGTTCTCGATCATCGGTTTGCCGGACAACGGATCCACCTTGATGGTCTTGCCGTCGGACTCGTACTGGTACTTGGTCTCAACCCGGTAGAAGCGCATGTCACCCGTGATCAAGGCCGGCACCTGGGTGATCAGGCCACCATGGTTCTCGACGCCGGGCATGATGCCACCGGTGTACTTGCCAGCCTTGTCGAGCACGGTTTCCAGGAGCCCAGGAATCCAGGCCAGCGGCAGCAACGACGGGTTGTCGGCCACCACCTGGTCCGCCGCCTTACTCAGGTCGCCAAACTGGGTGAAGATACCCGAGGCATTCTTGCCATAGTTCTTCATCCCCTCCTTCCACTGGTTCAGGGTCTGAATCGGGTGGTTCACCGACTCCAGGGACGACTGGGACACATACAGGTCGGTACGCTTTTCCTTGTCCTTGGTGATTTCATAGGCCAGGGACACATCGCGGTTCAGGCCCGCAGTGGAGTCGGCGCCAGTCTTGGCGTCGTTGCGCACGGTGATGGTGCCCGCGCCCACTGTGGCGCGCACTTCCTGCTCACGCTCCTTGCGGTAGTCATAGCCGCTGACGCTCCAGCCGGACGCCCCGGTCTTGCCCTTGCCTTCCTGGCTCTTGTCCGTGGTGAAGGCCACGTCCTTGCCGCCGGTGGCCTTGGCGCCATCGCCGCCGCCCCAGCCAAAGGTGCCGCCCGCATTGACGTAGTAGCTGTGCTCCTTGTCCTGGCCGGAGATATCGCGGAAGCCCAGGGTGCCGGTGTCCAGCTTGAGGTTGCCGTTGTCGGCGGCGACCAGCGCGCCGTCGAGCTGGGTGTGGTTCTCGGTGCGGATGTCCACTCCGTTCTTGCCGGTGATGCTGGTCTGCTCCTGGACCCAGTTGGTCTTGCCGGTGGTCTTGCCCATGCCCAGGGAGCCGCTGACGCTGCCACCGCCGCCCAGGCCGATGCTCACGGTGACACTGGCATCCATTTCCTTGCCGCTGACCTTGCCGGTATCCGGCACCGAGGACACGGTCAGGTCACCGCCAACCCGGCCGATGACCTCACCACCGCGCAGGGTGGCGCCGGCGATGGTGGTGTCCTTGCCACTGCTGAAGCGCAGCTGGTCGCCGGCTACCAGATTGGCGTTCTGCTGCCGCTGGTTGTCCCGGTCCAACTGGCCCTTGCCCATGTCGACGCTGGCGTAGACCGAGATGAAGTCCTTGCCGCCCACGGCCAGGCCCACTTCACCACCGCCGCTGTGGCGGCTGGACTCGCTGCTGGAATCGTTCTGCGCGGCGCGGATGGTCAGGTCGTTACCGGCGCCCAGGTCGATATCGCGCCCGGCCTGGACCTGGGTTCCGATCAGGGTCAGGTTGTTGCGCGCCTCAAGGCTGACATCACGCCCGGCGAGGAATACCGACGGGGTGTTGGTGCCCTGGTTCATCTGCTCGCTGGCCACACCGTTGCTGCCGCCGATACCGGCACGGGCGCTGCCACCGCCGCTCTGGCCATTGATGCCGCCCTGGCTGCGGGCGGTCTTGCTCTCTTCGGAGACCGAACCGTGGGCCACATCCACATTGATGTCACGGCCCACCAGGGTGATGTCGCGCCCGGCGTCGAACTGACCACCGCGAATGTTGATGTCATTGCCGGCCACGGCGCTGATATCCCGCCCGGCCCCCAGGCTGGCAGGGCTGTTGCTGTGCACTTCCTGGCGCGAGCTGCTGGACTGGCTGGCCGTACCGAAATGGGTCGCGGCGGTCGGGCCCGAGGTGAACTGGTTGATCGCATCCACGGTGCTCAGCACGCTGGAGGCCTTGCTGGTGTTGTCCTCGCCTTTGCCGGTGCCCTTGAGGGCGTCCATGGTGTTGCCGTAGTTGTGGCTGACATTGACCGTCAGGCCATTGCGGTCACGGCTCTTGCTGCGCTCCTCGATCGAGGTTTCCTTGCCCGCGTCGATGCTGATATCGCGCCCGGCCTGCAGGTTGATATCACGCCCGGCATCCACTCGCGAGCCTTCCAGGGTCAGGTCACGTCCGGCCTTGATGGTTGCATCCTGCCCGGCCAGCAACTGGCTCGGCGCCACGGTCTGCTCGGCATTGCGCGATTTCTGCTTGAGGCCTTCGCTGCCCAGGAACGCGGTGACGCCATTGCGATCGCTCTCCAGGGACAGCCCCACATGCTTCTCGGATTTCCAGTTGCTCTGGTCCGAACTGTTGCTGCCGGCCAGGACGTTGATGTCGCGTCCCGCCCCCACATTCAGGTTGCGCTCGGCCGCGGCCGTGCTGCCGATCATGTTGACGTCACGAGATGCCTGCAGGGTGGTGTCACGCCCGCCACTGACCACGCTGCCGACACTCTGGGATTGAATGTTTTCCTGGCCGGATTTCTTCGAGGAGGCAATCGAAGTGAAACTGCCGGAACTGGAGAACCCCACCTTGCTCTTGTACTTGTCGCTCTGGCTGCTGGAGGTGTTGGCCGCGTCCATCAGGTTGATGTCGCCGTTCTTGTCGATCAGCCCGGCGCGCACTTCGGCATCGCGCTTGGCTTCGATGGAACTGGCCGAAAGGTTGACGTTGGTCCCGGATATCACCACCGCGTCATTGCCGGCACTCAGCTCGCTGCCCACCTGGGTGGTGCTGCTGGAGGTGCGGCTGTTGCCGCTCTTGCTCAGGCCGAAGCTGCCTTTCTTCTTCTGGCTGTAGGCGCTGTCCTGCTGCTCCTGGGCCGAGACCAGGCTGACGTCCCGGGTAGCGCCCACCAGCAGGTCGTTGCCGGCCTTGAGCTGGCTGCCGACCACGGTGACGTCGCGTCCGCCGTTGAGGCTGATACGGCCGTCCTTGTCCTGGCTGACGTTGACCATCAGGTCGTGCCCGGCGCTGATCTCGGAGGCCACGTTGGTGGTGGAGGAATCGGCGCTGCGGGTGGTCTTGCTCTTGCCCCAGGAACCCTTCTTCTTCTGGTAGAAGGTCGAGGACTGCTCGTCCTGGGCCGAAGCGATGACGATGTCGCGCTTGGCATTGAGGGACAGGTCGTTGCCGGCGCTGACCTGGCTCGCTACCACCGCCAGGTCGCGCCCGGCATTGAGTTCCAGGTTGCCGCCGGTGGTCACGCTGGAGCCCAGGGTCTGCACCGTGTCGTTGGTCACCAGGCCGCGACGGATCGCGCTCTGGGTGAAGGTGTGGTCCTGCACCGCCAGCAGGTCGATGTCGCGACCGGCGCTGAGCTTGGCATCGCCGGCACTGGCGAGCTGGCCGAGGTTGGTCAGGTCGCGACCGGCGCTGAGGTCCAGCTGCTGGCGCGCGGTGATCTGGCTGCCCTGGTCGAGGATGGTGCGATTGCCCGAGCCGTAGCCGACGGCCACTGCGGTGCGGTCGTTGATGATGTCGCCCTTGATCGAGGTGACGCTGACCTGGTTGCCGCGGATTTCCCCGGCCAGGGCGTTGCGCACGCTGTCCTGGGCCATCAGGCTGACCCGCTCGTTGGCCTCGATCAGGCCGCCCTGGTAGAGGCTGCCGCCAGCATTCACGCTCAGGTCGTTGCTGGCCCGCAGGGTACCGACGTTGGTCAGGTCGCCGCCGGCGATCAGGGTCATGTCGCGCCCCTGTATCAGGCTGCCGCCGCGCAGGTTGCGGGTTTCCGCCTGGGCCAGGTAGAGCACCGGCACCAGCACTTTCTCACCCTGCACTTCGCGGGTTTCCATCCACACGATGTCATGGGTCAGCGAGGCCACCTGGGCCGGGGTCAGGGACACGCCGATGCTCAGGTTCAACTGGTCCTTGGAAGCGATGGCGTTGTCCATCAGGTAGCGGTACTGGTCGTAGTCGCTGGTCAGCCCGGCCGCCAGGAAGCGCTGGCCGGTCTGGGCCAGCACCGCGTCGCGAATCAGCCGGGTCTCGTACAGGCCGTCGCCCAGGCGGCGCCAGGTCTGGTCGGTGTTGTAGTTGAGGTTGCCGAGCATGTAGTCCGAGCTCATGAAGCGCGACAGGTCGGTGAAGGTCGGATTGGTCTCGATCAGGTAGCGGCCCTGGGGGTTCTGGCTCTTGACGAACAGGCCGTACTCGCCCTGAGGCACGCGGAAGCTCGACAGCGAGGTCGGGTCCACGGCGGCGAACGGCACGCCGGAGAAATCCACCGGGACGAAGCTGACCTGGGTGGTGCCGTCGGCGCCGACCTTCTCGATGCGTTGCACATCCTTGGCCACCTGGTTGGCCGCCGCGGAGCTCTGGGCATTGACCGTGATCACCTGGCCACCCACCTGGGCCAGGTTGTTCTGCAGCGTCTGCCCGGTGAGCTGGGCGCGGCTCTGTTCGCTCTGCACGCCGTTTTCAAGGGTGCCGCTGACCTGCAGGTGCAGGCGCTGGCCGGCCTGCAGGGTGGAGGCGTAGGCAGTCTGGGAGCCCGGGGTGATCACCGTGTGGCTGGCGGGTTCGTAGATCGGGTACTGGGTCACCACGGTCGGCAGCGGGTCCTGCTGGCCCGGCGCGCGATTGGCGTTGGCGGCGTTCCAGGCGATGGTGGCGCGCTCGGCGGCGCGGAACGCGCCCTTGGAAACCCCGTGCAGGAAATAGCTGATGCTCTCGACCCGTTTGTTCAGGGTCAGGCCCCGGTTGTACAGGTTGTTGGCGGTGATGGAGACATCGCGGTTGGCGGCGATCAGGCTCTGGTCGTTTTCCACCGTATCGGCATTGATGGTCAGGTCACGGTTGGACACCAGGCGGGCGCCAGCGGAGTGCTCGCCCATGGTGCCTTCGTAGGTGGTGTTAACGATGTAAGTGGCGGTGTGGTAATCGCCGGAACAGTCGGTGCAGTTGATCACGATATTGCGCTGGGTGATGGTTTCGCCGACCTGGTAATGGTCCATGGCGTTTTGCAGCAACGCCACGTTGAGGTTCATGTCGCCCTCGCTTTCGATGGTTCCGGAGCGGTTGCTCAGCAGGGCCGCGCGGCCCCCGTCGAGGGCGGCGAAGCTGAGGTTGCCGGCGCTGTAGATGTCGCCGTAGCTGTTGGCCAGGCCGTTGCCCCGCAGGAGCATGTCGCCGCCGCTGTAGATCAGGGTGTCGGCCGAGGTGGTGATGCCGTTGCTGGAGCGCAGCTGCATCTGCCCCAGGGCGCCCAGGGTGCCGCGGTTGTTGATCTGCCCCGCCGACACGTAGAGGTTCTGGCTGGCGATCAGCCGGCCCAGGTTGTCCAGGGTGCCGCGCAGGTTCAGCTCGGTGTCGCCGCCGCTGGCGATACGACCGCCGTTCTGGTTGAGGTCGCTGGCGCCCACCGTGAGCTTGCCCCGGGACGACAGCAGGCCGCTGTTGTTCAGGTTGCCCCCCAGGTCCAGGGTCAGGTAGCCGTCACTGGCCAGTTCCCCGGCGTTGTTCAGGGTGGCGGCGCCCACCCGCAGGCCGCTGGCGCTGGCGATACGGTCGCCGGCACTGAGGTTGAGATCGCCGCCGGTGCTCAGGTCCAGGGCGCCGTTGAGCTGCATCAGCCCGCTGCGGTCCACCCAGCCGATGTCCCAGTCGCCCCGGCCCAGGCCGGTGATGCGCCCCTGGAGGCCCGAGAGCCCGCCCAGGTCGAGTTTGAACAGGCCGTTGCCAGCGTGCTCGATGCTGCCGCCGACGTTGTTCAGGTTGCCCGCATTCAGGCTGAAGGCGTTGGAGCCCAGGGCCAGGCTACCGCCCTGGTTGTACAGGCTGCCGCCCAGGCTGATCCGGCTTTGCTCCCCGCCTACGGCGCGGATTCGCCCGCCGGCGCTGTTGTCCAGGTTGCCGCCCACCAGCAGCAGCGAGCCGGCCGACTCCACCAGGCCGCCCTGGTTGTAGAGGTTGGCCGCGGTGGTCAGGTCCAACTGCTGGGCGCTGATTTCGCCACCCCAGCGGTTGTCCAGGGTCTGTCCGGAAGTGCTGAGCAGGCCGTTGGCGTAGAGCTTGCCTGCCTGGTTGGTGAGGCGATCCACCACCAGCTTCAGGTTGCCGGCCTGGCTGCTGATCAAGCCGGCCTTGCCGTTCAGGGCACTGTTATCCACAGCCCCGGCCGTCACCGCCAGGGTCGCGCCCTGCAGGGTGCCGCCACGGTTGTCCAGGCTGCCCTGGCCCAGGGTGACTTCACCATGGCCGCCCTGGGCCAGGATCATCCCTTCGGCGTTGTTCAGGCCCCCGACCACCAGGTTCAGGCCATCGCTGCCAGCGAGCAGTTGCCCCTGGCGGTTGTCCAGCGCGCCGCCATCGACCTCCAGGCGCTTGCCCTTGAGGGTGCCGCCCTGGTTGTCGAGACGGGCCAGTTGGGTGACCTTGAGTGCCTGGTCACCGGCGTCGATGACCCCGGCGCTGTTGTTCAATACGCCGTTGTTGAGGGCCACATGCAGCCCCCCGGTCTTGGCCACCACTGCGCCCCTGGCGCTGTTGTCCAGGCCCGCGGCGTTGATCCCGACGCTCTCGCCGAGGATCACGCCGCCACTGTTGTCCAGTTGGCCGCCGTTGACTTGCAGATGCCCGTCGCTTTGCAGGCGCCCCTGGCTGTTGAGCAACTGCCCCGGGGTGGCGCCGTCGGCAGTCAAGGTCAGCAGCAAGCCGTCGCTGCCCGCCGCCAGCAGGCCTGCGCCCTGGTTGTCCAGGCGCTGGGTGCTCAGGCTCAGGCGGTCGCCCACCAGTTGCCCGCCACGGTTGTCCAAAAGGCCGTTGTTGGTCAGCAGCAATTGATTGCCCACCACCACGCCGCCCTGGTTGTTCAGGCTGCCGGAGCCGATCTGCACATCGCCGTTCTTGGCCTGCAAATGGCCCAGGGCGTTGTTCAGATGCTGCTTGACCGTCAGGGTCAGCTGGCCGGCTTCGGCGCTGAGTACCCCGCCCTGGTTCTGGCTGAGGCTGTCGAGGTTGGCAGTCAGTACGTTGCCGATCACCTGGCCCTGGTTGTTGGCCAGGTCCCGGGCTTCCAGCAGCAGGTTGTCCTTGCCTTGCAGCAGGCCGCCCTGGTTGTCGATGTCCGCGGTGTGCAGCTCAAGCCCGGTGGCATCCACCGTGCCGCCCTGGTTGTCGAGCTTGCCACTGCTGGTGAGGGACAGCTGCGGAGCAACCAGGGTGCCAGCGCGGTTATCCACGCTGGCGGACTTGAGGCTGAGCAGCGATGTGGCCTGGAGCTTGCCACCCGCATTGATCAGGTCCTGGGCGAGGCTCACCTGCAACTCGCCCTTCTCGGCGCTGACCAGGCCCTTCTGGCTGTTGTCCAGGCGAGTGCCAGTGATCTTGATCTGGTCGGCCAGCAGCTTGCCGCCCTGGTTGAGCAACTCTGCGCCCTGGGTTTCCAGCAGGGTCTGGGCCTGGAGCTGGCCACCGTTGTTGTTCAACTGCTCGCTGACCTTGAAGGTGGCGCTGCCCTGGCTGGCCCCGATCAGGCCCTGCTGGTTGTCCAGCCGCCCGGCGCTGATCTCTACCCGGTCGGCAATCATCGAGCCTTTCTGGTTGCTCACTTCGCGGGCCTTGAGGGTCAGGTCGGCGCCCGCCACTTCCAGGCGCCCGCCGTTGTTGTTCAGGCTATCCAGAGTGAGCGTCGCGGCCTGCTGCTCGCCAAAGCGGATCAGGCCGCCCAGGTTGGCGATGGCCGGGGTGGTCAGCACCAGCTCGTGCTGTGCCAGCACCCGAGCCTGTGCGCCCTGGTTGACCAGGCGCGCGGTCTTGACCTCGACCTTGGGCCCCTGAATCACCCCGTTCTGGTTGTTCAGGGCCTGGCGCGCGGTCAGCTCCAGGTTGCGGCTGGCCAGTACGTTGCCGCGGTTCTCCAGGGTGCCGGCGGTCAGCTTGACCTCGCCGTGATCGTTGCGGCTGTTGTCGGTGTTGACTCCGGCTTCGATGATGCCGTGGTTGACCACCTGCGCGGCGTCCACCACCTGGACCCGGTCCCGGGCCGCCAGGCTGGTCTGCACCTGGATCTGCTCGGCGGCCTGCAGGGTCGCCTCGGTGCCGGCGTAGGCCTTGCCCTTGAGCTCGATGCTCTGGGCCTTGATGGCGATGGCCTGATTGGCGCCCATGCCGGCGACCGTGACCTTGCCGTTGGCGTCGATCTGGATATCACCGGTGCTGGCCGCCATTTCCCCGGACATGTTCACCCCCACGCCCTTTTCCGTGCCCACCAGGCGGATCGCCCCGGCGTACATGCCGCCCAGGGCCGAGCTGTCGATGGCCAGTTCCGGCTTGGCGCTGGCGTCGGCATCCCGGGCCGTGACACTCAGGTCATCGGCCTTGACGTCGTTGCGCCCGGTGATGACGTTGAGCTTCTTGGCGTACAGGTCGGCATTGAGCTTGGTACTGCGGGTGATCAGGTCGAACTGGTCGATGTTGCTGGCGTTGAGGCCGGCGCCTTCGATGCTGATGTCGCCGCCATCGACCTGGAAGCGATCGAGTTTCTGCCCTTCGATCACCGGCTTGCCGGTGGTCAGGGTGGCCCGTGGGGTGTTGATGAAGCCGCAGCCGTTGCAGGTGATGCCATGGGGGTTGGCGACGATCACCCGGGCCGACTGCCCGGCCACTTCGGTATAGCCCGCCAGCTTGCTGCGATTGCTGCCGGTGACTTCGTTGAGAATGACCTGGGCCGCCTGCCCCTTGAGGTTGGGGTTGCCCATGATGTAGCCGCCCAGCTGAGTGTTCTGGGTCGAGCCGGTACCGTTATTGAGGATCAGGCCGTTGCTGCCGACGTTGTATTCGCTGAACTTGTTGTGGGACAAGCCGGCGCCGTTGGCGGCGTTGATGTTGACGATGGGTACGCCATTGCCGGCCGCGCCGATGGTGGCGTTGCCCCCCGCGGCCGGGTCCAGGGCCAGGCCTGCGGCCACGCTGACGATCGGGTTGAGAAACAGGATCCCCGACAACGACAGGGCAATGCATTGGGCAAAAGGCTTGCGTACGTCCATGTGCGAATCATCCATTCAATAACGTTGCGGGCGAGTCAGAAGAACAGGTCTACCCGGAAGTACACCGGGTGCTCTCGCCTCTCGATAATTGCCGGTCGCTCCAGGGAGCGTGCGAAGCTGACGGATGCAGCCAGGTACTGGCCGCGGGCATTGAGTTCCAGGGCATTGCCGCTCATGCGGCCGCGGGCATCGTGGTTGTAGCGATCGCCCTTGATCACCCCCACGTCATACGCAAAGGCCATGCCGTATTCCTGGACAAAAGGCTGCAACGCCGGCCAGGTCACCGCACGGCGCCAGCGCAGTTGGTTGCGCCAGTAGCCGCCGCTGTTGCCGGACAGGGTCTGGTCCTGGAAGCCACGCACCGAGTTGAGGCCGCCGAGGCTGATGCGCTGGGGGCTGAAGAGCACGTCCTCGCTGCGCTGCCCGGTGGCCAGGCTGTCGAAGCTGAAGTTTTCGTTCCACAGGCGAAAGGGCTGCAGGTAGCTCAGGGTCAGGCTGTATTTGTTGTAACGGGCGACCGGCTCGCTGCCATGGGGATTGCCGCTGGCCTGGGCATCCAGGGCGCCGATGCCCTGCTGCCAGCCAATGTCGGCGTTGACCAGGGCATTGCCGATGCGCCGCCCATGGTTGAAGCCCAGCTGGCTTTCGGTGATGCGGTTGCTGGACACGTCGATCAGGTTGTCATCGATGTAGTTGCGCGTGCGCAACTGGCTCAGGCCCAGGCTCATGCCGGTCTTGCTCAGGTTGTCGCGGTGCAGCACCCGTTCGGCGCGCAACTGCTGGTTCTTGCTTTCGCCGTCCATGGTGAAGTCGAAGCCGGTGCTGTCATTGCGGGTGCGGTAGTAGCTCTGGCTGTAGGAATAACTGAGGGTCCACCAGCCCCAGGGCAGGCTGTAGAACAGGCTCTGGTTGTCGGAGTGGCGCCAGCGGTCACTGACCGTGTCCTGGTTGGCCCGCAGGCTGAGCTGGTCTGCCAGGCCCAGGGGGCTGTCCCAGTCCAGGCCGAGGCCGGCCTGCTGCTCGCCGGTGCTCTTGTCACCGCTGTTGTTGCGGGTGGCCGATACCCGCCAGGGTTTCAGACGCTGGCCCTTGAGCCCGACACGGCTGTCGCCCAGTTTCTCTCCCGGGGCCAGTTCCAGTTCCACCTGGCGCGAAGGCAGGCGAGTCAGCTGGTCCACCAGTTGCTCCAGCTCCCGCAGGTTGAGCACCTCGCCGGTGGTGCCGGGAAAGGCCATGGCCAGTTCCCGCGAGCTGGCCAGGGCGGAACTGTCCAGGCTCTCCAGGCGGCCTTCGACCACCACGATGGTCAGTTGCCCCGAGGCCAACTCCTGGGCCGGCAGGTAGGCCCGGGTGGTCACATAGCCTTGCTGCAGGTAGTGATGGGTGATGGCCTTGAGCAGGGTGTTGATCTGCGTCACCGACAGGCACTGGTCGCGATAGGGCGCCACCAGGCGCTCGCGGTCGGCGGCGGAAAGATGATCGGCCCCCTTGAGAATCACGGTCTTGATGGTGAAACAGCGCTGCTCGCCCGGTTGCGGGGCAGGCTCGGGGGGCAAGGTCTTGCCGGGGAGTTGCTGGAGTTCGTCGAGGCGCTTCTGCTGCTCTTGCAGCAACTGCTGCTGGCGATCCCGAATCAGGTCGCGATCACCCGGCGTCTGCAGCGGCGCGGCGCTGAGCGCGAGCGAAGCAGACAAAGCACAAAACGCTACTACAGGCCTGAACAAGCCAAAACGCGACATGCTTTCCATTCCCTAGAATCACGGATTTTGGCTGGCCAAACGTCCGCGTGGTGCGTCCCGGCACCTGTTTTCGAAGGGAACAAAGTGTAAATGTAAAAAAATTTACATAACAAAAAAGCGACGAGTGGTAGCTGCCAGACCTATCTCATTGAAAGCTAATGGTTTATGTGCTGCGAAACTCTGAAAAACCGATGCAGGCCAAGGTTCTGTAGCGCGCGCGATACCTCGGCCCCATCGATTCAGGCTCATTTCTTCTTCAGGCAATCACTCATGAACGCCTTGCGCGCATCGCCCTTGAGCGCCTGGGTGGTGGCCGTGGCGTTGCAGGTCTTCATTCTTTCCTGAGGCGTGGACGGGGTAGCCGCAGCTGCCGGGGCCGCCTTGAGGCAAGTGCTCATGAAGGCTTTGCGCTCATCGCCCTTCAGGGTCTTGGCGGTGGCCTCGGCATTGCAGGTGGTCATCTTGTTCTGCTGGGCGGTGGCGGCAAACCCCTGGGAGCACAGCAGCAGGCCCACCATCAACAACGGAATACGCAACATCTTCATGGAGTTTTCTCCTTGTCACCGCACCGACGGGCACGGCCTCCAGCGCAGTGTAGACAAAGCCTGTTACACCTTCACCTGTTCTGCAGGCCGGCCCGGCGATACTGCTCCGGCGTGCTGCCAGCCTGGCGCTGGAACATCGCGATAAACGCCGAGGCGCTGCTGTAGCCCATGTCGAAGGCGATTTCCTGGATGCTGCTCGAGCTCTCCAGGGCCTCGATGGAGGCCAGGAAACGCTGGCGCTGGCGCCATTCGCCAAAACTCATGCCCAATTCGCGCACGAACTGCCGGGCCAGGGTCCGCTCGCTGACATGGGCCAGCCCCGCCCAGTGGGCCAAAGGCTGGTTGTTGCCCGGTTCGGCCTGCAGGGCCTGGAGCACCCGCAGCAGGTCGGGGCTGCTGGCGTAGGGCAGGTAACAGGTATGCACCGGCGCCTGGCGCAACTGGTCCAGCAGCACCTGGGCCAGGCGCTGGTCGGCCTCACCCTCGGGGATCTGCACGTCACGGGCGGCGAAGTCCTTGAGGATCGCCTTGAGGATCTCGCTGATGGCCAGGGTACTGCCCCCGGCCGGCAACTCGGCACACAGCTCCGGGGCCAGCAGTACGGCGCGGTAGTTGATCGGCTGCGCGGTGTAGAAACTGTGGGGCGTCTGTGGCGGCACCCACACCGCATATTGCGGCGGCGACATGAAACGCTGGCCGGCAATCTCCATGTGCATCACGCCGTGGGCCGAATACTCCAGGCAGCCCCAGGGGTGGCGATGCTCCAGGGCATGGCTGTGGGCGGCGAAGTCGGCATAGCGGAAGTACACCGGCGCGGGCAGCCCGTGGAAATCCAGGAGATCGATGTGTTTTTTGCTCATGCTGTCCGGATGTCGGGGCGGGTTGTCCGGTTCGCAGTATAGGCATTGATCCGGACAAGAGGATAATCAGCCTTCATCAACTGCCTGGTTGTCTCCATGCAATACGCTTATCCACTGCTGGCCATCTTTATCTGGGCCGGCAATACCGTGATCAACAAACTCGCCGTGGGCGCGATCTTTCCCGCGGAGATCGGCTTCTATCGCTGGTTGCTGGCGGGCCTGCTGTTCACCCCCTTCATGCTCAAGCCGGTGATCAAGCACTGGCCGGAGGTCCGCCCCAACCTCTGGCGCATCGCCATTCTCGGCGTGCTGGGCATGGCGGTGTACCAGAGCCTGGCCTACTTCGCCGCCAGCCTGACCTCGGCCACCAACATGGGCATCATCCTTTCGCTGATGCCGCTGATGTCCCTGGCCATGGCCATCGCGGCCCTGGGCCAGCGCCTGACTGCCGGAGCCCTGGTGGGCGCCGTGCTGTCCTTCGCCGGGGTGCTGGTGGTGGTGTCCTCCGGCAGCCTGGCCGCGCTGCTGCAACACGGGGTCAACCTGGGGGACGCGATGATGCTGGTGGCCACCCTGGCCTACGCCGTCTACAGCACCCTGCTGAAGAAATGGCAGCTGCGCCTGCCGCCGCTGGTGCTGTTGTATCTGCAGGTGCTGGTGGCGGTCGTGGTGCTGCTACCGTTGTTCCTGGCTTCGCCGAAGGTAGGCCCGACTCTGCAGAACATTCCGCTGGTGCTCTATGCCTGCCTGCTGGCTTCGATGCTCGCGCCCTTGGCCTGGATGCAGGCGGTGGTGCGCCTGGGGCCAAGCCGGACCACGCTGTTTTTCAATCTGCTGCCGTTGATCACGGCGCTGATTGCGGCAGTGGTGCTGCATGAGCAGTTGGCCTGGTTCCATTTGGTGGGTGGCTTGCTGACCTTGGGCGGGGTGATTCTCTCGGAACGCTGGACCACCGTGCTGGGACCGCTCGCCGGCAAGCCGGCTTCTGCCGGGCAACGCTGAGATCAGAGGCCGGCGGCCTTGAGGCGCCGGGCATGTTCGACGAACAGGCGGATAGGCTCCGCGCCCTTGCCCACCAGCCCCAGGGACTGATTGACGATATCGAAATGGTCCAGCGGGTAATCATCGCCAATGACCTGCCCCAGGTGCGAGCTGTAGCGCCCCACCATACCGTCGCACTGGCCGGCTTCACGGACGAAGGTGCGGGCGAACAGCCGGCAACTGCGGTTGGTGCCGTCGAACAGGTTACGCCCGCGGTTGGTCTTGCCCGGCTGCAAAATGCCGGACCAGGAGTAGTAGTGCACGCCGTCGACCTGCGCCGGCCCTTGCCCGCCCCATTCCTGCGGCAACCCCTGGGGGTACTGGCGGTTGAACAGGGCCACGCCCTCGGTGGTCAGGGACTGGTGCGAAGCATGGATATCCACCGGCTGCTTCGGTCCGCGATAGCCGGTTTCCAGCAACCGCATCAGGCTTGAAATCCCCCTCAGCAGCAGGCTCAGCACTCGCCCCCGCAGGCTATGGGCGGGTGAATGCCGTTGCAGATAATCCGCCAGCTCGGAGCCATGGTTGGGCCCCGCCACCGACGTTACCGAGGCCACCCAGTCCGGGCGCCTGGCGGCGGCGTAGCGCGCGGTGAGCGCGCCCTGGCTGTGGCCGATCAGGTTGACTCGGGCGGCGCCGGTCTCGGCCATGATCCGCTGGACCTGCGCCAGCAACTGCTCACCGCGCACCTCGCTGGAATTGAGCGGCGAGACCTGCACCGCGATCACCTGCGCCCCGCCCCGGCGCAAGGCCGGAATGATCCCGTACCAGTAGGGGTACAGCAGCAGGCGGACAAAGCCGAGCATGCCGGGCACCAGGACCAGGGGGTAACGGGTGGCAAGCTCTTGGGACATGCGGCGACATCCTTGTGCGAAGGCAGCGGGGCTGGCTGAAAGCTAGACCATAACCGGGGCCGTCGTCAGCCCCCATGACGCTTTGGCGACAAACCGGTGACAGCCCGTTTCTCCCGGCAGCTACTTCAGCCCGGCCACCCCCGCCACGATCAGCCCCACCGACACCAGCTTGACCGCCGTCAGGCTTTCTCCCAGCAGCAGGCAGCCCAGCAGCACCGTGCCCAGGGAACCGATGGCGGTCCAGATCGGGTAGGCCACGCTCACCGGCAACTCGCGCATGGCCAGGGTCAGGAAATAGATCCCGCCCACCGCCGCGACCACCGTTAGCAGCGACGGCCAGGGCCGGGTAAAGCCCTCGGCGTACTTCATGCCCATGGCGAACGTGACCTCGAAGGCCGCCGCCAGCAGCAGGAACATCCAGGCCATGGCGCCGCCCCCTCAGAAACTCTGCGCCAGGGCCAGCAGGCGCTGCTGGGCTTCGCCACAGGACTGCGCGAATCGCTCGGGCGCCGACTCCTCGCCTTCCGCCGCAACCACGGTGACGTCTTCGATACCGATAAAACCCAGGGCCGTGCGCAACCAGCGGTCCGCGTGGTTCATCGCTTCATGCTCGCCCCCCGGGCCAAAGCCGCCCCCGCCGCGGCTGGTAACGATCAACACCTTCTTGCCCTGCACCAGGGGCTGGTACTGGGCCACGCCGTTGTCCTGCTGGGTGTTGAAGGTCAGCCCCAGGCGCACGATGTGATCGACCCAGGCCTTGATCCCGCTGGGCACGCTGAAGTTGTGCATTGGCGCCGAGATCACCAGGCGCTGATGGTCAAGCAACTCCGCCACCAGTTCGTCGCTCAGGGCCAGGTCGGCCTGCATCGACAGAGGCCGCGCCTCGGGCTGTGGATAAAACGCGGCGGCGATAAAGGCTTCGCTGACGTGGGGCAAGGCACCCCGGCCAACCTCGCGCCGGGTCAACTGCCCCTGGGGATTGGCCGCTTGCCAGGCCTGGAGGAAGGCGTCGGCCAGGCGCCGGCTGTGGGAACGCTCGCCCCGTGGGCTACCGTGGATCGCAAGAACTGTACTCATCTCATCTGCCTCAGACGGGTTGCTGATGGCGGCCTTGAAACCAAGGCCGGTCCGCGCTAAAGCTAAGAGCACAGCCGCACTGCAACAAATGAACAGAATTTCTTCCAGATGAATTTATCTCAGCCATGGAGCACTCGATGTTCGCCCACCTGCCCCTCACCGCCCTGCGCTCTTTCGAGTCCGCCGCGCGCCTGCTGAGTTTCAAGGCCGCCGCCGAGGACCTGTCGGTGACGCCCACCGCGGTGTCGCACCAGATCCGCAGCCTGGAGCACTGGCTGGGGGTGGCGCTGTTCGAACGACTGCCGCGCCAGGTGCGCCTGACCGAGCCCGGCCAGCGCTTGTTTCACAGCTTGCACGGTGCTCTTTTGGAAGTGACCCAGAGTGTCGATACGCTGCGGCCCACGCCCAGCAACGCCCAACTGACCGTTTCCACCACCGCGGCCTTTGCCGCCCTGTGGCTGGTGCCGCGGCTGGGGCGCTTCTATGCCCGGCACCCCGGCATCAGCCTGCGCCTGGATACCCAGTGCGAGGTGGTGGACCTGCAACAGGACGCCAGCATCGACGTGGCGATCCGCTACAGCCAGGAGGGCTACCTGGACCTGCACGGCCTGTGCCTGTTCGACGAACGTTTCGCAGTCTACGGCTCGCCCCAGCAGGTGGCCCTGGCCCGCCAGCAGGCGCCGACCCTGATCAGCGTGCACTGGCGCAACTCCCGGCTGTATGCCGACGGTTGGCAGGCCTGGTGCGCCCAGGCCGGGGAAAGCTGGTTCGATGACGCGCCGCTGATCCGCTCCTACGACGAGGAACAGTACGCCCTGCAAGCGGCCATTGCCGGCCAGGGCCTGGTCCTGGCCAGCGACATCCTGGTGTCCCAGAGCGTGGCCAGCGGCCTGCTGCAGCCCTACCGACCCGAAGTCCAGGTGGACGGCGCCGGCTACAGCGCCCTGTGCGTGCCCGGCCGCGAGCGCCATCCGCCGGTGCGCGCCTTCCTTCAATGGCTACAGCAGGAATCATTGCTGGCCGGGCACCCGCCACTGGCACGCAGTTGACCGCCGGGCACATCCGATAAAACTTTTTGCCGCCGCCGCGACTCACAACCAAGGTAGCGATCAGGCCAACAGAGCCTGGCGTAAATCGGATTAGCCTCCAGGAGATCGAGATGAGCGACATGCATTTGTCTGATGTGAACACCCTGCGCGAACGGGCCCGCCAACACGTGGAAAACGGAGCCGTGACCGAGGGCTACAACGCCGATCGCGAGGAGATACTGCGCCTGCTCAACGAGTCGCTGGCCACCGAGCTGGTCTGTGTGTTGCGCTACAAGCGCCACTACTTCATGGCCAACGGGATCAAGGCCAGCGTCGCCGCCAGCGAGTTCCTCGAGCACGCCACCCAGGAAGCCGAGCACGCCGACAAACTGGCCGAGCGCATCGTCCAGCTCGGTGGCGAACCGGAGTTCAACCCCGACCTGCTGTCCAAGCACTCCCATGCCCAGTACGTGGCCGGCAACACCTTGAAGGAAATGGTCTACGAGGACCTGGTGGCGGAGCGCATCGCGGTCGACAGCTACCGCGAGATCATCCAGTACATCGGTGACAAGGACCCCACCACCCGCCGCCTGTTCGAAGAGATCCTGGCCCAGGAAGAAGAACACGCCGACGACATGGCAGACATCCTCAACGACCTGTAACGCCCTCTCCCCCAAGCCCGCCCTGCCTGCAGCGGCGGGCTTTTTTCTGGCCGCGCGCCCAGGCCCTTAATGAGTCGGTTTCACCGTCACCGGTGCCTTGCCCGAGCGCATCTGCTGCAACAGCGGCGCGCACTGGTTGGGCTCATCGCCGCTGGGCGCCACCAGCGCCAGCAGCCCCGCCGCCGGCCCGGCGATCACCCCCAGGGCCACCATGCCGGCACCGCGCAGTACCAGGGGCACGGCCTTGACCCCGGCACTGGGCTGGATGAACTTGCCCTGTACATAAAGCGGCGAGCGCAGGGAGAACAGGCGCAGGCCCTTGGATTCCGGAGTGATGGTCAGGTCCAGTTGCTCGCTGGCCATATTGGCGGTGCCATCGATGTAGATGATGGCGTTCTCGGTGTCGAAGACGAACAGCCGGGAAGTCGCCAGGCCGCTCTTGATGCCGAAGTCGGCCGCCGCGCAATTGATCTTCACTTCCTTGTCGCCAAACATCTTGCCGACCACATAGTTGCCGACGTTGAGCCCGGCGATTTCCATCAGGCTGCGGCTGATGGCGCCATCGTTGATCAGCATCTTCAGGTCACCGTTGGCGCTGCCCAGCAGGGCCGCCACCGAGTTGCCGCGACCGGCGATGTCGGCATCGCCATTGAGCTCGCCAAAGCTGGTCTTCATCGGTTCGAAGGTGGGGAACAGTTGCTTGAGCTTGAAATTGCGCGCCGTCAGCCTGGCCCGGCCCTCCAGCGGCGTGGTGTGGCCGTTGAGGCGGATCTGGGCGTCGAGCTTGCCGCCGGCCACGCCGAAGCGCAGGGGCTCCAGGCTGAGCTGGCCGTCGTTGAGCACCAGGTGGGTGTACAGATCGGTGAACGGCAGCTCGGCGCTGTGGACGATGCGCTTGCCGGTGAATTCCACATCGGCGTCCATGTCCCGCCAGCGCTCGGTGCGGAACTCTTCCACCGGCAGCACCTTGTCCGCCGGCTGCTTGCTCTCGCCGCCCCGGGCCTTCTGCTTGGCGTTGGAGTCGGCGCCGATCAGCGGCGCCAGGTCGCTCATCAGCAACTGGTTGGACACCAGCGCGCCACTGAGCTTGGGCCGTGGCTGGCTGGCCACGTAGGTCAGGTTGCCGTGGATGTCGCTGTCGCCGATCTTGCCGTTGAAGTCCTGGTAACTGAAGGTCGCGCCCGCCGGATCGTGCAGCTTGGCGGTCAGGTGGCCGTCGGTGGAATAGGGCGGCGAATCCGGCAGGGTCACCCCGGTCAGCGGGTAGAGGTTGCCCAGGCTGGTGCCCGCCAGCTTCAGGCGCAGGTCCAGGGCGCCGAGGTTCAGCGGGTCGGTCAGGCTGCCGCGCAGCTCCACCTTGGTGTCGCCGATCTGCGCCTGGGCCTGCAGCGGAAACGGCTTGCGGGAATCCTGCAAGGCCAGCAGGCCGCCGATCTTGCCGGTGCCGGCGAGCTTCTGCCCGTGATACTGGCCCTTGACCTTGAGGGCGAAGGCATAGGCCTGGGCCTCGGCGCCTTTCTCGGCCACCTTCTTCGCTTCACTTTCACCGACGATATCGCTGAACGGGATCGGCTTGCCGAGCAGTTCCACCTGCAGGTCCAGCTGGGTCTTCAGGCTCTGGTCGTCGAGGGTCACGTGGCCCTTGTCGAAACCGATGGCACCGATGTCCACCGTCCAGTTGGACGGTTCGGCGTTCGGGTCCTTGGGGTCGAACTTGAAAGTCCAGTTGGCGCGCCCGTCGGCCAGGCGCTGCAACGCGGCGTCGGGCTCGGTGAGGTCGATGCGCGGAATGCTCACCCGTTGCGCCAGCAGGGCCAGAGGCGAAATGCGCAGCTCAACCCGCTTGAGGCTGACCATCTGCGGCGCCTTGGACCAGTCCGGGTTGCCCAGGGTCAGGTCCTGGGCCACCACGTGAGGCCAGGGCACCCAGGCCCGCCAGCCACCTTCGTCAGGTTCGCGTTGCCAGACCACCGACAAATCGCCATTGATCGCGAAGGGCCGGTGCAACTCCTCGGAGACCTTGGCATTGAGCGTGGGTTTGATCCGGTTCCAATCGAAGAACGCGATCACCAGTACCAGCACCGCCAGTAGCAGGATCAGGCCAGTGATGGACCAGGCGAGAATTTTACGAGTGCGCGTCATTGCACGAGGCTCCTGAAGACAACTGAGCGCCCAACCACGACGCATCGATGAACTGCCGATGGAAAAATCACCGGCCATGAAAACTACGACTGACAAAGCCCGCGCAGGTTTAATCCGGCTACCCGATCCGCTGAAAAAACCTGCTTTCCTGATCACTCGGACAGCTTTGTGTTACCTCGAGCCGCCCCTCCCTGAAGCGGCAGTGAGTCGAAAATACCCACCCTGGTGCAAAAGCAATCGGCGTTAACGCCCGAGCTAGAGCCTTCGCGGCAAACAATCAATTCCGTTGATTATTACCATTGTGTTTATGAACTTTTATATCGATTTAGCGGCGGTAACATTAGCTCCGTACCCAATTTATCGCCCTACCAAGGAGCAACCCATCATGAAACGCCAACTTTTACTGAGCCTCGCCTTATCTGTTCTGGCTGCCAACGCCTTCGCCCTGCCAGCCGCTGAACAAGCCACCCCACAGGTCAAGGCCAGCCACAGCGTGTTCACCCAGACCCTGGCCGAAGGCGGTTCGGATCGCCTGATCGAACGCAACAAAGTCGCTGCCGACGGTTATGACCGTACTCCACAAGGCCAGAGCGTTGCCGAAGACGGCTATGATCGCACCCCTCAAGGCCAGAACGTTGCCGAAGATGGCTACGACCGCACCCCACAAGGTCAAAACGTAGCTGAAGGCGGCCGTGATCGCCTGGAAGAGAAAGGCCTGGTGGAAGATGGCTACAGCCGTACACCTCAAGGTCAGACCGTTGCCGAAGGCGGTGCTGATCGCCTGGCCGAACGTCATCAAGCTGCGAGCTGAGGCCATGCTGGCCCTGGAAAAAAGCCCGATCCCTGGATCGGGCTTTGACTTTTATAGCAGCTGCATTTTTCCCCCTGCCTCTCCCGCCTGTCTCTGACAGCAGTTCGACTCCGGCAAAGTTGATTTGCTAGAGTGCGCCGCTCCCATTGAGCAAAGAACGCCCCGCCGATGCTGCCCCGCGCCGAACAGAAGCAACAGACCCGCAACGCCCTGATGGATGCCGCCCGGCACCTGATGGAGTGTGGCCGTGGGTTTGGCAGCCTGAGCCTGCGGGAAGTGGCGAAAGCCGCGGGTATCGTGCCCACCGGTTTCTACCGGCACTTCAGCGACATGGACCAACTGGGCCTGGAACTGGTCAGCGAAGTCGGCCAGACCTTTCGCGAAACCATCCGCCTGGTGCGCCACAATGAATTCGTCATGGGCGGCATCATCGATGCCTCGGTACGCATCTTCCTCGATGTGGTGGAAGCCAAGCGCTCGCAGTTCCTGTTTCTGGCCCGAGAGCAGTACGGCGGCTCGCTGCCGGTTCGCCAGGCCATCGCCACCTTGCGCGAGAACATCAGTTCGGACCTCGCCGCCGACCTCACCCTGATGCCCAAGCTCCAGCACCTGGACGCCGCCGATCTCAGCGTCATGGCCGACCTGATCGTCAAAAGCGTGTTCGCCACCCTGCCCGACATCATCGATCCCCCGGCCCAGGCCCTGCCCGAACACCTCACGCCCCAGGCCAAGATCACCCAGCAACTGCGCTTCATCTTCATCGGCCTCAAGCACTGGCAAGGCCTGGGCAGCACCGAGTAACTCGCCCGCACCGCCCCCCCTTCACACTATGCGCCCCGCTCTGGGCTGCGCGTTTGCGCCTGCCTGCCCGCCGGGCACCGGATTGCAGCAAAAACATTTCCCGCGCACCAACTCAGTGCTATAAATCAGCTCAGCGCATCAATTTGTAACAAGATGAAACAAGGTTTTGCCCCTTTTTCAGGCGCAGTTCCGGCATCGAGAAAGGGTTTTTCCTCTCCACCGAGTGATTGGCAAGGCCCTTGCTCTGGCTTGTGCATCGCTCATAGCTGGAAGCTTTCCGATGCTGGTGATCCACCGCAGAACCGCCCCCCAAGCCACCTGGTCCGCCGAACTGCACCTGACTTACGAGGCCCGCAGCAAAAGCCGCCTGCGCTGTTTCAGTGCCGCCGGTGAAGACGTCGGCCTGTTTCTGGAGCGGGGCCAGCCACCGCTGCACGATGGTGAGTTCCTGGAGGCCGAGGACGGGCGCATCGTCAAGGTCTGCGCCCGCCCGGAAGCCCTGCTGCACGTCACCTGCCGCAACGCCTTCGAACTGACCCGCGCCGCCTATCACCTGGGCAACCGCCACGTGGCCCTGCAGGTGGGTGACGGCTGGCTGCGCCTGCTGGACGACTATGTGCTCAAGGCCATGCTCGAACAGCTGGGGGCCAGCACCGCGCCCCTTGAGGCACCGTTCCAGCCCGAGCATGGCGCCTATGGCGGCGGCCACCATCATTCGCGCCACGGCGATGAAGACTTCAACTATCCGCCGCGCCTGCACCAGTTCGGCGTCCGCCCATGAACCCGGCCTGGGCCCTGCTGCGCCTGGCCAGCCCGCAGTTGCCGATTGGCGGCTACAGCTATTCCCAGGGCCTGGAAATGGCCGTGGAGCAGCAGCGGGTAAATGATCAGGCCAGCGCCCGCCGCTGGATCAGCGATCAACTGCTGCTGAACCTGGCACGCTTCGAAGCACCGCTGCTGCTCGCCCACTGCCAGGCCGCAGCCGACCAGGACTGGGCCCGCTTGCAGCAGTTGAGCGAGGAACATCGGGCCAGCCGCGAAACCCGCGAGCTTTACCAGGAAAGCCGGCAGATGGGTTATTCCCTCAAGCAACTGCTGGAGGGTTTGCCGGAACTGGACAGCGATGCCAGAGAACTGCTGACACACCAGGACGAACCACACCTGGCCCTGGGCTGGGCCCTGGCGGCACGGGCCTGGAGCATAAGCCCGGCGGACGCCCTGGCCGCCTGGCTGTGGAGCTGGCTGGAGAACCAGCTGGCGGTGCTGATGAAGACCCTGCCCCTGGGCCAGCAGGCCGCCCAGCGCCTGACCAGCGAGCTGCTGCCACTGTTGCAGCAAGCCCAGCACAACGCCGCGAACCTTGACCCCAACCATCATGGCAGCGCCGCTTTCGGCCTGTCCCTGGCGAGCATGGCCCATGAGCGCCAGTACAGCCGCCTGTTCCGTTCCTAGGAGAAACTCATGAACGCACAACCTCTGCGCGTCGGCATCGGCGGCCCGGTGGGCTCCGGTAAAACCGCCCTGACCCTGGCCCTGTGCCTGGCCCTGCGCGAGCGCTACAACCTGGCGGTGGTGACCAACGATATCTACACCCGCGAAGACGCCGACTTCCTGGTACGCAATGAGGCCCTGGCGCCGGAACGGATCATCGGCGTGGAAACCGGCGGTTGCCCGCACACCGCGATCCGCGAAGACGCCTCGATCAATCTGGAAGCGGTAGACCAGTTGAACCGGCGCTTTCCCGGGCTCGACCTGATCCTGGTGGAGTCCGGCGGCGACAACCTCTCGGCCACCTTCAGCCCCGAACTCTCCGATCTGACCATCTATGTGATCGACGTTTCCGCCGGTGACAAGCTGCCGCGCAAGGGCGGTCCGGGCATCTGCAAATCCGACCTGCTGGTGATCAACAAGATCGACCTGGCGCCGCTGGTGGGGGCCTCCCTGGAGATGATGAACAGCGATACCCAGCGCATGCGCGGCGGCAAGCCGTTCGTCTTCAGCAACCAGAAAACCGGCCAGGGCCTGGCGGACATCATCGCCTTCATCGAACGCCAGGGCCTGCTCACCGCTGCCTGATCCCCGAACCCAATCCGCTCAACAAGGAAAGCCACTCCATGACCCTAAAACGCATCCTCGGGGCCCTGGCCCTGCTGCTGACCCCGGCCCTGGCCTTCGCCCACCCGGGCCATGGCGACAACGGCCTGATGGCCGGTATCAGCCACCCCATCAGCGGCCTCGACCACCTGCTGGCCATGCTCGCTGTCGGCCTGTGGGCCGCCCAGCAGCAAGGCGCCGCGCGCTGGGCGCTGCCCTGCACCTTCGTCGGCACCATGCTGATCGGTGGTGTGCTGGGCTTCGAGGGCCTGGAGTTGCCGGCCCTGGAAAGCGGCATCGCCGCTTCGGTATTGGCCCTGGGCCTGGCCGTGGCCCTGGCCGTGCGCCCGCCCCTGAGCCTGGCGATTGCCGCCACCGCGCTGTTTGCCCTGTTCCATGGCGTGGCCCACGGCCTGGAACTGCCGGACATGTCCAGCCCTTGGGCCTATGCCGCCGGTTTTGTGGCGGCCACTGCGGCCCTGCATGCCGCCGGCTATGCCGTGGTACGGGTACTGCCTCAGGCGGCAGCGCCGCTGGTGCGCCTGGCCGGTGCGGCCTCGGCCGCTACGGGCGTGTGGTTGCTGGCAGGCTGATCCCTGCTTCATCTGCAGGAGCCGGCGTGCCGGCGAAGGCGGTCCTGCGGGCCGCCTTCGCTGGCAAGCCAGCTCCTGCAAGACTGAGGTGATCTTTCGGCCGCCTTCGCTGGCAAGCCAGCTCCTGCCAGTATGTCGTGCTCGGCGGGCAAGCCGCCTTGTGGGGCTTCTCTGGTAACATGTCGCGCATTCAAAACTGCCGTGACGACGCCAGCCAATGCCCGATGTATCCCGCTCCGCCACCTCGCCTGAATCGAGCGCTCTGTTCAACGCCATGCAGCAGCATTTCCACAAGGTGATAGTGCCGCTGTGGCAAGGCCCGGGCTGGAATCCGCAGTTGGCGCTGCCCTATGAGGCGCTGGACGCCGAGCATCGGCCGCTGCCGCCGCAGCGCTATCGAGCCATGGCCTGTGCCCGACAGTTGTATCTGTTTTCCCAATTGATCGGCGATGCCGCCGCGCCCTTTGCCCAGGAGCGTGCCGCCGCGCTGTTTCGCTCGCTGCAGCGGCACTTCCACGACGCCGAGCACGGTGGCTGGTTCTACAGCATCGACCCTGAAGGCGCGCCGCTGGATCGCCGCAAGGACCTCTATACCCACGCCTTCATCCTCTTCGCCTGCGCTCATTACTGGGCCAAGGTCCGCGAGCCGCTGGTGGAGTCGGTGCTCAACGCCGCCCTGGAAGTGGTAGCCCAGCGCTTCGCCCGCGGCGACGGGCTCTACGAAGCCAGCCTCGCCGAGGACTGGTCCATATTGGGTTCGGGGCCGCTGCAAAATCCACTGATGCACCTGGCCGAAGCCTTTCTCGCGATCCTGGCCGTACGCGAGGACGCTGCGGTGCAAGCCGCGTTGCTGGACCTGTGCCAGGCCATGGAGCAGCAGTTCATCGACCCCCAGCACGGGGTGATGATGGAGAAGCCCCTGGGAGCTGTGGATAACTGGTTCGAACCGGGGCACCAGTTCGAGTGGTACTTCCTGCTGGCCTCGTCACAGTTACTGCGCGGCAGCGCCCTGCACGCTTGCGTGGAACGAGCCTTCGCCTTTACCGAGCAACTGGGAGTCGAGCCCGAGAGCGGCGCCGTGTGCGCCATGCTCGAACTGCCGCCCCGAGCCGGCGTCAAGGACGCCACCCAGCGCATCTGGGCCCAGGCCGAATACCTGCGTGCCCTGACCTTGCGCCCGGCTGGCCAGGCGCCCTTGCTGCGTCAGCTAAAGGCGCTGCAAGCGCATTTCCTGCATGCCGGGGGCTGGAATGAATGCCTGGATGCCAGCGGCGCGGTCAGCCGGCGGGATATGCCCTCGACCACGCCTTATCACCTGGCGACCTGCTATCGCGGGCTGGCGGAATATTTTGCCTGAAGCCCTTCGCCTGCAAGCCGGCTCCTACGCGGTGTTGTAGGAGCCGGCTTGCCGGCGAAACAGGCGCCGCCCATCAAGCGATCCACTTGCGATCCCCGGTAAAGCTGATGGTCAGCCAGCGCGCTGCGTCGGCCTCTCCCAACTGGCTGGAAATCTCCTCGCGCAAGCGGTCCAGAGTCGCTACATCCTGCAGCGGATAGTGCGCCGGCAAGACGATATGGATCTCGATGAACCGCGCCCGACCGTGCTTCTGCACGTAGCTGATGTAGTCGTCGAAACCATGGGCGGCCTTGGCCTGCTCCATCACGTTGCGGACCTTTTCGTCCAACTGGTCCGGGGCGATCCCCAGCACATCACGCAGGGCCGGGCGCAAGATCTTCAGCGCCGGCGGCAACATGCTCAGGGCCAGCAGGATCAGGATCGCCGGGTCGACATACACCGCCCACTGGCCGTGCCCGTACTGCTTGAGCAGCAAGGCGATGATGAAGCTCACCAGCAGCCCCACCGAGAGCATCGCGTCCACCAGCCAGCTGATGTTGTCGAACTGGATCAGCGACGACTTGAGCTTGCGGTTACGCCGGCGCACGTAGAAGAAGTAGGCGAACTCCGCCACGGCGAAAAACGCTGCATAGAAAATCACCAGCCCCAGCTCGACCTCGCGGCCACCGTTGATGATGCCGAACACCCCATTGAGGAAGGCGTAGATGGCGATCAGCATCAGGAAGCTGCCTTCGATCAGCAGCACCATGGGTTCCAGGTGCCAGAAGCCGAACTGGAAACGGTGGTTGCTTTCCTTGGCGATCAGCTTGGCGGTGATCAGCATCAGGACCTTGATGAAGGTGGCGATCAGCGAAAAAAATCCATCGAACAGGATGGATTGGGCGCCAGAAACAAAACCCGTGACGATACCGGCGATCGCCACGGCGAACATCAGTACGGTCGATTGTTTGAGCAGAGCCTGCTCACCTCGGTTACTCACGATTCCTCCTATCGAACTTCAAAAACGCCGCCTCGTGTGAGGCAGCGGCGAAATTTCTGGCGGGAATTCTAACCTGTCAGGGCTGACCACAAGCTGAAACGAATCAGCTTATGTGTATCCGAGTACAACTGTAGCCGCTGCCGAGCGATGGCGAGGCTGCGACCGCCTCCGCAGGAGGCGCAAGATCTTGCGGGCGCTGGAGGGCCCTGCGGCCCTGTCGCAGCCTGCGGCAGCGGCTACAGGGGGCTCATGACTTGGCGTTGCGTTCGATGGCGAAACCGGCCCAGGTCTGGCTCACAGGCATCAGCTCCAGGCTGTTGATGTTGACGTGTGCCGGGGTATTGAGCACCCAGAAAATGGTGTCGGCGATGTCCTCGGGCTGGATTGGCTCGGCCCCGGCGTAGGTGGCGTCGTAGCGTGCCTGGTCACCGGCGAAGCGCACCAGGGAGAACTCGCTTTCGCACAGCCCCGGCTCGATGTTGGTGACGCGCACGCCGGTGCCCTGCAGGTCGCAGCGCAGGTTCAGGGAGAACTGTTTGACGAAGGCCTTGCTCGCGCCATAGACGTGGCTGCCCGGGTACGGGTAGTTGCCGGCGATGGAGCCCAGGTTGACGATGCCTGCGCCGCGGCCATGGGCGATCAACCGTGGCAGCAGCAGGCGGGTGCTGTACATCAGGCCCTTGATGTTGGTGTCGACCATGGTGTCCCAGTCATCCAGGTCGCACTTGGGCGCCGGGTCCACGCCCAGGGCCAGGCCGGCGTTGTTGATCAGCCCGCGCAGCTTGCTGAACGAAGGCGGCAACTGGGCGATGGCCTCTTCCATGGCCTTGCGGTCGCGCACATCGAGCACCAGGCCATGCACCTCGGTCTGTTTGGACAGCTCCGCGCACAGGGCGCTGAGGCGCTCCTCGCGGCGGCCGGTCAGTACCAGGGACCAGCCGGCTGCGGCAAAGCGCCGGGCGCAGGCTTCGCCAAAACCGGAAGTCGCGCCCGTAATGAACAGTGTGGAAGTCATGGTGTTCTCCTTGCTGGGTGGCGAGCCGCCGTTTCGATAAAAAACGCTTCGCAGCATGCCCGGGCCGGCTCCTACCGGCAACCGCGCCGTTGGCCGTAAAGAGCCGCAAGCGGTGAGCGCGCCCGATGCTCGCTGTACAAAAAACACTCACCAGGCGCCAAGCCACGGGTTACATGGCCTGCAGCCATGTGCACGCACCTTATCCACAGGCCGGTCCACAGTCTTTGGGGGCAAGTGCAAAGGGCTGAAAGCCGCTATCCACAGGGCCTGCGCGGGTCCAGCAGAAGTTTTTTGCTTGACCCGGACCGCGGGTCCATGCAGCCGGCCCGGGCAAAGATGACCGCACGGTCAAGGTTGACAAGGCCAGAGGCCAGTAACTACGCCGCTCAGAGCCGTCTTTCCAGAGTTTAATCACAGACTTATCCACAGGCTTATCCCAACCCTTTTCCAGGTACAGCTGCGACAATAAAAAGGTTGACAAGCGCACCTTCAGCTCCCACAAAAAGCATCGATCAAAAAACAACCAATCGCCTGCAAGCCACGTGGTTAAAGGCTTGCAGCCAGCTACACCCACGTTACCCACAGCACGCTCCACAGCAAACGGGGACAAGTCAAAACAGTGGAAAAACAACTGTTTGCAGCGTCTTTATGCCGCGTTAAAGCAGCTTGCCAGGAATGTTTTCCACAATTACCGGACACAGGCTTGGTGCAGGCGCAAAGCGCCAGTCGGCGCTCGGTGAAATCAGAAAGGCGGTCAGGCGGCCCCCTTCGCTGGCAAGCCAGCGCCTACAGGGGAGGACGGGATGGGGTGGGCATAACAATGCCCCGGCGGCGCGGGCCGGCGGGGCATGCTTTATCCACAGAGCGGACGGTCAGTGGCCGCCCAGGTAAGCGTTGCGCACCTCCTCGTTGACCAGCAGTTCCTTGCCGGTGCCGCTCAAGCGGATCTCGCCGTTGACCATCACGTAGGCGCGGTCCGAGAGCTTCAGCGCGTGGTTGGCGTTCTGCTCCACCAGGAAGATGGTCATGCCGGTGGCCGCCAACTCCCTCAAGGTGGCGAAGATCTGCTTCACCACGATGGGCGCCAGGCCCAGGCTCGGCTCATCCAGCAGCAGCAACTTGGGCCGGCTCATCAATGCCCGGGCAATGGCCAGCATCTGCTGCTCGCCGCCAGACATGGTCATGGCCCGCTGGGTACGCCGTTCCTTGAGGCGGGGAAACAGCTCGAACATGCGCTGCATGTCCTCATTGGCGTACTTGTCGCCAATGGGGATGGTGCCCATCAGCAGGTTTTCCTCCACGGTCATGTCGGGGAACACCCGACGCCCTTCCGGGGACTGGGCGATACCGTTGGAGGCGATGTAGTGGGACGACTTATGGGTGATGTCCACACCGCGATAGAGAATCTGCCCGGACTCCGCCCGGGGCTGGCCGAAGATCGACATCAGCAGGGTCGACTTGCCGGCGCCGTTGGAGCCGATCAGGCTCACGGTTTCCCCTTCGTTGATGTGCAGCGAGACTTTCTTCAGGGCCTGGATCGGGCCGTAGTACACGTCCAGGTCCTTGAGTTCGAGGATAGGTTGAGTCATGCCAGTTCCTCTTCGTCGGCACCCAGGTAGGCGGCAATCACTTTCGGATCATTGCGGATCGCCTCCGGGCCGCCCTCGGCGATCACGTTGCCGTGGTCGAGCACCACGATGTGGTCGGAAATACTCATCACCATGCCCATGTCGTGTTCGATCAGCACCACGGTCAGGTCGTGCTCGTCGCGCAGCAGCCGGATCATTGCGCTCAGCGCCTCGGTTTCCTGGGGGTTGAGGCCGGCGGCCGGCTCGTCGAGGCAGATGATCTGCGGCCGGGTGCACATGGCCCGTGCGATCTCCAGGCGCCGTTGCTGGCCGTAGGACAGCTCGCCGGCCAGGCGGTTGGCGCAGTCCACCAGGTCCACCACCTCCAGCCAGTAGAAGGCATGGTCCAGGGCGGCGCTTTCCGCCTTGCGGTAGCCCTTGGTGTTGAGGATGCCCGCCAGCAGGTTGCGGTTGACCCACATGTGCTGGGCCACCAGCAGGTTTTCCACCACGGACATTTCCTTGAACAGGCGAATGTTCTGGAAGGTCCGCGCCAGCCCGGCGCGGTTCACCAGGTGGGTGCCGCCGAACATCTTGTAGTACAGGCGGCTGACGAAGCTTTTCGGCGAGACGAAGTCGGTGGCGCGAAAGGGCTCGCCCAGGAGCTTGATGACGTTGGTCTGCCGGCCCCGGGTATTGAGCTCGATGCGCCCGCCGGAAGCCTTGTAGAAGCCGGTCAGGCAGTTGAACACCGTGGTCTTGCCGGCGCCGTTGGGGCCGATCAGGGCGAAGATCGAGTTGCGCTTGACCTTCAGGCTGACGTCGCTGAGGGCCTTGATGCCACCGAAGTGCATCATCAGGTTTTCGACCGAAAGAATGTATTCGCTCATGGCGCGTTCCCCTCAGTCAGAGCACCTTTGCGTGGAGTGACGCCGGTGCGGCTGATGCGGATCAGCCCTCGCGGTCGCCAGATCATCATCAACACCATGAGAATGCCGAACAGCAGCACCCGGTACTCGGAGAAGCTGCGCAGCAACTCCGGCGCCACAGTCAGCACGAAGGCCGCGATCACCACGCCCACCGTCGAGCCCATGCCCCCCAGCACCACGATGGCCAGGATCAGCGCCGATTCGAAGAAGGTGAACGACGACGGGTTGACGAAGCCCTGGTAGCTGGCGAAGAACACCCCGGCCAGGCCCGCGGTGGAAGCACCGATGGTGAAGGCCGAGAGTTTGACCAGCACATGGTTCAGGCCCATGGCGCGGCAGGCGATCTCGTCTTCACGCAGGGCTTCCCAGGCCCGCCCCACGGGCATGCGGGTCAGCCGGTGCTTGATGTAGAGCACCAGCAGCACCACCAGGAACAGCACGATGTAGATGAACAGGAATTTCAGGTTGGGGTTGTATTCCAGGCCGAAGAACTCATGAAACGGCACCCCGCCGTCCTTGGCCTTGCGGCCGAACTCCAGGCCCAGGAAAGTCGGCGACGGCACCGGCATGCCGTTGGGGCCACCGGTGAAGGACAACCAGTTATTGAGCACCAGGCGGATGATCTCGCCGAAGCCCAGGGTCACGATGGCCAGGTAGTCGCCGTGCATCCTCAGCACCGGGAAGCCCAATATGCACCCCGCCAGGGCCGCGGCAATCGCCGCCAGGGGCAGCACGGTCCAGAAGCCCAGGCCCAGGTACTGGTAGCCCAGGGCCAAGCCGTAGGCGCCGATGGCGTAGAACGCCACGTACCCCAGGTCCAGCAGGCCCGCCAGCCCCACCACGATGTTCAGCCCCAGGCCCAGCAGTACGTAGATCAACCCGAGAATGACCACGGTCAGCAGGTACTTGTTGGCGAAGAACGGAAACACGATGGCGATCACGATCAGGGCCGGGATGATCCAGCGCAGCCGCGACTTGTAGTCCGGCGCCAGCACATGCACGCCGGAGCCGGTGCTTTCAAAGCCCTGGAGAATCTTCAGGCCCCTGGGGGTTTGCAGGAACAGGCTCAGGGCCAGCCGGCCGGCCATGACAATGGCTACCAGCCAGGCCACGCGAGTCGGCTGCAGGTTGAAACTGTAGCCATCGAGCACCACACCCACGATGGGGCCAAACACGATCAGCGAGATCAGCCCGGCCAGCACGGCGTCGATGACGCTCTTTTTGATATCAATCGGTTTATTGGCAGCAGACATACTTACACCTTCGCCACGAGTGGGCGACCCAGCAGGCCTTGGGGACGGAAGATCAGGATCAGCACCAGCAGCGAGAAACTGAACACGTCTTTGTAGTCGGAGTTGATCAAGCCGGAGAACAGCGACTCGGAGATGCCGAGGATGATCCCGCCGAGCATCGCCCCAGGCAGCGAGCCGATGCCGCCGAGTACCGCCGCGGTGAACGCCTTGATGCCGATGACGAAGCCGGCATAGAAGTCGAACGTGCCGTAGTTCATGGTGATCAGCACACCGGCCAGGGCCGCCATGGCCGCGCCGATGACGAACACGTAGGAGATCACCCGGTCAGTGTTGATGCCGAGGATCGAGGCCATCTTGCGGTCTTGCTGAGTGGCCCGGCACATGCGCCCGAGCTTGGTGTACTTGATGATGTAGGTCAGCAGTGCCATGCCGGCGAACGCCGCCACCAGGATGAAGATCTTGGTGTAGGTGAGCTGCACGAAGCCTGTGCCGATATCGACTTTCCAGGCTCCGGCCAGCAGGGTCGGAACTCCTTGCTGCTTGGCGCCTTGGCTGATCTGCGCGTAGTTCTGCAGGATCAGCGAGATACCGATGGCGCTGATCAGCGGTGCCAGTCGGGTGGAGTTGCGCAGGGGTTTGTAGGCCACACGCTCGATGACCCAGCCATAGATCCCCGTCACCACGACGGTGAAGATCAGCGTGCCGAGAATGAGTAGCGGGAAGGATTCAATGCCGAAATAGGCCAGCAGAGCCAGACTGATTGCCGCGAGGTAGGCGGAAATCATGTAAACCTCGCCGTGGGCGAAGTTGATCATGCCGATGATGCCATAGACCATTGTGTAGCCGATGGCGATCAGACCGTAGACGGACCCGAGGGTCAGCCCATTGATCAGTTGCTGCAGGAAAATACCATCCATAACGCAATCTCACGGACTTGAGAGACTGCACAGGCCGTCGACGCCGGACAGGGATCACCCGTCTGCGCAACACGTCCGTTGTGCAGCTCTACGAGAAAAGGCAAGTACTGCACGAGCAGGGACCGGTACCAGGGGGTGGTACCGGCCCGTTCGGACTCATGTCACTTCTGTTTTTCCAGCTGGTGGTACTTGCCGTCCTTGTCCCACTGATAGACCACGTAGTCGGAAACCTTGAGGTCACCCTTGGCGTCCCAGGACTTCTCGCCCATCACGGTTTTCACCGGATTGGCCTTGAGCCATTTGGCCGCATCTTCGCCCTTGTTGGACTTGGCGCCGCCGAAGCCGGCCGCCAGGGCCTGGATCGAGGCATAAGCGTACAGGGTATAGCCCTCGGGCTCGGTGCCGGCCTTGCGGAAGGCATCCACCACAGCCTTGCTGTCCGGCAGCAGGCGCGGGTCGGCGCCGAAGGTCATGTACACGCCGTCAACGTATTGCGGGCCACCGGCGGTGGTCACCAATTCGTCGGTAACGATGCCGTCGTCGGACATGAACTTGACGTCCTTCAGGCCCTGCTCGCGCAGTTGGCGTACCAGCGGACCGGCTTCCGGATGCAGGCCGCCGAAGTACACCACGTCGGCGCCGGCGGCGCGGATCTTGGTCACCACGGCGCTGAAGTCTTTCTCGCCACGGGTCAGGCCCTCGTACAGCACCGGGGTCACGCCGCGCTTGGTCAACTGTGCCTTGGTGGCATCCGCCAGGCCCTGGCCGTAGGTGTCCTTGTCGTGCAGCACCACGACTTTCTTGCCCTTGAGCACATCGATGATGTAGTCACCGGCGACGATGCCCTGCTGGTCGTCACGCCCGCACATGCGGAACATCGCGGAGAGGCCACGCTCGGTGACCTGGGGGTTGGTGGAGCCCGGGGTGATGGCAATCACACCGGCGTCGCTGTACACCTCGGAAGCCGGAATGGTCGACGAGGAGCAGAAGTGCCCGACCACGCCGGCCACCTTGTCCTGGTCCACCAGGCGGTTGGCCACTGCCACCGCCTGCTTGGGTTCACAGGCGTCATCGCCCTTGACCAGGACGATCTTCTCGCCGTTGACCCCGCCCTTGGCGTTGATCTCGTCAGCCGCTGCCTGTGCACCCTTCATGTACTGCTCGCCAAATGCCGCGTTGGCGCCTGTCATGGGACCCGCTACACCGATCTTCAGGTCAGCTTGAGCAAACGCAGAAACACCCAGCGCAGTTGCCACTGCGAGGGCCAGAAAGCCTTTCTTGTAAAACGTCTGGGACATGAGGTGGTGCTCCAAGGTTTTTTTAGTTGGCACTGCGACTTCACTAAGGTTGCTCAGAGCAAGCGCCGTGCCAGTGGTTTTTTATTCTGAAAAAAGTCGCTGTCTTATTGTTATTTCGACTGTTTCGAGCCCTTTTTTATTGGGCGTGCAACCGTCTAAACCGCGGAAGGTAAAACCCTGCTTTTTAATGGGCGCAACCCATGCGTGCCATCATTGCAACCGCGACACAATTCAACGTGCAACCCTGCTGTAACAGCTCGCGTCACCGAACTGCACACTGCTGGTGCGAGACTGCTACGAGCCGCACCATTACAGGCTAGTCGCTGCATCGAAAAGCGTCGTCGGCCGCCCGCTATTTCCTTGTTCAGATCACAATTCGCAGGCACTGGCCCGCGTGGTAGAGGGAGAAGCCGGCTTCGTACAGGCAACTGCGCAAGCCCACGCCGGCCAGGGGCTGCATGGCTGCGAAGGGGATCGGCAGGGCCTGGGGGTCGCCGTTGCACAGGTAGTCGGCGAAGGCCTTGCCCACCACGGTTCCGGTGGTCACGCCCCGGCCGTTGTAACCGGTGACAGCCACCAGGCCCGGGGCCGGCTCGAACAGGCGCATCAGGTGGTCGGGGGTGAAGGCGATGCAGCCGGTCCAGGTGCATTCCCACTCCACCGGCTTGAGGTACGGGAAGTAATGCTGCTGTACGCGGTCGGCCCAGGCCTTGAGGAACCACAAGGGCTTCTGGCTGCCATTGCCCAGGCTGCCCAGCAACAGGCGGCCCTCGGCATCCCGGCGGATGCTGCTGAGCACCTGTCGGGTATCCCAGGAGCCCTGGCCCCCGGGCAGGATCTGCCGGGCCGCTTCTTCGGTCAGGGGCGCGGAAGCCACCTGGTAGTAGTAGCCGGGGAAGAAGTTGCGCCGCAGCTCGGTCCAGTCGCCTTCGGTGTAGGCGTTGGAGGCGATCACCACCTGCTCGGCCAGCACCGAGCCCTGTTCGGTCTGCACCGACCAGCGCTGGCCCTGGCGCTCCAGGCGGGTGACCGGGGAATGGTCGAACAGACGCCCGCCCAATTCCGTCGCCGCCCTGGCCAGGCCGCTGGCGTAAGCCATGGGGTTGAGGGTTCCCGCCCGCCGGTCGAGCAGGGCCGCGGCAATCTTGCGAGTGCCGGTGGCCGCCTCGCAGGCCGCGCCGGTCAGCAGCTCCACGGGGGCCCCGCGACGTTTCCACTGTTCTTCACGGCTGCGCAGATCAGCCTCGCCCCGGGCGTTGTGGGCCATGTGCAAAGTGCCTTCGCGGCGCAGCTGGCAATCGATGTGGTACTTGTCCACCAGGCTGAACACCAATGACGGCGCCGCGCCGAGCATGCGGTTGAGCTGGCTGCCCACCTGCTCGCCGAAACCGGCCTCGATCTCGTCCGGCGGGATCCACATGCCGGCGTTCACCAGCCCGACGTTGCGCCCTGAACCGCCATGCCCCGCGCGGTGGGCTTCGACCACACAGACCCGCTTGCCCTGCTCCAGCAAATGCACGGCGGCCGACAGCCCGGTGAAGCCGGCGCCGATGATGCACACATCCGCCGTCAGCTCGCCCTTGAGCGGCGCCCTGTCAGGCCGTTGCGGGGTGAGTGTTTCCCACAGACATTGTTCTTGTAGCGCCATTGCCAGACTCCGAAATCAACGAACCACAGACGCTGAAACGCACTTGCCGCTGTTCGCCAGCAAGCTGGCTCCTACAAACCTCCCCGTAGGAGCGAGCGTGCTCGCGAAAAGACTCAATCGAAGGTGATGCCCTGGGCCAGCGGCAGTTCCCGGGAGTAGTTGACGGTGTTGGTCTGGCGCCGCATGTAGCCGCGCCAGGCATCGGAGCCGGATTCGCGACCGCCGCCGGTTTCCTTCTCGCCGCCGAAGGCGCCGCCGATCTCTGCGCCGCTGGGCCCGATGTTGACGTTGGCGATGCCGCAGTCGCTGCCCACCGCCGACATGAACTGCTCGGCTTCACGCACGTCGGTGGTGAAGATGCAGGACGACAGGCCCTGAGGCACGGCGTTGTTCAGGCGCAGCGCTTCTTCGAAGTCGTTGTAGCCGATCACATAGAGGATCGGCGCGAAGGTTTCGCTGCACACCACCTCGCTCTGCTCGGGCATTTCGACGATGGCCGGCGACACGTAGTAGGCGTTGGGGAACTGGTCCTGCAACTGGCGCTGGCCGCCGAAGACCCGGCCGCCCTCGCTCAGGGCCTGCTCCAGGGCATCCTGCATGGCCTCGAAACTGTGCTTGTCGATCAGCGGGCCGATCAGGTTGCCTTCCAGCGGGTGGCCGATGCGCACCTTGGAATAGGCCGTCTTGAGGCGGCTGATGATTTCCTCTTTCACCGACTCGTGGGCAATCAGGCGACGCAGGGTGGTGCAACGCTGGCCGGCGGTACCCACGGCGCTGAACAGGATGGCGCGCACCGCCATGTCCAGATCGGCGCTGGGGCCGAGGATCATGGCATTGTTGCCCCCCAGTTCGAGGATGCTGCGGGCAAAACGTGCGGCCACTTTCGGCGCCACTTCGCGGCCCATACGGGTGCTGCCGGTAGCGCTGATCAGGGCCACCCGCGGATCGTCCACCAGGGCGGCACCGGCATCACGGCCGCCGATGATCACCTGGCTCAGGTATTCGGGAGCATCCTGGAAGTTCTTCAACACGCGCTCCAGCAGCGCCTGGCAGGCCAGGGCGGTGAGCGGGGTCTTTTCCGAGGGTTTCCAGATCACCGGGTTGCCGCAGACCAGCGCCAGGGTGGTGTTCCAGGCCCAGACCGCTACCGGGAAGTTGAAGGCGCTGATCACCCCGACAACCCCCAGGGGATGCCAGGTTTCACGCATGTGATGGCCCGGGCGCTCGGAGGCGATGGTCAGGCCGTAGAGCTGGCGCGACAGGCCGACGGCGAAGTCGCAGATGTCGATCATTTCCTGCACTTCCCCCAGGCCTTCCTGGGTGATCTTGCCGGCTTCCCAGGACACCAGCTCCCCCAGGTCGGCCTTGTACTCGCGCAGCACCTCGCCGAATTGCCGCACCAGCTCGCCGCGACGGGGTGCCGGCACCTTGCGCCACAGGGCGAATGCATGCTCTGCGCGACTGACCTGCTGCTCCACCTCGGCGGCGCCCTGCCAGTTCACCGCGGCGATCCGGCTGCCGTCGATGGGCGAATGCACAGGCTGGGTGCCCGACTGGTACAGGGCCGGGTTGACACCCAGACGATCAAGCAATGCGGCAACCATGGGGTTACTCCTTACAGATGAAAGCGAAAGAACCAGGCCGCTGCGACGGCCATCAAGGCTAGTAGTTGTAGCTGGCCCGAGACTTGCCAACAAACGACCTTTAAGCGAGATATCATTCCGTTTATTCATGCTGAGCCGCTCGCTGGCACCCATAAGAACAAGGAACACCCATGCTCAACAAACGCTACTTGCCGTCGATCACCGCCCTGCAGTGCTTCGAGGCCGTGACCCGGCACCTGAGCTTCACCCGTGCGGCCGAAGAGCTCAACCTGACCCAGAGCGCGGTGAGCAAGCAAGTGGCGCAACTGGAAGAGCTGCTGCAACACCTGCTGTTTCGTCGGGTACGGCGGCGCCTGCAACTGACTCCGGCCGGCGACCTGTACCTGGTGGAGGTGCGCAAGATCCTCACCCAGGTGGAGATGTCTACCCATTACCTGCGTTCCTACGGCGGCGAGACCGAAGTCCTACGAGTCTCCACGCCCTACACTTTTGGCGCCCGCTGGCTGGTGCCGCGCCTCAAGGGCTGGCGACTGCGCCACCCGCACATCCACCTGGACCTGTGCAATGAGCAAGAGCCTGACGAACTGCTCCAGGGCCATGCCGACCTGGCCTTCTACTTTGGCCAGAGCTCACGCCCCGGCACCGAGAGCCTGAAGCTGTTCAGCGAAGAGCTGGTGGCGGTCTGCGCCCCTGACAGCCTGCCCGCCGAGCCCTTGACCGACCCCAGGCAACTCACTGAACTGGTGCTGTTGCAGAACGCTTCACGGCCCCAGGGCTGGCACGAATGGTTCGACCAACAGGGCTACCAGACCGAGCACAGTTACCACGGCCCACGCTTCGAAACCTTCTATATGTGCATCCGTGCGGCCCAGGTCGGCTGCGGGGTCGCCCTGCTGCCACGTTTTCTGGTGGAAGAAGAACTGGCTGAAGGCAAGCTGGTGATCGCCTGGGAATACGCCATGCCCAGCCAGGACGCCTATTACCTGGCCTACCCCGAACACTCGGCGGAAGTGCCCAAGGTCCGGGACTTCGTGCGCTGGATGCTCGAACACAACGACTCGCCCCTCCCGTAGGAGCCGGCTTGCCGGCGATGGGGCCCTTGAGCCCTGCTCAAGACAGAAGATCCGTTCGCTGGCAAGCCAGCTCCTACGGCCGGAGAATGGCCCGCCACAAAAAACACTGGCAAAGCGCTGCGCGTCTATGCGCCACTAGCGCCTTCATTGAAAGAGCTGAATGCCGCACTTGTCCGTCGCGGCCAGCATGGAGATTCCCGTTATGAGCGAGAGTGTGTTTGCCGATCGCATCGTGCAGAACCTGCTCGACACCGACTTCTACAAACTGACCATGATGCAGGCGGTGCTGCACAACTACCCCAACGTCGAGGTGGAATGGGAGTTTCGTTGCCGTAACAGCGAGGACCTGCGGCCCTATCTGGCAGAGATCCGCTACCAGTTCGAGCGCCTGGCGGATCTGAGCCTGAGCGCCGACCAGTTGGGCTTTCTCGAACGGATCAGCTTCCTCAAGCCGGATTTCCTGCGCTTTCTCGGGCTGTTTCGCTTCAACCTGCGCTACGTGCATACCGGCATCGAGGACGGCGAGCTGTTTATCCGCCTGCGCGGCCCCTGGCTGCACGTGATCCTGTTCGAAGTGCCGATGCTGGCCATCATCAGCGAGGTGCGCAACCGCTACCGCTATCGCGAGATCCAGCTGGTCCAGGCCCGCGAGCAGCTGTACCGCAAGTTCGACTGGCTGACCGCCAACGCCAGCAGCGAAGAACTTTCCGAGCTGCAAGTGGCGGATTTCGGCACCCGCCGACGCTTTTCCTACCGGGTCCAGGAAGAAGTAGTGAACGTGCTCAAGCACGATTTCCCCGGACGTTTTGTCGGCACCAGCAACGTGCACCTGTCCCGGGAACTGAACATGAAACCCCTGGGCACCATGGCCCACGAATGGATCATGGCCCACCAGCAACTGGGGCCGCGGCTGATCGACAGCCAGATCGCCGCCCTCGACTGCTGGGTCCGCGAATACCGTGGCTTGCTGGGCATCGCTCTGACGGATTGCATCACCACCGATGCCTTCCTCGGCGATTTCGACCTGTTCTTCGCCAAGCTGTTCGACGGCCTGCGCCACGACTCCGGCGACCCGATCCTCTGGGCGGAAAAGGCCATCGCCCACTACCACAAGCTGGGCATCGATCCGATGAGCAAGACCCTGGTGTTCTCCGACAGCCTGAGCCTGCCGCGCGCCCTGGAAATATTCCGTGCGCTGCGGGGGCGGATCAATGTCAGCTTCGGCATCGGCACCAACCTGACCTGTGACATTCCCGGTGTCGAGCCGATGAGCATCGTGCTTAAAATGGCTGCCTGCAATGGCCAGCCCGTCGCCAAGATCTCCGATGAAGCGGGCAAGACCCATTGCAAGGATCCGAACTTCGTCGCTTACTTGCGCCACGTTTTCCAAGTACCTGCCCAACCTGGCAAGGAGTGAATCATGCAAGCCGTACAGCGTGAGATTGCGCAGCAGCTCAAGGTCCAAGCACCTTTTCCCGACCACGCCGCCCTTGAGGCAGAAATCGCCCGGCGCATCCGCTTCATCCAGGACTGCCTGGTCAATTCCGGGCTCAAGTCCCTGGTGCTGGGTATCAGCGGCGGCGTCGACTCCCTGACCGCCGGCCTGCTGGCCCAACGGGCGATGCGTGAATTGCGCGAACGCAGCGGGGACGATGGCTACCGCTTCATTGCCGTGCGCCTGCCCTATGAGACCCAGTTCGACGAGCACGATGCCCAGGCCTCGGTGGACTTCATCAACCCTGACGAACGCCACACCGTGAACATCGGCCCGGCGGTCAGGGCCCTGGCCAACGAAGTGGCGGCCTTCGAGGGGCAGCACGCGGTGTCCCGGGATTTCGTCCTCGGCAACACCAAGGCGCGGATGCGCATGGTGGCCCAGTACACCATCGCCGGCGCCGCCCATGGCCTGGTGATAGGTACCGACCACGCCGCCGAAGCGGTGATGGGTTTCTTTACCAAGTTCGGTGACGGCGCCTGCGACCTGGCGCCCCTGAGCGGCCTGGTGAAAAACCAGGTGCGCTCCATTGCCCGCTATTTCGGCGCCCCGGAGTCCCTGGTGGAAAAAGTCCCTACCGCCGACCTCGAAGACCTGTCGCCGGGCAAGCCGGACGAAGCGTCCCACGGCGTCACCTACGCCGAGATCGACGCCTTCCTGCATGGCCAGCCGGTACGTGAGGAAGCCTTCAAGATCATCTGCGACACCTACCGCAAGACCCATCACAAACGCGTCATGCCCTTCGCCCCATGACCCGCCTCGCTCTGTAGGAGCCGGCTTGCCGGCGAATGGGCCGCTTGTGCTGCACGAGGCTCGAGGGCCTCTTCGCGGGCAAGCCCGCTCCTACGGATGCACACAAAAAAAGCGCCCCTGGGGGCGCTTTCTTGTTGCAGCCGGGCCTGATGCTTACTTCAGGACCACAGCGCCTTTCATCATCGAGTTGTGGCCTGGGAACGAGCAGAAGAACTGGTAGCTTTCGCCAGCGGTCAGCTTCGATACGTCGAAGGTCACCGAATCTTTCTCGCCGGCACCGATGATCTTGGTGTGGGCGATAACGCGGGTGTCGCCTTCCTTCAGGTAGCTCTTGTCGATGCCGGCGGCCATGCCGTCGGTGGCGATGCCAGCCATGTCTGCGGTCTTGCTCAGTACCCAGTTGTGGCCCATGACGTTCTTCGGCAGGCTGCCGGAGTGGGTCAGGTTCACGGTGAAGGTCTTGCAGCTCTTGTCGATGGTGATTTCCTTAGTGTTGAAGGACATCTGGTCGGTAGAGTCGACATCGACCTTGCATTCGGCGGCCATCAGTTGGCTGCTGGCCAGTGTCAACAGGGATACCGCAACGAGTTTGGCAAACATGGTGAATCTCCAAGGCAGGGTTAACAAAATCCATCTGAATCCATGGGACGGAAGACTGCCTGAATTTCTCGCAAGTTCCTATGATTTGCATCAAAAAATTGTATACAACTCTCTGCTATCGACCTGATCAAGACAATCAACCGGCCAGCGGCATGGCACGCTTCTAGAATCACGCCATCGTCCCTGATCGGAGTCACCCTCATGCCGTTGAACAGCCTGTTTCGCAGCTTGCTCGCCGCCTACGCCTGTGGCGCCAGCGGTACCCATGAAACCCCGCAACGGGAGGTTTAATACTTGGAGCGAGGCCGGCGAGCCTTTACTCTGAGGCCATCAATGACCTCGGAGTAAGGCATGTCGTTAACTTCTGTCTGTGTATTCTGTGGCGCCAGCACCGGCGCCAACCCTCTCTATCGTGAAGCCGCCCAGGCCCTGGGCCGGGCCATCGCCGAGCGCAAGCTGACCCTGGTGTATGGCGGCGGCGCGGTAGGGCTGATGGGCATCGTCGCCGACGCGGCCCTGGCGGCCGGGGGCGAAGTCATCGGGATCATTCCGCAAAGCCTGAAGGACAAGGAAATCGGCCATCGCGGCCTGACCCGCCTGGAAGTGGTGGACGGCATGCACGCCCGCAAGGCGCGCATGGCCGAGCTCAGCGATGCCTTCATCGCCCTGCCCGGCGGCCTGGGAACCCTGGAAGAACTGTTCGAAGTCTGGACCTGGGGCCAGTTGGGCTACCACCACAAGCCGCTCGGCCTGCTGGAAGTGAATGGCTTCTACGAAAAACTCAGCGGTTTTCTCGATCATATCGTCGGCGAAGGCTTCGTCCGTGCCCCGCACCGTGACATGCTGCAAATGAGCGAGTCGCCGGCCGGCCTGCTGGATGCGCTGGACGCCTGGCAACCGACGGTCCCGGACAAATGGGCCGAAGGCAAACCCAGCTAACCACCCGGCCCCGATAACAGGCAGAATACGCGCCGCTCAACCTCACCTTCGACCCCAGAGGATCGCCCATGGCCAAACCCAACTACTCCTTCGCCAAACGTCAACGTGACTTGGCCAAGGAACAGAAGAAAGAGGAAAAGCTGCAACGCAAGAAAGCCGCCGCTGAAGAAACCAGCGCACTGAACCCGGATGCAGAAGGTGAAGTGAGCGTCGACGACGCCGAGCCCGAGGCCCCCCAGGCCTGACCTGCCCCGTAGGAGCTGGCTGGCCAGCGAAAGCGCTCTCCAGCCCTACGCAATATCCGCAGGCCCCATCGCTGGCAAGCCGGCTCCTGCAAGGTCGGAGATGGCAGTGTCATGCCAGGGGCATGACGGTGACCCGAACATCCGGGTCATGGCTGCCCCCTCCCAGAATCACCCCACGCAACGGCGACACATCGGAAAAATCCCGGCCCCAGGCCAGGGTGATGTGCTCCAGCGCCGGCTGCACGTTGTTGGTCGGGTCGAAATCCACCCAGCCCAGCACCGGGCAAAACACTGAAACCCAGGCATGGGAAGCATCGGCGCCGATCAGCCGCGGCTGCCCCGGCGGTGGCTGGGTCAGCAGGTAGCCACTGACATAGCGCGCCGCCAGCCCTCGCGAGCGCAGGCAGGCCAGCATCAGGTGGGCGAAGTCCTGGCACACCCCGCGCCGACGTTCCAGCACTTCCACCAGCGGCGTCGCCACCTGCGTGGCTTCGGCGTCGAAAGTGAACTCACTGAAGATCTTCTCCATCAACGCCTGGGCGCCCTGCAACAGCGGCCGCCCCGGTACGAAGCAACTGGCGCAGAACTCGACAAAACTCTGCTTCAGATGCACATAAGGCGATTCGAAACGGTAGCGACAGGCTTCCAGCAACGCCTCGGACAAGGGCTGGCCGCTGTAGGTCAGGGCGCCGCGGGCGGCATCCCAGGGCAGTGACGCGGCAAAATCCAGCGCCGGCCGCTCCAGCACCTCGACACTGAGCTGGGCATTGACCAGCAATTCGTCATGGGGCCGCTCGAAGGCCAGGCGGGTCAGCGGGTTGCCGAATACATCCTGCTCGTCACGACGGCTGGTAGGGTCGGGGCTGATCAGCAATTGCCGCTCGCTGCACAGTTGCCAGGCACAGGCCCGGGGCCACAGGTGCGCCAGTTGCTGGGCCAGGGACACCGGGCTGTCGTAGCGGTAGTGGGTGTCGTGGAACACCTGGTAGCGCGCGCTCATCAGACCGACACCGTTTGCTGGCTGACATCATCCACATGGGCGAAATGCCGCAGCGCCAGGCGGTCCGAAACCTGCCCGCTGACCTCGGCGATCTCCTGCAGCAGGTCCGCCAGGCCCTCCACTGCGGCGCGCACACTGGCCTCGCCGAACAGCGAGTTCTCCAGGCAGCCCAGGTCGAAATGCGCCAGGCGCTCCACCAGCCGCGGCAGCGCCAGCTCGCGGGGCACGCCGAAATCATCGTTGAGGCGCTTGAGGGTGCGGGTCACCAGCTTGAGCTGGAACAACACGGCGTGGGGGTTCTGTTCATCCAGCAGCAACAGGTCGAGGACCGGAATCAACTGCGCCACCGCCAGGTAGCGCGACCGGTAGGTGATGCTGCTGTTACCCAGCTCCAGCAGCCAGTCCAAGCCGGCCTGGTCGAAGGCCGCGGTGCCCCGCAGGAAGGCCGCGAGGCTGCTGCTGAGGAACTGCAGGCGCTCGATGCGCCGGCCAATCATCAGGAAGCGCCAGCCTTCGTCGCGGGTCATGTCGTCCAGGGCGAACCCGGAGAGCGCCGCCAGGGACATCACCAGGCGGTTGAGAAAATCCAGCAGTTCGGCGAAATCCGGCTCCGGAGTGTCCAGCTCCTGGGCCTCGCGCTGCAGCTCCACCAGGGCCTGCCAGTTTTCCCGGGACAGCTTGCCGCGTACCTGGGAAGCCGCCCACTGCAAGCGTTGCAGGTTGGAGCGCAGGCTGAAGGACCAGTCCTCACCCAACAGGGCCGCCAGCAGGCGTTCGGGCAGCTCGCCCTCATCCGGCAGCAGCATCAGGCTTTCTCCCAGGTCCACCGCGGCCAGCAAGGCTTGCGGATCATCGCCATCGACATAGCGCGCCAGCATGATCCGCAGCAGCCGCGCACTGTCGTCACAGCGCTCGCAATAACGGCCGAACCAGAACAGGTTTTCCACCACCCGCGACGGCAGGTAGGGATCGCGGCGCACCAGGTCATACACGCCGATGGTGCGCTGGGCCTTCCACTGCTCGCCGCTGGGCGCCCGCTCCCCGAGCACCCAGGTGTCCTTGCTGGCGCCACCGCGCTGCATCGACACCACTTCGGCACCGGCCTGGGCAGCGACCCGGGTCAGGCCTCCGGGCAGCACCCGGTAGCCGTCCTCGCTGGCCACCGCATACACCCGCATGCCGATGGCACGGGGCTGCAACTGCCCGTTCTCGGCCTGCCAGACCGGCGCCTGGGACAGTTGCGGCAATTCCTGGGCGACATAGGCATAGGGCCGCGCCCGCATGCGCTCAGCCAATTGCCGGCGTTGCTCGGGGTCCAGGTCGCGGCCCAGCACCGGGGTGAAGCTCTGGGAAGCGAAGGCCGGCTTGACCAGCAGATCCGGGAGTTTTTCCAGGGCCTGCTGCAGCACCGGGGCCTCGCCGCACCACCAGGTAGCGATGGACGGCAGAAGCAGTTCCTCGCCCAGCAGAAACTGGCTGATCTTCGGCAGGAAGCCCAGCAGGCCGGGGGACTCCAGCACCCCGCTGCCCAGGGCGTTGGCCACCAGCACCCGGCCCTGGCGCACCGCGTCCAGCAGCCCGGGAACCCCCAGGGCCGAGTCGGTGCGCAACTCCAGCGGATCGCAGAAATCGTCGTCCAGGCGACGCATGATGGCGTGCACCCGGCGCAGGCCGCTGAGAGTCTTGAGGTACACCGTGGCATCACGCACGGTCAGGTCGCCGCCCTCCACCAGCGGGTAGCCAAGCTGTCGCGCCAGGTACAGGTGCTCGAAATAACTCTCGTTGAACCGCCCTGGCGTCAGCAGCACCACCAGCGGCGCTTCGCTGTCCCGAGGTGCCTGGCGGGCCAGGGTTTCCTGCAGGGTGCGGAAGAACCCGGCCAGGTGCTGCACTTGCAGGTCGCGGTACAGGTCGGGGAACGCCCGGGACACGCTCATGCGGTTCTCCAGGGCATAACCGGCCCCGGAGGGCGCCTGGGTACGGTCGGCGGTGACCCACCAGCGCCCGTCCGGGCTGCGTGCCAGGTCCACGGCGTAAAGGTGCAGGAAGGTCTGTTCCGGCGGGCAGATGCCCTGGCATGGCCAGAGGAAATTGTTGTGGCCGAACACCAGTTCCACCGGCAACAGCCCTTCGCGGATCAACCGCTGCGGGCCATACAGGTCCGCCAGCACGGCATTGAGCAGGCGAGCGCGCTGGGCGATTCCGGTGGACAGCAACTGCCATTCATCCGCCGCGATCACATGGGGCAACAGGTCCAGTTCCCAGGGCCGGTCGGCGCCCTTGGGGTCGGCATAGACGTTGTAGGTGACGCCGTTCTCGTGGATCTGCCGGGTCAGCAGCGCCTGGCGCTGGGCCAGTTGACCGGGGCTGCTGCGCTGCAACTGTTCCAGCAGCCGCTGCCAGTGCGCCCGGACCTGGCCCTGGTCATCCAGCAACTCGTGGTAGGTACCCGCCGTCAGCGGGTAACGGTCTAGCAAGTCAGGCATGGAACACTCGGCAGACGGCAGGGAAAGTCAGATTAACGCACCGCCATGACGCCCGGATATGGCTATCTCACAGGCGTCGCAGGTGGATTAGAAGCGTCGCAAATCCAGGGTCAGCGGCAACTCGGCATTGATCACCACTGGCGGCACCTCCAGGCTTCCCGGGCTATGGCCAAGGCGGAAGAAGCGCGCCATGCGCCGGCTTTCCGCCTCGTTGGCATTCACCGGCAGGCTGTCGTAATTACGCCCGCCGGGGTGGGCCACATGGTATTGGCAGCCGCCCAGGGAGCGCTGCATCCAGGTATCGAGCAGGTCGAACACCAGCGGTGCATGCACCGGGATAGTGGGTTGCAGGCAATTGGCCGGCTGCCAGGCGCGGTAACGTACCCCGGCGACAAACTCGCCGACCCGCCCGGTGGGATGCAGGGGCAGCGCCACGCCATTGCAGGTCAACACATGGCGCTCGGGTACCAGGCCGCCGACCTTGACCTGCAGGCGCTCCAGGGAAGAGTCGACATAACGCACCGTGCCACCCGCCGCGCCCTCCTCTCCCAGCACATGCCAGGGCTCCAGGGCCTGGCGCAGTTCCAGCTCGATGCCACTGACGGCGTAATCGCCGACCTTGGGAAAGCGGAACTCCAGGTGCGCGGCAAACCATTCGGCCCGCAGCGGGTAGCCGGCGGCATTCAGCTCCACCAATACATCAGCGAAATCCTGTTCGATAAAGTGCGGCAACAGAAAACGATCGTGCAGTTCGGTGCCCCAGCGCGCCAACCGGGCCGGCGCGTAAGGCTCGCGCCAGAAGCGCGCCACCAGCGCCCGCAGCAGCAACTGCTGGGCCAGGCTCATGCGCGCATGGGGCGGCATTTCAAAGGCCCGCAGCTCCAGCAGGCCAAGGCGCCCGGTGGCGCCATCCGGCGAATACAGCTTATCGATGCAGAACTCGGCGCGATGGGTGTTGCCGGTGACATCGATCAACAGGTTGCGCAGCAGGCGGTCCACCAACCAGGGCGCGCACTCCTGGCCGGGAGCCGGCATCTGCGCGAAGGCAATCTCCAGCTCGTACAGCGCGTCATTGCGTGCCTCGTCGACCCTCGGTGCCTGGGACGTGGGGCCGATGAACAACCCGGAAAACAGGTAGGACAGCGACGGGTGGTTGTGCCAGTAACTGATCAGGCTGCGCAGCAGGTCGGGGCGCCGCAGGAACGGCGAGTCGGCCGGGGTGGCTCCGCCAAGGACAAAATGGTTGCCGCCACCGGTGCCGGTGTGGCGCCCATCGATCATGAACTTTTCGCTGGTCAGGCGCGTCTGCCGGGCCTGCTCATAGAGAAACTCGGTGCGCTCCACCAACTCGTCCCAACTGACCGAGGGCTGCACGTTGACTTCAATCACCCCCGGGTCCGGGGTCACCCGGAAGTTGCACAAGCGAGGGTCCGCCGGCGGCTCGTAGCCCTCCAGCAAGACCGGGCAGCGCAGCTCCTCGGCCGTGGCCTCGATCACGCTGACCAGTTGCAGGTAATCCTCCAGACGCTCCAGGGGCGGCATGAACAGGTACAACCGCCCCTCGCGCGCCTCGGCGCAGAGCGCGGTACGGGTCAGCCAGCCGGCGGACTCGTCCACCTGGGGCACCCGCTCGTCCGCCACTGCCGGCTCATCAATCGCTGCCAGCTGAGCCGCGCCCGCCAGTTCGGGAAAATCCTGGTTCGGATCGGTGGCGTGAATGAACGGATACTCCGCCGCCGTCACCCATGGCTGGGACGCCAGGGGCAAGCGATAGCCCAGGGGCGAATCACCCGGTACCAGCCGGCAATGGTTATCGCGCAGGTACCAGCGCCCGCTCTGCCACTGGTCGCCCTTGGCGGTACGGGCCAAGGGCAGGACCTGGCCGATGACCTTGTCCAGCCCCTGGCTGAAAACCTTGCGCAGGCGCTGCCGCTCCAGGGCATCCTCCAGCCGCGAATCCTCGGCGCTGACATTCAGCGGCAGGCTGCCTTCGCGCCACAGGTAGTAGAAATTGTCCTCGTAGGCGGGAAACACAAAACGCGCAGGCAGCTTCAGACGCTCGGCGACACTGGCCAGAAAACGTCCGGCCAACAGCGCATCGGCGGCGTAATCTTCATGCTCGTCGGCAATCAGCGCGTTGTTGCGCCACACCGGTACACCGTCGCGACGCCAGTGGCAATTCAGCGACCAGCGCGGCAGTTGCTCTCCCGGGTACCACTTGCCCTGGCCGAAGTGCACCAGGCCCTGGGGTGCATAGTGCTGGCGCAGGCGCTGGAACAGCTCGCCGGCCAGGCGGCGCTTGTTCGCCCCCAGGGCTGCCGTGTTCCACTCCGGGCCATCGGGATCGTCGATGGCGACGAAAGTCGGTTCGCCACCCATGGTCAGGCGCACATCCGCCTCCAGCAGGTCGACATCGATCTGCCGGCCCAGGGCCTGGATCGCCAGCCATTGCTCGTCGGTGTAGGGCTTGGTCACCCGGGGCGCTTCCCAGATGCGCTCCACACTCATCTCATGGCTGAATTCGCATTCGCAGGGCTCCACCAGCCCGGTGATGGGCGCCGCTGAAGAGGGGTCGGGGCTGCAGGCCAGGGGAATATGCCCTTCCCCGGCGAACAGCCCGGACGTGGCATCCAGGCCGATCCAGCCGGCGCCCGGCAGGTACACCTCGCACCAGGCATGCAGGTCGGTGAAGTCCACCTCGGTGCCGGAGGGGCCATCCAGGGATTTGACGTCCGCCGTCAGCTGGATCAGGTAGCCGGAGACAAAGCGCGCCGCCAACCCCAGGTTGCGCAGCAATTGCACCAGCAGCCAGGCCGAGTCCCGGCAGGAGCCGGAGGCGTTGAGCAGGGTCTGCTCCGGAGTCTGCACCCCGGGCTCCATGCGGATCAGGTAGGCGATGTCGGCACTCAACCGCTGGTTCAGGCCCACCAGGAAATCCACCGCCGGCAGCGGAGTACGCGAAATGGCGTCCAGGTAAGCCTGGAACCTCGGCGTCAGGGGCAGGGTTTCCAGGTAGGGCGCCAGCTCGCGCTGTTCATCGGCGGCATAAGCGAAGGGAATCTGCTCGGCGTAGGGCTCGAGGAAGAAATCGAACGGGTTGAACACCGCCATTTCCGCCAGCAGGTCGACTTCGATCCGCAGCTCGCTGGTTTTTTCCGGGAACACCAGGCGCGCCAGGTAATTGCCCTGCGGGTCCTGCTGCCAATTGATGAAATGCTGCTCGGGCTGGACCTTCAGCGCATAGGAGAGAATTCGCGTGCGGCTGTGGGCCGCCGGGCGCAGGCGAACGATCTGCGGGCCCAGTTCGACGGCGCGGTCGTAGCGATAGTGCGTGACATGGTGCAATGCGACATGAATCGACACGGCGTGCCTCCTGCGAGCCTGAACGGTGGGAGAACCTGCGCAAGACTTATGCCAGCGCGCAAGTCCATGGGGTTGTTCAGCGACCCTGGGCAGTACAGCACCAAAACCGCGCAATCGATGCATCCCGGTGCAGGCAATTGCACATAAATGCGCCAGAAGGCAGGCGACGAATCAGCCGCGCTTGCGCTGCTGCTTGAAGCGCTGGCGCTGCTGGCGGATCTGCAGCAGCCGTTCGCGCATTTCCCGGTGCCGCTTGCTGTTGAGCAGCAACAGCCCGAGCAGCGGCAGCAACACGCCGAACAGGTACACCCCCTGGTGCGGGTGATACTGAAACATCGGCACCACCCCAAGCAGGCAGGCGACAAAGTAGCCGGCCACCAACCATACCGCGCGGGAAATGCCACGCACTATCAGCAGGTTGCCCAGCACCAGCAGCGGGATCAGTACCAACAGGCCAAACAGCAGGTATTCGTCGCGCTGGGGCGGTGCCATGGCGCGCCAATAAGTGGTGCCGGCCAGGGACAGCAGGAGCGAGGCACTGAAGCAGCCCAGCAGCACGGTGAGCATGAAGGTCGGGAAATAACGTACCAGGAAGTCTCTCATGCGGCCGCCATCTATCACTCGTCGAACTCCTCGTAGAGCCCCACCGCAAGGGTTTTCACCTGGCCAAGATTGCCGGAGCTGATACTCCCGCTGGTACTCAGGGCAGCGCCCAGAGCATCCTGCATCTGGGTCAGGGTGGCGTGGCGGATCTGCGTCGACGAATAGCGCCTGGGCAACGCACCGGCACGCTGTTGCAGCTTCAGCAGCTTGGAGGTCAGGCTCGGGTCCCGCAGGGTCAACAGTTCCTTGGTCAGCTTGGCCCGTTCCTGGCGGTTGAGCCCCTTGAGCAACTGCATCCAGCTTTTGCCGGTGTTCGCCGCCTTGCTGGCCTTGAGCAGCCTGAGCGTGGTCAGCGCCGAACCGCCGACACCCACCAGGGAAATGCCATCGAGAATCGGCGTGACTATGTTGTACCACTCGGCATCGTCCATGCGGTCGTTGGCCGCCGGGTCCTGGATCTCGTTGATCACCCGCGCGCCGCCAATCACGCACTGAGCGGTGCCGGCCATCGCCGCCGAGGCCCCAAGCGCTACCACCCAGACACTGGCACCGGCGGTGAAGGGCACGGCGATGCTGCCGCTGAACACCACCAGCCAGCCGATCACTGCGGCCGTGCAGGCCAGGGTGGTGTTGAAGGATTCAGTGGCCAGCCGCGATTCGCGCGGGTTGTTCTTCACCTGGTCGACGAACTGCTGGGGCGCGATGTAGCGCTTGGCCTCGCGCAAGATCACCCGCTTGGGCACGATGCTGCAGATTGGCCTGAATTCGCGCAGGGTCACGACATTGAAGTCGGCATCGATGTACACCACCCCGGCACCGGCAATCGAGGGATCGGTGTCGATGGCGGCAAACAGACGCGGCAGGTTTATCTGGCTTTCGATCCGTTGGCGGGCAAGAACCTGGGTCAGGCTGAGGTCCCTGATCACTCCGTCTAGTGGGCTGGTCACGCGGTTCATCCTTGGTCTGACGATGTGAATCTGCCTGATAGCCATGAGCCAGCCAGGCATCGCGGCAATGCAAGCCCGGCAACCTTAACAAAGCCCTGACCGTTTGTTGCTCGCCCGCCGGTAAAAAAATCGATCTCCATAAAAGCAAAACGCCAGCTCGGTGGCTGGCGTTTTGTGGGGTTTAGCGCGGCACTACCGGCTTGCGGGTCGGCTTCTTGCCTTTGCCCTTGGCCGCATCGGCGCGCTCCTTGGCCGCCTGCTTGTTGCGGGCAAACGCTGCGGCCTTGGCCTGTTCGCGCTTGTCCCAGGCATTGCCGCCGTCGCTGCCGCGAGGAGGCAGCCCGGTGTGCTGGGTAAGGATCTTGGTTTCCTTGGCCACCTTGTGGCTGCCGGCCGGTGTCGAGTTCTTGCGACGGGCACTCTGGTAGCTGTCGGTAGCCGGCTGGTGGGTCGGAATCAGCTGGTTCTTGCCCGGACCGATCAGGTCGCCACGGCCCATGCGCAGCAGAGCCTCGCGCAGCATCGGCCAGCCTTTCGGATCGTGGTAGCGCAGGAACGCCTTGTGCAGGCGGCGCTGCTCCTCGCTCTTGACGATGGTCACGCCGTCGCTCTTGTAGGTGACCTTGCGCAGCGGGTTCTTGCCCGAGTGGTACATGGCCGTGGCGGTGGCCATCGGCGACGGGTAGAACGCCTGTACCTGGTCCGCGCGAAAGCCATTGCCCTTGAGCCACAGGGCCAGGTTCATCATGTCTTCATCGGTGGTGCCCGGGTGGGCGGCGATGAAGTACGGAATCAGGTACTGCTCCTTGCCCGCTTCCTTGGAGTATTTCTCGAACATCCGCTTGAAGCGGTCGTAGGTGCCAATGCCCGGCTTCATCATCTGATTGAGCGGACCTTCCTCGGTGTGTTCCGGGGCGATCTTCAAGTAGCCGCCCACGTGGTGGGTCACCAGCTCCTTGACGTACTCCGGCGATTCCACCGCCAGGTCATAGCGCAGGCCGGAGGCGATGAGGATCTTCTTCACCCCGGGCAAGGCACGGGCGCTGCGATACAGCTGGATCAGCGACGAATGGTCGGTGTTCAGGTTCGGACAGATGCCCGGGAACACGCAGGACGGCTTGCGGCACGCGGATTCGATTTCCGGGCTCTTGCAGGCGATGCGGTACATGTTCGCGGTCGGGCCGCCGAGGTCGGAGATCACCCCGGTAAAGCCGGGAACCTTGTCGCGAATTTCTTCGATCTCGCGAATGATCGACTCTTCGGAACGGTTCTGGATGATCCGCCCTTCGTGCTCGGTGATGGAGCAGAAAGTACAACCGCCGAAGCAGCCGCGCATGATGTTCACCGAGAAGCGGATCATGTCGTAGGCCGGGATCTTTTCCTTGCCATAGGCCGGGTGCGGAATGCGCTGATAAGGCATGCCGAACACGTAGTCCATTTCCTCGGTGGTCATGGGAATGGGCGGCGGGTTGAACCACACGTCCACGTCGCCATGTTTCTGCACCAGGGCGCGGGCGTTGCCCGGGTTGGTTTCCAGGTGCAGCACGCGGTTGGCGTGAGCGTAAAGGACCGGGTCGTTGCGCACCTTCTCCATGGACGGCAGGCGGATCACGGTCTTGTCCCGGGTCATGCGCGGGCTGGCAAGGATCTGCACCACCTTGGCTTCCTGGGGATCGTCCACCGGACCCTTTTCCTGCTCGATGGCGCAGGCCTGGGTGTCCTGGGTATTGACGTAGGGGTTGATGATCTTGTCGATCTTGCCCGGGCGGTCGATACGAGTGGAGTCCACTTCGTACCAGTCCTTGGGCGTGTCGCGGCGGATGAAGGCGGTGCCGCGCACGTCGGTGATGTCTTCGATCTTGTGACCGTAGGACAGGCGCTGGGCCACTTCGACAATGGCTCGCTCGGCGTTGCCGTACAGCAGGATGTCGGCGCTGGCGTCGATCAGGATCGAGTTGCGCACCCGGTCCTGCCAGTAGTCGTAGTGGGCGATGCGGCGCAGGGACGCTTCAATGCCGCCGAGAACGATGGGCACGTGCTTGTAGGCTTCCTTGCAGCGCTGGCTGTAGACCAGGCTCGCACGATCCGGGCGTTTGCCCGCCAGGCCACCGGGGGTGTAGGCGTCGTCGGAGCGGATTTTCTTGTCGGCGGTGTAGCGGTTGATCATCGAGTCCATGTTGCCGGCAGCGACACCGAAGAACAGGTTCGGCTCGCCGAGCTTCATGAAGTCGTCTTTGGACTGCCAGTTGGGCTGGGCGATGATCCCGACGCGAAAGCCCTGGGACTCCAGCAGCCGGCCGATGATCGCCATGCCGAACGACGGGTGATCGACGTAGGCATCACCGGTGACGATGATGATGTCGCAGGAATCCCAGCCGAGCTGATCCATCTCCTCCCTGCTCATGGGCAGGAATGGTGCTGGCCCGAAACATTCGGCCCAGTACTTGGGATAGTCAAATAACGGCTTGGCTGCTTGCATGTCGATGACCGGTGTTGGCTTGGATAGGGACGCGTTGATTCACAGGGAAATTCGCGGGCGCGGAATATAGCACAAAAAATAACCAATTCCGACCGTTATGGTCGGAATTCGGTGCAGCCGATTCGCCGGCGAGCCGGCTCCTACAGGCGCCGGCAGGCGGATGGCCGGCGAACGGGCGGGTTATTCGTCGTCGTCGAAGTTGTAGCTGCCCGGGGCGAGGTTCTCGAAGCGGGTGTACTTGCCGATGAACGCCAGGCGGATAAAGCCGATGGGGCCGTTCCGCTGCTTGCCGATGATGATCTCGGCAATGCCCTTGTGCTCGGTTTCCGGGTGATACACCTCGTCCCGGTAGACGAACATGATCACGTCGGCGTCCTGCTCGATCGCTCCGGATTCCCGCAAGTCGGAGTTCACCGGGCGCTTGTTGGGACGTTGTTCCAGGGAGCGGTTGAGCTGGGACAGGGCCACTACCGGGCAGTTGAACTCCTTGGCCAGGGCCTTCAGGGACCGGGAAATCTCGGAAATCTCGTTGGTCCGGTTGTCGCCGCTGGAGCCTGGAATCTGCATGAGCTGCAGGTAGTCGATCATGATCATGGCGATATCGCCGTGCTCACGCACCAGGCGCCGGGTCCGCGCACGCATCTCCGAGGGGCTGATGCCCGCGGTGTCGTCAATGAACAGCTTGCGGTCGTTGAGCAGGTTGACCGCCGAGGTCAGGCGTGGCCAGTCGTCGTCTTCCAGCTGGCCGGAACGGACCTTGGTCTGGTCGATGCGGCCCAGGGAGGAGAGCATACGCATGATCAGCGATTCACCTGGCATCTCCAGGGAGTACACCAGCACCGCCTTGTCGCTGCGCAGTACCGCGTTCTCCACCAGGTTCATGGCGAAGGTGGTCTTACCCATGGACGGACGGCCGGCGACGATGATCAAGTCGGCCGGCTGCAGGCCGCTGGTCTTCTCGTCGAGATCGGTATAGCCGGTGGACAGGCCGGTGATGGCGTTGTCCGTGTTGAACAGGGTATCGATGCGGTCGATGGCCTTGGTCAGCAGTTCGTTGACCCCCACCGGGCCGCCGGTCTTGGGCCGCGCTTCGGCGATCTGGAAGATCTGCCGCTCGGCCTCGTCGAGAATCTCTTCGGCGGTGCGCCCTTCCGGGTTGAAGGCACTGTCGGCGATCTCGGTGCTGATGCCGATCAGCTGGCGCAGGGTTGCCCGCTGGCGAACGATCTGCGCATAGGCCTTGATGTTGGCCACCGACGGAGTGTTCTTCGCCAGTTCACCCAGGTAGCCCAGGCCGCCGACCTGCGAAGTCTGGCCTTCCTTGTCCAGTTGCTCGGACAGGGTGACCACGTCGATGGGCATGTTCTGGTCGGCCAGCTTGGCGATGGCGCGGAAGATCAAACGGTGGTCATGCCGGTAGAAATCGCCGTCGGACACTTGATCCAACACGCGTTCCCAGGCGTTGTTGTCCAGCATCAGACCACCGAGCACGGCCTGTTCGGCCTCGATGGAGTGCGGCGGCACCTTCAGGGCAGCGGTTTGCAGATCGTATTGCTCGGGAGCGGAGATATCGTTCATGGCCACTTGGAATTCGGGGGATGAAAATCAGGATCAGCAGAAAGACAAAGGGCACGACCTGTAAACAGGATCGTGCCCGATGTTAACCGTCAGCCACACAAGGTGCCAGACGATTTGGTACTGCTTAAGCAGCCACCACGACAACGCGTACGGTTGCTTCAACTTCAGCGTGCAGGTGCACGGCTACGTCGAATTCACCTACGTTGCGGATGGTGCCGTTCGGCAGACGAACTTCGCTTTTTGCCACTTCAACGCCCGAGGCGGTCAGTGCATCAGCGATGTCGTGGGTGCCGATCGAACCGAACAGCTTGCCTTCGTCACCGGCGGTGGCAGTGATGGTCACTTCCAGCTCAGCCAGTTGCGCAGCGCGAGTTTCGGCAGAAGCCTTCTTCTCTGCAGCCAGTTTTTCCAGCTCAGCACGACGCGCTTCGAACGCAGCCAGGTTGGCAGCGGTAGCAGCGGTGGCTTTGCCGAAAGGCAGCAGGTAGTTACGGCCGTAACCAGCCTTAACGTTTACCTTATCGCCCAGGTTGCCCAGGTTGGCGATTTTTTCCAGCAGGATCAGTTCCATTTGGTAATAACCTCTTAACTTTTAACCTTCACCGTTCGCAGAGCCGTTATCAGCGTCTTTCGGCGCCAAACGACCGCGAAAATCAACCAGACTGTCGACAATGGCCAGGACCACGAGCAACGGATAGATCAGCTGCATGAACGGCAACAGCGTGACGTACAACCCCACCAGCCAGAACCTGGCCAGTCGCCCTTGTGCCACCAGCCCGTGAATCAGGGCCAGCCCGGCAAAAGCCAGCGGGACACTGCACATCGGCGTCAGCATGGCCAGTTGGGGTCCGAAGTTCGGCCCCACCAGCATGCACGCCAGCAGCAACATCGCTGGCCCAAGAGGGATTCTGATGGCGCGAAACTCGCGACCAAAACCACCCGGGTTATACAACACAGCCTGCCAGTAACGCCCAAGAATCAGGCTCAGCACGCTGATGGCTTGCAACAGGGCCGCTATCAGGCCGGTCAGGATCGGTGCAATCAGTGTGGCAAGACGAGCTCGCTCTTCAACCGATAGCTGCTGGTAGACCTCACCCAAGGCCATCGGCAGGATTTTTATCAATTCCTGTGACAGCGCTTCGATCTGAGGGCGGAAAGCCGCACCCAGGACTCCAGCAAACACCAACCCCATCGCTATGCTGACCAGCAGCACGCGGCTCCAGGACTCGCTTGCGCGCAAAACCAACGCAAGACTCGAAGAACCCAGCAGCACCAGAAGTGCCCGCGGGTCATCGAACGTCAGCCACCAGAGCAAAGCTGGCAGCACTCCCAGAGCGAGGACGCCAAGGGCATCCTTCAATCCGCGCCGCAGAAGCACCAGGCTCCCGGCGGCAGCACCCAACCAATACAACAACGGCAATGCCGAACAGCCAGCCACTACCAGAGTGGCCTGCATACGACCGCGCATGATGAACTCAGCTAAGGCGCGCATGCATTCAATCCCTTACTACTTGTCGACTGCCCGATCTCAGCGGCCGTGGCTGTCGGTGTAGGCCAGCAGGGCCAGGAAGCGGGCGCGCTTGATAGCGGTGGCCAGCTGACGCTGATAACGAGCTTTGGTACCGGTGATGCGGCTTGGAACGATTTTGCCGGTCTCGGATACGTAGGCTTTCAGAGTGTTGAGATCTTTGTAATCGATCTCTTTCACGTCTTCAGCGGTGAAGCGGCAGAATTTACGACGACGGAAGAAACGTGCCATGTAATTGGCTCCTCAAAAGGTCCGTGGATTACTCGTCAGCGTTATCGCTGGCGTCGCTGTTGTCGCTGTCATCGCCATCGGCGCTGTCAGCATGCTCAGGACGGTCACGACGCTCACGGCGCTCACTGCGGTTTTCTTCAGCCTTGAGCATCTCGGATTGGCCAGTGATGGCTTCTTCGCGACGGATGACCAGGTTACGGATCACAGCATCGTTGTAACGGAAGTTGTCTTCCAGCTCAGCCAGGGCTTTACCGGTGCACTCAACGTTCAGCATCACGTAGTGAGCCTTGTGAACATTGTTGATTGCGTAGGCCAGTTGACGACGGCCCCAGTCTTCCAGACGGTGGATTTTGCCGCCGTCTTCTTCGATCAGCTTGGTGTAACGCTCAACCATGCCGCCGACTTGCTCGCTTTGATCCGGGTGGACCAAAAAGATGATTTCGTAATGACGCATGAATGCTCCTTACGGGTTGTAGCCTGCCGCCTATAAGCGGTCAGACAAGGAGTGAATGACACTGGTGTGTCTTGCCTGGTAGTAGGCACATATGCGCCTGCCGTCACGGCAAGGGGCGCAATTGTAGAGAAGGGGGAACAGCGGCGCAAGGCAATTGGTGATTATTTGAACAACCACCTGCGGGAGCCGGCGTGCCGACGATGGACGGCAGCACGCGCCTCGCCGGCAAGCCGGCTCCTGCAACTGCGGGTCAGGCTTTCTTGGCGCCGGCCTTGGCCTTGGCACCGCGCTGGCGCATGGCTTCGAACAGGCACACGCCAGTGGCCACGGAGACGTTGAGGCTGCTGACGCTGCCGGCCATCGGCAGGCGTACCAGGTAGTCGCAGTGCTCGCGGGTCAGGCGACGCATGCCCTTGCCTTCGGCCCCCATGATGATGATGGTCGGGCCGGTCAGGTCCTGGTCGTACAGTTCCTGTTCGGCCTCGCCGGCGGTGCCGACGATCCACAGCCCACGCTGCTGGAGCTTCTCCAGGGTGCGGGCCAGGTTGGTCACGGCTACCAGCGGAATCACTTCGGCGGCGCCGCAGGCCACTTTGCGCACGGTCGGAGTCAGGGTCGCCGACTTGTCCTTGGGCACCAGCACTGCCAGGGCACCGGCCGCATCGGCAGTACGCAGGCAGGCCCCGAGGTTATGCGGGTCGGTCACACCGTCCAGCACCAGCAGCAACGGCGCGCCTTCGGTACGGTCCAGCAGCTCGTCGAGCATGGCCTCGCCCCACACCTGGCTCGGGCTGACTTCCGCCACTACGCCCTGGTGCACGCCTTCAACCCATGCGTCCATCTCACGACGCTCGGCCTGGCCAACCGAAACACGGTTCTGCGCAGCCAGGTCCACCAGCACCTGAACCCGTGGATCACTGCGCCCTTCAGCCAACCAGATCTGCTTGACCCGCTTGGGATGGTGACGCAGCAACGCTTCTACGGCATGCACGCCGTAGATCTTTTCCAACTGACTCATGACTTGGCCTTAGGTTTGCGCGCCCCGCCGCTTTTAGCGCCGGAAGCGGAGCCCGCCTTGGGCGGACCTTTACGATGTTTGCTCGGCTTGGCGGGCTTTTCGCCAGCGCGCGAAGGCGCCGGCTTACCGGACTTTCCCGCAGACGCCGCTTTACCACCGCCCTTGGCTTCGGCCAGCAGCGCCCGCTTCATTTCGCGGCTTTTGCGCACTTCGGCGTTTTTCGCGGCAGCGTCGCTTGGACGATAAGCCTCGACCGCCTTTTCCTTGGCGGAGCTGCGACGCCCCGCCTTGGCTGGAGCCGGCTCTTCCACGACCTTGCTGGCAGGTGCGTCCGCGGCGCCACGCTTCTTGCGGCCGATCGGTGCGTTGATGGTCTTCTCGGCCATTTCGAAATCGATCTTGCGCTCGTCCAGGTCGACGCGCATGACACGCACTTCCACAGTATCGCCCAGGCGGAAGCTGCGACCGGTGCGCTCGCCCGCCAGGCGGTGATGCACAGGGTCGAAGTGGTAGTAGTCCCCCGGCAAGGCGGTGACGTGCACCAGGCCCTCGACGTAGATGTCGGTCAACTCGACGAACAGGCCGAAACCGGTCACCGCGGTGATCACACCCGGGAAGGACTCGCCCACACGATCCTTCATGAACTCGCACTTGAGCCAGTTCACTACGTCCCGCGTAGCCTCATCGGCACGGCGCTCGCTCATCGAGCACTGCTCGCCGAGCTGCTCCAGGGTCGCTTCGTCGTACGGATAGATACGCGCCTTCGGAATGGTCATCGCCCCGGCGCGGCGCACGTGCGGCGTGTCCTGCTTGGAGTGGATGACGCTGCGGATGGCCCGATGGGTCAACAGGTCCGGGTAGCGACGGATCGGCGAAGTGAAGTGGGTATAGGCTTCGTAATTCAGGCCGAAGTGGCCCTGGTTATCAGCGCTGTACACCGCCTGGCTCAGGGAGCGCAGCATCACGGTCTGGATCAGGTGGTAATCCGGACGGTCCTTGATGGTTTCCAGCAATGCCTGGTAGTCCTTCGGCGTCGGGCCATCCTTGCCTTTATGCAGGGACAGGCCCAGTTCGCCGAGGAAGGCGCGCAGTTTTTCCAGACGTTCCGGCGGCGGACCATCGTGCACCCGGTACAGGGCCGGAATCTCGTGCTTCTTGAGGAACTCGGCGGTGGCCACGTTGGCCGCCAGCATGCATTCCTCGATCAGCTTGTGCGCATCATTGCGTGTAGTCGGACGAATTTCGGCGATCTTGCGCTCGGAACCGAAGATGATCCGGGTTTCCTGGGTCTCGAAGTCGATGGCGCCCCGGGTATGACGAGCCCCCAGCAAGACCTTGTACAGCGCATACAGCTGCTTCAGGTGCGGCAGGACATCGCCGTATTCACCGCGCAACTGCTTGGCTTCGCTGGTTTTCGGCTGCTCGAGCATGGTGCTGACCTTGTTGTAGGTCAGACGCGCCTTGGAGTGGATCACCGCTTCGTAGAACTGGTAATCGGTCATCTCGCCGGACTTGGAGATGGTCATCTCGCAAACCATGGCCAGGCGATCGACTTTCGGGTTCAGCGAGCACAGGCCGTTGGACAGTTGCTCGGGCAGCATCGGGATCACCCGCTCGGGGAAGTACACCGAGTTGCCGCGCACCTGGGCTTCGGCATCCAGAGCCGAACCGATCTTCACGTAACTGGAGACGTCGGCAATCGCCACATACAGCTTCCAGCCACCACCAAACAGGCGCAGCTTGCCGGGCTTGGCTTCGCAGAAAACAGCGTCGTCGAAGTCGCGGGCGTCTTCGCCGTCGATGGTGACGAAAGGCAGATCACGCAGATCGATGCGCTTCTCTTTGTCCTTCTCTTCCACTTCGGGCTTGAGCTTGCCGGCTTCCTTGAGCACCGCCTCTGGCCAGACATGAGGAATATCGTAGGTGCGCAGGGCAACGTCGATTTCCATGCCCGGTGCCATGTAGTTGCCCACCACCTCCACCACATCGCCTTGCGGCTGGAAGCGCGGCGTCGGCCAGTGAGTGATCTTCACTTCGACGAACTGACCGATCTTGGCATTGGCATTGCGCCCCGGCGTTACCAGCACTTCCTGCTGGATCTTCGGGTTGTCTGCCACCACGAAACCGATGCCACCTTCTTCGAAGTAGCGACCGACGATGCTTTCGTGGGCACGGGACACCACTTCGACGATCACGCCTTCGCGACGGCCGCGACGATCCAGGCCGGAAACCCGGGCCAGGGCGCGGTCGCCATCGAATACCAGACGCATTTGCGCCGGGCTCATGAACAGGTCGTCGCTGCCGTCATCCGGCACCAGGAAGCCGAAGCCGTCGCGGTGACCGCTGATACGGCCGAGAATCAGGTCGAGCTTGTCCACCGGCGCATAGGTGCCGCGGCGGGTATAGATCAGTTGAGCGTCGCGCTCCATGGCGCGCAGGCGGCGGCGCAGGGCTTCCAGCTGGTCTTCCGTGGTCAGACCGAACTCTTCTACCAACTGCTCGCGACTAGCAGGCGAACCCCGGTCAGCAAGATGCTGAAGGATGAGTTCGCGGCTAGGAATAGGGTTTTCGTATTTTTCCGCTTCACGAGCGGCCTCGGGATCGAGGGACTGCCAATCGGCCATTAGATAAATTTCACCTTGTCTATATGCGGGTTAGTTTGGCATACGCGTATTGAAACGGGAAATTTCAGGCTCAGACAACCTGGGATTAATCCTCGCCATCGCCTCAGAAACATCGTCACGCATACCGCCGGAGACTTTTTTCAATCTTTTTTGAAATCTGGGGTTTACAGCTCAAAAGAGCCTCCGTATAGTGCGCGCCATCGACGACGGAGACGTCAGCGATACTGCCCAGATGGTGAAATTGGTAGACACGCCAGCTTCAGGTGCTGGTGGCCGCAAGGCCGTGGAAGTTCGAGTCTTCTTCTGGGCACCAATTCAAGAGCTTGAGATTAGATCAGTTTCAAGGCTCGAACAAAAACCCGCGAAAGCGGGTTTTTGCATTCTAAGTATTTGATTTAATAAAACCAAAACAGGGGTTTACAGATCAAAACGCTGTCCGTATAGTGCGCTCCATCGACACGGCGACGACGTCGATACTGCCCAGATGGTGAAATTGGTAGACACGCCAGCTTCAGGTGCTGGTGACCGCAAGGTCGTGGAAGTTCGAGTCTTCTTCTGGGCACCAATTCAAAACTTGAGAGCATCGCTTTCAAGTCTCACAAAAACCCGCGAAAGCGGGTTTTTGCGTTTCTGCCCCCTGATATTTCCCCGCGCCATCGCCTTCCTCCGCATCCGCAAAGCGCACATGAGAAACGATATCGTTTATGATTGTTACAAGTTTTTGCGGCACTACAGTGAGGAAACCTGCGAATGATGTTCAGAAATACCCTCCTTCCAACATCCCTTCTGCGTGGCTTGACCATCACTTTGCTGGGGCTGACCCTGGCATCCCCCTTCACCCAGGCAGCCGATCCGGTTTCCCTGACCCTGTACAACGGTCAGCACAAGGAAGTCGGCGACGCGTTAGCCAAGGCTTTCGAAGCCAAGACCGGCATCCATGTGAATGTCCGCAAGGGCAGCAGCAATCAACTGGCCAGCCAGGTTGTCGAAGAAGGCGACCGCTCCCCCGCTGATGTGATCTACACCGAAGAATCCCCTCCCCTGAACAAACTCGGCGAGCAGGGCCTGCTGGCCCAGACCGACGCCACGACCCTGGCCGTGCTGCCCAAGGAATATGTTGCGGGCAACGGCACCTGGATCGGTGTCACCGCGCGCGTACGAGTCGTCGCCTTCAACCCGAAACTGATCGACGAAAAAGACCTGCCCAAGTCGGTGATGGAATTCTCCCAGCCGCAGTGGCAAGGCAAGGTTGGCTTCGTGCCCACCAGTGGCGCCTTCCAGGAACAGGCCGTGGCCATCATCAAGATGCACGGCAGGGATGCTGCCGAAGAATGGCTGACCGGCCTGCGGGCTTTCGGCAAGGTCTACAGCAACAACATGGTGGCCCTCAAAGCCGTGGAAAACGGCGAAGTGGCCACGGTCCTGGTGAACAACTACTACTGGTTTGCCCTGCAACGGGAAAAAGGCCAGCTCGACTCGAAACTGCACTACTTCACGGGCGGCGACGTCGGCGGCCTGATCACCGTGTCCAGCGCAGCCGTACTCAAGTCCAGCAAGCATCCGAAAGAGGCCCAGCAGCTTCTGGCCTACATGGCCAGCGAAGAAGGCCAGCGGGTGATTACCCAGACCACGGCCGAGTACCCGCTGCATAAAGGCATGCAGTCCGATCGTGGACTCAAGCCCTTCAATGAACTGGAAGCCCCGAAGGTGACCCCGGCCGATCTCGGCAATGCCGAGGAAGCCCTGGACCTGGAACGTGACGTCGGCCTGAACTGATGAATCCATCGCCATCCGCTTCCGCCTTGCGCACCAGCTTCGTGCCGAGGCGCAAGCGGCCTTCGATCTGGCTACTGCTGCCAGTCCTGCTACTGGTCTGCCTGAGCCTGTTGCCACTGTTATATGTCGGCCTCAAGGCCTGGCAGGCCGGCTGGGCTGAAGCCCTGCACCTGCTGTGGCGCCCCTATGTGTTGCGCCTGCTGAGCAATACCCTGCTGCTGATGCTCGGTGTGACCCTTGCCTGCGCCGTGCTCGGCCTGTCCCTGGCCTGGCTGCTGGAACGCAGCGATTTGCCGGGAAGGCGGATCTGGGGCGTGGTGCTGTGCTTGCCCTTCGCCGTACCGGCCTTTGTCAGCAGCTTCACTTGGGTATCCCTGAGCGCCGGGTTCGAAGGACTGGGCGGCGCGATCCTGGTGATGACCCTGTCCAAATACCCGCTGGTGTTCCTGCCGGTGGCGGCCACCCTGCGCAATCTCGACCCCTCCCTGGAGGAGTCGGCGCGGACCCTGGGGCAAAATCGCTGGGGCGTGTTCTTCAAGATAACCCTGCCCTTGCTCTGGCCTTCATTGCTGGCCGGCTCGCTGCTGATTGCCCTGCATATGCTGGTGGAGTTCGGCGCCCTGTCGATCATCGGCCTGCAGACCTTCACCACCGCCATCTACCAGCAATTCGAGCTGGAGTTCAGCAATGCCAACGCCGCCATGCTGTCGGCCGTGTTGCTGGCGCTGTGCCTGCTGCTGCTGGGGCTGGAACTGCGCGTCCGTGGCAAGGGCCGCCATGTACGCACCGGCCAAGGCGCAGCCAGGCACGCCGAACAGGTACGCCTGGGGCGCTGGAGCATCGGCGGACAGCTTTACTGCCTGATGCTGGCGCTGATCGGCAGCGGTGTCCCCCTGGGCATGCTTGCCTATTGGCTGGCCGTCGGTTCATCGGCAGCCTTCCCCGTCGCGGCAATCAGCGAAGCATTGCTGTCTTCACTGGCCCTGTCCCTGGGCGGCGCCGGCCTGTGCCTGGTGCTGGCAGTGCCGGTGGGCCTGCTGGTGGTGCGCTACAAGGGGCGCCTGGCCATCTGGGCAGAGCGCCTGCCCTATCTGCTGCATGCCCTGCCAGGGCTGGTGATCGCCCTGACCCTGGTGTATTTCGCGCTGCACTATGTGCCGGTGCTGTACCAGACCTCGGCGCTGCTGCTGATTGCCTATGCCCTGCTGTTCCTGCCCCTGGCCCAGGCGCCGATCCGCACCGCGCTGAACAAGGCCGCGCCACAGCTGGAAGAAGCAGCAAGAACCCTCGGCGCATCGTCGTTCAGCGCCTTTTGCCGAGTGACCCTGCCGATCATCTTCCCGGCGCTGGGCGCGGCTTTCGCCCTGGTCTTTCTGGATGCGATGAAGGAACTGACAGCGACCCTGCTGCTCAGCCCAACCGGGCTCAACACCCTGGCCACAGAAGTGTGGGCGCATACGGCGAATGTGGAGTTTGCAGCGGCGGCGCCTTATGCGGCGCTGTTGATACTGGTGTCAGGGCTACCGGTCTATCTGCTGACAACGCGGATGTATTTGAGTCGCTGAGAGGTGGCAAGCCGGCCCCTGCAGTAAGGTGGCAGGAGCCAGCTTACTGCAGGGGCCGGCCAGGCATCAGGCGCGGAACTGACCGAGGCTGGCCTTGAGCTGCGCCGCCAGGCTGTCCAGTACCTTGCCGCTGGCGGTGGTTTCTACCACGGCCTGAGCCGCCCGCTCGGCCTGGGCATGGATGGTTTCCACCCGCCCACGCACCGCCTGCGCGCCCTGCGCCTGATGGGCCGCAGCCTGGGTGGCCAGGCCAATCGCGGCGTGCACCTGCTCTACCGAAGACTGCACCGATTGTTGCAGGCGAGCACTGTCGCGCAGCACCAGCAAGCCCTCGCTGGCCTGACGCCCGGCCTGACCGATAGCCGCTACGGCCTCCCGCGCGCCCTGCTGCAGGGCACCGATATGGGCCTGGATATCGCCAGTGGAGCTTTGCGTCTTGCTGGCCAGGGCCCGCACCTCATCCGCCACCACGGCAAATCCGCGCCCGGTCTCGCCGGCGCGCGCGGCCTCAATCGCAGCGTTCAATGCCAGCAGGTTGGTTTGCTCGGCAATGCCATGGATCACCGTCAGCACCACCTCGATCTGCTCGCTCTGCTGGGCCAGGCGCTCGATCACCTTGGCCCCGGTATCCACTTGCCCCGCCAGCGCCTCGATCAGGCTGCCGACCTGCTCGGAGGTGCGGGTAGTCTCGTCCGTCGCCTGACGAATCTCCACCACCTGCTGCAGTGCGGCCTGCATCGCCTGGCTTTCCGCCTGGGCTTCATCGGCCATCTGCGACAACGCCCGCAGGCTCTCTGCCACTTCATCACGCTGCGCTTCGGCTGCGGCATCAGCCCCAGCATTACGCTGGCTCATGGCGCCGATCTCGACACCTGTGCGCTGGGCCACATCCCCCGCTTCCCGCACGATGGGCTGCAACTTATCCACAAAGCGATTCACCGCCGAGGCCATGTCGCCAATCTCATCATTGCTGTTGAGCGGCACACGCTTGGTCAGATCACCTTCGCCCGCTGCCAGGTCATTGAGCGCAGCGATCAGCAAATGCAGCTTGCTCACCACGCGACGCCCCAGCACCACTGCCAGCAACAGCAGCAGGGCCAGGCCAACCAGCGCCAGGCCGACGCCGATCTGCCAGCGCAAGGTAGTCGCCGCCTCCTGCACCGTGCTCGCGGTATTGGCCTGCATCTGTGCCGCCGTACCCTGGGCCGACTGCAAGCGCGAGCGCATGGCCGCCGAGCTGTCGGCAGAAGCTCCCTTGAGGCTGTCGCCAACCAACTGATCGCTGCTGGCAATCAAGGCACTGAAGCGCTGATCCAGGGCGGCGATATCGGCCTCCACCGACGCAGTGGAGACTCCCATCAGCACCTTGCCGATTTCCACGCCATTGGGATTGATCGAGGCTTCAAGGTAGTACACCGAAGGATCGTTCTTCGCTGCATCCAGGACCTTGTCCAGCGCCCGGTCGCCCTTGCCCTTTTCCAGCAGCGCCTTGTTGATCGGGTTTTCACGATTCAGGTAACGGGTCAGGTGCTCTCCCGCCGCATCGTCATAAACCACGAACAACACATTGGGGTTGCGCTGAGCCCGTCGGGCGAACTCGGACAAGGTCGGCACATCACTGTCCCACATGGCGCGAGGCGCCACGGAGGCCAGCAATTGAGCCATGTCATTGGCAGAGTCCTTCAGGTCCTTCTCCAGCGCCGCACGCAGCTGTACCTGTTCTTCCTTGAGACGCGAAGACAGGCCGGCCGTGAGGCGTTGGCGGGTACTGCTTGAAAGACTCTCCAGACTGGAGGTGACTTCTTTGCCCGCCTGCTCGAGCTCGCCAGCCAATTTCTGGCTGTCGCCGCCCAGGCGCGAAGCCAGATCCGCCTCGAGTGCGGTCACTGTGCTCCGAGTCAGGGCAACCGCTACCAGCACTTGCACCAAAAGGGCGATACCGAGAGTAACGAACACAGGCCGTAGTAAACGGCTTTGTAACAGTGAGAGAACGGCCGACACAGGAAATCCCTCTACTTTTGACGCCATTATTCTGATGGCACTCTAGAAGTGGATTTCACAGCAAGGGTCGTGCCGCGTGGCAGGCAGAAACGACAAAGGGCCCGATTAAGGGCCCTTTGTTTTTTACATCAACGACTTATCAAGCGAACGGATGACGCAGAACGATGGTCTCGTTGCGGTCCGGGCCTGTCGAAATAATGTCGATCGGCGCGCCGACCAACTCTTCGATGCGCTTGATGTAGGCCTGGGCGGCGGCAGGCAGCTCTTCCAGGGTCTTGGCACCCAGGGTCGACTCGCTCCAGCCCGGCATCTGCTCGTACACCGGCTCCAGGCCGATGTAGCTGTCGGCGTCGGTTGGCGCGTCGATGACTGCACCATCCTGGTTCTTGTAGCCGACACAGATATTGATGGTTTCCAGGCCGTCCAGAACGTCCAGCTTGGTCAGGCACAGGCCCGAGATGCTGTTGACGTCGATGGCGCGACGCAGGATCACGGCATCGAACCAGCCGCAGCGACGAGCGCGGCCGGTGGTGGCGCCGAACTCATGACCACGCTTGGCCAGGAAAGCGCCGATGTCGTCGAACAGCTCGGTCGGGAACGGGCCCGAGCCTACGCGAGTGGTATAGGCCTTGGTGATGCCCAGGATGTAGTCCAGGTACATCGGCCCCACGCCCGAACCGGTGGCGATACCACCAGCAGTGGTGTTGGAGCTGGTGACGTACGGGTAGGTGCCGTGGTCGATGTCCAGCAACGAACCCTGGGCGCCTTCGAACATGATGTCCTTGCCGGCGCGGCGCAACTGGTGCAGCTCGGCAGTCACGTCGAGCATCATCGGCTTGAGCAGTTCGGCGTATTCCATGCACTCGTCCAGGGTCTTCTGGAAGTCGATGGCCGGCTCTTTGTAGTAATTCACCAGAACGAAGTTGTGGTAGTCCAGCAGCTCGCCCAGCTTGGCGGCGAAACGCTCGCGGTGGAACAGATCGCCGATGCGCAGGCCACGACGTGCAACCTTGTCTTCGTAAGCCGGGCCTATGCCGCGGCCGGTGGTACCGATCTTCTGCTCGCCACGGGCTTTCTCGCGGGCCTGGTCCAGGGCCACGTGATAGGACAGGATCAGCGGGCAGGACGGGCTGATACGCAGGCGCTCGCGCACCGGTACACCCTTCTCTTCCAGCTTGACGATTTCACGCATCAAGGCATCCGGAGCTACCACCACACCGTTACCGATCAGGCACTGCACGCCTTCGCGCAGCACACCGGACGGAATCAGGTGCAGGACGGTCTTCTCACCGTCGATCACCAGGGTGTGGCCAGCGTTGTGGCCACCTTGGTAGCGCACTACGGCGGCGGCATGTTCGGTCAGCAGATCAACGATCTTGCCTTTGCCCTCATCACCCCATTGGGTGCCCAGGACTACGACATTCTTACCCATAACACTTGTCCTCATTCGCGCAAACTTGGTGCCGGCAGCCGCCGGCAGGAAAACTCAAGAAGCCAGCGGCAATACTTGCCAAAGCCCATTCTGCTGAATCAATTGCCGGTCGCAGTCCGCTTCACGGGCGGCGGCCAAAGGCTGCCCAGGCAAGGCCTGAACCACACGCTGACCCTCACTGCGCAAGCGGCAGACGGTCTGCCAGAGTGCCGCGTCAGTGTTGTCTGGCATCCAGATACCGCCAGACGGTAGCTCGACTTCAGCACGCCCCAGGGTCACCAGGGTTTTCAAATCGGTGGAGAAACCAGTCGCGGGACGGGCACGCCCGAAATCCGCGCCGATGTCATCGTAGCGCCCGCCCTGGGCGATGGATTGGCCCACGCCTGGAACAAATACCGCGAACACCACACCGGTGTGGTAGTGATAGCCGCGCAACTCGCCAAGGTCGAAATACAGCGGCAAGTCCGGGAACCGCACGGACAGGCGCTCGGCAATGGTCAGCAATTCATCCAGCGCCAGCAGCACAGACGTCGGCGCACCGGCCAGGCGACGGCGGGCATCGCCCAGCACTTCGCGGCTGCCGCACAGGTCCACCAGGGAGCGCAGCATGTCCGCCAAGTCGGCCGGCAGGCCTTCCGTCAGGCTGATGACCTCGTCGATCGCCTTGCGTTGCAGGGCATCGAACAGTTGCTGTTCAACAGCACCGGACAAGCCGGCGGCCTGTGCCAGGCCACGGTAGATGCCAACATGTCCCAGATCCATGTGCACATCGGGCACGTCGGCCAGTTGCAGCATGGCCAGCATCAGGCTGATGACTTCAACGTCGCTGCTCGGGCTGGCATCGCCATACAACTCGGCCCCCAGCTGGATCGGGCTGCGCGAGGACGACAAGGCACGCGGCTGCGCATGCAGCACACTGCCGGCGTAGCACAGGCGGCTCGGCCCTTCGCGGCGCAGGGTGTGGGCATCAATACGCGCCACCTGCGGCGTGATGTCGGCCCGAAACCCCATCTGCCGGCCCGACTGCGGGTCGATGACCTTGAAGGTACGCAGATCCAGATCCTGGCCTGCACCTGTCAACAGGGATTCCAGGTATTCGATATGGGGAGTGACGACGAACTCGTAACCCCAACTCTGAAACAGATCCAACACCTGACGACGCGCCACTTCGATGCGCGCCGCTTCCGGCGGCAATACTTCTTCGATGCCATCTGGCAGCAGCCAGCGGTCTACCGTTGCCATTACGCCATTCCCCTATGGTCCGGGCGGCAAGCCTGGGGCCAGCCTTAGAGTGAAGCAGAAAACAGTCGCATCCGACGCGAGCTCAGCCGGACAGGCAGCCAGAAATCAGCTGTACAGACCATTTTCCTCGAAAAATCTTGCCGGACTCTTGAACGAGCCACGGCCAATCAAAGATGCAGACGCAAAAAAGCCGGGAATTTCCCGGCTGCCGCATCATACACCCGTTTTCCCAAAGGATCACCCCGCGAGGCGTTTTAGCCGCCCGGCGGGGTGCTCCAGGGTCAGGGCCTGATCAAGGCTTGGACTTTTCCAGGTAGTGGAAGAAGTCGCTGCTTGGGTCCAGAACCATGACGTCGGATTTGTTCGCGAAGCTTTCACGGTAGGCACGCAGGCTACGGTAGAACGCGTAGAACTCCTGGTCCTGGCCGTAGGCCTTGGCATAGATCGCCGCTGCCTGGGCATCACCGTCACCGCGAGCCTCTTCAGACTCCCGATAGGCTTCAGCCAACAGCACGCGACGCTGACGATCGGCATCGGCACGGATGCCTTCCGCCAGTTCGTTACCCTTGGCCCGGTGCTCGCGAGCCTCACGCTCACGCTCGGTGCTCATGCGCTCGAACACGCTGCGGTTCACTTCCTTGGGCAGGTCGATGGCCTTGACCCGGACATCGACCACTTCGATACCCAGCTCCTTTTCCGCCATCTTGTTCAGCGACGCCGTGATATCCGCCATCAGCGCGTCACGCTCACCGGAAACCACTTCGTGCAGGGTGCGCTTACCGAACTGGTCACGCAGGCCCGACTCCAGGCGACGGGAAAGACGCTCGTCGGCAATCTGCTTGAGGCCGGAAGTCGCGGTGTAGAAACGCTCGGCATCCTTCACCCGCCACTTGGCGTAGGCATCCACCATCACGGCTTTCTTTTCCAGGGTCAGGAAGCGCTGCGTCGGTGCATCCAGGGTCATCAGGCGTGCGTCGAACTTACGCACCTGGTTCACGTAGGGCACTTTCACATGCAGGCCAGGCTGGACATCCGCCTGAACCACACGACCGAACTGCAGCAACACCGCACGCTCGGTCTGAGCGACGATGTAGAAGCTGTTCCAGGCAACCACCGCCACGACAACGCCCACGATCAGGGCGATCAGCGATTTATTGCTCATCAGCGAGTCTCCCTAGAACGCGTCTGCTGCTGTTGCTGCATATGGTCAGCCGCGGCGCGCGCATTCGCTTCATTGCTGGCCGCCGACGCTGCGCCCGTTACCGGAGCACTGCCGCTACGACCACTGTCGATCATCTTGTCCAGCGGCAGATAGAGCAGATTGTTCTGCCCGCCCTTGCTGCCAGTCACCAACACCTTGCTGGTGTTGCTGAAGACTTCCTGCATGGTGTCCAGGTACAGGCGCTGACGGGTGACTTCAGGAGCCTTGCGGTACTCGGCAACCAGTTTGGTGAAGCGATCTGCCTCACCCTTGGCCCGGGATACCACTTCGTCACGGTAACCGTTGGCATCCTCGAGGATGCGCTGGGCCTGACCACGGGCTTCCGGCACGACGCCGTTGGCATAGGTTTCAGCCTGGTTGCGCGAACGCTGTTCATCTTCACGGGCACGGATCACGTCATCGAAGGCTTCCTGTACTTCACGCGGTGCCGCTGCGCTCTGTACGTTCACCTGGGTCACGGTGATACCGGTGCGATAGTTGTCCAGGAAGCGTTGCAGACGCTCCTTGATCTCACTGGCCATCAATTCACGACCTTCGGTCAGCACCTGGTCCATGGCGGTGGAACCCACCACGTGACGCAGGGCGCTGTCGGTCGCATGCTGCAGGCTGATTTCCGGCTGATCGACGTTCAGCACGAAATCCTGCAGGTTGCTGATCTTGTACTGCACGGTCAGCGGCACTTCGACGATGTTCTCGTCCTCGGTGAGCATCTGGCCCTGCTTGGTGTAGGCACGCTCGCGCGTGACGTTTTCCATGTACTTGCGATCGATCGGCGGGAAGTAGATGTTCAGACCCGGGCCGACGGTTTCGTAGTATTTGCCGAAGCGCAGCACTACGGCCTGCTCCTGCTCGTCTACTACATACACCGCGCTGTACAGCCACACGGCAGCCAGCACGACAAGACCGATACCCAGCAGGCCGAAACCACCGCCCTTGCCGGAACTACCGCCGTCATCACCACGTTTCTTACCACCACCGAACAACCCATTCAGGCTTTCCTGCAGCTTACGGAAGGCCTCGTCGAGATCTGGTGGCCCCTTGCGATCGCCATTATTGCGGCGCTTACCACCCCAAGGGTCCTGATTATTCGAGTTGCCACCCGGCTCATTCCAAGCCATAGCGCTCTCCATCTGATAAAGCAAAGACGCACCCACGGCGCGCCGACCAATGCTACAGAATGCCTGCTACAGCGGCACAACCGCTTGCCCAGGCTTTTATTGCAAAGTGTGTTGCTCGATGAATTCCGACGGCTGCATGCCTTCGCGACTGACCAGCCGGTTCAACTCGGCCCGTGGCAGGCGAACAGCAAGCAGGCTGACACCTTCGTCGTCGTGATCTTCTTTCTGCACAGCGTTCAACTGGAAAAACTGTGCTCGCAGTCGAGCAAAACGCTGAGGCAAGCGCAAGGTGCCTACAAACAAATCTTCACCCAGCAGCTCGGCGATGGCCTGCTTGAGCAGATCCAGCCCCTGGCCATCACGGGCCGACAGCCAGACCCGCTGCGGCTTGCCGTCGGGGTCGCGCTGGATCTGCGGCTCCACACCCTCAAGCAAATCGAGTTTGTTATAGACCTCCAGGATCGGCAAGTCTTGAGCCCCGATCTCCCCCAGCACCACCATCACCTGCTCGATCTGCGCCATGCGCTCGGGCTCATGGGCATCGATCACATGCAGCAGCAAATCGGAGTTGCTCGATTCTTCGAGGGTAGCCCGAAACGCCTCGACCAACTTGTGCGGCAGGTGGCGGATGAACCCCACGGTATCGGCCAGCACAATCGGCCCCAGGTCATCCAGCTCAAGCCGGCGCAGGGTGGGGTCGAGGGTTGCGAACAATTGGTCGGCAGCGAAAACATCGGACGCAGTGACCGCATTGAACAGCGTGGACTTGCCGGCGTTGGTGTAGCCCACCAGGGACACTGAAGGGATATCCGCACGCTTGCGGCCACGACGGGCCTGCTCACGCTGGCTGCGAACCTTCTCCAGGCGCGCCTTGATCTGCCGCAGACGCACTCGCAACAGGCGCCGGTCGGTTTCCAACTGGGTTTCACCGGGCCCGCGCAGACCGATACCGCCTTTCTGCCGTTCAAGGTGAGTCCAGCCACGAACCAGACGGGTGCTCATGTGCTCAAGCTGGGCCAGTTCAACCTGGAGCTTGCCTTCATGGGTGCGCGCGCGCTGAGCGAAGATATCGAGAATCAGACCCGTGCGGTCGATCACGCGACACTCGAATACACGTTCGAGGTTACGTTCCTGACTGGGTGTGAGGATGTGATTGAAAATCACCAGGTCTACCTGTTCGGCTTTGACCAGGTCGCGTAACTCCTCGACCTTGCCGCTGCCAACCAGGTATTTGGCGGTTGGCCGATGACGCGGCACGCTAACAAACGCGACGGTCTCGGCGCCGGCCGATAATGCCAGCTCCTGAAACTCCTGCGGATCTTCGCGCGCCTCAGGGTCCTGACCATCCAAGTGAACGAGAATGGCCCGTTCACCACCACCGTGGCGCTCAAAGAACAAAGGAGACTCCTATCAGGCGTTACCTGGCTCAGCGTCACCCTGTTCGGATTCGGAAGCGCTAGGCAGGCGAATCGGGCGAACTGGAACCACTGTCGAGATAGCGTGCTTGTAAACCATTTGGCTGACGGTGTTCTTCAGCAGGATGACGAACTGGTCGAAAGACTCGATCGTACCTTGCAGCTTGATCCCGTTGACCAGATAGATGGAAACCCCAACCTTCTCTTTACGCAATGTATTCAAGTAAGGGTCTTGTAGCGAATGCCCTTTTGACATGTGCCGCACTCCTTTAAGGATCAATAATAAAAATCAGAAAACAGATGGCCAAAGCCGTCACACCCCCAAGGATAGACGGCAATTGCAAGGACTCAGCTCAATATGGAGATCGTCCCCAAGTATTTCAAGGCGCGTGGCAGATTGTCGCAATCCAGGCTGTCCAACCATTGCAGGTCAGCCCAACTACGTAACCAGGTGAACTGGCGTTTCGCCAATTGGCGCGTGGCAATGATGCCCCGCTCCTGCATTTCGGCTGACGTCAGCTTGCCATCCAGATGATCCCAGACTTGGCGGTAGCCCACTGCACGTATAGACGGCAACCCGGCATGCAGGTCACTTCTGGAACGCAGAGCTACGACCTCGTCAATGAATCCCTGTTCCAACATTTGTGTGAATCTTTGTGCAATACGCTGGTGCAGTACCTGGCGATTCGCCGGAGCGATGGCCAGATTGGCGACAGTATAGGGCAATTGACTGCGTCCCGATGCGCCTGCTTCAGTACTTTGCGCCAATTGACGCTGGCGATGGGCGGTCATTGTCAGGCCACTGACCCGATAGACCTCAAGCGCCCGGGTCAGACGCTGGGGGTCGTTGGGGTGGATCCGCGCCGCCGACTCGGGGTCCACCGCCGCCAGCTGGTCGTGCAGGGCCTGCCAGCCAAGGCGTGCAGCCTCGTCCTCCAGCTCGGCACGTACCTGCGGATCCGCCGCGGGCATGTCCGCCAGGCCTTCAAGCAGCGCCTTGTAATACAGCATGGTGCCGCCCACCAACAGCGGGATCTTGCCCCGGGCGGTGATATCGGCCATGGCCGCCAGCGCATCGGTACGGAAATCCGCCGCCGAGTAGCTCTCGGCAGGGTCGAGAATATCGATCAGGCGATGGGGAAACTGCGCCAGCAGTTCCCTGGAAGGCTTCGCGGTGCCAATGTCCATGCCGCGGTAGACCAGCGCCGAGTCGACACTGATCAGCTCGCAAGGCAGCACCTTGGTCAGCTCGATGGCCAGATCGGTCTTGCCCGCAGCGGTCGGGCCCATCAGGAAAATCGCTGGAGGAAGCTGGGTCATCAACGGCCGCGCAGAAAGAGTTTGTCCAGATCGTCCAGGCCCATTTGGGTCCAGGTCGGTCGACCGTGGTTGCATTGGCCACTACGCTCGGTGTTTTCCATGTCCCGCAGCAAGGCGTTCATTTCCGGCAGGGCCAGGCGTCGATTGGCACGGATCGCGCCGTGGCAGGCCATGGTACCGAGCAGCTCATTGAGGTGAGCCTGAATCCGGTCACTGGTGCCGTACTCCATCAGGTCCGCCAGTACGTCGTGCACCAGGCGATTGGCTTCCGCCTGCTTCAACAATGCCGGGATCTGGCGGATCGCCAGGGATTCCGGGCCCAGGCGCTGCAGCTCGAAGCCCAGGCGCTGGAACCAGCTCATGTGTTCTTCAGCGCAATCGGCCTCACGCTGGCTGACGGCAATCGACTCCGGCACCAGCAGCGGCTGGCCGCTCAGGCCTTCGCTGGCCATGGCCACCTTCAAGCGCTCGTACATGATCCGCTCGTGAGCCGCGTGCATGTCCACCAGCACCAGACCCAGGGCGTTTTCCGCCAGGATGTAGATCCCCTTGAGCTGGGCCAGGGCATAGCCCAGGGGCGGAATGTCCTCCTGGCCGTCCGGCAAGGCCGCCGCCGGCGCCCCCGGCAACGGGGCAAAGAACTCGCGGTACACGCCCTGGCTCTCGGCGGCCGGCAACACTGGCTGTGGCCGTGGCGTGTACTGATATTGATAGCCACTGCCGGCTCCCGCGCCCGGCGCATTGAAGCTCGGCTGGGATTGGGGCTGCTCCAGAGCCAGGTTCGCGGCCAGGCGCATCTCACCCTGAGGCCCGAACTCACCGGCCTCGATACCTGTCGGGCGCACGATGCCGGCGACCGCCGCCGGCGCCGCCAACTGATCCTCGGGCCGCACATCACCCAGGGCCCGGTGCAAGGTGCCATAAAGGAAGTCGTGCACCATGCGCCCGTCACGGAAACGCACTTCGTGCTTGGTCGGGTGCACGTTGACGTCGACCACCGACGGGTCGACTTCGAAAAACAGAACAAAGGTCGGGTGTCGACCGTTGAACAGAACATCGCGATAAGCCTGGCGTACCGCGTGAGCCACCAGCTTGTCCCGTACTGCGCGACCGTTGACGTAGAAGTACTGCAGGTCCGCCTGGCTGCGGGAGAAGGTCGGCAAGCCCACCCAGCCCCACAGATGCAAGCCGTTGCGCTCGACCTCGATGGGCAACGCCTGCTCCAGGAAGCCCGAACCGCACACCGCCGCCACACGACGGGCACGAGCGGCGTCGTCCTTGGCCTCGTGCAGGCTGAGGATGCTCTTGCCGTTGTGCCGCAAGTGGAAGGCCACGTCGAAACGCGCCAGGGCCAGGCGCTTGATCACTTCCTGCAGGTGATCGAACTCGGTCTTTTCCGCCTTGAGGAACTTGCGTCGTGCCGGCGTATTGAAGAACAGGTCGCGGACTTCCACCGAAGTGCCTACCGGGTGCGCCGCCGGCTGCACCCTTGGTGCCATGTCCCGGCCTTCGGTTTCCACCTGCCAGGCCTGCTCGGCATCCCGGGTACGGGACGTGAGGGTCAGGCGCGCCACGGAGCTGATGGAAGCCAGGGCCTCGCCGCGAAACCCCAGGCTCATCACCCGCTCCAGGTCTTCCAGGTCACGGATCTTGCTGGTGGCGTGCCGGGCCAGGGCCAGCGGCAAGTCGTCGGAGGAAATGCCGCTACCGTCGTCACGAACCCGCAGCAGTTTGACCCCGGCCTGCTCCACATCCACATCGATGCGCTTGGCGCCGGAGTCCAGGCTGTTTTCCAACAGTTCCTTGATCACCGAAGCCGGGCGCTCGACCACCTCGCCCGCGGCAATCTGGTTGGCCAGGCGCGGGCTGAGCAGCTCGATGCGCGCGCTACTGATTACCGATTCACTCATTCCTTGGCCGCCAGTTCTGTACCGGGGATGGTCAACACCTGCCCCACTTTCAATTCATCGCTTTTCAGGTTGTTGGCACTGCGTAGCGTGGCCGCGGAGACCTGATAGCGCACGGCGATCATGGCCAGGGTTTCCCCCGGATTGACCCGGTGATCACGCGGCCCCTGGGCGATCTTCCCGGAATCGCGCAGCCAGGCAATATAGGTGCCCGGTGGCGGGTTCTGCTGGAAGAACTGCCGCACGCCGCTGCTGATGGAGCGCGCCAGGGCCTGCTGATGGCTGGCGGTGGCCAGCTTCGAGGCCTCGTTGGAGTTGGAGATAAAGCCGGTTTCCACCAGGATCGACGGAATATCCGGGGATTTGAGCACCATGAACCCGGCCTGTTCCACCCGCTGCTTGTGCAACGGAGTCACCCGGCCGATGTTGTTCAGGACTTTCTGCCCGACATTCAGACTGGAGGTCAGGGACGCTGTCATCGACAGGTCCAGCAGCACCCCGGCCAGCATCCGGTCCTTGTCATCCAGGCTGACGTTGCCAGCCCCGCCGATCAGGTCGGAACGGTTCTCGCTGTCCGCCAGCCAGCGCGCGGTTTCCGACGTGGCACCACGTTCAGACAAGGCAAACACCGACGCGCCAAAGGCCGCGGCCGAAGGCGCAGCGTCGGCATGGATCGAGACGAACAGGTCGGCGCCCTTCTTGCGGGCGATCTCGGTACGACCGCGCAATGGAATGAAGTAGTCGCCAGTACGGGTCAGCTCGGCGCGGAAACCCTTGAGGCCATTGACCTGACGTTGCAATTCGCGAGCAATGGCCAGCACCACGTCTTTTTCATGCTGCCCGCGGGAGCCGGAGGCACCCGGGTCTTCGCCGCCGTGGCCGGCATCGATCACCACAATGATGTCGCGCTTGCCCGCCGGGGCTGGCGGCAGCTTGATCGCCGGCTCCGCCGGAGTGACGGGCACTGCTGGGACAGTGGCCACAGTAGGTGGCGGCGCAGCAGGTGGCGCGGCGTCAGCCGGGTTGTCGAACAGATCGACCACCAGGCGATTGCCGTACTGAGCGTTGGGCGCCAGGGTGAAACTCTTCGGCGTAACGGCCTTTTTCAGGTCGATGACCACCCGCAGGTCACTGGGCGTGCGCTGTGCCGAGCGCATGGCGGTAATCGGTGTATTGGCCGTGGCGACGTTCAGCGGACCGCCAAGGGTCGCGCCATTGATATCGATCACCAGACGATCCGGGGCCGTCAGGGTAAAGACGCTGTGCTGAACCGGGCCGGACAGGTCGAATACCAGTCGCGTGTTATCCGGTGCCCGCCACAGGCGGACGCTGCGAACCTGTGTAGCGGCCACAGCATCGACGGCCAATGCCGTAAGCAACAGTCCTACGACAGCAACCAACGCGCGAATGCGCATACCTAACCCCATCAATTATTTGAATTCCAACGCCAAAGCGGCACACCAGGACTCGCCACGCGAGCCTTGAGACAACAGATGCACAGAACGCCCATTGTTATGCGGGGTAATGGTAATGGTCAGGTCAGGCTTTGGCAAAAAGCCTGCACCACGCTGGGGCCACTCCAGCAGGCACAGAGCATCGCCCTCGAAGTAGTCGCGAATCCCCAGGAACTCCAGCTCCTCAGGATCCACCAGGCGGTACAGGTCGAAGTGGAAAGCCCGCACCGAGCCGATCTCGTACGGTTCGACCAGGGTAAAGGTCGGGCTCTTCACTGCCCCCGCGTGCCCCAGGCCACGGATGATCCCTCGCGACAAGGTGGTTTTGCCCGCTCCCAGGTCACCCTCGAGGAAGATCACCCCCACGCCTTGGGTCACCTGGGCAATACGTGCACCAAATTCCACCATGGCCTGTTCGTCGGCCAGAAAAAGGGTTAACTCAGACACGGTGATTGTTCCTCCAACAACTGACGAATGGCTGGAATCAGATCACTGGCCGCCAGCCCTCGGCCCAATTTGCCTTGCTGCTCGCCCGCGCTGGCATGCAGCCAGACCGCCAGGCAGGCGGCATCGAATGCCGACAAGCCTTGCGCCAGCAAGGCGCCGATCAGGCCAGCCAGCACATCACCCAAGCCTGCCGTGGCCATCGCCGGATGCCCGGCGTCACAGCGGGCCAGCCGCCCATCGGCAGTGGCGATCAGGCTACCGGCCCCCTTGAGTACCGCAACCGCTGCGTATTTTTTGCTCAACGCCAGGGCCGCTGCAGGGCGATCCGCCTGCACCTCGGCGCTGGAGATACCCAGCAGCCGCGCCGCCTCTCCCGGATGGGGAGTGATGACACTCGCGGCAGGCAGTTGCAGCCCGCCCTCGGCCAGCAGGTTCAAGGCATCGGCATCCCACACCTGGGGCAACGGCGCATTGGCCGCCGCCGACAGCAGACTGCGCCCCCAGGCGCCCTGCCCCAACCCCGGCCCGACCACCAGCACCGTGGCCCGAGCCAGCAACCCCATCAACTGGTTGGCCGAATGAGTGCCCTGGGTCATGACCTCCGGTAAGCGCGCCGCAGCGGCAGCCACATGCTCACTGCGGGTCGCCAGGGACACCAGCCCCGCGCCACTGCGCAAGGCACTTTCCGCACTCAGCAAGGCGGCGCCGGCAAAACCTCGATCGCCCCCAATCAGCAACAGGTGGCCGAACTGGCCCTTGTGGGCATCGCGAAGTCGTCCATTCAGATGTGGCAAATAGCCAGAAGTCAGCAACTGAACGTCAGGTAGCGGGTGTTTTGTCTGCGGCATGCGTCTTCGAGCTCCGATGTCTGGCAGAATTATACGCACCTCAGCCCCGGTTTCTCTCGCCTCATGCCCGCTATTACCCAGGATCTTCCCGCTCTCGCCCAATCGATCAAGGACTGGGGCCGCGAACTGGGCTTTCAACAAGTCGGCATCAGCGGCCTGGACCTGGCCGAGCATGAGCAGCACCTGGAACGCTGGCTCGCCGCCGGCTACCACGGCGAGATGGAATACATGGGCGCCCACGGCAGCAAACGCTCCCATCCCGACCAGTTGGTGCCTGGCACCCTGCGGGTGGTTTCGCTGCGCATGGACTACCTGCCCGGCGACACCCAGATGGCCCAGCGCCTGGCCCAGCCTTCCAAGGCCTACGTTTCGCGCTATGCCCTGGGGCGCGATTATCACAAGCTGATCCGCAAGCGCGTACAGCAACTGGCCGAGCGCATCCAGCAAGCCATCGGCCCCTTTGGCTACCGCGCCTTCGTCGATAGCGCTCCGGTGCTGGAAAAAGCCATCGCCGAACAGGCCGGGCTCGGCTGGATCGGCAAGAACACCCTGGTGCTGAATCGCAAAGCCGGCAGCTACTTCTTCCTCAGCGAACTGTTCGTCGACCTGCCCCTGCCGGTGGACGCGCCCCACGCCACGGAGCACTGCGGCCGCTGCACCGCCTGCCTGGACATCTGCCCGACCAACGCCTTCGTCGGCCCCTATGTGCTGGATGCCCGACGTTGCATTTCCTACCTGACCATCGAGCTCAAAAGCGCCATCCCCGAAGACCTGCGCCCGCTGATCGGCAACCGGGTATTCGGCTGCGATGACTGCCAGATCGTCTGCCCCTGGAATCGCTTCGCCCGCTCAACGGCCGAGGGCGACTTCAAGCCCCGGCACAACCTGGACAATGCCGAACTGGCAGAGCTGTTCATGTGGGACGAGGACAAATTCCTCAGCAATACCGAAGGTTCACCCTTGCGCCGCGCCGGCTACGAGCGCTGGCTACGCAACCTGGCGGTGGGCCTGGGCAACGCACCCTCTAGCATTCCGGTGCTGGAAGCCCTCAAGGCCCGCCAGGACTACCCCTCGGAACTGGTTCGCGAACATGTGCAATGGGCCCTGGACCAGCACGCCAACCGTCAGTGTTCGTCGTTGTAGACGAACTTGGGCATTTCCCAGTGAAAACGGATCGCCAGCAGGCGCAATAGAAAGCCGCCGAACAGGGTGACCAGGATCGACTGCTCGCTGGGCAGTTGCAGGTAGATGCACAGCATGTAGCACCAGGCCGCGGCGAAGGACACGCTGGCGTACAGCTCGCGGCGAAAGATCAGCGGGATATCGTTGCAGAAGATGTCCCTGAGGATGCCGCCAAAGACCCCGGTGATCACCCCACTGACTGAAGCCACCAGCATGCCGTGGCCCATTTCCAGGGCAGTCATGCAGCCGATCAGGGTAAAGGCCACCAGGCCCACGGCGTCGAGCACCAGAAACAGCGAGCGCAGGTGACGCATCAAGGGCGCGATGAAGATCGTCACCAACGCCGCCACCGAGGTCAGCACCAGGTATTCCGGGTGCTTGACCCAGGTCAGCGGGTAGTGGCCCAGCAGCACATCACGCACCGAACCGCCGCCGAGTGCGGTGACGCAGGCAATCAGCACCACACCGAACCAGTCCATGCCGCGCCGGCCGGCAGACAGGGCGCCGGTCATGGCCTCGGCGGTAATGGCAATCAGATAAAGCATCAACAGCATGATGGCGGTCCTTGCAGGAAGGCGCGCAGTCTACTCAGTTGAAGCGGGCACCAAAAGGGGGCGGGTACGGGCGCCGAGTCGCAGCGGGCGCCCGTTCGCCGGCAAGTCGGCGCCTGTGGGTCAGAACTTGATGAAGTGCTTGCGGTAGTGCTGGAGCTCGGCAATGGACTCGCGAATATCGTCCAGGGCCAGGTGGGTGCTGCCTTTCTTGAAGCTGTCGCGCACGTCCGGCGCCCAGCGGGCGGCCAGTTCCTTGAGGGTCGAGACGTCCAGATTGCGGTAGTGGAAGTAGCTTTCCAGAGCCTTCATGTGGCGGTACAGGAAGCGCCGGTCCTGGCAGATGCTGTTGCCGCAGATCGGCGATTTGCCCTTGGGCACCCACTGTTCCAGGAAGGCAATGGTCTGGGCTTCGGCTTCGGCCATGCTGATGCGGCTTTCGCGAACCCGCTGGGTCAGACCGGAACCGCCGTGCTGGCGGGTGTTCCATTCATCCATGCCGGCGAGGATCTCGTCGCTCTGGTGGATGGCGATGACCGGTCCTTCAGCCAAGGTGTTGAGGTTGCTGTCAGTGACAATGGTGGCCATCTCGATGATGACGTCGGTGTCAGGGTTCAGACCGGTCATTTCCAGGTCGATCCAAATCAGGTTCTGCGGGTTTTGCATGGGTGGGCTCCTCGGCGTAGTTGCGCAGTTTAGCCTAGAGGGCCTGCCCGGCGTGCTAAACTCGCCGCCGTTTTACCTATCCGCCGTAATTATCGACACGGAACACCAATGGCCAAACGCCAGCTCAATCGCCGCCAAAACTGGCGCATCGAAAAGATCCAGGGTGAGCGCGCCGCCCGCGCCGCCAAACGCGAGTCCTCTGCCGTCGAGGCGCTGGAAGGTGGCGACCTGGGCCCGGAACAGACCGGCCTGGTCATCGCCCACTTCGGCGTCCAGGTCGAAGTCGAGGCTCGCGAAGGCGAAACGGCCGGCCAGGTGTTCCGCTGCTACCTGCGGGCCAACCTGCCGGCCCTGGTGACCGGCGACCAGGTGGTCTGGCGCGCCGGCAACCAGGGCATCGGGGTGATCGTCGCGCAACTGCCGCGCAGCACCGAGCTGTGCCGCCCGGACAGCCGCGGCCAACTCAAGCCGGTGGCCGCCAACGTCGACATGATCGTGATCGTGTTTGCGCCCATGCCAGAGCCCCACGCCAACCTGATCGACCGCTACCTGGTAGCCGCCGAGCATGCTGGAATCCGGCCGTTGCTGCTGCTGAACAAGGCCGACCTGATCGATGAGCAGAACGCCCCTGCGCTCAACGCCCTGCTCGCGGTCTACCGCCAGCTGGGCTACCCGCTGCTGGAGGTCTCGGCTCATCACGGCGACGGCATGGAGCAGTTGCAAGCCCTGCTGGACGGGCGCATCAGTGTATTCGTCGGCCAGTCGGGGGTGGGCAAGTCGTCCCTGGTCAACAGCCTGCTGCCGGAAGTCGAAACCCGCGTCGGCCCGCTGTCGGAGTTCTCCGGCCAGGGCACTCACACCACCACGACCGCGCGCCTGTTCCACTTCCCCGGTGGCGGTGAGCTGATCGACTCCCCCGGTATCCGTGAGTTCGGCCTCGGCCATGTCAGCCGCGCCGATGTCGAGGCCGGGTTCATCGAGTTCAATGACTTGCTGGGCACCTGCCGCTTCCGCGATTGCAAGCACGATCGCGAGCCGGGCTGTGCCTTGCTCAAGGCCCTGGAAGACGGGCGGATCCAGCAGCAACGGATGAACAGCTACCGCTCGATCCTCGCCAGCCTGCCAGACAACAGTTACTGATTGACCTGACCCAGATACGACAAGGCCGCGATCTTCGCGGCCTTGTCGTTTGTCACTTCGCCGTGCCCGGCGTAGCGGGCGGCGCCACCGGAGCAGTGGGAGCCGGAGCCGGAGCGGAAGACTGGCCCGCCGCACCCTGCTCGTCCATCTTCAGCACACCGTCCTCGAAGATATTCATACGTTGACGCACCTCGTGCGCCGGCAGCGGTTCGCTACCGGGCGGCAAGGCATTCGGGTCGGCTGCCGCCCCCGGTACTTCACCGGGAGCACCGCTACCCTGGGTCGGTACCGGAGCATTGGGATCGGTCTGCTCACCCTCGATGGCACGCTGGGCCTTCTTGGTCAGCACGACGATATCGATGCGCCGGTTGACCGGGTTGAAAGGGTCCTTGCGATCGAATAGAGCCGACGAAGCAAAGCCCACCACACGCGCAACTTGCGGATCAGGATAACCACCCGCCACCAGCGCCCGACGCGCAGCGTTGGCCCGGTTGGCCGACAGTTCCCAGTTGCCGAAGTCGCCAGTGCCCGAATAGGGCTTGGCGTCGGTGTGACCGCTGATGCTGATCTTGTTCGGCACGGTCTTGATGGTGTCAGCCATGGCCAGCAGGATGTCTTCGAAATACGGCTTCAGACGTGCACTGCCAGAGTCGAACATCGGCCGGTTCTCGGCGTCCATGATCTGGATCCGCAGGCCGTCCGGGGTGATCTCGAAGAGGATCTGGTCCTTGAACTTCTGCAGTTGCGGGTTTTCTTCAACCTTGTTCTGCAACTCTTGCAACAGCAACTCGAGACGCTCGCGCTCGACCTGCTCGGCCATGCCCTCCACCTGGTCGGCATCCACCGTGACCTTGTCCGGTTGTGGCTGGGACTTGATCTCGGGGTTGAGGGTGTTGTCCGGCGCCAGCTCAGGAGAGCCGCCCAGGTCGATGATGTAGGGCGTACCGCTTTCCGAGAAGCCGATCGGATCCTTGAAGTAACCGGCGATGGCGATCTTCTGTTCCGGGGTGGCCGTGGACAGCAGCCACAACACCAGGAAGAACGCCATCATCGCCGTGGCGAAGTCGGCGAAGGCGATTTTCCAGGCGCCCCCGTGATGTCCGCCAGCGAAGCGCTTGACGCGCTTGATGATAATCGGCTGATTATTTTCCATGACTTAGCGACCGCGAACCGCTTGTTCCAGCTCGGCGAAGCTAGGACGGTGCGCCGGGTACAGAACCTTGCGCCCGAACTCCACGGCCAGGGACGGCGGCATGCCGGAAGCCGAGGCCACCAGCGACGCCTTGATGGCTTCGTAGACGTTCAGTTCTTCCTTGGCGTCGTGGGCCAGGGAGTGGGCCAGCGGGCCGAAGAAACCATAGGCCGCGAGAATACCGAAGAAGGTACCCACCAGCGCCGCGCCTACGTGCAGGCCGATGGACTTCTGGTCGCCATCGCCCAGGGAGGCCATGGTCACCACGATCCCCAATACCGCCGCGACGATACCGAAACCGGGCATGCCGTCGGCAATCCCGTTGACCGCATGGGATGGATGCTCGAGGTCTTCCTTGAGGCTGAACAGCTCCATGTCGAACAGGCCTTCCAGCTCGTGGGGAGCCATGTTGCCGGAGGACATGATGCGCAGATAGTCACAGACGAAGGCGGTCATGCGTTCATCTTTGAGCACCGCCGGGTACTTGGCGAAAATCGGGCTGGCCGCGGCGTCCTCGATATCGCCTTCGATGGCCATCATGCCTTCGCGACGACTCTTGTTGAGGATCTCGTAGATCAGGCCCAGCACTTCCAGGTAGAAGGTGTGGGTGAAGCGCGAGCTGAACATGCCCAGGGATTTCTTGACGACGTGCATCGTCATATAGCCCGGGTTGGCCTGGAGGAATGCGCCAAAGGCTGCGCCGCCGATGATCAGCACTTCGAAAGGCTGGATCAGTGCCGCGATTTTGCCGTGGGAAAGCACGTATCCGCCGAGCACGCTCGCGAATACGACGATGATGCCGATAATTTTAGCCATAGGTAGGGGAGTACTTATTGAGTCGGGTTCAAGGTCATATTCGGAAGTTCTTAAAACTCTTCTTCTACTTATCGGCAAAACTGCGCCAGACTATAGCCAGTTAAGGCGAAAAGCCAGTTTGGCCCGCTCTGGGCGTGTTCACAGCAGACGATGATTGCGCCCGACCATGTCTAATGAAACCAGCGTCCCACATTCTCCGCCCGCCTCTCTCGACGCCTGGGTAAAGCTCCTCAATGGCGTGCGCCTGCCGGTGCCCCAGGCCAGCCATGACCGGGTCTGCCGCGCCATTGCCAACAACCGCAGCTCGCTGCGGGAGATTGTCGATCTGATGCAAAACAGCCCGGCACTGGCCTTGAGCGTGATCCGCGAAGCCAACCGGCATTCCCACGGCAGCATGAGCGAACCGGCGGAAAACCTGGAGATCGCGGTCAACCGCCTGGGCCTCAAGCGTACCGAGGAGTTGCTCGAGCAACTGCCGACGCTGCCTGAAGAGCAGATCCCCCAGGCATTGCGCCAGTTCCAGCTGATCAGCCAGCACGCCAGCCAGCAAGCCAATGGCTTCTTTGCCGGACGCCTGGCGCGACTCTGGCAGGACATCCACTGGGGCAGCCTGCTGTTTCTCTCGCCGCTCTGGGCCATGGCCCTGGTCTATCCCAAGCTGCTGGAAGAGTGGGAACTGCGGGTCATCTACAAGCACGAATCCGCACACGACGTTGAACTGCAACTGTTCGGAGTGCGACTGATGGAAATGTGCCAGGCCCTGGTCCTGGCCTGGCACCTGCCGATCTGGGTCCAGCAGGGCTATCGCCTGCTGACCCAGGAGCAGCACCTGCTGGCCAAGGTCATGCTGATTGCCCGCGACAGCGACAACCCGCTGCGCCAGCAACAACGCCTGGACGCTGAACCGGACCTGCGGCGCTGGCTGAACCAGCCGGCCAACACTGTGTTGCTGGCCAACGGCCTGGCGCTGGCGGCGCAACAGTCCTGGAACAGCCCCCATGGCCGGCGCTGGCAGAACCTTACCGCTCTTTATCTGCAGATCCCCCTGGACCAGGTCCAGCAACAGTTGCACCAACAGGCCGTACAAAGCGCCCGCAACGACACCCAGCCCGATCTCTGGCACCCGGCCCAGGCCCTGCTCTGGCCCTGGGATGCCCGACGCCTGCATCACGGCGAACAACCAGCCCCGGCGCCCACCGCACTGGAACTGGCCAAGTGGCGCAAGCTCTGCGGCGAACTGTTGCTGGACCCCAGCCCCTTTACCAACGCCGTGCACCTTACCGGCTTTGCCCGGGATGCCCTGGCGGCGTGCGGCATGCATCGGGTCATGCTGCTGATGGTCGATCGCAGCCTGAGCCACCTGCGAGTGCAACAGCTTTACGGCATGCCCAGGGAAGCGGCCAGCCTGACCCTGCAGGCCAAGCAGAGCCCGCTGTTGCAACGCCTGCTGGAAAAATCCGCGCAGATCCGCCTGACCCCGGCCAACCGGGCCCAGTTCGCCCCTCACCTGCCAAGCTCGCTGCGCCAGCTGTTTCGCGGCGAACACCTGCTGATCCGCTCACTGTCGTGCAATGGCCGGGTACTGATGCTGGCGATCGCCGACCAGGGCGGCGTGCCGTTCTCGGAAATCAGCGTCCAGGCCTTCGGCAAGACCGCCCAGTGCATCGAAAAAGCCTTGCACAGCTTTACCAACCGCAGCCAATGACGCTTGCGCTACAATCCTTCCCTTTGCGCCCTGGGGACCTGACATGTCTGACTTCTCTGGCTTGCCGCTGGTCATTGAACCGAGCGACCTGCTCGCCCGCCTGAACGCCCGCGAACTGATCCTGGTCGACCTGACCAGCGCTGCCCGCTATGCAACCGGGCATATTCCCGGGGCGCGCTTCGTCGACCCCAAGCGCACTCAGCTGGGCCAGGCGCCGGCTCCCGGGCTGCTGCCGCCGCAAGCGGCGCTTGAAACGCTGTTCGGCGAACTCGGGCACAACCCGGACGCGGTCTATGTGGTCTACGACGATGAAGGCGGTGGCTGGGCCGGGCGCTTCATCTGGCTGCTGGACGTGATCGGCCACCACCGCTACCACTACCTCGACGGCGGCCTGCCGGCCTGGCTGGCGGAAGGCCTGCCCGTGTCTACCGAAGTGCCGGCCGCGGTCGGCGGCCCCGTGGCGCTGGCCCTGCATGACGAGCCCACCGCCACCCGCGAATACCTGCAAAGCCGTCTCGGCGCGGCGGACCTGGTGATCTGGGACGCCCGCGGACCGCTGGAGTACTCCGGCGAAAAAGTCCTGGCAGCCAAGGGCGGGCATATCCCCGGCGCGGTGAATTTCGAATGGACCGCCGGCATGGATCAGGCACGCCACCTGCGCATCCGCCGCGACATGCCACAGATCCTTGCGGACCTGGGCATCAGCAAAGACAAAGAAGTGATCACCCACTGCCAGACCCACCATCGCTCCGGCTTCACCTATCTGGTGGCCAAGGCGCTGGGCTACCCACGGGTCAAGGGCTACGCCGGCTCCTGGGGCGAATGGGGCAATCATCCCGATACGCCCGTAGAGATTTAAGGTTTTTAAGGACACCCAATGAAAAAGCGTTTGTTCATCATCAGCCAGTACCTGCTGCCTCATCACCTGCTGTCGCGCCTGGCCGGCTGCATTGCCGAGTGCCGCGTGCGCTGGTTCAAGAATGCCTTCACCCGCTGGTTCGCCAAGCAGTATCAAGTGGATATGTCCGAGGCCCAGGTCGAGGACGTGACCGCCTACGAGCATTTCAACGCCTTCTTCACCCGCGCCCTCAAAGACGGCGCGCGGCCGCTGGACCCGACCCCGGGCGCGGTGCTCAGCCCTGCCGACGGCGCGGTCAGCCAACTGGGCCCGATCGAACACGGCCGAGTGTTCCAGGCCAAGGGCCACAGCTACAGCGTGCTGGAACTGCTGGGCGGTGACCCGGCCCTGGCACAGCCGTTCATGGGCGGCGACTTTGCCACCATCTACCTCTCCCCCAAGGACTACCACCGGGTGCACATGCCCCTGGCCGGCACCCTGCGGGAAATGGTCTATGTGCCGGGCCGGATCTTCTCGGTCAACCAGACTACCGCTGAAAACGTACCCGAGCTGTTCGCACGCAACGAGCGCGTGGTGTGCATCTTCGATACCGAGCGCGGCCCGATGGCGCTGGTGCTGGTGGGCGCGATGATCGTCGCTTCGATCGAAACCGTCTGGGCCGGCCTGGTAACGCCGCCCAAGCGCGAACTCAAGACCGTGCGCTACGACGAAGCCGCCCGCGCTCCGATCCACCTGGAGAAAGGCGCCGAAATGGGCCGCTTCAAGCTGGGCTCCACGGCCATCGTGCTGTTTGGCCCGGACCAGGTGCAGTGGGCCCAAGAGCTGGCTGCCGGCTCGCCCGTGCGGATGGGCCAGGGCCTGGGCCTGCCCAAGGCTTGAGGCCTGAATGCCGGACATAAAAAACGCCGCTGATCAGCGGCGTTTTTTATGGGCGGGGATTTTCCGGCGGCTCAGAGCTGCCCGTCGCGGTCACGGAACCCCAGCAGGTACAGCACGCCATCCAGGCCCAGGGTCGAGATCGCCTGCTTGGCCGACTGCTTGACCAGCGGCTTGGCGCGGAATGCCACGCCCAGGCCGGCAATGCCGAGCATCGGCAGATCGTTGGCGCCATCGCCGACAGCGATGGTCTGCTCCAGGCGCAGGCCTTCCTTGTGCGCCAGCTCACGCAGCAGATCAGCCTTGCGCTGGGCGTCGACAATCGGCTCCACCGCCACGCCAGTGACCTTGCCGTCCACCACTTCCAGCTCGTTGGCGAACACGTAGTCGATACCCAGCTTGGCTTGCAGCTGCTTGGCAAAGTAGGTGAAGCCGCCGGAGAGGATCGCGGTCTTGTAGCCCAGGCGCTTGAGCTCGGCGAACAGGGTTTCGGCGCCCTCGGTCAGGCGCAGGGAGGCGCCGATGGCGTCCAGCACATTGACGTCCAGGCCCTTGAGTAGCGCCAGGCGCTCCTTGAAACTGGCGCGGAAGTCCAGCTCGCCGGCCATCGCCCGCTCGGTGATTTCCGCGACCCGATCGCCGACACCGGCCGCCTTGGCCAGCTCGTCGATGACTTCGGCCTCGATCAGCGTCGAATCCATGTCGAACACCGCCAGGCGCCGGTTACGGCGGAACAGCGAGTCTTCCTGGAACGCGATATCGACGTTCAGCTCCTGGGCCACGCTGAGGAACTCGGCCCGCAGGGCTTGCGGATCGGCGGCTTCGCCACGTACCGAGAACTCGATGCAGCCCTTGCCCTGGTCGGCTGGCATGTCCAGGGGCATGCGCCCGGACAGGCGATCGATATGGTCGATGTTCAGGCCGTACTTGGCGGTGATGGAACTCACGCGCTGCAACTGTTCGGCGGTAACCTTGCGCGTCAGCAGGGTCACGATATGGCGCTTCTTGCCCTGCCCGGCGACCCACTGCTGGTAATCCTCCTCGGACACCGGCGTGAAGCGCACCTGCTGGTCGAGCTTGTAGGCGGTGAACAGGATGTCCTTGAGCACCGACGAGCTCTGCTCGTTGCTGGGAATTTCAACCAGGATGCCGAACGACAAGGTGTCGTGGATCACCGCCTGACCGATGTCGAGAATGTTCACACCACCCTGGGCCAGAACGCCGGTAATGGCCGCAGTCAGACCGGGACGATCTTCGCCGGTGATGTTTATCAGGACAATTTCGCGCAAGGCGCACCCCCGAGGTGGAAAAAAAGCGCATTCTACCCACTTTCGGTGACCATCGGGCACAGCCAGCGCTTTGCCGGTCTAGGGCCTGTCGCTATACTGCGCGTCAACTTCACGGACAAAAGAGCCGAGCTCAGTGAACCGGCCCACGCCAGTTAAAACCGATAACTTCTTCCTGCTGATCTTCCGTGCACTGCGCCACCGCCGTGTGCCGATTGCATTGCGCATTGCCAGCCATAACGTGATCCTGGTCGCCCTGGCCCTGGTGATCTATGCCGGCGTGATGGGCCTGCAGTTCAAGCAAGCCATGCACGAACAAGCCGACGCCCTGGGTCAGAGCCTGACCACCCAGACCGCCACCTCGGCCACCGAGCTGCTGGTGTCCAACGACATCCTCAGCCTCAATGTCCTGCTCAACAATCTGACCAAGAACCCGCTGGTGGCCCACGCGGCCATCTACAGCGTGGACAACCGCATCCTCGCCGAGGCCGGCCAGCGCCCCAAGAGCAGCCTGCTGGGTGAAACCGAGGGCGTGTACCAGACCAAGATCACCTTCCAGGACGTGACCGCGGGCAACCTGCGAATCAGCCTGGACATGGCGCAATTCCAGCAGCCGATGACCATCAGCCTGCAAAGCATGGGCATCCTCAGCGCCATCCTGCTGGCCCTGGCCCTGGCCTTGAGCCTGCGCCTGGGGCGGCACATCTCGACTCCGCTGCTGCAACTGCGAGTCTGGCTGCGTGACCTGGACGAACACACTCCCGCCACTCAGCGCCAGGACGAAATCGGCGATCTGGCGCGTCAGCTGCATGCCCGCCTGGTGCCGGAAAAACCCGAACCGGCACCGCAGCCCGAGGCTGAAGTACAAGACGACGAGGACGATGAGCCGGCATTCGAAGTGCGCAACCTGCGGGACCCGAGCTTCGACGAAAGCGCTCCGGTAGCAGGCCTGAAGCCTGCACCCCGGCACCTGGTTCACGCCGAAGAAGACGAACTGGACGAGGAAGACCCCTTCGCCGACCTGCGGGACAGCTCATCGACGCCTGCTGCCAAGCCACAACCGCAACCACAGGTTCCGGCCCAGCCCCAGCACAGTGCGGTACTGGCGGTGCAACTCGGTGCCCAGGAGCAACTGCGACGCCTGCCCCGCGCCCGCCTGATGGAACTGCTGGAACGCTACCGCGATTGCCTCGACCAGGCCGCCTCGCTGTACCAGAGCGAACTGCATACCCTGAACGATGGCAGCACGCTGATGCTGTTCCACAGCGAAGACAGCGGTGACGACTACCTGACCAACGCCATCTGCTGCGGCGAGTTGCTGCGCGCCCTGGGCCATGCCCTGCAGATCGAAGTGGCGGACAGCGGCATCACCCTGCAACTGCAACTGGGCCTGACCCTGGGCGACGAACTGTTCGGCCTGAGCCAGATCGACCTGCTGCTCACCGAAACCGCTCAGGATGCCCTGGCCCTGTCCCAGCACAGCCGCAACCTGCTGCTGGTGGAGCGCAAGGTCAATGACGACCCGCTGCTGCGCCAGCGGGCACGTATTCGCCCGATCGCCAGCCCGGAAGGTGCCTGCTGCGTGGAACGCCTGATGGAGCCCTACCCGTCGATGCTGGAGCGGCAACTGGCACGCATGCATGAAACACGGGCCAAGCTGTAAGGCTGACCCGCAAAAAGAAGCCCGCCCAGTGCGGGCTTTTTCATGAGCTTTGTGTAGCCGCTGGCGCAGCCTGCGACAAGCCCCGCAGGGGCTTCAACGCTGGTGATATCGCTGCGTGCCTGCGGCCCGCTCGCAGCCTTCGGCAGCGGCTACAGGAGATTGCGTTGGCCAGAGCCAGAAACGACAAGGCCCGCTGTTGGGCGGGCCTTGTCTCGCGGCGTGTCAACTCAGAACCTGAACACTTCCATATCCGTGCGGATCGGCGTGGCCATCGGGATCTTCGGTTGCTTTTCCTGCTCGGCAGGTTTGGGCGCAGGAGCCGGGGCCGCCTTGCGTGGCACCTCCGCCACCGCCGGCTGATTGGCCAGAGGCTTGAGGGCACCCGACAACTGTTCCGCCAGACGCTGCAACAGCACGCCCTGGGCCTGGACCTGGGACGCCGTGGTTCCCGCGTGCTGCTCCTGCAGATGAACGATGCGGTTGTCCCGCACCTGGCCACGACGGTCGATCAGGCGCCATTGCGCATCCAGCACCGCCGGCTGCGACTTGCCTGAATCCAGGCGAGTGATCGACAGCAGCACCTGGACATCCGGAGTGAAGCCGCTGGTGGCCGGAGCCAATACAACCCGCTGGCTGTCGAGATGACCGGCCACCTGGCGCAACAGCAACTGGTCGATGTCCGAAGACAGGCTGCCGGCCCAGCGACCATCAGTGGAGGCCTGCAGGCTGCCATCATCCTGACGCTGCAGGAGGGTTTCACGTTGCAGGTAATCGGCGATCAGCACCGGCCCCAGCAATACCGACATGCCGGCACTGGCCGGCTGAGCTGGACTTCCGCTGTCCAGCTGATACAGCGACACCGGCTGGTGTACGCTGCAACCCGCCAGGCCAAGAACGCCGGCGAGCAAGAAAACAAGAGGAAGGCGCAGAGCAGTCATCATCCCATCCAGGTGGCGGCCACAAGGCTAGCCACAGTGTAAATACTCAAAAAAAACCTGAATAACGCCCGGCCACGCCAGCGTTTGAAAGCGCATATCATCCGTGAATATGCGCCCTGACTCCAGTGTTGTAGCGTCGATCCTGCGCTTAAATCGCAGATCGAACGCTCTAGCCCGCCCTTAACTGAGAGGCTCTACCAACAACGCATCCACCCGCTGGAAGCCGCGAGGCAGTTTGTTGCCACGGCGCCCGCGCTCGCCTTTGTAGTGCTCCAGATCGTCAGCCTTGAGCGACAAGGTGCGCTTGCCAGCCTGCAGCACCAGGGTCGCGCCGTCCGGCAGCACCGCGATATCGGTGACGTACTCTTCACGGCTGGCCACGCGCTCACCGGGAATGCCGATGATCTTGTTGCCCTTGCCCTTGCCCAGCTGCGGCAGGTCGCTGATCTTGAACACCAGCAGGCGCCCTTCGGTGGTCACCGAAGCCAGCCAGTTCTGTTCACGATCGGCCACTGGCCGCGGCGCCAGCACCTTGGCATTGTTCGGCAGGCTCAACAGCGCCTTGCCCGCCTTGTTCTTGGCCTGCAGGTCCTCGCCCTTGACCACGAAGCCGTAGCCGGCGTCAGAAGCGATCACATACAAGGCATCGTCATCCGGCAGCAGCACGCATTCGAACGTCGCACCCGGCGGCGGCGTCAGACGGCCGGTCAGCGGCTCGCCCTGACCCCGGGCCGATGGCAGCGTATGGGCCGCCACCGAGTAACTGCGCCCGGTGGAGTCGATGAACACCGCGAACTGGTTGGAACGCCCGGGCGCGGCGGTCTTGTAGCCATCACCGGCCTTGTAGGACAGACCAGTGGCGTCAATATCATGCCCCTTGGCGCAACGCACCCAGCCTTTTTCCGACAGAACGATAGTCACCGGCTCGGTAGGCATCAGCTCGTTTTCCGACAGCGCCTTGGCCTCGGCCCGGGCGACGATCGGCGAACGGCGGTCATCGCCGTAGGTTTCTGCGTCTTGCAGCAACTCGGTGCGCACCAGCTTCTTCAGTTTGGCTTCGCTGTTGAGCAAGGCTTGCAGCTTGGCCTGCTCCTTGAGCAACTCATCCTGTTCGGCCCGCAGCTTCATCTCTTCCAGACGCGCCAATTGGCGCAGGCGCGTGTCGAGGATGTAGTCGGCCTGGATTTCGCTCAGGGCGAAACGCTCGATCAGCTTGGCCCGTGGATGCTCCTCGGTACGGATGATGTGGATCACTTCATCCAGGTTGAGGTAGGCAATCAGCAAACCGTCCAACAGATGCAGGCGACGCTCGACCTTGTCCAGGCGGAACTGCAGCCGGCGACGCACGGTGGTGACCCGGAACTCCAGCCACTCCACCAGCAGGGCCCGCAGGTTCTTCAACTGCGGCTTGCCGTCCAGGCCAATGATGTTGATGTTGACCCGGTAGGTGGATTCCAGCTCGGTGGTGGCGAACAGGTGCTGCATCAACTCATCGGCGTCGACCCGGTTGGAGCGCGGGATGATCACGATGCGGCACGGGTTTTCATGGTCCGACTCGTCACGCAGGTCGGCCACCATCGGCAGCTTCTTGGCCTGCATCTGGCCGGCGATCTGTTCCAGCACCTTGGCCCCGGAGACCTGGTGCGGCAGCGCGGTGACGATGATGTCGCCGTCCTCGACCCGGTACACGGCGCGCATGCGCACCGAGCCACGGCCGGTTTCGTAGATCTTCAGCAGGTCGGCACGCGGGGTGATGATCTCGGCTTCGGTGGGGTAGTCCGGCCCCTGGATATGCTCGCAGAGCTGCTCGACCGTGGCCTTGGGCTCATCCAGCAGGCGCACGCAGGCCGAAGCCACTTCCCGCAGGTTGTGCGGGGGCACGTCGGTGGCCATGCCCACGGCGATGCCGGTGGTGCCGTTGAGCAGGATGTTCGGCAGGCGTGCCGGCAGTACCAGCGGCTCCTGCAGCGTGCCGTCGAAGTTCGGCCCCCAGTCCGCAGTGCCCTGGCCCAGTTCGCTGAGCAGCACTTCGGAATAGCGCGACAGGCGCGCCTCGGTGTAACGCATGGCAGCGAAGGACTTGGGATCGTCTGGCGCACCCCAGTTGCCCTGGCCGTCCACCAGCGTGTAGCGGTAACTGAAAGGCTGGGCCATCAGCACCATGGCCTCATAGCAGGCCGAATCGCCGTGCGGGTGGAACTTGCCGAGCACGTCACCCACGGTACGCGCGGATTTCTTGTGCTTGGAATCGGCATCCAGCCCCAGCTCACTCATGGCGTAGACGATACGCCGCTGTACCGGTTTCAGGCCGTCGCCGATATGCGGCAGAGCACGGTCCATGATCACGTACATGGAGTAGTTGAGGTAGGCATTTTCGGTGAAGTCAGCCAGTGACCGGCGTTCTACGCCATCCAGGCTGAGATCAAGGGAGTCGCTCATGCGGGCCTCATTGGTTCGTAGTCTGGCGCAGCAGCATGCTGCCGCCGCGCTGAGTAAATTCAAGTTTTTTCAAAGCGCTCATGCCCAGCAGAACCTGGTCGCCGTCGAGCCCCGGCGCCACCAGCGCGGCCACGTCCCGCAGCACGATATCCCCCAACTGCAGGAGTTCGATACGGGTCCGATAACCCTCGCTGCGCCCATTGGCCGTGCTCAGGGTGACCGGCGCACCGCGCTCCAGGCCCAGACGTTCAGCGAGATCCGCAGGTACCGAGACGTCGGTGGCCCCGGTGTCGAGCATGAATTGCACCGGCCGCCCGTTGATATGGCCGCTGGCGACGAAATGCCCCTGGCGATTGCCCGCCAGTTGCACTTCGATGTAACCCTCATGTTGTTGCGAACTGACGACAGTGTTGGGGTTCTCCTGGTGCGCTTCCCAGTCGGCAAAGAACCGCGTGGCCAGGAACAGCGCCGCCGCCCAGGCCATGATCAGCATCACCCGCCCGGCACTCTTGCCCGGTTGCTGGCTCACGGCTTGGCACTCCAGCCGCCTTCGGGAGCTGCAAAACGCCAGACGATCGGTCGGGCCTCGCCGTCGGCGCGAGCACCGTTGTTGTTGTCCAGGCCAATCCAGGCGCCCTTGGCGTCCACCACCAGGGCTTCCGCCAACCCATAGGGCTGTGGATAACGCCGATGCTCCACCAGTGCTTCGCCAGCATACGACCAGCACTGCTCGACCTTGGCGCTCAGCGCGTCACGGCGACAGATCTGATAGGCGTTGCGCTCCAGGGTGAACAGCTTGCCGTCGAACAGCGACAGGTCGGCAAAGTCACGGGACACGGCCTTGGCGTTGGGCACCTGCTCAGGCTGCATTAGCGCCCCTGCTTCACTGAGCAGCACGCAACCGCCATCGCAGTCCCAGGCGGTCTGGCCACGCTTGATCAACAGCAGCCCGCGCCGCTCGCGTTCCGCCGCCAGCCAGATCCGATCCCCGGCAGGGTTGACCGCCAGCCCTTCGAACAGGGCATTGAAGTGCAGCAGCATGCCGCTGGCACGGGCTTCGCGCACCATGATCGGGGAAATCTTCAACCAGGCCGGCGCGCCTTGCGCCGGAACCTGCAGCACCGCGGCATGGGCTTCGCTGACCACATATTTGTTGCCGGCGGCATCACAGGTGATGCCCTCGAAGTCCAGGTCGCCGCCACGCACGAAGGACGCCGCCCAGGTCCGCACCTTCAAGCCCCAGGGCAAGCCGGAATCCGGCACCGCAGGCGCCTCGATCCCGACGGTCTCGGCCTGCCAGACAGTGTTCCGGGTATCGAGCCTGTAGATCTGCTCGTCGTCGCGATCGGAGACGGTCCAGAGCTCCTGACCACACAGCGCCAGCCCGGACAGATTGCCGCCGCGCATGCCTTGCACAGGATGCTCGGACAGCAGTTTCAGTTCGGGCGCCGGCGCGGCCACCACCGAGGTTGCCAATAGCGCCAGGGCCAGGGCAAAACCTCTGTGCATCAGGCCAGCACCTCGGCCAGGTTGCCCTTGGACTCCAGCCAGGACTTGCGATCACCGGCGCGCTTCTTGGCCAGCAGCATGTCCATGATTTCCGCGGTGGCCTCGACGTCGTCCAGGGTCAACTGCACCAGGCGCCGGGTGTTCGGGTCCATGGTGGTCTCGCGCAGTTGCGGCGGGTTCATTTCACCCAGCCCCTTGAATCGGGTGACCTGTGGCTTGCCGCGCTTCTTCTCGGCCACCAGGCGGTCGAGAATGCCGTCGCGCTCGGCTTCATCCAGGGCGTAGTAGATCTCCTTGCCCAGGTCGATGCGGTACAGCGGCGGCATGGCCACGTAGACGTGACCGGCATCCACCAGCGGACGGAAATGCTGGACGAACAAGGCACACAGCAAGGTAGCGATGTGCAAGCCGTCGGAGTCGGCGTCGGCGAGGATGCAGATCTTGCCGTAGCGCAGCTGGCTCATGTCCTCGGCGCCCGGATCGACCCCGATGGCCACGGCGATGTTGTGCACTTCCTGGCTGGCCAGGACCTCGCTGCCGTCCACTTCCCAGGTGTTGAGGATCTTGCCGCGCAACGGCAGGATCGCCTGGAATTCCTTGTCCCGCGCCTGCTTGGCCGAACCGCCGGCGGAGTCACCCTCCACCAGGAACAGCTCGGAGCGCATCGGGTCCTGGCCGGCACAGTCCGCCAGCTTGCCTGGCAGTGCCGGGCCCTGGGTAATGCGCTTGCGCTCGACCTTCTTGCTGGCCTTCAAGCGGCGCCCGGCGTTGCTGATGGCCAGCTCCGCCAGTTGCATGCCCAGCTCGGGGTTGGCGTTGAGCCACAGGCTGAAGGCGTCCTTGACCACACCGGAAACGAACGCCGCCGCCTCGCGGGATGACAGGCGCTCCTTGGTCTGGCCGGAGAACTGCGCGTCCTGCATTTTCATCGACAGGACAAAGGCAATGCGCTCCCAGACGTCTTCCGGGGCCAGCTTCAGGCCGCGGGGCAGCAGGTTGCGGAACTCGCAGAACTCGCGCATGGCATCCAGCAGGCCCTGGCGCAGGCCGTTGACATGGGTGCCGCCCTGGGCCGTGGGGATCAAGTTGACGTAGCTTTCCTGGACGCTGTCGCCGCCTTCGGGCAGCCACAACAGGGCCCAGTCCACCGCTTCCTTGTTCCCTGCCAGGCTGCCGCAGAACGGCTCGGCCGGAAGGCGTTCGAATTCACTGACCGCATCCACCAGGTAGGAGCGCAGGCCATCTTCGTAGTGCCACTCGACCTTCTCGCCGCTGGACTTGTCCTCGAAGCTCACCAGCAGCCCCGGGCAGAGTACGGCCTTGGCCTTGAGCACGTGCTTGAGACGGCTGACGGAGAATTTCGGCGAGTCGAAGTATTTTGGGTCCGGAGCGAAGTACACGCTGGTGCCGGTGTTGCGCTTGCCCACGGTGCCGACCACTTCCAGCTCGGTGGCCTTGTAGCCGTCGGCGAAAGTCATCTGGTATTCGTTGCCGTCGCGCTTGACCCGCACCCGCACCTGGTTCGACAAGGCGTTGACCACGGAGATGCCCACCCCGTGCAGACCGCCGGAGAACTGGTAGTTCTTGTTGGAGAACTTGCCGCCGGCGTGGAGCTTGGTGAGGATCAGCTCGATCCCGGACACGCCTTCTTCCGGGTGGATGTCCACGGGCATGCCGCGGCCGTCGTCGGACACTTCCAGGGAATGGTCGGCGTGCAGGATGACCTGTATCGACTTCGCATGGCCGGCCAGGGCTTCGTCGACGCTGTTGTCGATGACTTCCTGGGCCAAATGGTTGGGCCGCGTGGTGTCGGTGTACATGCCCGGGCGTTTGCGCACCGGGTCGAGTCCCGAGAGGACTTCGATGGCGTCTGCGTTATAAGAGCTAGCGCTGGGAGTGGCCATGGGTTCTCGTCGTTAGTCGTTCAATGAATATGGGGCGAAGGCTCACAGTGCAGTGAAGTCGATCGCCTGGTACTGATCGGCAGTGATGCCGGCAAAATTCAACATCGCCGGCAATTGTCCGGCAAAACCTTGGAAACTATGATCGCCGCCGGCCTGTATGCGCAAGGCGCAGGCGCGGTAGTAGCGCTCGGCGCTGCGATAGTCCAGCGTCTCGTCCCCGGTCTGCAACCACACCTGATAACGCTCAGGGTCCTGGGGCGGCGCCACTTCCAGCGCTGCCAGGGCCGCGACATGGTCGTGGGTCAGCTCCCAGGTCTCGTCGGTGTACAGGTTCTTCTGCGTGCCCAGATAACCGTCGAACATCCGGTGCGGGCTGACAGCAGGGTTGATCAGCAGGGCCTTCAGACCATAGCGCTCGGCAAGGTGAGTCGCATAGTAGCCGCCGAGCGAGCTGCCGACCAGCAATGGACGACCGAGTTCGGCAATCGCCTGTTCCAGCTGGCCAATGGCCTGGCGCGGATGGTGATGCAGGGCCGGCACCCGCAGTTGCCCGGCCAGGCCGAGCTGCTCCATGACCTGGCGCAACTGGGAGGCCTTGGTCGATGCCGGAGCACTGTTGAAGCCGTGGATATAGAGGATCGAACCGGACATGCGAGCTCCCTGTGCACCTGGGCAAAAGCCGCAGTTTACAGGGATGGGGCCAGGTTACGCAGCCGCTTCAGTAGCCTTCGCTACCGTAGTCGATGGTGAATTCATAGCCTTCGACCCGCTGCACGCCGGTTTCCAGCCGTCCATCGGGCAGCAGCCGCAACCAACGGTAGCCCGGCACCTGCTCCTCGACCTTGAAGTCGTCGCTCAAGGGCTCGAACTGGATGCAGGTGGAAGGTGAGGCCAATAGCCGCACGTCGCCCCGCAGGCGATCGATCTCCTGGTGAACATGCCCCCAGAGCACGGCGCGCACCTGGGGGAAAGCGTCGATCACGGCAAACAGCGCCTGGGCATTGCGCAGGCCGATGGGCTCCATCCAGGCGCAATCGATGGACACCGGATGGTGATGCAGGCAGACCAGGTGGTGCCGCTCTGGTGCTTCGCGCAGGGAGCGGGTCAGCAGTTGCAACTGCTCATCCTGCAGATAACCCGGTACCGAACCCGGCACCGCCGAGTCCAGCAGGGTGATGCGCCAGTTGCCGATGTCCACCACCGGGTCCAGCAAGTCACTGCCGCTGGCGGCCTGCTCCATGACCTGCGGTTCGTCGTGGTTGCCCGGCAGCCAGCGGCCTGGGGCGGCAATCTGCCGGGTCAGTTGGCGAAAGCGTTGATAGGACTCCAGCGTGCCGTCCTGGGACAGGTCGCCGGTGGCCAGCATCAGGTCGATCCGTGGCTGCTGCGCCAACACCAGGTCGATGACCCGTTGCAGGCTGTCGGCGGTGTTCATGCCCAAGAGCGTGCCGTCCGTCTCGGCAAACAGGTGGCTATCGGACAGCTGCACCAGCAACACGGGGTCGGCGGCAGTCAGTGCGGATACGCTTGGCACGGCGTTCTCCCGGAGCAAGATCACAAAGCGTGAAGAAGGGGGCAATTATGCTGGGGGAAGTGAAAAAGAGGAAACCTGGGAAGCGGACCCAGTTCACATCTAGCGCACGGCTTCGAACTCGTGACCGCAGGCCAGGCAGTGGCTCAGCCACTCGCCGAGGAACACGTTCAGCTGGGCCTTTTCATCAGGCTGGTGCATGAAGGCATTGGGATAGGGATAGATGCTGCGAAAACGCCGGGCATGTTCGGCACTGATGACTTCCGCCATGCGCGCGTCGTGATAGACCTGCACTTCCAACTGCGGCACAGGCAGCCAGGGCAGGCTGTGCTCCTGGCGCACCTGCAAGGTGGTGGTATACGGGCAGGCCAGTACCACCTCCAGGGCCAGTACGCCGAGCATCTGGTCGCCCTGGGTCACGGCGATGCGCCGCGCCACGGGCTGGTTGCGCATGTCGGGCAGCAGGCGCATCAGCCGGGCGTAGTTGGCCTCGCAGGAAGCTTGCAGCCCCGCGAGATCCACCCGATAGCGGTCGCGTACCTTGTTTACGACCATAACCCCCTCACTTCCGCGCGATTGAGCGCCAGCCACTGCAAGGCAATGATGCTGGCGGCATTGCAAATCCGCCCGTCGCGCATGGCCTGCAAGGCATCCTCATAGGCCATCACGCACACCCGAATGTCTTCCGCCTCTTCCTCCAGCCCATGCAGCCCACCGGCGGCGCTGCTGTCGCAACGCCCCAGGTACAGATGGACGAATTCGGTGCTGCCACCGGGCGACGGGAAGTACTGGGTCATCGGCCACAGCGCCGAGATGTCCAGGCCAGCTTCCTCCTGCGCCTCGCGGCGGGCAACCTGTTCCGGCTGCTCGTCCTTGTCGATCAGCCCGGCCACCAGTTCCACCAGCCAGGGCGAAGCCGTCTTGCCCATGGCACCGACGCGGAACTGTTCGATCAGCACCACCTCATCGCGCTGCGGGTCGTACGGCAGTACGCAGACCGCATCGTGACGGACAAAGACTTCACGATTGATTTCACGCCCCATGCCACCGGCGAACAGCTCATGACGCAGTTGCAGGCGATCGAGCCGGTAGAAACCCTGGAAACAGTTTTCGCGCCGGATGATCTCGACGGCACTCGGCGTGGAGTTGGCAAAGTCAGTCATAACAATCCTCGTGTACAGCGTGTTCAATCCGAGGATCCCCCTCGACTTCGCGCCATCCTAACGCGCTCGCAGCTGATCATGCAGCCCCTTTACCCTCAGCGGGATAGACGGCGAGGGGCTAAACCTACTCTAATTGCCTCTATTGAGCTTAGTGGCGAACCGACTGCCTCGCAGGCAGTCGAAGCCGGTAACTTTTGCCTCCCCCTGGTTTATGAAGGACGCCCATGTCGCTTGTCAAAATCGCCTCCGTGGCCTGTATCGCCCTGACCCTGGGTGCCTGCCAAAGCCTGTTTCAACCCAGCTACATGACCCCGCTGGAAACCACCCGGGACAAGTCCGAACAACTCAAGCCGGGCTGTAGCGGCGCCGACTGCCCGCTGGTCAACCTCGACACCGTGCACTTCCCCGCCGAACCGCAGCTGGATGCCATCGTCGAAAAGCGCCTGCTGCAAATGACCCGCACCAGCCCCGATGCTGCGCTGCCGGCCAGCCTTGCGGCCTATCGCGAGCAGTTCCTGCGCAGCGCGCCGGACCGCCACGGCATGTACCTGCAATCCAAGCTACGCGAGCAGCATGACGGCCTGGTGATCATCGAACTGGCCAGTTACCTGGACACCGGCGCCGCCAACGGCACCCCGGGCCGTGGCTTCGTCAACTATTCACGCCAGCAGCACAAGGCCCTGAACCTGGCGGACATGCTCCTGCCCGGCCAGGAAGAGATATTCTGGAAGGCCGCGCGGGTCGCCCACAACAACTGGCTGATCAGCACTCACCTGGATCGCGAGGCCGAGTTCGTGAAGACCTGGCCCTTCCAGAAGACCCAGAACGTAGCGCTGACCCGCAACGCCGTGACCCTCAAGTACGACGTCACCACCATCGCGCCCTCGGTCCTGGGCCACATCGAACTGCAGATCCCCTACGACCGCCTCAAGGGCGTGCTCAAGCCCGAGCTGTTTCCTGGCGGCAACTGAAAGCCCGGCCCAACAGCCATTGCAGCAGCCCTGCCAGTACCAGTGACGGCAGGGTTGCGCCGATATCCGGGTACAGATTGGCCAACAGATGATAGGTGCTCACCCCACCCAGCCAGGCCAGCAGCGCCGGCCAGCGCAAGGCTGACGCCGGGTTCTGCCCCGAGCGCCGACGCAGGATGAAGTGATCCACCAGCACCACGCCAAACAGCGGCGCGAATACCGAGCCGATCAGCAACAGGAAGTTCTGGTACTGGGCCAACGGCGCCAGGCAGGCGATCAGGGTGCAGAGCACGCCTATGGCCAGCGCTAGGTGCTCGACCTTGAGGCGCAGCAGGATGCCGCTGGAAACCGCCGCCGAATGGATATCGGCAAAGGCATTTTCCGATTCGTCCAGCAGAATCAGCAGCAACGGAATCCCCAGCCCGGCCCCGGCCAGCGCCAGCAGCAAGGCATTCACTTCACCACTGGGAGCGAAGGCCAGGGTGTAGGCGACGCCCAGGCTCATCAACCAGAAATTGCCGATGAAAAAGCCCAGGGCCGTGCCGCCGAACACGCTCTTGGCGCGCTTGCCGAACCGCGAGTAGTCGGCGATCAGCGGCAACCAGGACAAGGGCATGGCGATGGCGATATCGAAACCCACGGCGAACGGCATCGAGCCGTCCCCGGCCTGGGCCCAGAGCGCCGCCAGGTCGGCTCGGGCGAAGAGGTTCCAGGTCAGCCACAGGCAGGCGGCCAACAACAACCAGATTCCCCATTTGCGCAGGATCTGCCGGACGAAGGTCAAGGGCCCGCTGACCGCCAGCAAGGTGGCCAGGGCACCGAAAAACAGGGTCCAGAGCAACGGGTTGGCCAGCAGGCTGCCTTCGCTGAAGGCCCGGCTGCCCAGGAGGCTCGCGGCATCGCGCATGACGATGATTTCAAACGAGCCCCAGCCCACCAGTTGTAAGAGGTTCAACAGTGCCGGCAGGCTGGCACCGCGCCGGCCCAGGCTGAGTTTGAGCGCAGCCATGGACGACAGGCCGGTGTCGCTGCCGATCACCCCCACCGCCGCCAGCAGCAGAACGCCGACCGCGGTGCCGAGCAGGATCGCCAGCAGCGAATGGGCCAGCCCCAGGCCTGGCGCCAGCAAGGCGCCGGTCTGCAGCACCATCAGGCCGATACCGAGGGAGAACCACAGGGAAAACAGATCGCGGGCGCCAAACACGCGCTTGTCGGCCGGTACCGCGAGATCGGGAGAGTAGGTACTGATTGGACTGCTCAAGGTTGATATCTCGAAGGAATAGGGTCTGCAGGAGCCGGATTGCCGGCGAAAGCGCCACCTTGTCGAGAGCGCGGCGCCCGGTTCGCGGGCAAGCCCGCTCCTACAGGAATGTTCACGGGGGCTATCTCGAACGCCCAGCCTCTGCAGGAGCCGGCTTGCCAGCGAAAGCGCCACCTTGTCGAGAGCGCAGCGCCTGGTTCGCGGGCAAGCCCGCTCCTGCAGAGAGGGGTCAGACTTTCTTGTACAGCTGGCTGCCTTCCTGCTTGAAGCGCTCGGCCTGTTCCGCCAGGCCCTTGGCGACATCCACATCCACCGCTTCGATACGCTGGTTGGCTGCGTACTCACGCACTTCCTGGGTGATCTTCATCGAGCAGAACTTCGGCCCGCACATGGAGCAGAAATGCGCGACCTTGGCCGAATCCTTGGGCAGGGTCTCGTCGTGGTACGAACGGGCGGTGTCCGGGTCCAGGCCGAGGTTGAACTGGTCTTCCCAGCGGAACTCGAAACGCGCCTTGGACAAGGCGTTGTCGCGGATCTGCGCGCCCGGGTGACCTTTCGCCAGATCCGCAGCATGCGCGGCGATCTTGTAGGTGATGATCCCGGTCTTCACGTCATCCTTGTTCGGCAGGCCCAGGTGTTCCTTGGGCGTGACGTAGCAGAGCATGGCGCAGCCGAACCAGCCGATCATCGCCGCACCGATACCGGAGGTGATGTGGTCGTAGCCGGGGGCAATGTCGGTAGTCAGCGGGCCGAGGGTGTAGAACGGCGCCTCGTCGCAGCACTCCAGCTGCTTGTCCATGTTCTCCTTGATCAACTGCATCGGCACGTGGCCCGGGCCTTCGATCATGCACTGCACGTCATGCTTCCAGGCGATCTTGGTCAGCTCGCCGAGGGTTTCCAGTTCGCCGAACTGGGCTTCGTCGTTGGCGTCGGCAATCGACCCCGGGCGCAGGCCATCTCCCAGGGAGAAGCTGACGTCGTAGGCCTTCATGATTTCGCAGATTTCGTCGAAGTGGGTGTAGAGGAAGTTCTCCTTGTGGTGCGCCAGGCACCACTTGGCCATGATCGAGCCACCCCGGGACACGATGCCGGTGACCCGCTTGGCGGTCAGCGGCACGTAACGCAGCAAGACGCCTGCGTGGATGGTGAAGTAGTCCACGCCCTGCTCGGCCTGCTCGATCAGGGTGTCGCGGAACAGCTCCCAGGTCAGGTCCTCGGCCACGCCGTTGACCTTTTCCAGGGCCTGGTAGATCGGTACGGTACCGATCGGCACCGGCGAGTTGCGGATGATCCACTCGCGGGTTTCATGGATGTGCTTGCCGGTGGACAGGTCCATCACCGTGTCCGAACCCCAGCGGATGCCCCAGGTCAGTTTCGCCACTTCTTCCTCGATCGAGGAACCCAGGGCACTGTTGCCGATGTTGCCGTTGATCTTCACCAGGAAGTTGCGGCCGATGATCATCGGTTCCAGTTCGACGTGGTTGATGTTGGCCGGGATGATCGCGCGGCCACGGGCGATTTCCTCACGCACGAACTCGGCGGTGATTTCCTTGGGGATGCTGGCGCCGAAGCTGTGGCCGGCGTGTTGCTGCTTCAGCAGGCCGGCGGCACGGGCCTCTTGCAGCTTCATGTTTTCGCGGATGGCGACGTATTCCATCTCGGCGGTGATGATGCCTTTGCGCGCGTAGTGCATCTGGCTGACGTTGGCCCCGGCCTTGGCCCGGCGCGGGTTGTTGACGTGGGCGAAGCGCAGCTTGGTCAGCTCCGGGTCGGCCAGGCGCTGCTGGCCGAAGTTGGAGCTCAGGCCGGCCAGGCGCTCGGTGTCGCCACGGTCCTCGATCCACGCCGAACGCACATCGCCCAGGCCCTTGCGCACATCGATCACCACGTTCGGATCGGTGTAGGGGCCGGAGGTGTCATACACGGTCACCGGGGCGTTGATCTCGCCGCCGAAGTCGGTGGGGGTCACGTCCAGGGTGATTTCGCGCATGGGCACGCGGATGTCCGGGCGCGAACCCTGGACATAGACTTTTTGCGAGCGGGTAAAGGGCTGAACCGATTGTTGGTCGACTTGGGCCGACTCACTGAGGTTGCTAGCGTTTTTTAATTTTGTAGTCATCACGGGCTCTCCAGACAGCATCCAGGCAGTGGATTTTTGTCGGAGCGAACCTGTAACGGACGGACGCACCCTGGCTAGGCAACTAGTGAGTGCAGTGCTTGGTACTCGAGGGGTGTTCGATTGTCGAACAACATCCCGGACGAAGCACAAGAGGACTCGCCGGGTGACGAGAAATCTTGTTCCCTACGCAGGCGCTAACCTGATCAGGTTCAACGGGATCCGGATTATCCGATCTCAGCCTCATAGCAAGGCACCCCGACAAGAACCGGGCCAGTCTAGACAAAGCCACAGCAGAACGCCAACCCCCCGTACGATCAGCATGATGAATGGCGTAATTGCAGGATTGTTGCCACCCCCCAGCGCATCTACACTCGTTGCCCTGTGTCGAACCTTGACGCTCTGTGGGTCGCGCCTTAGCCTTGGCGCCTGAATTATTGCCGTAATATCAACTCTAGGGATCGCCGAATGCTGCGCAAACTCTCACTGGCTGTTGCCGTGTCTTGTGCGTCCAATGGAATGGCCTGGGCAGCAGAAGCGCCTTTGACCACCAAGACCGATCTGGTCAGCGTCTATCAGGAAGCGGTGGACAACAATGCCGATCTGGCCGCTGCGCGCGCCCAGTACGGTGCCCAGAAGGAAGTGGTGCCCCAGGCTCGTGCCGGGTTGCTGCCCAACCTTTCGGCCGGCGCGGACATGAACAACACCCGCACCAAGTTCGACGAACCGTCGATGACCTCTACCCGCAGCGGCAACGTCTACCAGGCGACCCTGGCCCAGCCACTGTTCCGGGCCGACCGCTGGTTCCAGCTGCAGGCGGCCAAGGACATCAACGAACAGGCTTCCCTGCAACTCTCGGCCACCGAGCAGAACCTGATCCTGCAGAGCGCAGAGAACTACTTCGCGGTGTTGCGCGCCCAGGACAACCTGGCCTCGACCAAGGCCGAGGAAGCGGCCTTCAAGCGTCAGCTGGACCAATCCAACGAACGCTTCGACGTGGGCCTGTCGGACAAGACCGACGTCCTGCAATCCCAGGCCAGCTACGATACTGCCCGGGCCAACCGGATCCTTGCCCAGCGCCAGGTGGATGATGCCTTCGAGGCCCTGATCACCCTGACCAACCGCGAGTACAACTCGATCCAGGGCATCGTCCATACCCTGCCAGTGCTGGCGCCGACCCCCAACGACGCCAAGGCCTGGGTGGACACCGCCGCCAAGCAGAACCTCAACCTGCTGGCCAGCAACTACGCAGTCAGCGCCGCCGAGGAAACCCTCAAGCAGCGCAAGGCCGGGCATGCGCCGACCCTGGACGCAGTGGCGCAGTACAAGAAAGGCGACAACGATGCTTTGGGCTTCAGCAACCCCAACCCGCTGACGCGCTATGGCAGCGACGTCGAACAGCGCTCCATCGGCCTGCAACTGAACATTCCGATCTACAGCGGCGGCCTGACCAGCTCCCAGGTGCGTGAATCCTACTCGCGCCTGAGCCAGACCGAGCAACAGCGTGAATCCCTGCGCCGCCAGGTGGTGGAAAACACCCGCAACCTGCACCGCGCGGTGAACACCGATGTCGAGCAGGTCCAGGCCCGGCGCCAGTCGATCATTTCCAACCAGAGCGCAGTGGAGGCCACGGAGATCGGCTACCAGGTGGGCACGCGCAATATCGTCGATGTGCTCGACGCCCAGCGCCAGCTGTACACCTCGGTGCGCAACTACAACAACAGCCGCTACGACTACATCCTCGACAACCTGCGCCTGAAACAGGCGGCCGGCACCCTCAATCCGGGGGACCTGCAGGACCTGTCGCGCTATCTCAAGGCCGACTACAACCCAGATCGCGACTTCCTGCCGCCAGACCTGGCCAAGGCCGCCCAGGAGCAGCTCAGGGCCCGCCCCTGAAGGTCGCAGGCATGAAAAAGGCCACCTTTGCGGTGGCCTTTTTCATGGCGGTGTAACGGCCTTTTACGGCCATGCGACAGCGGCTACCGAAGGCGACGATCAGTGCCTGCCCAGGAGGCGGCCAAGGCCGTCGAGCAGCCGTTGCAAGGCGCCCTGGTTGGCCTTGAGCACCTTGAGCCCGGCATCGGCCATCTTGCGCGCATCCTGGGGTAGCTCGAACAGACGCTGCACCGCCACCGCGAGCCCCTCGGCATCGTCCACTTCCTGCAAGGCTCCGGCCTCACGCAGCATCGCGGCGATTTCCAGGAAATTGAACAGATGCGGCCCGCTGATCACCGGCTTGGCCAGGGCTGCCGGCTCCAGCAGGTTGTGCCCACCGTTGGGCACCAGGCTGCCGCCGACAAAGGCGCTGTCGGCCAGGGCATAGAGGAACAGCAATTCGCCCATGGTGTCCCCCAGCAGTACCGAGGTGGTGGCCAGCACCGGCTCGGCTGCAGAACGGCGCACCGTGGCAAAACCCTGCTGCCGGCACAGCTCATGCACCGAGTCGAAGCGCTCCGGGTGCCGCGGCACCAGGATCAGCAAGGCATTGGGGTAATTGCCCAGCAGTTGCCGGTGGGCATCGAGCACCACCGCGTCTTCGCCCTCGTGGGTACTGGCGGCGATCCACACCGGGCGCTCCATGGCCTGCCATTGCTGGCGCAGCTCAGTGGCCCGCTGCAGCAACTGCGGGTCGATGCTCAGGTCGAACTTGATCGATCCGGTCACTTGCACAGTCTCTGGGCGAGCCCCAAGCCGGAGGAAACGCTGGGCCTCGGCTTCGGTCTGCACCGCGAACAGGCTCATCTGCGCCAGCATCGGTGCGGTCAGCCGAGCAAAACGCCCATAGCCCTTGGCCGAACGCTCGGACAACCGGGCATTGGCCAGGGCTACAGGAATCCCGCGCCGGGCACACTGGTCGATATGGTTGGGCCACAGTTCGGTTTCCATGATCACCGCCAGCTTGGGCTGCACCCGATCGAGAAACCGCGCCGCGGCGCAAGGCAAGTCGTAGGGCAGGTAGCAGTGCTGGATCCGCGGCTCGTTGGCAAACAGCGCGTGGATGCGCTCGGAGCCGGTGGGAGTCATGCAGGTCACGGTAATCGGCAGCTGTGGATAACGCGCCAGCAGCGCCCGGATCATCGGCGCGGCAGCGATGCTCTCGCCCACCGACACCGCATGCACCCAGATGCCACCGGGTTGCATGCTCGGCAAGCCGAGAGAGAAACGCTCGCCAATGCGCTTGGCATAAGCCGGCGCCTTGCGCGAGCGCAGCCACAGGCGGATCGCTACCAACGGCAGCCCCAGGTAAAACAATGCGGTATAGAGAGTTCTATTCATGGCGGCGGAGTTTATCGGTTTTTTAGCCGATCGCCTTCAGGTGCACGGCAAAACGTTCTGCCAGCCAGTGCGCCGCGGGGCCCAGAGGTTCGTCACGGCGCCAGGCCAGCTCCACCACCAGTGCCGGGGGCGTCCATTGGCTGGCCAGCTCCACCATCTGGTTCTGATAGGCCGGGTACTGCACCACATGCCGTGGCAGCCAGGCCCAGCCCAGCCCGCGCATCAGCCATTCGGCCAGGACGTAGAAGCTGTCAGCCCGCCAGACCTGGGGGCTGACCTGCTCACCACCGGGGTAGCCACTGGCTTGCGGAGCGATGAGCAACTGCCGGTGTAGCGCCAGCAACTGGCGGTTGACCCTTTTTTCATGGGCCAGCGGATGCCCCACGGCGCAGACAGTGACCATCTCCACACTGCCCAGGGCCCGGCGCTCCAAAGTTTCCGGCATCTGCTCATGGTGAAACAGCAACCCCAGGTCGGCCCGGCGCTCCACCAGTTTGCGCGCTACGTCGCCCTGGGCCCCGCTGGCCAGTTGCACCTCCAGGCTGGGAAAGTGTTCCGCCAAAGCCTCCAGGCTGTCGAGCACCGGCTGATAGGGCATCGCTTCGTCCTGGGCCAGGCGCAACCGCGCCTCCTGGCCGCGCATCAAGGCCAGCGCCCGGCCATTGAGGCGGTCGCACTGGCGCAGGATCTCCCGCGCTTCCTGCAACAGTGCACTGCCCGCCTCCGTCAGCCTTGGCTGGCGGCCACTGCTGCGTTCGAACAGGCTCACTCCCAGGTCATCCTCCAACTGGGCGATGGCACTGCTGATGGCCGATTGCGCCTTGCGCTGCTGGCGGGCCACGGCAGAAAACGAACGCAGTTCGGCGACCCCGACAAACAGGCGCAACTGCTCCAGGTTCCATTGCATGTTCATGGCACAACCTATCTATCATCCAGATAGGTAATGACTTTACCCCATCTGAACTTTCTCTAGAATGCCGACCTCATAAAGCAGTCCCAGCCCCGAGGAACCCTCCCATGAACGCTTACTACTACCTGGCTATCGCCATCTGCGCGGAAGTGATCGCCACTGTTTCAATGAAAGCGGTCAAGGGCCTGAGCACTCCGCTGCCCCTGGCATTGATCATCGTCGGCTACGGCGTGGCCTTCTGGATGCTGACCCTGGTGGTGCGTACGGTGCCGGTGGGCGTGGCCTACGCGGTATGGGCCGGCATGGGCATCGTCATGGTGAGCATCGCCGCGCTGTTTCTGTACGGCCAGAAGCTGGATATCCCGGCGATGCTGGGCATGGCGCTGATCGTCCTCGGCGTGGTGGTGATCCAGTTGTTCTCGAAAACCGCCGGGCACTAGAAAGCAGCCTCACGCCACACGCCTCAAGCGGCCAGAGTGAGCGCCAAGCTTGCAGCTTGAGGCCTGAGGCTTGAAACTTGCGGCTTCGTTTTACTTACCGAGGTCGCTGCATGCCATCCGCTATTTCCACCGATGTGCTGATTGTCGGCGCAGGCGTCGCCGGTCTCTGGCTCAACGCTCGCCTGCAACGCCTGGGTTTTTCCACCGTGCTGGTGGAAAGCGCCAGCCTCGGCGGCGGACAGAGCGTGAAATCCCAGGGGATCATCCACGGCGGCGCCAAATACGCCCTGCACGGCGCCCTCACTGGCGCCTCCGAGGCCATTGCCGACATGCCACGGCGCTGGCGCGAAGCCCTGGCGGGCAATGGCGAGCTGGACCTGTCCGGCGTGCGCCTGCTGTCCGAGGCCCACTACCTCTGGTCCCCCGGCACCCTGGCCGGCAACCTCACCAGCTTCTTCGCCAGCAAGGCGGTACGCGGACGGGTCGATCAAGTCAAGGGCGAGCAACTGCCCCCGGCCCTGCAGGACAAGCGCTTCAAGGGCAAGGTCTACCGCCTCGCCGAACTGGTAGTGGATGTGCCGAGCCTGATCGAGCGCCTCGCGCACCTGGCGGGAGACAGCCTGCTGGCCGGGCAGAAGATCGAGCCCCTGCTGGAGAACGGCCAACTGCTGGGCCTGCGGGTCGACGGGCGGGAAATCCGCGCGCAACGCATTGTCCTCAGCGCCGGAGCCGGCAATGCCGAGCTGCTGCAAGCGGCCGGCCTGAGCCAGCCCGCCATGCAACGGCGACCATTGCACATGGTGCTGGTCAAGGGCCCGAGCCTGAAACCGCTGTACGCCCACTGCCTGGGCGGCGGGCCAAAACCACGGATCACCGTCACCACTCACCCGGCCGCCGACGGCCAGTGGGTCTGGTACCTGGGGGGCGATATCGCCGAAGCCGAGGGCGTGGCCCGGGAACCGGCAGCGCAGATTGCCGCAGCCCAGAAGGAACTGGGGCAACTGCTGCCCTGGATCGACCTGAGCCAGGCGCAATGGGCCACCCTGCGTGTCGACCGCGCCGAACCGGCACAGTCGGGCCTGACCCGCCCGGACAACGCCTTCCTCGCCGAGCAGGATCGCCTGCTGGTGGGCTGGCCGACCAAGCTGGCCCTGGCGCCGGACTTCGCCGACCGGGTCCTGGCTGCCCTGGAGCGCGACGGCATTCACCCCGCCGCCGCCCAGGCCCTGCCCGAACTGCCCAAGCCGCCCCTGGCGCAACCAGCCTGGGAGCAACTGCTGCCATGAGCCAGCCAACCCTGCACGATCTGCATCGCCCCTTGGGCAGCACCGGCCTGCTGGTGTCGCCCCTGGGTCTGGGCACGGTGAAACTGGGCCGCGACCAGGGCGTGAAATACCCCAACGGCTTCCAGATCCCCGACGACCAGGAGGCCCGCATGCTGCTCAAGCTGACCCGCGACCTGGGCATCAACCTGATCGACACCGCTCCGGCCTACGGCCGCAGCGAAGAGCGCCTGGGCCCGCTACTGCGCGGCCAGCGCCAGGAATGGGTGATTGTCAGCAAGGTCGGCGAAGAGTTCGCCGATGGCCTGTCGCGGCACGATTTCAGCGCGGCCCATACCCGGATGTCCGTGGAGCGCAGCCTGCAACGCCTGGAAACCGACTTCATCGACCTGGTGCTGGTGCATTCCGACGGCAACGACCTGGCGATCCTCGAGCAGTGCGAGGTCTACCAGGCCCTGGCGCAGCTCAAGCAGGAGGGCAAGATCCGTGGCTTCGGCTTCTCCGGCAAGACCGTAGACGGCGGCCTGAAGGCCCTGGAGCAAGGCGATTGCGCCATGGTTACCTACAATCTGAACGAACAGGCCGAGCGGGCAGTCATTGACTACGCTACCGCTCACCACAAGGGCATCCTGGTGAAAAAGGCGCTTGCCAGCGGCCACGTCTGCCTGAGCCCGGGCATCGATCCGGTGCGGGCCAGCTTCGAACTGCTGTTTGACCGGCCCGGTGTCGCCAGTGCTATTGTCGGGACCATCAATCCCTTGCACCTGGCCCATAACGTGTCGACTGTGGCGCAGGTCCTTGGCAAGAACTGATGCCGCCGACGCGGCCGACCCCGACGCAAGAAGGAGCCGAGATGTCGCGACCGCTCATTAGAAAGAACCCCAGCAACTTCAAGACCCTGCCCCTGTTCGTCGAAGCGACTCCCGAAGGCTTGAGCTACCAGAGCGTCGGAATGCCGCTGAACTTCGCCCAGACCCTGCAGCGCCGGCGCGCGGTGACGGTGGCCGACAATCAGCGCTTCGCCCTGGAGCTGGCCAACCTCGGGGTCTCGGTGCGCCTGACCCTGCACTGGCAGAACCGCGACTACTGGGTGCTGGTGCGCCAGCGCCGCCAGGATCGCGGCGATGTGGTGCTCAAGCTGATTTCCGGCTATGTCCCGGCTCACGAGCTCAACCTGCCACTGCATACCGCGATCCAGGAAATTGCCGAGGAATGCCTGCTGGAAACCCCCGAAGGCTGGCTCGGTGGGCGCTTCAACGACACCTGGCTGCCCGCGCCCTACGCCGGCGCCCTGCACTATCGCGAGGCCCTGCCCTTTCGCCTGACCCCGCTGTCCGGGGCGGCGCTGCCGGTGCGCTGTGGCAACCTGCAGTTGCTGGAGCGTCCCCGGGCCTATGTGCACCTGCCCACCGCCTCACTGCAGTTGATCTACGACCTGCGCCTGGACGTGCCGAGGGAAGCCAAGTCCCTGAGCCTGTTCCACGTCGACGAGCGCCTGGAGGGCGACCAACTGGTGGCACGGCTGGACCGCAAGCGCCCGGACCTGTACCTGATGCCCCTGGACAACGGCGAGCCCTGCGCCGAGCTCTACACCCTGAAGAAAGACCAGTTGCATCCGGCCAGCACCCGCGGCCTGTACCTGGCGGAAAGCTTCGCCCAGCAGGAAGGCTGGGTGGTGAGTGACGAGCGGATTCGCTGGAAGGACTGGCTCAGGCAGCGGGGCCTGGAGCCACCGCAAAAGGCGTCGAAGCTATCGCGGCTAACCGGCCGGGCCCGGCAGATCCTGCGCAAGATCGTCCCCGGCAAGGCCCGGCGCCAGGGCTGAGGCAAAAAAAAGGCGCCTGCAACAGGCGCCTTTTTTGTGGACCGCAAGGCCGTTACTCGGCCTTGTCGGTCTTGCGGATCTTCTCGACGATAGCCGTGGTCGAGCTGTTTTCCACCAGCCCCAGCACCTTAACGGTGCCGCCATAGGCACCGACTATATCGGCACCTACAACCTGGTCGATGGAATAGTCACCGCCCTTCACCAGCACGTCCGGCCGAACCTGGGACAGGAGGTTTTCCGGGGTGCCTTCGGGGAAACTGATCACCCAGTCCACCGCCCCCAGCCCCGCCAGCACCGCCATGCGCCGGTCGACACTGTTGATCGGACGGCCTGGGCCCTTGAGGCGGCTGACCGAAGCGTCATCGTTGATCGCCACGATCAACCGGTCGCCCTGGGCTCGCGCCTGTTCCAGGTAGGTCACGTGCCCGGCATGCAGGATGTCAAAGCAGCCGTTGGTGAAGACGATCTTCTCGTTGTGGGCTCGGGCATCATCGATGGCCAGCAACAACTGGTCGAGGCTCAGCACCCCGCGCTCGGAGCCTTCCTCGCGCTGGATCGCCCGGCGCAGTTCGGGAGCACTGATGGCGGCGGTACCCAGCTTGCCAACCACGATGCCGGCCGCCAGATTGGCCAGGCCCACTGCGTGGGGCAGCTCTTCGCCGGCGGCAATGGCGGCCGCCAGGGTGGAGATCACCGTATCCCCGGCACCGGTAACGTCGAACACTTCCCGGGCCCGGGCTGGCAAGTGCATGGCCGGGTGGTCGGGGCGCAACAGGGTCATGCCATGTTCGCCACGGGTCACCAGCAGCGCCCCCAGCTCCAGGTCATGCATCAACTGCGCGCCCTTGCTCACCAGTTCGTGCTCGTCGGCGCAGCCGCCGACGATGGTCTCGAACTCGCTGAGGTTCGGCGTGATCAGGCTGGCGCCGCGGTAGATGGAGAAATCCTTGCCCTTGGGGTCCGCCAGCACCGGAATGCCCCGGGCCCGCGCAGCGGCGATCAGCACCTGGTGATTGCGCAGCGCGCCCTTGCCGTAGTCGGACAACACCAGCACCTTGATCCCGTCGAGCAGGGCATCGACCTCGGCCGCCAGGGCCAGGGCGTCGGTGGCGAAGGGTTCTTCGAAATCGATACGCAACAACTGCTGGTGACGGCTCATGACCCGCAGCTTGACGATGGTCGGCTGGTGCTTGATGCGCTGGAACAGCGCACGCACGCCCGCGCCTTGCAGGCTGTTGGCCAGGCTGTCGGCGGCTTCATCGTCGCCGGTCACGCCCACCAGGGAGGCCGGCGCGCCGAGGGCAGCGATGTTCAGGGCAACGTTGGCGGCACCGCCGGGGCGATCCTCGATTTGCTCGACCTTGACCACCGGCACTGGCGCCTCAGGGGAAATCCGTGAGGTACCACCATGCCAGTAACGGTCGAGCATGACATCGCCGACCACCAAGACGGGGGCTTGATCGAATCGCGGCATGGACAACTTCATGGAGCATCCCACATACAAAATGAACAGGGGCGCGATATTAACACAGGGTTGGCGCCGCCTAGTTCTATGCCTTGAATGGGGCCGACGAAGAATTCTTGCCGCTTATTTACGGGGCAGGAGTTGCAGCAGGCGGCGGATCGCCTCCGGCAGTGCCACGGTCGCCGTGTCGATCTCGCAATCGGCCTGCAACGGCGCTTCATAGGGGCTGTCGAGCCCGGTGAAGTCCTTGATCCGCCCCTCCAGCGCAGCCTGGTACAACCCTTTGGGGTCACGCCGGGCACAGGTGTCAAAAGGTGTACTGACGTACACCTCGATGAATTCCCCCGGGCCGAACAGCACGCGGGCGGCATCGCGCTCGGCGCGAAACGGCGAGATCGCCGACACTATGACCAGCAGGCCGGCGTCCACCATCAGCCGTGCCACCTCGGCCATGCGGCGGATATTCTCCTTGCGCGCCTCGGCCCCCATTCCCAGGTCACTGCACAGGCCACTACGAACGTTGTCGCCGTCGAGGACGAAGGTGTGCATACCCAACTCGTTGAGCCGCAGCTCCAACAGATTGGCCAGGGTCGACTTGCCGGCCCCCGACAATCCGGTCAGCCAAAAACAGCAGGGTTGCTGCTGCTTGAGGGCGGCCCGGGCCTCGGTGGACAACGACAGGCTGTAGGGACGGATTTGCGGGCGCTCCAGCGGTACACAGGCAAGCTTATTCATAACCGAGCATCTCGTAGTCGCGTTGATAGACCCGGCGCACCAGGCGCCGGGTGCGTACCGAACAAATATCCCTGACGGGGGTGCCATGGCGCTGCTGGGTGCTGTTGACATGGGGCAGTCGGGTCTGGACCTGCAACTGCTCGCACAGCAGTTGGAAATCTCGCTGCAGGTGCTCCTGATAGCCGACGAAATCCAGGGCCAGTCGGCCCAGGGAGTCGATGAGAAAATCGCTCTGGGCAGCAAAGTGCATCTGCTTGTGGATGGTTTCCGGGTGCAGCCAGCGGCCGATAAAGTCATCGAAGTCGCGGTAATGCCCTACCAGCGCCTGGGCTGCCTGGTCCCGTCGGCCGAGGCGATTGCCCCGCAGGAAAGCGTAGGCCGAGTAGGCGCGCTCCAGGGGGTCGCGCACGAAGGCAAACTTGAAGCTGCTGGAAAAGGCCTGGGGAAACTGCTGCTCGTACCAGTACAACGGCAGGTGCCCGGGCATCCAACCGTCGAACAATGCCGAACAGATGCTGCTGCCCGCGCACTTGGGGACATGAATGAACAGGCAGGAGTGCCGGGAGAAGGCATCAGGAAAGCGCACATTGGCCGACATGGACTTGTTCACCACTTGGCGATCCACCACCGACAGGCGCCCAAGCAGGAAATTGCGCTGGGTCTTGGGTAATAACTTCCACACAAAGCGTTGCAACATTCTGCTACCCACGCGAGAGGGATGGCCCCCTCGATCTGTTCAAAGATTCAGGCGGGAACCATAACAAGCGGGAAACGCAGAATTATTTAGGCTTGGTCAAGACTGTAAGGAAGCGGCTACAAATGATGCCAAGGTGCCTTGCACACCAAGGCCCCGGGGAGCGAGCCGGCTCGCTCCCCGGAACAGGTCAGGCGATTCCGCTGGGCGCGGGCTCTTCCAGGCCCATGGCATGCAGCCGCGAGTAGTAGCCGTTCTGTGCCAGCAGCTGGGTATGGCTGCCGCGCTCGACAATCCGCCCCTGGTCCATGACCAGGATCAGGTCGGCTTTCTCGATGGTCGACAGGCGGTGGGCAATCACCAGGGTGGTGCGGCCCTTCATGACCTTGTCCAGGGCGGCCTGGATGTGCCGCTCGGATTCGGTGTCCAGGGCCGAAGTGGCCTCGTCGAGAATCAGCAGCGGGGCGTTCTTCAGCAAGGCCCGGGCAATCGCCAGGCGCTGGCGCTGGCCACCTGAAAGCAGTACGCCGTTCTCCCCTACCTGGGTATCCAGGCCTTCGGGCAACTGGGCAATGAAGTCCATGGCATAGGCATCGGCGGCGGCCTTCTCGATGTCCTCACGCGGCGCACCGGCCAGGTCACCGTAGGCAATGTTGTTGGCCACGGTGTCACTGAACAGCGTGACGTGCTGGGTAACCTGAGCGATATGCCGACGCAGGTTCAGCAGGCGGAAGTCTTCGACCTCGGTGCCATCCAGAAGAATCTGGCCCTTGTCGTGGTGGTAGAACCGCGGAATCAGGTTGGCCAGGGTCGACTTGCCACTGCCGGAACGCCCCACCAACGCCACCATTTTCCCGGGCTCGATACTGAAGCTGATGTCATCGAGCACCTGCCGTTCGGTTCCCGGGTAGGTGAAACTCAGGTTGCGCACCTCCAGGTGCCCATTGATGCTGGCGCGCTCGACGGTGCCGCGATCGACCTCGGGCTCGACGTCCAACTGCTCGAAGATGCTCTCCGCACCCGCCACGCCTTTCTGGATCGTTGAGCTGACTTCGGACAGTTGGCGGATCGGCTTGGGCAGCAGACCGGCCATGGTGATATAGGCCACCATTTCACCGGCAGAAGCATCACCGCGCAGATACAGCACCAGGAACATCAGCACCGCCATGGCGCTGTAGATCACCAGTTGCAACAGTGGGGTGTAGATGGCGCCGGTACGGGTCATGCGCAGTTGCTTGTCGGTGTTGCCCTGGCTGGCAGCAAGAAAACGCTGCTGCTCATAGGTCTCGCCGCCAAAGCTGCGAACCACGCGATAGCCCTGGATGGTTTCCGAGGCAACATGGGTCACATCACCCATGGCCACCTGGATCTTCTTACTCTGCTTGCGGAATTTCTTGCTGGCGGTGCGGACCATGACCGCGATCAGCGGCAGGATGGCGATCATCACCAGGGTCAGGCGCCAGTTCATCCACAACAGCGAGGCGAACAGGAAGATCACGGTCATGCCTTCGCGGATCACCACCTTGATCGCGTCCGTCGCCGCCCCCGTGACCATGGTCACGTTGAAGGTGATACGCGAGATCAGGTGCCCGGAGTTGTGCTTGTCGAAGTAACGGTTGGGCAGGGTCAACAGGTTGTTGAACAGTTGCACCCGCAAATCGTGCACCAGCCCCAGGGATACCTTGGCCAGGAAGTAGTTGCCCAGGTAGGAGCCCAGGCCTTGCCAGGCAGCGATCAGCACGATCAGCAGCGGCACCGCTTGGAGCAACTGCATGTCGCGCAGATAAGGCACACCGGGAAACAGCACCGCCTGAGGGTTGGACAGGCCGTCGACGAAATACTTGAGGATGTAGCCGAGCATGGGCTGAGTCGAAGCGAAGATCAGGAACCCGACGATGCTGATGAGAAACAGACCAATATAGGGCCGCACATAGCCGAGCAGACGGAAGTAGATTTTCAAGCTCGAGGGGCTTGCGTCAGGACTGGAGTCGGTCATATCACGCGAATGTCGTCAAAAAGGAGGCTGACTTTAGCACAGCTTGTTCGCGGTACTGGCACTCCCATAGGCCCGAGATTGTTCAGCTGACCAACGACACCGCCAGCCATAAGTCGTTATGATTGCCAGCTTAACTTCCGGGATGAACGTTCAAGCATGCAACCCAATGCCCTTCACAACACGGCCAATCGAGTATTCGATTTCATTTGCCTGTGGATTCTGCCGATCGGTTATCTACTGCTTCTCTGTGCGATGTTCTTCCTGCCGGGGCGCAGTGGATTGCACAAGCTGTACTACGGACTGTTCAGCATCCCGACGCTGATCGCGCTGTGCATGCGTCCCGGCGAAATCAAGAACCTGCTGCGCGAGCCTATTTTCATCGCCGTCCTGCTGTTTTGCAGCTGGGCCCTGATCAGCCTGGCCTGGAGCCCGCCAGTCGATAGCGTGGCTGGCGAGTTCAAGACGCCCCTGCACCTGCTCATGCTCTTTGCCGGTTGCAGCCTGCTGCTCAGCTATCGCCGGGACATTGTGCAACCGCTGCTTTTCTGTGCGGCAACCGTGGCCCTCCTTGCCTCGCTCTTCAATCTGTATGCGTTCAGCAAGGTCTATGCCCCCGGCACACGCATGATTGGCAGCGGCGCCTTCGACAACCCTCTGCTGAGCTCCCACGTCTTCGGGTTCTTCCTGGTCTACTGGCTCTGGCTCAGCATGACCTGCCAGCGCATGCGGGTCCTTTTCCTCAGTGTCCCGGCCATGGGCATCATGTTCGCCACGGTGATTGCGACTGGCTCGCGTACTCCACTAGTGGCCTTGACACTAGCCGCTGCCTGGATCTGCTTTATCTGCTGGAACCGCCGCTCGTTGCTGCTGCTCGCGGCGATGCTGATTGGCGGGACAACCGTGCTGTTGCTGTTCTCGCAAATGCTGGGCGAGCGTGGCAACTCCTACCGCTTTGAGATCTGGGCACTGATGCTCAACTACATTGCCGCCCACCCATGGATCGGCCACGGTTACAACGCGGACCTGGTGGTAGATGTCGGCATTGGCTATCTCCTGGCAGAACCTCATAATTTTGCATTGGGCGTGCTGTACTACGTCGGCATCATCGGCTTGCTTCCCTGGCTGTTCATGCAAGCCTGGGGCTTGTTCAAGAGCTGGCAATTACGAAGCGCTCCGCTGTTCATCCTGGCCTCGACCTGGCTCATGTTCGGTATCGGCGCCGGCCTGACAGAGGGAGGAGGGATTCTTTCCCGGCCCAAGGAGCACTGGTTCCTGCTGTGGATTCCCCTGGCCCTGATTGCCGCCTTGTGCATCAGCCAGCGAGCCAGGCGCACACCGGCCCTGACCTGCCAGGTACTCACACCAGCTGCCGCCGAGCAGCTCACCGCCAACGCCCAGGTAATAGAATCCGATGGCCTCGGGCCCAAGGTCCTGCAGTTGGAGGATGGCAGCTTCTTCAAGCTGTTCCGGCCGCGGCGCTGGTACACCTCTGGCGGTTTCAATCCCTACTCGGAGCGCTTTGCCACAAACAGCGAGCAACTACGCGATCTAGGAATCACTACTCCAAGCATCCTGGGCTTGTATCGTCTCGCGGATGGCAGCAACGCCGTACGTTACCAGCCACTGCCTGGACGAACCCTGCGCCAGTGCCTGCACTCCGCGGACTCGCCGCAGGCGCGCGCTAGCCTGATCAAGAGCTTTGGCACCTTCATGGCCGCCCTGCACGAACAGGGCGTGTACTTCCGCTCTCTGCATCTGGCGAATGTGCTGGTCCTGGACAATCGTCAGTTTGGACTGATCGACCTGGCCGACCTGCGTGTTTACCCATCATCGCTGAGAACCTCATTGCGCCAGCGCAACCTGCGCCACATGCAACGCTATCCCGAAGACAGCCAATGGCTTTTCCAGGAGCACCTGAAGGCATTGCAGGAAGGTTACGCTCAGCGCACTTCAACCGAGCGGGCCAACCTGCTGCTGCAACCACCAGCAGCCAAGGGCCTCAAGGGCGCCCATTAGGCAATAGCCCGAATTGAACGCAAAAAAAGACAGCCTCTCGGGCTGTCTTTTTTTTGCGGTGTACCGCCCTTCCAGAGCGCCGTAGCTCTTCAGTCTTTTTCCAGAGGAGAAAAGAACAGGCGGGCCAATCCACGCCAGGTTTTCTTGTTCCAGGCCCTGAGGGGGATCTGTGCCAGCAGTTCGCGCGCCAGCTTGCGATCCCGATTGGAGACTTTGAGGAACATCGAACTGAGGAACTTGTAGCGCACTTCCTCATACAGCGGGTGGTCGCTGAACAGGGCGTAGGAACGCAGGATGTTGTCGATCATGAACCGGTGATTCTTGTAGGAATTGGTGGCGTGCTTGCGATACCGCGCCATCAACACGTTCAAGCCATCGATGAAATAGCCGGCCCGGGTGATCTTCAACTCGATCAGCAGGTCTTCAAGGCGGATATTCGGATCGAAACCGCCGACCTTTTCCAGGGCCTCACGACGAATCATCAGGGTCGGAGCCGGTGGATAGGGCTTGCGCTCAAGGAACATGTCGTCGAAGTCCAGGCGCCGGAACGGCACGTCACGGCGCTGGCGCTTCTCGGGAAACAGGTTGCCATCGCTGTCGATCAGCTCGATATTGCCCGCGCAGATCCCCACTTCAGGCTTGCCATCCATGTAGGCCACCTGAGTCGCAATGCGCTCGGGCAGCATGATGTCGTCGGAGCCGAAAGGCACGATCAGGCTGCCCCTGGACCGTGCAATGGCACCATTGAGAGTGTTGGTCAGGCCCTGATTCTGCTGGACCCGAAAGTCGAAGCCATGCTGCTCCTGCAGGCGCCGGATACGCTCGACACTGTCATCGCTGGAACCGTCATCCACCACCAGCAGCTCGATGTTCGGATAGGTCTGGTTGAGCACACTGAGAATGCTTTGCTCAATGTAGGGCGCGTGGTTGTAGGAGGCGATAATCACCGTCACCACAGGTTGCTGGTCTGTCATTGCTGCCTCTTGCCCGCTTGACTCAAGCCGGAGTCGATCAATTGCCGGTACTCCTCGCGGAACACCTCGATATCGTGTTCTTTCTGCAGATAGGCATAGGCCTGCTGGCCCTTGGCGGCCAGTTCCTCGTCGGACAGCCCGAGATAGGCATCCAGCGCGGCTACCAGCGCCGGCACATTGGCCGGCTCCACGGCCAGGCCGCCAGCCCCCTCGATCAGCGGCAGCATGGCCGGCACGTTCGAGGCGATCACCGGCAACTGCCCGCTCATGCCTTCAAGCAAGGCCAGGCCCAGCCCCTCGGCGAGCGACGGCATGGTCCAGATATCGAAGGCCCGCACGTATTGCAGGGCGTTCTCCCTGAAACCCAGCAGGTGAGCCCGGCCCTGCAGCCCCAGGCGCTCGATTTCAGCGCACAGATTGGCTTCCTCACGACCGGCACCAATGATTGCCAACTGAGTTTGCGGGTACTTGTCCTTGAGTTGAGCAAAGGCCTGCAGCAGATAGGTATGACCCTTGACCGGCACCAGCCGGCCCAAGGCACCAATCAGCCGCACATCGGGGGCCAGCCCCAGCAACTCCCGGGAGCGCTCGCGGGAATGCTGCAAGGCCTCTGCCTGTTCGATATCGATGGCGTTGGTGATCGCCCAGGTGTTCTGGTCGGTGAAACCGCATTGGCAATCGAGCAGGTACTGCTTGACGGCCGGGGACACACCGACAAAGCGCCAATGCCGATCGATCAGACGCTGGGTCTGGCGGCGCCGATAAAGCCGGTCGTACTCACCGAAACCGTGGGAAATTCCTATGCACAATGGCACCTTCAACCAGCGGTTGAGGGCCAGCATCATGTTCACCGGCTTGAAGCGGTTGCAGATCACCACATCGAACTTTTCCTTGCGGCAGAACTGAAACAGCCGCCACATGGCCCGCAGGCGCATGCCCTTGAGGGATTTGTCGGAAAACTCGAAATACACCGAATGTGCGGCGCGGCTTACCGGATCGTTCGGCCCGGGGCGCCCCCGCAGGAACGCTGCAGTGACTTCGTAACGCTCAGCCGGCAAGGCCTTGACGATCTGCTCGGCGAGGTCGGCGAAGTCGTGGGACTTGACGTTGTAGTCCGGCTGCAACTGCAGGACCTTGAAGCGCTGACTCATAACTATCCCCGGTGAAAACCTGTGGCATCGATGATCCAGGACGGCTCGCTGGCCAGGGCCCGAACCGACTGCGCATCAGGCTCTGACAACTGCGACCACTCATTGCGCTTCCAGCACACAAAGTGGAAATACGGGAAACTGCGGTCGCCGTCGCGGTCATTGGTCAGATGCCCATCCTTCCAGTACCAGCGCGTCGGAAAATCACGGCTGCCGTCATGCCACTTGATGACTCCGCCCGGCGTGCTGAAGGCCTCGGTGAACTCACTGCGGCGGCGCCATGGATTGAACTTGCCCACCAGCTTGAACAGCGGCTCAGGAAAATTCTTGCGCCAGAGGAAAATCCGACTGAACGCCCCTTCATCCAGTGCGTGATGCTGCTGGTCGGTAAAGCGCGTCTGCCAATCCTTGATCTGCCTGAACAACTCAAGCTTGCGTGCAGTATTGCGTATCAGGCACAAGTGCCCGGCGACACGCCGTTCATGGGTGGAGAACAGGTCATACCCCGCCAGGCGATCCGCAGTGAAATAGGCCCGCAGGTCACCGTAGACCAGGTCGATATCGCCGAAGGCCCAGAAGTCGTAGCCCTCCAGACGATCAATATGGATGTACCCCATTGCCGGCCTGATATCACAGAGCTTGTAGGCAGCATTGGGCGCAAAGTCGATCTCCAGGCGCCGGGATACCAAAGCGCAGTACTCAGCAAAGCTCATGCTTTCTAGCTTGACGTTCGGCGGCAGATTGTCCGGGGTCCCGCAGTCGCTGAAAAAGAGCCAGTCGATATCCGGATTCCGGCGGCAGCTTTCGAGAAAAAACGGCATCCAGAATGGCCAACGCCCGAAGTAGGGCATGAGAAACAAGATTCGCGGGCGAGGATTGATCACAAAGGACTCACTGTCGGATTGGGGCTACAAAACGCCCCCATGGTTATGTCGGTTTATCGCTGTTGCAATAGCCAGAACAGCTCATGGCGTCTGACCGCCTTGCGAAAGAACTCATTCTCCCCAAGTGCTGAAGGCATCCTACTGGCCATAAGCCATTGTATCGACCTGCGCAGGCGTCGCTTGAACGGCATTTTCGGTTGCAGGTCATGCATCATGCCCAAGGCCATGGCCTTGTCATACTGCTCGCCCTGGGACAGTGACAAGCACCAGGGGCGCAACACAGCCGTCGACTCGAACACCGGCGGCAACGCAATGCCTGCGCCCGAATCCCCCATGGGCCAGCGGTCGTTGTCATGCAGGTGATTGGCGTAGCCAAGGATAGTGGTCGGCTGCCAGGCCAGCCCTTCCAGGGCTTGCATGACCGCCTCGCGAGCACAGATGTGATCGGGATGAGGGTCCAGCGTCGGGTGCGGCAGCACTATCACTTCAGGGCGCGCCTTGAGCAGCAGCTCACGCAGGTCGGCCAGGAGATTGTTCCAGGTCGGCAACCCGTCCTGGTCGGCGGGCAGCGGGAATGGATTGAACTGGCGGAACAAGCGGATATCGCTCAGTTGCGCCTCGCGAGAGGCCACCGGCTGTTCAGGGGAGGCCTGCATGGCAGGCAGCTGCAGGCAGAAATAGCCCAACTGCACACAATGGGATTCAGGCACCCCGGCCCAGCGCGGCACAGTAATACTGTCCCAGGCCCGCAAGCGCCCCTTGATCCGCGCCGCCTCTGCCGGGTTCATGCCCATGGCCTGGTAATGCTCAGCCTCGATTTCGCCTGCGGTGAGGGTCACGATCCAGGCCTCGTCGGCCTGGCTGTACAGACCGAAGGCTGCCAACTCGGCATCGTCGGCATGGGGAGCGATCACCATCACCCGCTGGCGCCGGTAGTCGGGATCCCGCCAGAACATCAGTTGCGGCTGGATGCGGAGCCGACAGAAGCGCCCGCGCAACCTCAGCTCGCCACTGACCAGGGAACTGGCCAGGCCGCTGAGGTTGAGGTAGCGCAGGCCATTGACCCCGCGCTCGAACACCTGACGATCGGCAAGCGGACCGCCCAACACCTCAACAGCCGGGTCGAGAAAACGTCCCAGCCATGAACTCTTGACGTGCACGCCCAGAACCAGGGTTTCATTCCCGGCCAGCGCCAGCGGCGCCTCCAGCAACAGGTGACCCGCTTCAAGGCGCACAGCGGCCTGCTGGGCATCGCTGCCGAAGTCGTAGCAGTAATCATCCTTGGGCGAATAGAACAGATGATCGGCAAACCAGGCTTCATGGGCCAGCCAGGCCAATACCGCCAGCAATACCGGCGCCCACCAGGCCACCAGGATGCCGACCACCAATAGCAGCACCAGCCCGATCAACAGAGCGATTCGTTTATTGCGCCGGTGGCGCTTGAGCAGTTGTTGCTTGCGACTCATGGGCTGACTCACACCTGGAAAACCGGCACAGGGTTGCACCAACGGTCCTTGTATTCACGGTCGGCACGCCCGAAGGAGAAACGCAGTGGCTTGTTCAGGGCACGGGCCTGTTCCCAGGCACTCTGGGTGTTGAGAAAACTCAGCACGCTGCCAGGGCTGAACTCACGGGTCTCGGGGTCTACCCCACCGTTCACGTACTCGACGCTGATCCACTCCGGCGCTTCGACCCGGTAGATCAGTTGCACGGCAATCGGCGCGCCGTTGAGGAAGATCACCGAACCGATCAGCAGCTCGCGCAGGCGCTCCAGCACCTCGGCCATACGCTCGGCACCGGTGGCGGCAAAGCCCCAGCGGCGCTGGAACAGGTCGCAGTAGATCGCCGCCAGCTCGGGGCTGCTGAAATCACTGACCGGGCGTACAACTCCGCCCGCCTCTTCCAGCAGGCGCAGCTCACGACGCTGGTTGTAACGAAACTTCTTCGACAGCTCTTCCGGCGTCCTGGCCATGGCCAGCTGTTCAGCCTGGGGCTTGAGGCCGGTCAGGCGCCCCTCGTTCAATGCGGACAGGTAACGCCCACGATGGCGCAACACCGCCTGAGCATCGGCAGCGGCGGGCAGGATCAGTTCGGCATTGCCGATATCGAACAGGCCCTTCTTGCCGGCCCGCTTGAGCACGTCCTTGGACAGCGCCAGGTCGCGCCCCCAGGTGGCAATGGCCGCCTGCAATTGGCCGTTGCGCTCCCAGGCCAGGTAGCGCACCGGGATCTGCGCCAGGTCCGCCAACTGCTCCACCACCAGGGGATGGGTTGCCACACTGCCACCGAACCGCTGCCAGGCATCGGCGTAGGTCGATGCGTCAATGACTGACCAGCCACGTTCGCGCCAGCCTTGAAATCGATTGAGCATCAGCCCCTCGCGGTCAGATCGGTGACTTGCGGCAAACGCCAGAATACGTCGCGTACAGCACGGTCGGAGAAGCGCTCGCGCAGGCGGTCGAGCATCAGCTCGGCACAGACCCGGCGCTGGTGATCGTCCATCGCGGCCAGATGCTGAAGCCCCTGGGCCATATGTTCAACGTCGCCCAGGGGGAAGAGGATGCCCACCCCCTCGACCACTTCCCGGGCACCGCCACAGGCGGTGGCCAGCAGCGGCACGCCGGCGGCCATGGCCTCCAGCAGGACCATGCCAAAAGGCTCGTGGTCGGAGCTCAAGGCAAACACATCGAAGGCGCGGAAATAGCGTCGGGCCTGAGGCACCTGCCCGAGGAACAGCACGCGATCGGCAATCCCCAGCTCGCGGGCCAGGGACTTCAGGTCTTTTTCCAGACGCCCGGTTCCGAGAATCGCCAGTTGGCTGTGCGGCGGCAATTGCGGCAAAGCCGCGGCAAAGCCACGCAGCAAGGTGGCCTGGTCCTTGTCCGGGTGCAGGCGCCCGACGTTGCCGACAATCCAGGCATCGGCGGACAGGCCCAGCTCGCTGCGCGCCTGGGCAGCGTTCAGTTGCTCGGCCTGCAGTGCCTCAAGGTCGATACGGTTGTACAGGGTCTGAATGCGCTGCGCCGGCCATTTCGGCAGGCAGGCACGCATGTCGTCACGCACCGCATCGGACACCCCGAGCAGGCTCAGGCGCTTACGGAACAGTTGGGCGAAGAGCTTGCGGCTGCCGCGCTTGTAATCGGAAAACGCATGATGGACACCGATCACCGGCAAGCCGGTACCCAGCAAGGCGATATAGATCGGCTTGAAGCGGTGAGCGATGCAGAAGCTGAAATTGCGTGACGCGGCGATCTTGCGCAGGTCGCGGATGGCGCCCAGCTTCAGGCCGCGGATGGCCTTGGAGCTGTATTCCATGAACAGCACTTCATCAGACGCGCAGCCCGCGGCGACATCGGCATCGGCGGCCCCGGTGAGAAACACCGTGGTCACTCGATAGCCGCTGCCCGCGAACAGGTTGGCGTATTGCCGGGCACAGTCCAGGAACGGCCCGTCATAGCCGTGGCAGAACTGCAGCACATGGCGTTCAGCCGAGCGTGTCATAAGGGTCCACGCCGTCTTTGACCACCAGAATGTCTTCCATGATCAGGTACTGCAGGTCGGACCCGTAGAACATGTTCAGGGCATCGGTGGGCGAACAGATCATCGGTTCGCCACGGCGGTTCAACGAGGTGTTCAGCGACACGCCGTTGCCGGTCAGTACTTCCAGGGCCTTCATCATGTCGTAGTAGCGCGGGTTGTATTCGCGCTTGAGCACCTGGGCCCGGGACGTGCCGTCCTCGTGGACCACTTCCGGCACCCGGGTCTTCCACTCTTCAGCCACTTCGAAGGTGAAGGTCATGAACGGCGCCGGGTGATCGACCTTGATCATCTGTGGGCCGACGGTGTCGAGCATCGACGGGCAGAAAGGCCTCCAGCGCTCGCGGAACTTGATCTGTTCGTTGATCCGGTCGGCCACGCCAGTGGCGCTCGGGCAACCGATGATCGAACGGCCGCCCAGGGCACGCGGACCGAACTCCATGCGGCCCTGGAACCAGGCCACCGGGTTGCCATCCACCATGATCTTGGCGATACGCTCCGGGGTGTTGTCGATCTGCCGCCAGGCTGGCTTGTTCGGGTGGCGGGCACAGGCCGCGATCACGTCTTCGTTGCTGTAGGACGGGCCGAGATAGACATGCTCCATCTTCTCTACCGGCACCCCACGGGCATGGGAAACGTAAGCCGCCGCACCAACGGCGGTACCGGCGTCGCCGGAAGCCGGCTGCACGAACAGCTCCTTGACCTCGGGACGGGCAATGATCTTCTGGTTCAGCTTGACGTTCAGCGCACAGCCGCCGGCGAAGGCCAGCTTGCCGGTTTCCTTGAGGATGTCGCCCAGGTAATGGTCGATCATCTGCAGGGCCAGCTTCTCGAACAGCGCCTGCATGCTCGCCGCGTAGTGGATGTACGGCTCGTCGGCGATGTCGCCTTCGCGCTTGGGACCCAGCCACTCGATGAGTTTTGGCGAGAAGTAGAAACCCTTGCCCTTCTCTTTGTAGCGACGCAGGCCGATGACGTTGGCGTAATCGGTGTTGATCACCAGCTCGCCGTTTTCAAAACTGGCCAGGCGCGAGAAATCGTATTTGCTGGCATCGCCGTACGGCGCCATGCCCATGACCTTGAACTCGCCGTCGAGCATCTCGAAGCCGAGGAACTCGGTGATCGCGCCATAGAGGCCGCCCAGGGAGTCCGGGTCGAAGAATTCCTTGATCTTGTGGATCTTGCCGTTTTCGCCGTAGCCGAAGAAGGTGGTGGCGTACTCACCCTTGCCGTCGATCCCGAGGATCGCGGTCTTCTCCGTAAAGCCCGAGCAGTGGTAGGCACTGGAGGCGTGGGCCAGGTGGTGTTCCACCGGCTCGATCTTGACCTTTTTCGGGTCGAAGCCCAGCTGCTCCAGGCACCAGACGATCTTATTGCGGTAGCGCTTGTAGCGACGGTTACCCATCAGGATCGCGTCCAGGGCGCGGTCCGGGGCGTACCAGTAGCGCTTGGCGTAGTGCCAGCGAGCCTTGCCGAACAGGCTGATCGGGGCAAACGGAATCGCGACTACGTCAACGTCGGAAGGCTTGATCCCGGCCTGCTCCAGGCAGAATTTCGCCGACTCGTAGGGCATGCGGTTCTTTGCATGTTTGTCGCGCACGAAACGCTCTTCTTCAGCGGCGGCAATCAGCTTGCCGTCGATATACAGGGCCGCTGAAGGATCATGGCTAAGGGCGCCGGACAGGCCAAGAATCGTCAATGCCACAGGGGTCTAGCCTCGTTTAGTCTGCATGCGGGCGCGATGCGCCTTGAAAATGAAGTGTGCTCGCAAGGGGCGAGAAACAACGAAAGGGCGGGATTATAACGTAAAAGCAGGTGCAAGCCTCTAGCGGCGAGCGCCAAGCATGGGTTGGCACCCGCCGCGCGCCGTGGCCGCGGCGCAGGCAGCGGCCATGGGTCGCAGGTCAGGCCTCGGTGCCCTGGGCCGTCTTGGGCAGGCGCTGGTCAATCACTTGATACAAATTGCTGTCTTGCGGCCAATTGCGCATGAATCGTGCGCGATCACGGGCATAAGCCGGGGCAAAGCTGCTCAGGCTGGAGTGCTGGCACATGGAGTCGAGGTCTATCAGCGCCCAGCGACCCTCTTGCCAGAACAGGTTATGGCCCTTGAAGTCGCCATGGCTGATGCGCTCCTTGATCAGCTCGGCAAACAGCTGGTCCAGCGCCAGCAATTCCGGCTCCGGGGCTTGCCCGCTGTCCACGAAGGGTGCAAAGCGCTCGATGATGTCCGGCCCTGGCAGATGCTCGGTCACCAGGTAGGCGCTGCGCCGCAGCCACAGGAAACGCCGCTCCAGCAAGGCCAGAGGCTTGGGCGTGGCAATGCCCAGGAACGCCAGGCGATTGCCTTCGCGCCAGGAATGCCAGGCCCGGCTCGGGCGCCAGAAGCGCTTGAGCCAGTGAGCAAAGCCCTTGATGTTGTAGCGCTTGATCACCAGCGGCCGGCCCGCAACCTCGACCCGCCCAACGCTGGCCGCGCCACCGGTCTTGTACAGATGGCCCTGATCCAGCAGGGCGTCGGCCTGCTCCAGCACCGGCAGCATCGCCGCCTCTTCCTCGCGGCGGATCGCGCGCAAGGCGAACGGGCCGCGCTGCACGCTGAACAGCGTGCACTCGCGGCCGACCTTGTTGAGAAAGTCCCGCAGGCGCCAGCCCCGGACCTTGTTCACCTGCTTCTGCAGGGCTTCCAGGGGCAAGGCATGCTCGGCGTTGCTCAACAGGTAGTGCACCAGCAACTCTTCGGTGAACGGTTCCAGGCTCTTGGGCAACTGGGCGAAGAATACCCCGAGGTTCTCCAGGACCTTCTGCCGGGACAGGGGCTTGCCCGCCTCTTCGACACAGATCCCCGCCCCATCGATCAAATACAGCCGGCCATCATGGCGCAGCAGATTGTCCAGGTGCAGGTCCGATTGCCACAGGCCCTTGGCGTGCAACTGGCCGATAGCCCCGAGGGCCTCGGCCAGTACCTCAGCCTGCTCGTCGGCCAGCACTGGCAGAGCTTCCACCTGCTTCCAGGCGTCGCCCAGGCTTTGTGCGCCCTGCAGTAACTCGAACAGCAGCCAGCCGCCCTCGCCTTCCTGCAAACCGTCCGCCAGCAGCAAGGGCGTCGTCAGCCCTTGTTCTGCCAGCAGGCGCACACCCTGCAATTCTCGCTGGAAATGCCGAGCGGCCTTGGAGCCCACCAGCAGCTTGGCCAGCACCGGACGCCCGCGCCAGACCCCGGCCCCCACGTAACGCTGCCCCGGCAGCACCCGCAGCAGGCTCAGCAACTGCAACTGTGCCGGGCCGGCGGCGTCCGCCAACTCAAGGCTCAAGGGCAGCGTCGGGCTGCGCCCGCTGTTCTTCAGTTCAGACAGACGCATCAGCGTGCCCCCTTGTGGCTGCGCCGAGCACTGAGCCGCGCCACCCAGGCATCCACCAGGGAGCTGTCCTGAGGCTGGCCCACATAGGCCGCCAGCAGGCTGCGCACCTCATCGCTGCTCCACACCGCAGCCCGGCGCAGCAAGGGTTCCAGATCCTTGACCCGATCACGCTGGCCAAACAGCAGGGGCCGGGTCTTTTCCAGGTCGATCAACTGCGCCTGATACCCATCGCCCTCGGCCCGCAGGAAAATATGCTTGGGATAGAAACAGCCATGCACCTGGCGCAAGCCGTGCAGCTGCCGGGCCAGTTGCCCGCAAGCCTGGAGCACCGCCTGCCGCTGATGCTCGCTGAGCTGGTCCCACCGCAACAGCAGCGCATCCAGGTCATCCCAGCCATCCAGGGCCCGGGTCACCAGGATCGCCCGGGACTCGCCATCGACCTTGCGCATACCGAAGAACACCGCTTGCAAGGCCGGAATGCCCAACTGTTGGTAGCGGCGGATATTGCGAAATTCACGGGCGAAACTCGGCTCGCCAAAGGGCCGGTGCAGGGTCCGGGTCAGGTAGTTGGTCTGGCGCTTGAGGTAGAACCCCTGCCCTTCCACATCCAGGCGAAACACACTGCTGCTGCCGCCACGACCGGTATTGGGTTCATCCACCGCTTCCAATTGAGTGGCCCACAGCTGGTCGAAAGTGCCGAGGCCATTGCGCTCCAGCAGCGCACGCTCCTCGGACGCCAGAAAATCAGTCATTCACGCCCCTCGAAAAATCTCACCACGTGGCGAATACGCTCCTTGTCGGCGGCACTCAAGTGATCACGCTGACGATATTGCAGGTAGAAACGCAGGCGCTGGGTGGCCGACAGATGGTATTTGGCCACCTTATCCAGACAGGCCAGGTCCTTGGTGATCCGGTACTTGAGCCAGAAACCACGCCAGAAATCGCCGTTCGGGCAATCGATCAGGTACAACCGGTCCTGGTCGTCGACCAGCAGGTTGCGCCACTTCAAATCATTGTGGGTAAAGCGGTGGTCATGCATGACCCGGGTGTAAGCGGCCAACTGACGGCTGACGCCATCCACCCAACGACGGTCCTGCAGACGCGGGTCGTTGCGTTCGGCCAGCACCGAGAGATCCTCGGTACGCGGCAGCTCCCGGGTGATCATCGCCCCCCGGGAATAGGCCAGGCAGCGACGCTCCAGGCCCCAGGCCACCACATCGGCGGTGGGAATGCCCCATTTGGCGAAGCGCTTGAGGTTCTGCCACTCGAACTTGACCCGGGGCTTGCCCAGGTAGCGCCGCAGATTCTTGCCGGCGCCGGTATAGCGCTTGACGTAATAGTTGACGCCACCACGCTCGACGCGGATGACTTCGGACAACGGATCCCGGGTCAGGTGCTCGCCCTGCAGGGCAAACACCGCTTCCAGACTGCCGAAATCCTCCGCCAACGCCTGATAGGCCGGGTCCAGGTTCCAGCTCGCCATCAGAGTGCATCTCCGTACCGTTGCTTGCGGGCGTAGAGCTTTTCCGCCTTGCCTTCGAGCCAGGCCAGCAGTGCGGCCTCCTCGGCCAGAATCTGCCGCAACGGCTGCTGGAAGTAGCCCTTGAGAAAGCGCAGCTTGTCGCGGCGCGTCAGGCCGATATCCAGGGCCGAGAAATACAGCGCCGCCAGATCCTTGTTGCGCCAGCGCTGAGTGATCTTCGGCCGGGTCTGGGCCCGGTGCAGGTCGATCACCGAGAGCTTGAGCCCTTCGGGAGTGACAGGCCGATCGGTGTGCAGCAGGAAGTGGCAGATATAGCAGTCGCGGTGGTTGACCCCGGCACGATGCATCATGCCGGTCATGCGCGCTACCTCGGCGATCAGCGCGCGCTTGAGCGCAGGCGCCGGCGGCTGCTTGACCCAGCCGATGCTGAAATCTTCGAGGCTGACGGTCGGCGCCAGTTCCTCGGTGACGATGAACGAATGCTGGTCTGCCGGATTGGCCCCACGCTCGCCGTAGGCCACGGCGGTCATGGTGGGCACGCCCACCTGATGCAGGCGCTCCAGGGCGCGCCATTCCTGGCCGGCGCCGAGCACCGGCAGTTTGGCGGTGACCAGGTTCTTGACGATCTCGCCCCAGCCGATACCACGATGGATCTTCACGAAATAACCGCGGCCGTCGACTTCCGTACGCAAGGTACGGCGCGCTTCCAGCTCACGGTAGACCTGGCCCTTCAGGCCCTCGACAGCGTCGAACGCATCGCGTCCGGCCCAGAGGCTCTTGAAGGGTTCGGCAAGCATCAACTTCATCGGTGTTGCTCCGCCAGAATCACATCCGCAGCGTGCTGCGGCATGCTGTAAAGGTCGGCCGTCTCGGCGAACGCCAGGCCATTTCGGCTCCAGGTCGCGCGTGCAGCGTCGTCGGTCAACATGGTGGTGAGGTATTGATTGAGCTGCGCCTGTTCCAGCGGCTCATCCAGCACCAGGCCGCTCTGGGCCTCGGCAATGTAATGGGCATAACCGCAGACCGCGCTGACCAGCACCGGCAGGCCGGCCACCAGGGCCTCCAGCAATACGGTGCCGGTGTTTTCGTTGTAGGCCGGGTGAATCAGCAGGTCGGCGCCCAGCAGAAACCGCGGGATATCGCTGCGGCCCTTCATGAACTGCACCTGGTCGCTCAACCCCAGCGCAGCACTTTGCACCTGGAATACCTTGGGGTCGTCCTGGCCGATTACAAACAGTCGGGTGCGTTTTTTCAGCGCCGAGGGCAATGCCGCCAGGGCCTTGAGGCTGCGGTCCACACCCTTGGTCTTGAACCCGGAACCGATCTGCACCAGCAGCAGGTCGTCATCCTTGAGCTTGAATTCGCGACGAAAATCCGCCCGGATCTCGGCGGCGTTGGCCGGTGCCCGGCGGTCCTGGGCGATCCCCGGCGGCAGCAGATGGAAGCGCTCCAGCGGGGTGTCGTAGTGCTTGATGAACAGCGGCTGCTGGACCTCGGAGATCATCAGGATCTCGGTCTTGGCGTCCTTGGCAAACACCGCGCGCTCGTACTCGGCAAAGTGCCGGTAACGGCCCCAGCGCCGGTACAGGGAGTGCCGCAGGTTCTGTGCCTTGTCCTCGAAACAGCCATCGGCGGCGTAGTACACGTCCAGCCCCGGCATCTTGTTGAAACCCACCAGCCGGTCCACCGGGCGCTTGGCCAGGTCGGCCTCCATCCAGGCGCTGAGCTTTTCATTGCGACGATGGTTGAACAGCGCCTTGACCGGCGCCACCAGCACTTCAAAACCGGGAGGGACATCGCCTTCCCAGATCAGGGTGTAGACACGGATCTGATGCCCGCGCCGCTGGCACTCCAGGGCGATGCGCATGAAATCGCGCTGCAGGCCGCCGAAGGGGAAATACTTATAAAGGACAAAAGCCAATTGCATCAGCGCGGCTCCTCAGCCAGTAACAGGGTGCTCAGTCGGCTGGCGACACGCTCGGGATTCAGGCGAGTGAAGCACAGCGGCCACTCGCGCTTGAGGTCATAACGCTGCTGGTCCACAGCGGTGGGCTGATAGGTGCATTTCTTTTGCAGGCACGGCGCGCACGGGAAGTTGCTGCCCAGGTGGATCTGCACCCGGCCATAGGCGCCGGTCAGCCCCGGGTTGGTCGGCCCGAACAGTGAGATGGTCGGTACATCCAGTGCCGCGGCGAGGTGGCCCAGCCCGGTGTCCACGGCCACGCAGGCCTGGGCATCGGCCAGCACCTTGGCGACCCCGGCCAGGTTCAGCTTCGGCAGCACCGTGGCGTTTTTCAGGCCGCTGGCGATGCGCTCGGCGCGAGCCTTTTCCGCGGGATTGCCCCAGGGCAGCTTGACCTCGACGCCGAGCATGCCCATGCGTTCGGTCAGCTCGCGCCAGTAGGCCTCGGGCCAGTGCTTGGTGTCCCAGGTGGTGCCATGCAGGAACAGCACAAAGGGCTTCTTGCGCGGCAACTCCACGAGTTTTTCGACGTTCAGGCCATAGTCGCCCAGGCCCTGGGGCAGGTCGTAGCCCAGGGCCACGGCGAACAGTTGACGCACGCGCTCCACCGCGTGCTGCCCACGGGCCACCGCCAGGCGCCGGGAATAGAAGCGTGAAGCCAGAGGCTCGCGGGCCGAGTTCTTGTCCAGCCCAGCCACCGGGGCACGCACGTAACGGGTCAGCCAGGCACTCTTGAGCAGGCCCTGGGCATCGATCACCAGGTCGTACTTGGTCGAGCGCACGCTCTGCTTAAAGCGCCGCCACTCGCCACTCTTGATGGTCTGCCAGATGTTCTTGCGCCAGCGACGGATCGCCACCGGTATCACCTTGCCTACCGCCGGATGCCAGGTGGGAATTTCGGCAAAGCCCTCTTCCACCACCCAGTCGAACTTGATCCCGGGGATCGCCCGCGCAGCATCGGTAAGGGCCGGCAATGCATGGATCACATCACCCAGGGAGGACGTCTTGATCAACAGTACCCGCAACTTACTGGACCTCGACCACGGTGCCCTGCAACCGCTGCAGGGCTTCGTTCACCGGCTGCGGCAACAACTGGCGCAGGCAGTTGTAATGGCCGAAGCGGCAGGTGCGGTCAAAGCACGGGCTGCATTCGATGCCCAGGCGCACCACCTCGACCTGATCTGCCAGGGGCGGGGTGAAGCCCGGCGAAGTGGAGCCGTACACCGCCACCAGCGGGCGATTGAGCGCCGCAGCCACGTGCATCAAGCCGGAATCGTTGGACACCACCGAGTCGGCGCAGGACAGCAGGTCGATGGCCTCGGCCAGGGAGGTTTCGCCGCTGAGGTTGGTCGATTCCTCGCGCAAGCCGGGAATCAGTCGCCCGCGAATCTCTTCACCCACAGCATGGTCATTCTTCGAACCGAACAGCCACACCTGCCAGCCCTCGCGGATCTTGGCCTCGGCCACCTGGGCGTAATGTTCGGACGGCCAGCGCTTGGCCTCGCCGAACTCCGCCCCTGGGCACAGCGCCAGCACCGGCCGATCGAGAGTCAGACCGAACTTGGCCAGGGCGGCCTCACGGCTTTGCGGATCGATCTGCAGGCTCGGCCGCGGATAAGGCTGGGGCAGTTCCGCGCCGGGCGCATAGGCCAGGGCCATGAAGCGCTCGATCATCAGCGGATAACGTTCTTTGTCGAGCTTGCGCACGTCATTGAGCAGGCCGTAGCGGAACTCGCCGCGCCAGCCGGTGCGCTTGGGAATGCCGGCAAAAAACGGCACCAGCGCCGACTTCAGCGAGTTGGGCAGCAGGATCGCCTGATCGTACTGGCCAGCCAGGGACTTGCCGATCCGCCGGCGGGTCGCCAGTTCCAGGGCGCCATGGCCCAGGGGAAAGCTCAGGGCCCGACGCACCTGGGGCATGCGTTCGAGGATCGGCCGGCTCCACTCGGGGGCCAGCACGTCGATCTCGCATTGTGGATGACGCTGTTTCAGGCACTCGAAGAGTGTCTGCGCCATCACCATGTCACCGACCCAACTGGGCCCAACGATCAGAATATTCATGTGGTTTCCATAAACGAACCGGGGAGGCATACGCCTCCCCGCCTCGAGAATCCAGCACCGCGGCCTTCACCGCCGGTTCAGTTTGGGCGAGCCGGCAAGGCCCGCCGAATACATGGTTGGCCTTCTCAGGCCGCTTAGCTTAGCCCCAGCTCGCGCCAAATTCGTAACACTTCCCGTCGTTCGGTCACAAATTGATCACCGGTAATGATTCCGGCCTCATTCTGCAACGCCTGCCGGTGAGCCGCGGAACGGTAGGCCTTGTAGACCTCGCGCAGCAGGCTGGCATCGCTCGCGGGCATCAGCCCGACTTGCTCCAGACCTTCCAGGATGCGGATGTTATCGGTATAGCGCAGCAGTGACGGGTGCTCTTCGGACCACGCCAGGGCCGCGTATTGCACCATAAATTCGATATCGACGATACCTCCGGCGTCCTGCTTGAGGTCGAACGGCGCCGTGGCTTCGAAGGCATTGGCTGCGGTTCCGGCGGCGGTCAGGCGGCTGCCCAGGTTGTCGCGCATCTTGGCCCGCATCTCGCTGACTTCCTGGCGCAGCCTGGGCAGGTCGCGTTTTTTCCCCAGCACCGCGGCCCTGACCTTTTCAAAGGCCTGGCCCACATCCTGGCTGCCCACCAGCACCCGCGCCCGCACCAGCGCCTGGTGCTCCCAGGTCCAGGCCTCGTTTTCCTGATAGCGGGCAAAGGCCCCCAGGGAACTCACCAGCAACCCCGAAGCGCCGGAAGGCCGCAGGCGCATATCCACTTCATAGAGCTGGCCGGAGTTGGTCTGGGTGGTCAGCAGGTGAATGATGCGCTGCCCCAGCCGGGTGAAGAACTGCGCACCGTCTATGGGTTTGGGCCCGTCGGTTTCCGCCTGGGGGTCGCCATCATGGATGAACACCAGGTCCAGGTCGGAACCGTGGCCCAGCTCGATGCCGCCGACCTTGCCGTAACCGACAATGATGAAGCCCGGGTCGCACAAGGTGCCGTCGGTACGCAGCGGTGCACCGTGCTTGGACACCGTCTGGCGCCAGGCCAGGGCCAGCACCTGCTCCAGGATCGCTTCGGCGAGCCAGGTCAGGTAATCGCTGACTTTCATTAAAGGCAGGCTGCCGGCGATCTCCGAGGCGGCCACTCGCAGGCGGTGGGCCAGCTTGAAGTGGCGCAGGGCTTCCATCTGCTGCTCCAGGTCATCCTCGGGAATGCGCGTCAGGCGCTCGCGCAACTCGGCAGCCAGTTCCGGCGCCAGGGGCGGCTTGAACAGGCGCCCTTCGTTGAGCAGTTCATCCAGCAGCAGGGGGAAGCGGGTGATCTGCTCGGCGATCCACGGGCTGGCGGCGCACAAGGTCAGCAGACGACGTAGAGCCCCCGGGTTCTCGGTGAGCAGCACCAGATAGGCCGAACGCCGCGCCACGGCTTCCACCAGCGGCAGCACTCGCTCCAGCACCAGGTCCGGATTGGCGTGCTCCACCGCCTGGGCCAGCAACCGCGGAATAAAGGCATCCAGACGTTCGCGTCCCAGGCGCTGCATGGCACGTAGCTGCGGGCTGCCCCGCAGACCGGCCAGGGCACGCAGGGCCTTGGGCGCATCGACGAAGCCGCCCTCCTGCAACTGGCGGCAGGCGGCCTCCTCGTCCTGGGCTTCCTCCCACAACGGCAGCCATTCGCCACCCACCACCACTTCGCTTTCGGCGCCTTCATCCTCATCCGGGTCGGCGATGACCTGACGGAAGTGCCAATCTACCCGGCCGCGCCAGTGCATCAACTGTTCGTGGAAGGCGTTCCAGTCGGCAAAGCCCAGCATGAAGGCGATCCGCGCCTGATCCTGGGGATTGTCCGGAAGCATCTGCGTCTGGCGATCGGCGATGGCCTGGATCGCGTGCTCGGTATAGCGCAGGAACTCATAGCCTTCGCGCAGCTCGCTGATCACGGCAGGCGGCAGGTAGCCCTGCCCTTCCAGAGTGCCCAGCACCTTTAATAGAGGACGCTGCTGCAGGCTCAGGTCGCGTCCGCCATGGATCAGCTGGAAAGCCTGGGCGATGAACTCGACCTCGCGGATCCCCCCCGAGCCCAGCTTGATATTGTCGGCCATGCCCTTGCGCCGGACTTCCTGCTGGATCAGCTGCTTCATGGTGCGCAGCGCCTCGATGGCGGAAAAGTCCAGGTAACGGCGATAGACGAAAGGCCGCAGCATGTCCAGCAACTGCGCACCGGCGGCCTGATCCCCTGCCACCACCCGGGCCTTGATCATGGCGTAGCGTTCCCAGTCGCGCCCCTGATCCTGGTAGTACTGCTCCAGCGCATTGAAGCTCAGCACCAGGGCACCGGCAGAACCATAGGGCCGCAGGCGCATGTCGACGCGGAACACGAACCCGTCGACGGTCATCGGGTCCAGAGCCTTGATCAGGCGCTGCCCGAGGCGAATGAAGAACTCCTGATTATCCAGGGGCCGCTTGACGCCGACGGTCTCGCCGCCTTCGGGGTAGGCGAAGATCAGGTCGATGTCCGACGACAGGTTGAGTTCCACCGCCCCCAGCTTGCCCATGCCGAGGATCACCATCTGCTGCGGCTCGCCGCTACGCCCGCCGGTGGGCACGCCGAACTGCTGGGTGTGACGCAGATACAACCATTGATAGGCCTGGTCGATGCAGGCGTCGGCCAGATCGGAAAGGTCGCGGCAGGTCTGCACCAGATCCGCCTGGCGGGTCAGGTCGCGCCAGATGATCCGCACCTGCTGACGGGTGCGCTGGCGCCGCAGCACGCGCCCCAATTGATCCTCGCTCTCGGCCGCCTGCACCGCGGCGGCGATTTGCGCGCACAACTCCCCAGGCGCGAATGGGCGGTCCAGCTCGCCGCTGCGCACCAGCTCCAGCAACATCAAAGGGTCACGCAGGCTCTGTTCAATGACAAAGTCGCTGGCGGCGCCCACCCGGGCGAACTCCGCCCAGCGTTCGGCGCTCCAGTCGGCCAACCCGGGATCGCCTTCCAGGGCCGCGACGGCGCCACGCAACGACTGCTCTGCGCGGCTGACCAATGGCAAGAGAATCGCGGGGACGGGGGCAAGCGCGGGCAGGCTCATGGGCTATCCTTGATCGGCGTGGAAAATGCGGGCGGGGACGGATGTCGCGGGCAGGCCGCCTGATGGACTGTCGAACAAAAGTTAGAAATAGCTGAAAATAGGTTTTTTTTAGCAGCTGGCATTAATTTATTACCTATTCCCGTTAGTCATCGACCAACAGTAACGATTATTCTCACAACGCAGCAGGAGGCCACAAGCCGCTCTTCTGTAGTTTTACTACTCGTATATACATTCGAAAGGCTGAAATGGCCGACGATTTGTAGTAAAACTACACGCCGCTGGATCAACCTCCGGCAATCCAAGAATTTATAATCGTCTGCCCAAAAGGCCAGTCGCAAACTCAGGCAACCGATTCTGGAAGCCTTTCCGCCCTGGAGCAAGCCATGCAAGACCTCGATCCCGTCGAAACCCAGGAATGGCTGGACGCCCTGGAATCGGTTCTCGACAAAGAAGGCGAAGACCGTGCTCACTATCTGATGACCCGTATGGGCGAACTCGCGACCCGCAGCGGCTCGCAACTGCCCTACGCCATCACCACGCCGTACCGCAACACGATTCCCGTCACCCACGAAGCACGCATGCCTGGCGACCTGTTCATGGAACGCCGCATTCGCTCGCTGGTACGTTGGAACGCGTTGGCCATGGTCATGCGTACGAACCTGAAAGATTCTGACCTGGGCGGTCACATCTCCAGCTTCGCCTCCAGCGCCACCTTGTATGACATCGGCTTCAACTACTTCTTCCAGGCCCCGACCGACGAACACGGCGGCGACCTGATCTACTTCCAGGGTCACGCATCGCCTGGCGTCTACGCCCGTGCGTTCATGGAAGGCCGCATCACCGAAGACCAGATGAACAACTTCCGCCAGGAAGTCGATGGCAATGGCCTGTCGTCCTACCCGCACCCTTGGCTGATGCCTGACTTCTGGCAGTTCCCGACCGTTTCCATGGGTCTGGGCCCGATCCAGGCGATCTACCAGGCGCGCTTCATGAAGTACCTGGAAGCCCGTGGCTTCATCCCTGCCGGCAAACAGAAAGTCTGGTGCTTCATGGGCGACGGCGAGTGCGACGAGCCGGAATCCCTGGGCGCGATCTCCCTGGCCGGCCGCGAGAAGCTGGACAACCTGATCTTCGTCATCAACTGCAACCTGCAGCGCCTCGACGGCCCGGTTCGCGGCAACGGCAAGATCATCCAGGAACTCGAAGGCGTGTTCCGTGGTGCCCAGTGGAACGTCAACAAGGTGGTCTGGGGCCGTTTCTGGGACCCACTGCTGGCCAAGGACGTCGACGGCATCCTGCAACGTCGCATGGACGAAGTCATCGACGGCGAGTACCAGAACTACAAGGCCAAGGACGGTGCGTTCGTCCGTGAGCACTTCTTCAATACCCCTGAACTCAAGGCGATGGTTGCCGATCTGTCCGACGACGAGATCTGGAAACTCAACCGTGGCGGCCATGACCCGTACAAGGTCTATGCGGCCTACCACGAGGCGGTCAACCACAAAGAGCAGCCGACCGTCATCCTGGCCAAGACCATCAAGGGTTATGGCACCGGCGCCGGCGAAGCGAAGAACACCGCGCACAACACCAAGAAAGTCGACGTCGACAGCCTGAAGCTGTTCCGCGACCGTTTCGACATTCCGGTGAAAGACGACGACATCGAGAACCTGCCGTTCTTCAAACCAGAAGAAGGCAGCGCCGAAGCCCGCTACCTGAGCGAGCGTCGTGCCGCACTGGGCGGTTTCGTGCCGCAGCGTCGCGCCAAGAGCTTCAGCGTCCCGACTCCGCCACTGGATACCCTCAAGGCCATCCTCGACGGCTCGGGCGACCGTGAAATCTCCACCACCATGGCCTTCGTGCGGATCCTCGCGCAGCTGGTCAAGGACAAGGAAATCGGCCAGCGCATCGTGCCGATCATCCCGGACGAAGCCCGTACCTTCGGTATGGAAGGCATGTTCCGCCAGTTGGGCATCTACTCCTCCGTCGGCCAGCTCTACGAGCCAGTCGATAAAGACCAGGTGATGTTCTACCGCGAAGACAAGAAGGGCCAGATCCTCGAAGAAGGCATCAACGAAGCGGGCGCCATGAGCTCCTTCATCGCTGCCGGTACTTCGTACTCCAGCCACAACCAGCCAATGCTGCCGTTCTACATCTTCTATTCGATGTTCGGCTTCCAGCGTATCGGCGACCTGGCCTGGGCTGCCGGCGACAGCCGTACCCGGGGCTTCCTGATCGGCGGTACTGCCGGCCGTACCACCCTCAACGGTGAAGGCCTGCAGCACGAAGACGGTCACAGCCACATGCTGGCCGGGACCATCCCGAACTGCCGCACCTTTGATCCGACCTACGGCTACGAGCTGGCGGTGATCATCCAGGACGGCATGAAGAAGATGACCGAAGAGCAACAGGACGTCTTCTACTACATCACCGTGATGAACGAGTCCTACCAGCAGCCAGCCATGCCGGCCGGTGTCGAGGAAGGCATCATCAAGGGCATGTACCTGCTGGAAGAAGACACCCGCGAGGCCGCGCACCACGTGCAACTGATGGGCTCCGGCACCATCCTGCGCGAAGTTCGCGAAGCCGCGAAGATCCTGCGTGACGAGTTCAACGTCGCTGCCGACGTCTGGAGCGTGACCAGCTTCAACGAACTGCGCCGCGACGGCCTGGCCGTGGAACGCAGCAACCGCCTGCACCCTGGCCAGAAGCCGAAGCTGAGCTACGTCGAAGAGTGCCTGAACGGCCGCAAGGGTCCGGTCATCGCCTCCACCGACTACATGAAGCTGTTCGCCGAGCAGATCCGCCAGTGGGTCCCATCCAAGGAGTTCAAAGTCCTGGGCACCGACGGTTTCGGCCGCAGCGACAGCCGCAAGAAACTGCGTCACTTCTTCGAAGTAGACCGTCATTTCGTGGTGTTGGCAGCCCTGGAAGCCTTGGCTGACCGTGGTGACATCGAACCTAAGGTCGTGGCTGAAGCCATCACCAAGTTCGGTATCAACCCGGAAAAACGCAACCCACTGGACTGCTGAGGAGACTTTCTGTGAGCGAACTCATTCGCGTACCTGACATCGGCAGCGGTGAAGGTGAAGTAATCGAACTGTTTGTGAAGGTCGGCGACCGTATCGAAGCCGACCAGAGCATCCTGACCCTGGAATCGGACAAGGCCAGCATGGAAGTGCCGGCCCCGAAAGCCGGCGTCATCAAGAGCCTCAAGGTGAAGCTGGGCGACCGTCTGAAAGAAGGCGACGAACTGCTCGAGCTGGAAGTCGAGGGCGCCGCTGCTGCGGCCCCGGCGGCTGCTCCTGCGGCAAAAGCTGAAGCCAAACCGGCGGCTGCTCCTGCCGCAGCGCCAGCCCCAGCCGCAGCCCCTGCTGCCGCTTCGGTTCAGCAAGTGCACGTGCCGGACATCGGTTCGTCGGGCAAGGCCCAGATCATCGAGATCCAGGTCAAGGTCGGCGACAAGGTCGAGGCTGATCAATCGCTGATCACCCTGGAATCCGACAAGGCAAGCATGGAAATCCCGTCGCCTGCCGCTGGCGTGGTCAAGGCCATCAGCGTCAAGCTCAACGACGAAGTCGGCACCGGCGACCTGATCCTGGACCTGGAAGTGGCGGGTGCTGCGGCTCCTGCTGCTGCGGCTCCTGCTGCTGCCGCTCCGGCCCAGGCTGCTGCTCCGGCCGCTGCCGCTGCGCCTGCAGCAGCCCCGGCTGCTCCAGTGGCTGACAGTGTTCAGGACATCCACGTTCCGGACATCGGTTCGGCCGGCAAGGCCAAGATCATCGAAGTGCTGGTCAAGGCTGGCGACAGCGTTGAAGCCGACCAGTCGCTGATTACTCTGGAATCCGACAAGGCGAGCATGGAAATTCCATCGCCTGCCGCTGGCGTGGTGGAAAGCGTTTCCATCAAGCTGGACGACGAAGTCGGCACCGGCGATCTGATCCTCAAGCTGAAAGTCAAAGGCGCAGCGCCTGCTGCTGCCCCGGCTCCGGCTGCGGCGCCAAGCGCTCCGGCTCCAGCCGCCGCTGCTGCCCCGGCTGCCGCTGCACCTGCTGCCGCCCCGGCCGCCGCACCTGCCAAGCCAGGCGCGAAAGTTCACGCCGGCCCGGCTGTGCGTCAACTGGCCCGTGAATTCGGCGTCGAACTGAGCGCTGTCGGCGCCAGCGGCCCGCACGGTCGCATCCTGAAAGAAGACGTGCAGGTCTACGTCAAGGCCATGATGCAGAAGGCCAAGGAAGCGCCAGCTGCTGGCGGCGCAACCGGTGGCGCGGGCATCCCGCCGATTCCGGTCGTGGACTTCAGCCGCTTCGGTGAAATCGAAGAAGTGCCGATGACCCGCCTGATGCAGGCCGGCGCCGCCAACCTGCACCGCAGCTGGCTGAACGTGCCACACGTGACTCAATTCGACTCGGCCGACATCACCGAGCTGGAAGCTTTCCGCGTTGCACAGAAGGCCGTGGCCGAGAAGGCCGGCGTCAAGCTGACCATCCTGCCGCTGCTGCTCAAGTCCTGTGCCCACCTGCTCAAGGAACTGCCGGACTTCAACAGCTCCCTGGCGCCAAGCGGCAAGGCGATCATCCGCAAGAAGTACGTGAACATCGGCTTCGCCGTGGACACTCCGGATGGCCTGCTGGTACCGGTGATCAAGAACGTCGACCAGAAGAGCCTGCTGCAACTGGCGGCCGAGGCAGCTTCCCTGGCGGAAAAAGCCCGCACCAAGAAGCTCTCCGCGGACGAGATGCAAGGCGCCTGCTTCACCATCTCCAGCCTCGGGCACATTGGCGGCACCGGTTTCACGCCGATCGTCAACGCGCCGGAAGTGGCGATCCTCGGTGTTTCCAAGGCCACCATCCAGCCAGTCTGGGACGGCAAGGCCTTCCAGCCGAAACTGATGCTGCCACTGTCCCTGTCCTACGATCACCGTGTGATCAACGGCGCGGCCGCCGCACGCTTCACCAAGCGCCTGAGCGACCTGCTGGCGGACATCCGCACCATTCTGCTGTAACCCGCGTACCGGCCCTCCTGTCATGGGCGGGCCGGTAGCGCACGCTTTCCGAGCGCCACGCTCGTACCTCAACCCCGTCAATTTGGCGGGGCTTTTTTTGCCAGAAAAACGTCGCCAATTGCCCGTCAGTGCACGACGCCAAACAGCAAAAAAGTTACTTTGCAGAAATCCTTCTGCCTGCCGATACAGGTTTATAGCACTTAGCCTTCATCTTACTTGTCAGTCGATGCGCCATGATGCAACCTTGCCGCAGGCAACAGTAAAGAGGGCGTGAGCCCGGCGCGATCAGCAATTTCGAAGCGAGTTTCCCCATGAAAAGCCAACCCGATGCCGCCAGCCGTATGGCGGCCGAGGTAGTGACGCAGTTGCCTGTGCCCTCGCGGCTCGGCATGTTGCGTTTCGAACGGCTGAATGAAGCGAGCTGGGCGCTGCTGTTTCTCGATCCCAATTGCGAACGCCAGTTCGGCCTGCCCGCCGTCGAACTCTGCGCCCTGGTCGGCTCGCCCTATGCCAGCCTGATGGAGCCCGAAGCCCGCTATCAGCTGCACGACACCATCCAGCAGCAACTGAGCAACAGCTCCCATTACCTGATCCGCTATACCCTGCACACCGCCCAGGGGCCCTTGAGCATCCTCGAGCTGGGCGAAGCCTACAAACAGCACAACCGGCACCTGCTGCGCGGCTACCTGTTGGTGGTCGAAGGGCTGTTCAGCGATGCTTCGGCGCTGCCGGCACTGGATCTGGAAACCCAGAACACCCGCCTGCAGATCGCCCTGGAACTCAACCAGCGGGCCCAGCAGGAGCAATTGCAGCACCTGGAACGGGTGCGTGCGCAGCAGGATTTGATCCTGCTCCTGACCCGCCAGCGCTACAGCACCGGCAATTCGTTGAAGGAAGCTGCCGAACTGATTACCCGCAGCGCCTGCGACATCTACCAGATCGACTGCGCCAGCATCTGGAACCTGGAAGACCAGCAACTGGTGCCGATTGCCGCCTATCACCGCGGCCCCCAGGAATACCGCATGCCGGAGTCCATCGACGCCAGCAGCTTTCCCGACTACCTGGAAGCCCTGCACAGCTGCCGCGCCATCGACGCGCAGAACGCCATGCGCGACCCGCGAACCCGGGAGATGGCCGAGAGCCTGCGCCCGCGGGACGTCAACGCCATGCTCGACGCCAGCATCCGCATCGACGGCCAGGTGGTCGGCGTACTGTGCCTGGAACAGACCGGCATGACCCGGGCCTGGCAGTCCGACGAGATCGCCTTCGCCGGCGAACTGGCAGACCAGTTCGCCCAGGTCATCAACAATCACAACCGGCGGGCCGCCACCAGCGCCCTGCACCTGTTCCAGCGCGCCGTGGAACAGAGCGCCAACGCCTTCCTGCTGGTCAATTGCGACGGCGTGGTGGAGTACGTCAACCCCAGCTTCACGGCGATCACCCAATACAGCACCGAAGAGGTCCATGGCCACCGCCTGTCCGAACTGCCGGCCCTGGAAAACCTCAGCGAGCTGCTGTTCGACGCTCCGTCCAGCCTGGCCAAGAGCAACAGCTGGCAGGGCGAGTTCAAGAGCCGGCGCAAGAACCTGGAGCCTTACTGGGGCCAGCTGTCGATCTCCAAGGTGTATGGCGACAACCGCGAGCTGACCCACTACATCGGCATCTACGAAGACATCACCCAGACCAAGCTCGCCCAGCAGCGCATCGAGCGCCTGGCCTACACCGACAACCTGACCAACCTGGGCAACCGCCCCGCCTTCATCCGCAACCTCGATGAACGCTTTGCCCGAGACAGCGATACCCCGATCAGCCTGCTGCTGGTGGACATCGACAATTTCAAGCGGATCAACGACAGCCTCGGCCACCAGACCGGCGACAAACTGCTGATCAGCCTGGCCCGGCGCCTGCGCAACAGCCTGAGCCCCAGCGGCAGCCTGGCGCGCTTCGCCAGCAACGAATTCGCCGTGCTGCTGGACAACACCGACCTGGAAACCGGGCAACAGATCGCCAGCCAGTTGCTGATGACCCTGGACAAGCCGATGTTCGTCGACAACCAGTTGATCAGCGTCACCGGCTCCGTGGGCCTGGCCAGTGCGCCGCTGCACGGCCGTGACCCGCAGACCCTGATGCGCAACGCCGGCCTGGCCCTGCACAAGGCCAAGGCCAACGGCAAGCACCAGGTGCAGGTGTTCACCGAGGCGCTGAACGCCGAGGCCAGCTACAAACTGTTCGTCGAGAACAACCTGCGCCGCGCCCTGACCCAGAACGAGCTGGACGTGTTCTACCAGCCCAAGCTGTGCCTGCGCAGCGGCCGCCTGCTGGGCATGGAGGCGCTGCTGCGCTGGAACCATCCGGAAAAGGGCATGATCCGCCCCGACCAGTTCATCAGCGTGGCGGAAGAAACCGGCCTGATCATCCCCATCGGCAAGTGGATCGCCCGCCAGGCCTGCCGCATGAGCAAGCAACTGACCGCCGCCGGCATGGGCAACCTGCACGTGGCCATCAACCTGTCGCCCAAGCAGTTTTCCGACCCGGACCTGGTGGCCTCCATCGCCAGCATCCTCAAGGAAGAACAGCTGCCCTCCTCGCTGCTGGAGCTTGAGCTAACAGAGGGCCTGCTGCTGGAAGCCACCGACGACACCCACCAGCAGCTGGAACAACTGAAAAAACTCGGCCTGACCCTGGCCATGGACGACTTCGGCACCGGCTATTCGTCCCTGAGTTACCTGAAGAAATTCCCCATCGATATCATCAAGATCGATCGCAGCTTCATCCACGAGATCCCCGACAACCAGGACGACATGGAAATCACCTCCGCGGTGATCGCCATGGCCCACAACCTGAAGATCAAGGTGGTCGCCGAAGGCATCGAGACCGCCGAGCAACTGGCCTTCCTGCGCCGCCACCGCTGCGACGTGGGCCAGGGCTACCTGTTCGACCGACCGATTCCCGGCTCCGAGCTGATTGCCAAGCTCAAGCGTTATCCTCGTGGCCCAATTGCCTGACAGCGCTGTAACACTCGGGCAAACTGCGTGTCTATCGACTGACTGACTCCCCAACCTGACTGGAGGACTGCAACATGGTCTTGCGCTCGGAAATTCTGGTGAACAAAAACGTGCTTCCAACCAAAGAACAAGCTCTGCCTGGCCGTGAAACCCCCATGGCCCTACCTGCCGAACACTACGTCAACGGCAACCCGCTGCTGGGCCCGTTTCCGGGCAATGTGGATTTCGCCATCTTCGGCCTGGGCTGTTTCTGGGGTGCCGAACGGCGCTTCTGGCAGCGCGAAGGGGTGTTCAGCACGTGCGTGGGCTATGCCGGCGGCTTCACCCCGAACCCGACCTACGAAGAAGTCTGCTCGGGCCTGACCGGGCATACCGAAGTGGTGCTGGTGGTGTACGAGCCGGAAAAGGTCAGCTACAAGGAATTGCTGGCGATGTTCTGGGAACTGCACAACCCGACCCAGGGCATGCGCCAGGGCAATGACATCGGCACCCAGTACCGCTCGGTGATCTACGCCACCAATCCGACCCAGCTGGAGCAGGCGCTGCACAGCAGGGACGTGTTCCAGGCGGAGCTGACCAAGGCCGGCCTGGGCACCATCACCACGGAAATCGAAGAAGCGCCGACCGTGTACTTCGCCGAGGCTTACCACCAGCAGTACCTGGCGAAGAACCCTGAAGGCTATTGCGGGATCGGCGGCACCGGCGTGACCTGCCCGATCTGAGTCCTTGGGCCGGCCAGCCGGCTCCTGCAACCTTCCGCAGGAGCTGGCTGGCCAGCGACCCTTTACTCTGCGATCAACCAGTCCATCTGCCAGCCGCCCTGGGTCTGGCCCAGCTTCTTCGACAGCCAGGGCAGCAGCTCGCGCAACTCCTCTTCCAGGCCCCAAGGCGGGTTGGCGATCGCCAGGCCCGAACCGTTGAGGCTGTTGGGCGTATCCAGCGGATGCACCAGCAACTCCACCCGCAGCAGCTTCGGCGCACCGGTACCGGCCAGGTCCTGATAGAAGCGTCGCAGGGCGCGCTGGTCCTTGACCGGGTACCAGATGGCCGCCACGGTCTGGCGCATGCGGCCAATGGCTTCCTTCAGCGATGCCGCACAGCGCTGCATCTCGTCCAGTTGCTCGAAAGGCGGGTCGATGAGCATCACCGCGCGTTTTTCCGCCACCGGCAGCAGGGCCCGGGCCACGTGCCAGCCCTCGCCCAGGTGCACCGCTACCCGCCGGTCACCCTTCATGTTGTCCTTGAGCAGCAGGCCGTCTTCCGGGTGTTTCTCGTTGAGCAGCACCCGATCCTGGGAACGGGTCAGGCGCCGAGCCAGTTCCGGCGAGCCCGGGTAGTAACGCAACTCGCCATCGGGGTTCATCTTGTGCAGCACCTGCATGTAATCGGCGGTCAGCGCCGGCAGGTCCTCGTCGCCCCACAGGCGGGCGATGCCTTCCAGGTACTCGCCGGTGCGCGTGGCCTGGTCGCCCTTGAGGTCATACAGGCCGATACCGGCGTGGCTGTCGAGGTAGGCGAACGGCTGCTCCTTGCGCGACATCAGGGCGATGAGGCGGGTCAGGGTCAGGTGTTTGAAGACGTCGGCGTGATTGCCGGCGTGGAAGGCGTGACGATAGTTCATGGTTGCTCCTGCGCAGGGGGGCAAGTTTACCCTGTGCGCAGGCTGTCGTCAGTTCAGAGCGGGGCCGTACCCGGCGCAGGCGACGACGGGCACGGCCAGGGTTTCAGACAAACTCGTGACTGACTTGCGACCACAGGCTGACCCGCCGTCCGGACGTTTCGAACACCTCGATCTCGCGCTTGATCCCGCCACTGTCCTTCCAGCCCGGCAGGTCGAGCACGATCAGCTCCTCCATCATCGCCATGTACAGCGCATCCACCGGCGCCCAGAGCTTGCCGATGGCGGCATTGTCCTTGCCCGCCAGGCACAGGTTGATCGGGTGGGACATGCTCACCTGGCTGAACACCGCATGACCGGCTTCCAGTATCTGCGCCGCGACCTGGTTGCATTGGAGAAAACGCTCGTTGATGACGGCCGGCTCGGAATGGCTGTAGGGGCAGGCCAGGAAAATCTTGCGCATCGTTACCTCGATTTCAGGGATAGGTGATGCGGGCCGTCAGGCCCGCGCAGGTTGCAGGGCAAAGGCTGCCGCCTGTTCCTGCTCTTGCAGCTCATAGCGCTGGGCGGCCGGCACCGAGATGCGGATGGCGATCGCCACCGCCAGCAGGCCGCCGAACAGTTTGCCGAGCAGAATCGGCAGGATCAGGCTTGGCTGGAAGTTCGCAGTGAACGCCAGGTGGTCGCCGATCAGTGCCTGGGCGCAGACCCCCAGGGCCACGCACAGCACCTTGTCGCGGGCGGTCATGTGCTTGAACAGGTGGAAGGTGGCGATGATGTTGGCAAACACCATGATGAACCCCGCGGCACCGGTGCTGGACAGGTTCAGATGGCGTCCCAGCAGTTCCATGGGCTTCTTGCAGTAGCGCTGGAACAGGTAGCAGATGGGGAAGGTACCGGCGAGCATGATGCCGATGTAGCCGGCGATCTCGATCGCCCGGAACAGCTCCTTTTCGTCGGCGAACATCGGGTCGAAGCCCCAGCCGCCGAAGTTGATGCTGAAGAACTTGGTGAAGTGCTCGACGATGCTCAGGGCCAGGATCAGCTTGATCGCCGCGTCCATGATCTTGCCGAACACCAGGAAGCCCCTGACCATCATCTGCGGCCGGTAGCGCAACCCCGCCGCCAGCAGGAAGCAGAACACGAACAGCGGCGCCAGCAGCTTGAGCATGTCGACGAAGCCCAGGGACAGGTAGTACAGCGCCTCGGAGTTGGTGGAAACGATGTCCCGCACCGGCAAGTGGGTAGCGGTGATGATCAGCAGCGACATCAGCACCGCGAACGGAATGCTGATCAGCCCGGCCATGGCACCCAGGGCCAGGTACTTGTGGTCCTTGCGCTCGAGCATGGTCAGGCCCACCGGGATCAGGTAGACGATGGTCGCCCCGGAGGTGTAGCCCACCAGCATTGCGGTGATCCACAGGTCACGGTTGGCGGTCAGGGCGTTGGCCAACTGGTAGCCGCCCATGTCCACGGCAATGATCGACAGCGCCGCAATGGAGACATCCGAACCCAGGGCGTTGAAGAACGGCCCCAAGGCGTGGGAAATGCCCTGGGACAGGTAGGGAATCGCCACCATGATCCCGGCCTGGGCCAGGAACACCGGGCCGATGGAGTGGATACCGTTGACGAACTCCTTACCCAGCCCGCTCTCGGGCTTGATGATGGATGACAGGGCGCCGATCACGGCGCCGAGCATGATCAGGTAAATGACGTAGTTTCCAAATTCAGCCATGTGGGTTCATCTCTCTGAGCGTCATTTATAGGTTTCCCCCGCCGGGGAAGTTCTTGTCGAGGCCAGCTCTGGTAACTCATCGCCAAGGAGAACGATGAACCAGGTGATGAAACACAGGGCACATCCCGTGCCACAATGTGTATTAGTTGTGGTTTTTACTTTAAAACAACCATATTTCGGTCAATGCACCTTCGCAACATTGGCCCGACCTGCCGTGGCTCCTTTGCCAACCCCATGACTGCAGGCCATTGTGAAACGTGCAAGTAAATGCTTAACTTTTCCATCGAATTTGACCGAATCAGCACATTCCTGAACCAGGAGTGTGCGTAAGTAACAAAAAATGCCCATTTGTGTGGCGAAGTACCACTAAACGGAAAACACCATGCGCCCCAACGAACGACGACAGCACATTCTCGAACTCCTGCGGCAACGGGAGCGGATTTCTGTGGAAGAGCTGGCGCGCATCACTGCCACATCCCAGGAAACCATCCGCCGCGACCTCAGCGACCTGGCGGAAAGCGGCCTGGTCACCAAGTTCCACGGTGGCGCGGCCCTGCCCCCTACCGGCGAGCACGAAAACACCTTCCAGACCCGCATGAACGAACACGCCCAGGAGAAGCGCGCCATCGGCCGCTACGCCGCCGGCCTGTTCTGCGCGGGCGACAGCATCTTCATCGATACCGGCACCACCACCCTGTTCTTCGCCCGGGAACTGGCGCAGCACACCCGCCTGACGGTGATCACCAACTCCCTGCCGATTGCCGGCTGCATTGGCGAGTCGGGCAATCGGGTGTTCATGATCGGTGGTGAATATCGCCCCGACTCGACACAGAACGTCGGCACCCTGGCCCTGGAACAGATCACCCGTTTCAACGCCGAGCACGCGGTGATCACCATTGGCGCACTGAATGAAGACGGCGCCATGGACTTCTCCATCGAAGAAGCCGAAGTGGCCCGCGCCATGATTGCCCAGGCCCGCCAGCTGACGGTGATCGCCGATTCCTCGAAGCTGGAACGCCGCGGCCTGTTCAAGGTGTTCCCGCTGGAGCGCATAGACCGCCTGGTGATCGACCGCCAGCCCGGCCCGGAGCTGCTGGCGGCCCTGGAGAAAGCGGGCGTGGAGGTGCATCTGGTGCCACAACCCTGAACCAGGGCCGTTGCCAAAGGTGATGGCCACCCCCCAAAAAACCACAACCAAATGACCGATATATGACCGAATAGAAAACAAAAACAACAATCATGGCCCGCATTATGCTTTGATTCCTGCACAGATCCTTGGGTGTTACCGCAGGAAACAGGCATTTATATGACCGAACTTTATCCGAACAATGTGACTTTCGATGTGGCCATCGTCGGTGGCGGGGTCGTCGGTTGCGCCATGGCCCGGCGCTTCGCCCTCGAAGGCGCACGGGTGGTGCTGCTGGAAAAGGGCAGCGACATTCTCTCCGGCGCCAGCAAGGCCAACAGCGCCATCCTGCACACCGGCTTCGACGCCCCCAGTGGCAGCCTGGAACTGCAGTGCATGCAGGCCGGCTACCAGGAATACCTGGAAATCCACTCGGCCATGAACCTGCCACTGCTCAAGAGTGGCGCGCTGGTAGTGGCCTGGAACGCCGAGGACCAGGCCAGGCTGCCGGGGATCCTCGCCCAGGCCCAGGCCAATGGGGTAGACAACGTACGCCTGCTGGAACGCAGCGAGATCCTCGCCCTGGAGCCGCACCTGGCCAATCACGCCGTGGGCGCGGTACTGGTCCCCGACGAGCACCTGATCGACCCCTGGTCCGCCCCCCTGGGTTACCTGCAGCAGGCCATGGCCCATGGCGCCCGCGTACAGTTGCAATGCGAGGTGCAGCAAGGCCAGTTCGATGGCGACGCCTGGACCCTGCACACCAACCGGGGCACCCTGCGCAGCGCCCAGGTGATCAACTGCGCCGGGCTGTTCGGCGACACCCTGGAACACAACCTGCTGGGCCACAGCGAATTTCGCATCATGCCGCGCAAGGGCCAGTTCGTGGTCTTCGACAAGGCCGCGGCCACACTGCTGGAGCGCATCGTCCTGCCGGTACCCAACGAGCGCACCAAGGGCATAGTCCTGACCCGCACGGTGTACGGCAACCTGCTGGTGGGCCCCACCGCCGAAGAGCAGGAGGACCGCGTGCATGCGGGGCTCGACGGCCCGACCCTGCAAAGCCTGATCGATGCCGCCGTGGAGCGGATTCCCGCCCTCGCCGGGATGCCGGTCACCGCCACCTACGCCGGGCTGCGCCCCGCCAGCGAAAAGAAGGAGTACCGGATCCAGGCCGACCACGCCCGGCACTGGATCACCGTCGGCGGCATCCGCTCCACCGGGCTCACCGCCGCCCTGGGTATTGCCCGGCATGTCTACGGCCTGTACAGCCAGCGCCGCCAGCACCAGCCGGTGCGCGAACCGGTCTGGCCACAGATGCCCAATCTGGCGGAGCACTTGCCCCGCGACTGGCAGCGCCCCGGCTATGGCGAAATCGTCTGCCATTGCGAACTGGTGACCCGGCGCGAAATAGAAAGCGCCCTGCACAGCCCCCTGCCACCTGGCGACCTGGGCGGGCTCAAGCGCCGCACCCGCGCCTGCATGGGCCGCTGCCAGGGTTTCTATTGCTCGGCCCAGGTCGCCGAACTCAGCGCCAGCCAACTGGCCGTCCCTCTTGCCACAGGTCGTTGCCATGAACAGCACTGAACTTCTTCAGGCCGAAGCGGCCATTATCGGCAGCGGCCCGGCGGGCCTGGCCGCGGCCATCGAACTGCGGCGCCAGGGTATCGGCCCGGTGATTGTCATCGAACGTGAAAGCGAAGCCGGCGGCATTCCCCGGCACTGTGCCCACCCGCCCTTCGGCATGCGCGAGTACCAGCGCCTTCTCAGCGGCCCGGCCTATGCCCGGCGCAATGTCGAAGCCGCGCTGAAAGCCGGCGTGATCCTGCTGCTGCGACACACGGTGGTCAGCCTGGAACCCGGCGGCCTGTTGCGCCTGGCCACTCCAGACGGGCCACGGCAGATCCAGGCACAGAAGGTGCTGATCGCCACCGGCGCCCGGGAAACCCCGCGCTCGGCACGCCTGCTGTCCGGCGACCGCCCGGTGGGGGTGATCAACACCGGGGCCTTGCAGAACTTCCTCTATGTGCAGCACCTCAAGCCTTTCGAGCGGCCCCTGATCATCGGCACCGAACTGGTCAGCCTGTCTGCCGTACTCAGTTGCCGACGCGCCGGTATCCGTCCGGTGGCGGTGCTGGAAGCCAATAAACGAGCCACCGCCCGCTGGCCGCTGTCGGTGTTCCCAAGGTTGCTGGGCATCCCCATGCACTTTGGCGCCGAGCTGCTGGCGATCAATGGGTGTGGCCGGGTGGAGTCGGCCCGGGTGCGCCTGGCCGATGGCCAGGTTCGCGACATTTCCTGCGACGGCGTGCTGCTCACCGGCCAGTTCACCCCGGAGTCGAGCCTGGTGCGCCTGAGCCACCTGCAACTGGACAATGGCAGCGGGGGGCCGAAGATCGACCAGTACGGCCGCTGTTCGGACCCGGCCTACTTTGCCGCCGGCAACCTGCTGCGGCCAATCGAGACGGCCGGCTGGTCCTACCGCGAAGGGCGGCGCATCGGCAGCCTGATGGCCCTGGCCCTGAGCGGCCAGCTACCCGATGCCAATGACGCCCTGACCCTGAAGTACGCCGCCCCGATCAAGCTCGGCGTGCCGGGCCGCCTGGTGCGCGGCGAACTGGCGGGCCTGGCGCACATCCAGTTGCGGGTCAGCCAGGCGGTCAGTGGCACCCTGCGGGTCCGCGCCCAGGGCCTGGAGCTCTGGAGCCGACCGGTCTCGGCACTGCCGGAACGGCGCGTGCTGATCCCCATCAAGGACCTGCACCTGCCGGAACATTTCGACCAACTGGACATCTGCATCGACCAGGCCGTCCCACAACAAGAGAAATGACCATGCGAATAGCCGCACTTGACCAGGGCACCACCAGCACCCGCGTACTGGTCGTGGACATGCAAGGCCGCGCCGATATCCAACTGGCGCTGCGCCACCAGCAGCATCACCCGCGCCCGGGCTGGGTCGAACACGACCCGCTGGAGCTGCTGGCCAACCTGCAACGCTGCCTGGAAGCCACCGGCCGGGTCGACGCCATCGGCCTGGCCAACCAGGGTGAAAGCTGCCTGGCCTGGGACGCCGTCAGTGGCGCGCCGCTGTCGCCGGTGATCGTCTGGCAGGACAACCGCAGCGCCGCGCGCATCGAAGAACTGCGCGCCAGCGGCGCCGAGGCCCTGACCCTGGAACGGGCCGGGCTGCCCCTGGATGCCTACTTCTCCGCCAGCAAGCTGGCCTGGATCGTCGACAACCTGCCGGCGGCACAGGCCGCCCTGAGTGCCGGCCGACTGCGCCTGGGCACCACCGATGCCTACTTTCTCGATCGCCTGACCGGGGTCTACGCCACTGACATCACCACCGCCTCGCGCACCTCGCTGATGAATCTCGCCACCGGCCAGTGGGACCCGCAGTTGTGCCAACTGTTCGGCGTGCCCCTGCAGGCCCTGCCGGAAATCCGCGCCACGGTCGGCGACTTCGGACGCATCGGCCAGACCCCCATCAGCGCCTCGGTGGTCGACCAGCAAGCCTCGCTGTACGGTCACGGCTGCCGGGAGCCGGGGGACGCCAAGATCACCTTCGGCACCGGCGCCTTCGCCCTGACAGTCACAGGCGAACAGATCATTCGCGCCCCGGAGAAAGGCCTGCTGGCCACCGTCGCCTGGCAGGCCGACGGCAAACCGGTGTATGCCATGGACGGTGGCGTGTACGACGCCAGCGCCGCAGTGGAATGGGCCGGGCGCCTGGGCCTGTTCAGCGACTTCTCGGAACTGGCAGCCTTCGATCAGCCACCGGCGATTTCCCGCGAGCTGGCGTTTGTCCCGGCCTTGTCCGGGCTTGCCTGCCCGCACTGGGACCGCAGTGCCGGGGCGGTATGGATCGGCATGAACGCCGCCACCACTCGCCAGGACCTGTGCCAGGCGGTACTGGAAGGCGTGGCCCTGCGCAGCGCCGAAGTGATCACGGCGATGGACGATCACCTTAACGTCACCGACCAGTTGTCGATTGACGGCGGCCTGGCCCGCAGCCCGTATTTCGCCCAGTTCCTGGCCGATATCCTGCAACGCACCATCGTCACCCAGCGCTTCGACGAACTCACCGCCCTGGGCTGCGCCGCCCTCGCCGCCCGCGGCCTGGGGCTGGAGTTGCCAGAGCTGGACAACACCCGCACCGACTACCGGCCGCGTATCGACCGGGCCACGGCAGACGCCTGGCGCTGCACCTTCAGCACCGCGGTCAAGCGCTCCCAGGGCTGGTCCCAGCCGCGCTGAAACCGCCCGCCGGCCATGGATGGCCGGCCCTTTCCTGCCGCACCTCGGGACCCTTGCCCATCCGCCGCGCCTATTGGACACTGACGCGCCCGCTCGCGGCCAAGCGGCGGGCACATCAAGCGGTTGCTGGCGACTCAGACACACGGGACCACTGACTGCTGCGCGGGCACACGACCTGCCTGGCTGTGCTCATTAATGGATTAGCCAGGGTCTGTTACCGCTTGGTAACAGACCCTTAGTCGAGGATTTATGAAAGACGCAACGATTGCGCTGCACCATGGATTCAAGTCGGACCCGACCACCAAGGCCGTGGCCGTGCCCATCTACCAGAACGTCGCCTTCGAGTTCGACAACGCCCAGCACGGCGCTGACCTGTTCAACCTCGATGTGCCCGGCAACATCTACACCCGCATCATGAACCCCACCAACGATGTGCTGGAACAGCGCATGGCCGCCCTGGAAGGCGGGATCGCCGGGCTGGCGGTGGCCGCCGGCAGTGCCGCCATCCACTACGCGATCCAGACCCTGACCCAGGCTGGGGACAATATCGTCTCTACGCCCCAGCTGTACGGCGGCACCTACACCCTGTTCGCCCACCTGCTGCCCAGCTTCGGGGTCGAAGTGCGTTTTGCCCGGGACGACTCGGCCGAGGCCATTGCCGAGCTGATCGACGACAAGACCAAGCTGGTGTACTGCGAGAGCATCGGCAACCCCGCGGGCAACATCGTCGATATCGAGGGCCTGGCCCAGGCCGCCCACGCCCGTAACGTGCCACTGATGGTGGACAACACCGTGGCCACGCCGATCCTGTGCAAGCCGATTCAGTTCGGCGCCGACATCGTGGTGCACTCGGTGACCAAGTACGTCGGCGGCCACGGCAACTCCCTGGGCGGGGTGATCGTCGACAGCGGCAACTTCCCCTGGGCCGACCACCCGCAGAAGTTCGCCAGCCTCAACACCCCGGAGCCGGCCTACCACGGCGTGGTCTACACCGAGAAGTTCGGCCCCGCCGCCTTTATCGCCCGGGCCCGCACCGTGCCGCTGCGCAACACCGGCGCAGCATTGGCGCCGATGAACGCCTTCCTGTTGCTGCAAGGCCTGGAAACCCTGGCCCTGCGCATGGAACGCCACACCGACAACGCCCTCAAGGTGGCGCAGTTCCTCAAGGCCCACCCGCTGGTGGCCTGGGTCAGCTACGCCGGCCTGCCCGACCACCCGCACCATGAACTGGCGCGCAAATACATGCAGGGCAAGCCGTCGGCAATCCTCTCCTTCGGCCTCAAGGGCGGCTATGCCGCGGGCGTGCGCTTCTACGATGCGCTGCAGATCTTCAAGCGCCTGGTGAACATCGGCGACGCCAAGTCCCTGGCTTGCCACCCGGCGTCCACCACTCACCGGCAGATGAACGAAGAAGAGCAGGCCAAGGCCGGGGTCAAGCCGGAGATGATCCGTCTCTCGGTGGGCATCGAGGCCATCGAAGACCTGCTCGAAGACCTGGACCAGGCACTGCAACAAGCCTGATCCCCGGCCCTGGCGTTCTGCGCCAGGGCCATTGCCTAGCGCGTTGGCACCCACGCCTCTCCCCTCTCCAGCCCCCAGGACCCTTAATCACCCGCAAAGGAACCCGACATGATTGTGCGTTACGTCAAGATCACCATGACCCTGGCAGTGGCGGCCTTCGCCCTGCTGGTGGCCTACAACAACATCAGCGACTACGGTTCCAACTTCGCCTTTGTCCAGCACGTGCTGAGCATGGACAGCGTCTTCCCCGGCAACAGCGCCACCGACCGCGCCCTGACCTTGCCGCTGCTGTGGAATGCCGGTTACTGGCTGATCATCGCCGGCGAAGCCCTGACCGGCGCGCTGCTGGTGTTTGGCGCCCTGCGCCTGTGGCTGGCCCGGCACGGTGTCGCCAGCGACTTCAACCGCGCCAAGCGCTGGGCCATTGCCGGCTTCTGCCTGGGCTTTTGCGTCTGGTTCTTCGGTTTCATGGTGGTCGGCGGCGAGTGGTTCATGATGTGGCAGTCCAAGGCCTGGAACGGCCAGGACGCGGCGTTCAAGTTCTACATGGCGATCCTGGGCGTACTGATATTCCTCAACCAGCCCGACACCGAGCTGCACTGACCCTGTAGCCGCAGCCGAGCCATGGCGAGGCTGCGCAAAGGCCCGCAGGGCCTTGCGGTCCCTCCGAGCGCCCCTCGTTAACAGCCTGCGGCAGCGGCTACGGGACGCAAAAAAAAACGGCCCGCTGCGGTGACGCAGCGGGCCGTTCTTCAGCGCCCCGGGGAATCAGGGCAGGATCTGCGCACTCAGTGGTTGAGCTTGAAATCCTTCTCGGCCGCTTCGAAGCGCTGGACCATGCCGGCGCTCGGCGTGCCCATCTTGCTCACCAGCAGGATCGCCAGGCTGGCGAAGATGAAGCCCGGGATGATTTCGTACAGGCCCAGCAGAGCGAAATGCTTCCACAGGATCACGGTGACGGCACCGACGATGATGCCGGCCAGCGCGCCGTCACGGGTCATGCCTTTCCAGATCACCGAAATCAGTACCACGGGGCCGAAGGCCGCGCCGAACCCGGCCCAGGCATAGCTCACCAGGCCCAGCACGCGGTTTTCCGGGTTGGCGGCCATGGCAATGGCGATCAGCGCCACCACCAGCACCATGGCGCGGCCGACCCACACCAGTTCCAGCTGGGAAGCGTGCTTGCGCAGGAAGGCTTTGTAGAAGTCTTCGGTCAGGGCACTGGAGCACACCAGCAGCTGGCAGCTCAGGGTACTCATGACTGCCGCCAGGATGGCCGACAGCAGCACACCCGCGATCCACGGGTTGAACAGCAGCTTGGCCAGTTCGATGAACACCCGCTCAGGGTTTTCGGTCACAGGGCCGGCCACCTCAGGGTGCGCCGAGAAATAGGCGATACCGAAGAAGCCCACCGCCACGGTGCCGCCCAGGCACAGGATCATCCAGGTCATGGAGATGCGACGGGCCTTGGCAATCGACTTCACCGAATCGGCGGCCATGAAGCGCGCCAGGATATGCGGCTGGCCGAAGTAGCCCAGGCCCCAGCCCATCAGCGAGATGACGCCGATGAAGGTGGTGTTCTTGAGCATGTCGAAGTTGGTCGGGTCCTTGGCTTCGATGGCCAGGAAGGTGGTGTCCACGCCACCGGTCGCCAGCAGCACGATGATCGGCGTCAGGATCAGAGCGAAGATCATCAGCGTGGCCTGGACGGTATCGGTCCAGCTCACTGCCAGGAAACCACCTACGAAGGTGTAGGCAATGGTTGCCGCCGCACCGGCCCACAGCGCTGTCTCGTAGGGCATGCCGAAAGTGCTTTCGAACAGGCGGGCACCGGCGACGATGCCGGAGGCGCAGTAGATGGTGAAGAACACCAGGATCACCACCGCAGAGATGATCCGCAGCAGGCCGCTCTTGTCTTCAAAGCGGCTGGAGAAGTAGTCCGGCAGGGTCAGCGCGTCACCGTTGTGTTCGGTCTGCACCCGCAGGCGGCCGGCCACGAACAGCCAGTTGAGGTAGGCACCGACGATCAGGCCGATGGCGATCCAGCTTTCCGAAAGACCGGACATGTAGATGGCGCCCGGCAGGCCCATCAGCAGCCAGCCACTCATGTCGGAAGCACCGGCGGAAAGCGCGGTGACCACGCTGCCGAGGCTGCGGCCGCCAAGAATGTAGTCGGAAAGGTTGTTGGTGGAGCGATAGGCCATGAAGCCGATCAGCACCATTGCCGCGATGTAGATCACGAAGGTGATCAAGGTTGGATTGCTTGCACTCATTGAGTTACGCCCTGGCTTTGTTTTTATGGTGCGGCGGCCACTGCCACCCGCCGCCAAACGATGACGCTTGGGAGACGATCAGGCGGGCCGCGCATTTATGACTGATGTTTCCCCAGGAAAGCCATCAGCCGATGAACCAGTCCTGCAGGACGGTTGCACCTTGGCCGCGAATCCTATGCAACAAGACGAACAAGGTGCAACCAATTTGCGCCGAATCAGTTGCACCTTGTCCAAAAACTGGTCGTTGACGACGCTTTTGCTCCTTTTTGGAGCAAAAAATGGCGTTTTCAGAAGTAAAGGCACCAGTAGGAGGCAAGCCACTCCGTGCAGGAATTTTATTCCTGACAAGCTGCTTCTTTTTCCAGCTAAAAATGGGTTGCACCCGGTTGCACCTATTGCAGTGCACGGATAATCTTGCCGCCAGCTGATGCCACACGTGCGTGGCAAACATGAGGATAAAAATATGGCTACCACCACCCTCGGGGTCAAACTCGACGACCCTACCCGCGAGCGCCTCAAGGCCGCCGCGGCCTCGATCGATCGTACGCCGCACTGGCTGATCAAGCAGGCGATTTTCAATTACCTGGAAAAACTCGAGGGTGGTGCAACCCTGACCGAGCTGAGCAGTGCCACCGCCAAAGACGGCGAGGATGCCGGCGAGGTACAGACCGATCACGCTCACCAATGCTTCCTGGAGTTCGCCGAAAGCATTCTCCCGCAGTCGGTGCTGCGCGCCTCGATCACCGCCGCCTACCGCCGCCCGGAACCGGAAGTGGTGCCGATGCTGCTGGAGCAGGCGCGCTTGCCGGCCGCCACCGCCGAAGCCGCGAACAAGCTGGCCGCCTCGATCGCCGAGAAGCTGCGCAACCAGAAGAGCGCCGGCGGCCGTGCCGGTATCGTCCAGGGCCTGCTGCAGGAGTTCTCCCTGTCGTCCCAGGAAGGCGTGGCGCTGATGTGCCTCGCCGAAGCCCTGCTGCGCATCCCCGACAAGGGCACCCGTGACGCGCTGATCCGCGACAAGATCAGCACCGGCAACTGGCAGCCGCACCTGGGCAACAGCCCATCGCTGTTCGTCAACGCCGCCACCTGGGGCCTGCTGCTCACCGGCAAGCTGGTGTCGACCCACAACGAGGCCGGCCTGACCTCCTCCCTGAGCCGCATCATCGGCAAGAGCGGCGAGCCGATGATCCGCAAGGGCGTGGACATGGCCATGCGCTTGATGGGCGAACAGTTCGTCACCGGCGAAACCATCGCCGAAGCCCTGGCCAACGCCAGCAAGTTCGAAGCCAAGGGCTTCCGCTATTCCTACGACATGCTCGGCGAAGCCGCACTGACTGAGCACGACGCACAGAAGTACCTCGCGTCCTACGAGCAGGCCATCCACTCCATCGGCAAGGCCTCCCACGGTCGCGGCATCTATGAAGGCCCGGGCATCTCCATCAAGCTCTCGGCCCTGCACCCGCGCTACAGCCGCGCCCAGTACGAGCGCGTGATGGAAGAGCTGTACCCGCGCCTGCTGTCCCTGACCCTGCTGGCCAAGCAGTACGACATCGGCCTGAACATCGACGCCGAGGAAGCCGACCGCCTGGAGCTGTCCCTGGACCTGCTGGAGCGCCTGTGCTTCGAGCCGCAACTGACCGGCTGGAACGGTATCGGCTTCGTGATCCAGGCCTACCAGAAGCGCTGCCCGTACGTGATCGACTATGTCATCGATCTGGCCCGTCGCAGCCGTCACCGCCTGATGATCCGCCTGGTGAAAGGCGCCTACTGGGACAGCGAGATCAAGCGCGCCCAGGTCGAAGGCCTGGAAGGCTATCCGGTCTACACCCGCAAGGTGTACACCGACGTTTCCTACATCGCCTGCGCACGCAAGCTGCTGTCGGTGCCGGAAGTCATCTACCCGCAGTTCGCCACCCACAACGCCCACACTCTGTCGGCGATCTACCACATTGCCGGTCAGAACTATTACCCCGGCCAGTACGAGTTCCAGTGCCTGCACGGCATGGGCGAACCGCTGTACGAGCAAGTGGTGGGCAAGGTTGCCGAGGGCAAGCTGAACCGTCCATGCCGCGTCTATGCACCGGTGGGCACCCACGAAACCCTGCTGGCCTACCTGGTCCGCCGGCTACTGGAAAACGGCGCCAACACCTCGTTCGTCAACCGTATCGCCGACCAGTCGATCTCGATCCAGGAACTGGTGGCCGATCCGGTGACCCAGATCGAACAGATGGCCACCCTGGAAGGCGGCTTCGGCCTGCCGCACCCGCGCATTCCATTGCCGCGTGACCTGTATGGCGCCGAGCGGGCCAACTCCGCCGGCATCGACATGGCCAACGAACACCGCCTGGCGTCGCTGTCCTGCGCACTGCTGGCCACCGCCCACAACAACTGGAAAGCCGCACCGATGCTCGGTTGCGCCGCCAGCAACGAAACCCCGGCGCCGGTACTCAACCCGTCGGATCATCGCGACGTGGTGGGCCATGTCCAGGAAGCCACGGTGGAAGACGTCGACAACGCCATCCAGTGCGCCCTCAACGCCGCACCGATCTGGCAGGCCACTCCGCCGGCCGAACGCGCTGCAATCCTGGAACGCGCCGCCGACCTGATGGAAGGCGAGATCCAGCCGCTGATGGGCCTGCTGGCCCGCGAAGCCGGCAAGACCTTCGCCAACGCCATCGCCGAAGTGCGTGAAGCCGTGGACTTCCTGCGTTACTACGCGGTGCAGGCCCGCAACGACTTCAGCAACGACGCCCACCGTCCGCTGGGTCCTGTGGTGTGCATCAGCCCATGGAACTTCCCGCTGGCGATCTTCAGTGGCCAGGTCGCCGCAGCCTTGGCTGCCGGCAACCCGGTCCTGGCCAAACCGGCCGAACAGACTCCGCTGGTAGCCGCCCAGGCCGTGCGCCTGCTGCTCGAAGCCGGAATTCCCGAAGGCGTGCTGCAACTGCTGCCGGGCCAGGGCGAAAGCGTCGGTGCCCGCCTGGTGGGTGACGAGCGCGTCAAGGGCGTGATGTTCACCGGCTCCACTGAAGTTGCGCGCCTGCTGCAACGCAACATCGCCGGGCGCCTGGACAACCAGGGCCGGCCGATCCCGCTGATCGCCGAAACCGGCGGCCAGAACGCCATGATCGTCGATTCCTCGGCCCTGACCGAACAGGTGGTCATCGACGTGGTGTCCTCGGCCTTCGACAGTGCCGGCCAGCGTTGCTCGGCCCTGCGCGTGCTGTGCCTGCAGGAAGATTCCGCCGACCGCGTGATCGAAATGCTCAAGGGCGCCATGGCCGAAAACCGCCTGGGCAACCCTGAGCGCCTGTCGGTGGACATCGGCCCGGTGATCGACGCCGAAGCCAAGGCCGGCATCGAGAAGCACATCCAGGCCATGCGCGACAAAGGTCGCAACGTGTACCAGATGGCCATCGCCGACGGCGAAGAATGCAAGCGCGGCACCTTTGTCATGCCGACCCTGATCGAGCTGGAAAGCTTTGACGAGCTGCAGCGCGAGATCTTCGGTCCGGTGCTGCACGTGGTGCGCTACAAGCGCAAGGAAATCGACCAGCTGATCGCCCAGATCAACGCTTCCGGCTACGGCCTGACCCTGGGCGTGCACACCCGGATCGACGAGACCATCGCCAAGGTGGTGGACAACGTCCACGCCGGTAACGTCTACGTCAACCGCAACATCGTCGGTGCCGTGGTCGGCGTGCAACCGTTCGGCGGCGAAGGCCTGTCGGGCACCGGCCCGAAAGCCGGCGGCCCGCTGTACCTGTACCGCCTGCTGTCGACCCGCCCGGTGGATGCCATCGAGCAGTCCTTTGCCCGTGGCGACGCCGAGAACGCCCCGGACCTGCGCCTGCGCGAAGTCCTCAGCAAGCCGTTGAACGCCCTGCAAGCCTGGGCCGAGAGCAGCAAGCTGGCGGAACTGGCGATCCTGTGCAAACAGTTCGCCGGCCAGTCCCAGAGCGGCATCACCCGGCAGTTGACCGGCCCTACCGGCGAGCGCAACAGCTACGCCATCCTGCCCCGCGAGCACGTCCTGTGCCTGGCGGAGGTCGAGGGTGACCTGCTGACCCAACTGGCAGCCGTGCTGGCCGTCGGTGGCTCGGCGGTGTGGCCGGAAAGCGAGATCAGCAAGGCGCTGTTCGCCCGCTTGCCGAAGGAAGTCCAGGCACGCATCCAGCGCGTGGCCGACTGGAGCAAGGACGAAGTGGTATTCGACGCCGTCCTGCACCACGGTGATTCCGACCAGCTGCGCAGCGTCTGCCAACAGGTGGCCCAGCGTGCCGGTGCCATCGTCGGCGTCCAGGGCCTGTCCCAGGGCGAGACCGCGATTGCCCTGGAGCGCCTGGTGATCGAGCGCGCCTTGAGCGTCAACACCGCAGCGGCCGGCGGCAACGCCAGCCTGATGACCATCGGCTGAAGCCGATAGTCGGCACCCTGGAAAAGAGCGCCCTCAGCGGCGCTCTTTTTTTTTGCCCGACGCCATTTCCTGTAGCCGCTGCCGAAGGCTGCGATCGGCCGGAACGGCCGTAGCGATTTCATTGCCGCCGAAGTTCCTGCGGGACTAATCCCAGCCTTCGGCAGCGGCGACAGGGGCTGTGCCTGTTTGGCATCTTTATCACCCACATCAATCTTGCTATCCAGCCTTCATTCACGCGCCTAGACTCGGCCCATTCCCTATCCCACAGGTATGCCGCCATGTCCGAGACGCTGCTCAGTTCCCGCAATCTGGCCTTCGAACTGTATGAGGTACTCGACGCCGAGGGCCTGACCCAGCGCGAGCGGTTTGCCGAGCACAACCGGGAAACCTTCGACGCCGCCCTGGGCACCGCCCGCAGCATCGCCGAGAAGTTCTTCGCCCCGCACAACCGCAAGGGCGATGAGCACGAGCCACGCTACGAAGACGGCCAGGCGGTGCTGATCCCCGAAGTGAAACCGGCGGTGGATGCGTTCCTCGAAGCCGGCTTCCTGAATGCCGCCCGCAGTTTCGAGGCCGGCGGCATGCAACTGCCAACCCTGCTGTCCCAGGCCTGCTTCGCCCACTTCCAGGCGGCCAACGCGGCCTCGACCTCCTACCCGTTCCTGACCATGGGCGCCGCCAACCTGATCGAGAGCTTCGGCACCGAAGAACAGAAACAACGCTTCCTGCAGCCGATGATCGACGGTCGCTTCTTCGGCACCATGGCCCTGACCGAGCCCCATGCCGGCTCGTCGCTATCGGATATCCGCACCCGTGCCGAACCGGCCGCCAACGGCAGCTACCGGCTCAAGGGCAACAAGATCTTCATTTCCGGCGGCGACCACCCGCTGTCGGAAAACATCGTGCACATGGTCCTGGCCAAGCTGCCGGACGCGCCGCCCGGAGTGAAGGGCATTTCGCTGTTTATCGTGCCCAAGTTCCTGGTCAACGACGACGGCAGCCTGGGGCCGCGCAACGATGTGCTGCTGGCCGGGCTGTTCCACAAGATGGGCTGGCGCGGCACCACCTCCACCGCACTGAACTTCGGCGATAACGGCCAGTGCGTGGGGTATCTGGTGGGCAAGCCCCATCACGGCCTGAGCTACATGTTCCAGATGATGAACGAGGCACGGATCGGCGTCGGCATGGGGGCGGTGATGCTCGGCTACGCCGGCTACCTGTACTCCCTGGAATATGCCCGCGAACGCCCGCAAGGTCGCCTGCCGGACAGCAAGGACCCGAGCACCGCGCCGGTGGCGATCATCCAGCACGCCGATGTGCGGCGCATGTTGCTGACCCAGAAGGCCTACGTCGAAGGCGCCTTCGACCTGGGGCTGTACGCGGCGCGGCTGTTCGACGACACCACCACCCTGGCCGATGCGGCCGAGCGCCAGCAGGCACACGAACTGCTGGACTTGCTGACCCCGATCGTCAAGTCCTGGCCTTCAGAGTTCTGCCTGAAGGCCAACGAACTGGCGATCCAGATTCTCGGCGGCCACGGCTATACCCGGGAGTACCCGGTGGAGCAGTACTACCGCGACAACCGCCTGAACCCGATTCACGAAGGCACCCACGGCATCCAGTCCCTGGACCTGCTGGGGCGCAAGCTGGCGCAGAACGGCGGCGCCGGGCTCAAGCGCCTGGTACGCCTGATTGCCGAGACCGGCGAGCGGGCCCGCGCCCATCAATCACTGGACGCCCTGCGCCTGCCCCTGGAACAACTGGTAACGCGCCTGCAAAACGTGACGCTGGGGTTGCTGGGTGACCTGGCCAGCGGCAAGGTCACCGGCACCCTGGCCAACTCGGCGCTGTATCTGAAAGCCTTCGGCCATGCGGTGATCGGCTGGCGCTGGCTGGAACAGGCCATCCGGGCCGAGGAAGGACTGGCGCGGGCAGTGGCGGCGGATCGGGATTTCTACCTGGGCAAGTTGCAGGCCGCGCGCTACTTCCTGACCTGGGAAGTGCCAGGCTGCCAGCACGAGCTGGCACTGCTGGAAGCGCGGGACGATACCTGCCTGAGCATGCAGGACGCCTGGTTCTGAGGCCACCCAGGAGCCGGCTGCCGACGAAAGCGCCCGGCCTGACACACCGCGGTGCATGGTTCGCTGGCAAGCCAGCTCCTGCACCAGGCGCCATTGCTCCCCGTAGGAGCCGGCTTGCCGGCGAAAGCGCCCGGCCTGACGCACCGCGGCGGGTGGTCAGTGCAGCTTGAAGCCGCCCACCTGTCGGGCCAGGTCCTCGGAGAGGCGCTGCAGGGTCCGGCAGTCTTCACGACAGGCCTGGACTTCGGCCGCGGTGGCCCGGGCCAGATCGGAGATGCCCTGGACATTGCGGTTGATCTCTTCGGTCACCGCCGACTGCTCCTCGGTGGCGGTGGCCACTTGCTGGTTCATGTCGCTGATGTGCTCAACCTGCCCGGTAATCGCTGTCAGCGAAGCCCCGGTCTGCTGGCTGGACTGCACCCCGGTACCCGTGGCCGACTGCCCGGCATGCATGGAGGCCACGGCATTCTCCGCGCCCTGCTTGAGGCTCTGGATCATCTGCTGGATCTCGTCGGTGGAAGCCTGGGTGCGCTGGGCCAGGGTCCGCACTTCGTCCGCCACCACGGCAAAGCCTCGGCCCATTTCCCCGGCACGGGCTGCCTCGATAGCCGCATTGAGGGCCAGCAGGTTGGTCTGCTCGGAGACCCCGCGGATCACCGCCAATACCTGATCGATGGAGGCCACCTGATGCGCCAGTTCACTGACAGCGCTGGCGGCCAGGGCAATTTCCCCGGACATGCTTTCGATGTGCCGGATCGAGCCGTCCACCACCCCCTGGGCCAGCTGGGCCTCATCCCGGGCCGCCTGGGACGCATCGGCCGCCTGCCCGGCATTGCGCGCGATGTCCTGGACGGTCAGCCCCATCTGGTGCACGGCCGTGGCCACCATGTCGGTCATTTCCTGCTGCCGCCCCGAGCGCTCGGCAGTGTTCTCCACCACCGCCGCCACCTGCCCCACGGATGAGCGCAGACGCTCGGTGGTGGCCAGCACTTCGCCGATCATGCCGTGCTGGCTGTCGAGAAAACGATTGAAGCCCCGGGCCAGGTCCCCCAGCTCGTCGGCCCGGCTGGCATCCAGGCGCAGGGTCAGGTCGCCACCACCGCTGCCGATGGCTACCAGCCCGGCGGTCACCTGACGCACAGGCCGCACCAGGCCGCGAGCCAGCCAGATCACCAGCAGCAGGCAGACCAGGGCGATAGCCAGGCCGATGCCGGTGGTCAGCCACAAGGTTTGCCGGGCATCGGCGTAGATCTGCGCTTCGGGCACCTCGGCCACCAGCGACCACCCCATGCCCCGCAGTGGCAGGCTCAGGGCCACAAAGTCTTCGCCGTCGCGCACGAACCGGCTGCTGGCCAACCCCTCGTGCCCCATGACCGCCTGGGCGGCCGACTCGCCGATCTGCTCGGACAGGTGCCGCTTGCCGCTGAACTGCGCCTCGGGGTGAACCTGGATCAAGCCGTCGGCGCGCACCAGATAGACCTTGCCGCGCTCGCCGAAGCTGAAGTCATGGATCAGTTGCGACAGCGCCTGCATCTTCAGCCCGAGCCCGGCCACCCCCACCAGCTTGCCGTCCTTCTTGACCCGCATGTCGATGAACATCGCCAACTCGCCGGTGGCCACATCAGTGTCGATGTTGAGCAGCCGCGGCTTGTCGCTGTCGATGAAGCTGTAGAACCAGGCGTCCTTGGGATTGGAACGGCTGAGGGTGCGATCCAGCCCCTTCTCGTTGTAGTAGTGGTTGGTCGCGGTGCCCACCATCAAGGTGGTGAAGGCCTGATTTTCGGCGCGGATGCCTTCCAGGTAGTCGACGAACACCTGGGCCTGGGCCGGATCCTCGCCGCCTGCCAGCCAATCGCGCAGCATGCCGTTGCTGGCAATGTCCCGGGCGACCGTCAGCGGCTGGGCGAGGATGCGTTCGATATCGTTGCGCATGGCTTCGATGCTCGAAGGCAGCGCCTTGTCCACCAGGTAGTTCTGGGTCAGGTGGTTGATCACCACGGTGTAGACCGCCACCACCACCAGCAGGCTGACCAGCAGGGCCGAGCCCATGCTGAGGACCAGTTGCCATTGAATACTGCGTCGCCAGAATTGCATGGAACACCTCTTTCTTATTGGTATAAGAGGCTGAAATGTCGCGCCAGCCGCGGAAGGTTGTATACAAACATTAGCTATGTTTGTCCAACCTATAACCCTGCGGCTGTGTGCAGTTCCGTCAGTTCTGTTGAATGGTCTTGGCGATGACCTCGACGGTGGCGCTCACTTGCTCCTGATAGCGCTCCAGTTCCTGGGCGTGGCGCTTCTGCATCTCGATCTGCTGCGAGCACAGGTTCATCGCCGCCAGCACCAGCAGGCGCTCGCCGATCAGCGTCGGGTACTTCTTCTTGGTGTCGGCCAGGGCCGCCTTGAGCATCAGCGCAGCGTCCATCAGGGTCTGTTCTTCCCCGGCCGGCGCCTTGATCGAGTAATCCTCCCCCAGGATCGAAACGACCTTCACTCCATCGATGTGATGTCTCATGGATTGGCCGGGCTCGCGCTGACACGCTCAACCAGCGCCTGGATCCGGGCAGCGGTGGCGCCTTGCTTTTCTTCCTGCTCCATCAGGCTCAGTTGCAGGCTTTCGTTTTCATCCTTGGCCTGGTCCAGTTGTTCCTTGAGGGCTGCGTTCGTACCGAGCAGTTCCTGGTTCTGTACCACCAGGTCGCTGACCAGCTGTTCCAATTGGCTGAGGGATGCTTCCAACATTTTGATCTTCCGGGCTTTTTGCAAAGGGCGCGTACGATAAAGAAAAGTCACCCTGGATGCCAGGGTTATCCAGGCGCAAAGCCTTGATTTTACTGGCGATGACCCTTCCGCGAGAGCTGTTAGAGACTGTCATTCTGCGCTCCGGTTCCTGACGCCTCGTCGGAGTCTCGGACTTTTATGAACTTTCCCAGTTACGCATAAGAAATTTCTGAAACTGCATCCGCCGGTTCAAGAAGCCATTGTTCAACGCGATAGACAGGTACGTCCCTGATCCTGCCAGCGCAATAAAGCGCTCACCCGAGGTAATGTCCATGTCCCTGCGCTCCCTGAATATTGCCCCGAGGGCTTTCCTCGGATTTGCCCTGATCGGCTGCCTGATGCTGTTTCTCGGGGTGTTCGCCCTGAATCAGATGGGCAAGATCCGCTCAGCCACCGAGCGCATGAGCCAGGACACCATCCCGAGCATCAAGAGCGTCGATGAATTCACCCAGCTCAGCCTGCGCCAACGGGTCCAGGCCTACCGGCTGCTGCTCAACCGCGAACCCCAGGCCCAGCAGCAGACCCTGGATGCCATCGACCAGCGCAACCAGAAGATCGAAGAAGCCCGGGCCCAGTACCTGAAGCTCATCAGCAGCCCCGAGGAGCGCCTTGCCTACGAGCAATACGGCACGCTGCTGAGCCACCACCGGCAGTTGGAGAGCCAACTGATCGAGCTGTCGCACAACAACCAGCTTGAGGCCATGCAACAACTGCTCAATACCGAACTGATGGACAGCGCTGAAAAGATCAACGCGGTCCTCAACCAACTGGTGGAGATCAACAGCCATTACGCCACCGTCGCCGACGATGATGCTGCCGCTCAGTACCGCAGCGCCTTCAATCTGGTGGTGGGGCTGCTGGTGCTGGCCAGCGCCCTGACCCTGCTGTTCGCCTGGCGCCTGATCCGCAGCATCACCCAGCCCATCGCCAATGCCCTGAGGGCCGCCGAAGAGATCGCCGAAGGCAACCTGACCCGCCCCATCACGGTCGATGGCAGCGACGAAGCCGGGCGCCTGCTGCAAGCCATGGTCACGATGCAGGAAAAGCTGCGCGACACCCTGCAGAGTATTTCCGGCTCCGCCCATCAGTTGGCGTCGGCGGCCGAAGAGCTCAACAGCGTCACCGAGGAAGGCGCCCGCGGCCTGACCCAGCAGAACAACGAGATCGAACAGGCCGCCACCGCGGTTAATGAAATGACCAGCGCCGTGGAAGAAGTGGCGCGCAATGCGGTGAGCACCTCCGAAGCCTCGAAGAGCGCCACCACTTCCGCCGGCGACGGCCGCGACCTGGTGCGCGAAACCGTGTCGGCCATCGAGCGCATGAGCTCCGACGTGCAGGGCACCGCCAGCCTGATCGGCGACCTGGCCAACGAGTCCCGGGACATCGGCAAGGTGCTGGACGTGATTCGCGGCCTGGCCGACCAGACCAACCTGCTGGCCCTCAATGCCGCCATCGAGGCTGCCCGGGCCGGTGAGGCCGGTCGCGGTTTTGCCGTGGTCGCCGACGAAGTCCGCGCCCTGGCACACCGCACCCAGCAGTCCACCAGCGAAATCGAACGCATGATCGGCAGCATCCAGAGCGGCACCGAGCACGCCGTGGACTCCATGCGCAACAGCACCGAACGCGCCGAATCGACCCTGAGCATCGCCCGGGGGGCCGGCCAGTCCCTGGACACCATCAACAGCGCCATCAGCGAAATCAACGAACGCAACCTGGTGATCGCCAGCGCCGCTGAAGAACAGGCCCAGGTGGCCCGCGAAGTGGACCGCAACCTGGTGAACATCCGCGACCTGTCGGTACAGTCCACCACCGGTGCCAACCAGACCCAGGCCGCCAGCAGCGAGCTGTCACGCCTGGCGGTCGACCTCAGCAACCTGGTCACCCGATTCAAGCTCTGAAGCCCTTGCGCCCTGCTCCAGCTCCCGCCGTTGAGCGGTGGGGGCTGGTGAGGGTGGCGTTCAAGGCACTCCAGCAGGCAGGTACCGGACAGGCTTAATCCACGGCGAGACTCAAGACTTTAGTCGTACGACCGATAAGTCACGGTAGAGTCAGTCTCAAGCCCCGCACGGATGCGCCCTTTTTGGTACCTACCATGTCCCTTCGTAATATGAATATCGCTCCGCGGGCCTTCCTCGGCTTCGCCATGATCGGCGGCTTGATGCTGATCCTCGGGGTGTTCGCCCTGAACCAGATGAGCAAGATCCGCGGCGCCGCCGAAGACATCACGTCGAGCAGCGTGCCAAGCATCAAGAGCCTCGACGAATTCACCCAGTTGACCCTGCGCCTGCGGGTGCTGTCCTACCGCTTGCTGGTGAACCGTGAGCCGGACGTGCAGCAAAAGACCATCGAACTGCTGGAAATGCGCAACCAGCAGATCCGCGCCGCCCAGGTCATCTACGAAAAATTCATCACCAGCCCGGAAGAAAAATCCGCCTACGAGCAGTACCTCCAACTGCTGGGCCAGTACCGGCAGATCGAAGAGCGGATGAAGAGCCTGTCGCGCAACAATCAGGTGGATGAGCTGCGCAACTTGCTCAACACCGAACTGCTGAACAACTCCGAAGCCATGAACACCGTGCTCAACCGCTTGCTGGAGATCAACACCCAGCAGACCGTGGACACCAACCAGCAAGCCGCCGAGCAGTACTCCTCGGCCTTCAACCTGGTGGTGGCGCTGCTGGTGCTGGCTACTGGCCTGACCTTCCTCTTCGCCTGGCTGCTGACCCGCAGCATCACCCAGCCCATCGCCAACGCCCTGGGCGCCGCCGAGGAAATCGCCGAGGGCAACCTGACCCGGCCGATCAAGGTCGATGGTAGTGACGAGGCCGGGCGCCTGTTGCAGGCCATGGCCAAGATGCAGGAAAAACTGCGCGACACCCTGCAGCGCATCTCCGGTTCCGCCACCCAGTTGGCTTCGGCGGCTGAAGAGCTCAACAGCGTCACCGAGGAAAGCGCCCGCGGCCTGACCCAGCAGAACAACGAGATCGAACAGGCCGCCACCGCGGTCAATGAAATGACCAGCGCCGTGGAAGAAGTGGCGCGCAACGCGGTGAGCACCTCCGAAGCCTCGAAGAATGCCACCGCCTCCGCCGGCGACGGCCGCGACCTGGTGCAGGAAACCGTGTCGGCCATCGAGCGCATGAGTTCCGACGTGCAGGGCACCGCCAGCCTGATCGGCGACCTGGCCAACGAGTCCCGGGACATCGGCAAGGTACTGGACGTGATTCGCGGCCTGGCCGACCAGACCAACCTGCTGGCCCTCAATGCCGCCATCGAGGCCGCCCGTGCCGGTGAGGCCGGTCGCGGTTTTGCCGTGGTCGCCGACGAAGTCCGCGCCCTGGCCCACCGCACCCAGCAGTCCACCAGCGAAATCGAACGCATGATCGGCAGCATCCAGAGCGGCACCGAGCACGCCGTGGATTCCATGCGCAACAGCACCGAACGCGCCGAATCGACCCTGAATATCGCCCGGGGTGCCGGCCTGTCCCTGGACACCATCAACAGCGCCATCATCGAGATCAACGAACGCAACCTGGTGATCGCCAGCGCCGCTGAAGAACAGGCCCAGGTGGCCCGGGAAGTGGACCGCAACCTGGTGAACATCCGCGACTTGTCGGTGCAGTCCTCCACCGGTGCCAACCAGACCAGTGCAGCCAGCAACGAGCTGTCGCGCCTGGCCGTGGACCTCAACGGCATGGTTGCCCGCTTCCGCCTCTGAAACACCCCGCCAGCCCTGGATGGCGCCGGTAAAACGGCGCCGGAATTCGCACCTGGGGAATCCGCCACTGTCGCCAAAAGCTTTTTGACAGTGGCGTATTTCAACAGGTTAGAATCGCTGGCACGCAGACTGCATGGTCAGCCTGCGCCCGCCTTTTTCGCCCTGGAGTACTGCCTTTGAATGCGACGACCATCAACAGCCTGTTCTTGATCGGCGCGTTGCTGGTAGGTGCGAGCATTCTGGTGAGTTCACTTTCATCGCGCCTGGGCATCCCGATCCTGGTGATCATCCTGGCCGTGGGCATGACCGCCGGGGTGGACGGCGGCGGCATCATCTTCGACAACTACCCGACCGCCTACCTGGTGGGCAACCTGGCCCTGGCCGTGATCCTGCTGGACGGCGGCCTGCGTACCCGGGTCGCGAGCTTCCGCGTGGCCCTGTGGCCGGCGCTGTCCCTGGCCACGGTGGGGGTGCTGATCACCACTGGCCTGACCGGCATGGCAGCCGCCTGGCTGTTCGACCTCAACCTGATCCAGGGCCTGCTGATCGGCGCCATCGTCGGCTCCACCGACGCCGCCGCGGTGTTCTCGCTGCTGGGGGGCAAGGGCCTCAACGAGCGGGTCACCGCCAGCCTGGAGATCGAATCCGGCAGCAACGACCCGATGGCGGTGTTCCTCACCGTGACCCTGATCGACATGCTCGCCAGCGGCCACACCGGCCTGCACTGGAGCCTGCTGACGGACCTGATCCGCGAGTTCGGCATCGGCGCGGTGATCGGCCTGGGCGGTGGCTGGCTGATGTTGCAACTGGTCAACCGCATCCACCTGGCCACCGGTCTGTACCCGATCCTGGTGGTGGCCGGCGGCCTGGTGGTGTTCGCCCTGACCAACGCCCTGCACGGCAGCGGCTTCCTCGCCGTGTACCTGTGCGGCCTGGTGATCGGCAACCGCCCGGTACGCAGCCGCCACGGCATCCTGCACATGCTCGACGGCATGGCCTGGCTGGCACAGATCGGCATGTTCCTGGTGCTGGGGCTGCTGGTCACCCCCCACGACCTGCTGCCCATCGCCCTGCCGGCCCTGGGCCTGGCGCTGTGGATGATCCTGTTCGCCCGACCGCTGTCGGTGCTGGTGGGCCTGGCGCCGTTCAAGGCCTTCCATGGCCGGGAAAAGGCCTTCATTTCCTGGGTCGGGCTGCGCGGTGCGGTACCGATCATTCTCGCGGTGTTCCCGCTGATGGCCGGGCTGCCCAATGCCCAGCTGTACTTCAACCTGGCGTTCTTCATCGTCCTGATCTCGCTGCTGGTGCAGGGCACCAGCCTGCCGTGGGTGGCCAAGTGGCTGAAGGTGACGGTTCCACCGGAGCCGGCACCGATCTCCCGGGCGGCCCTGGAGGTCCACGTCACCAGCGAGTGGGAGCTGTTCGTCTACCGCCTGGGGGCGGAGAAATGGTGCATCGGCGCCGCCCTGCGGGAGCTGAAAATGCCCGAGGGCACGCGCATCGCCGCACTGTTTCGTGGCCAGCAACTGCTCCATCCGTCGGGTAGTACGGTGCTCGAAGCCGACGATCTGCTGTGCGTGATCGGCCATGAACACAACCTCCCGGCCTTGGGCAAACTCTTCAGCCAGGCTCCGGAACGCGGCCTGGACCTGCGCTTCTTCGGTGACTTCGTGCTCGAGGGCGATGCCCAGCTGGGCGCGGTCTCGGCGCTCTACGGGCTCAAGCTCGACGGCCAGGACGCAGACATGCCGCTGGGCGCCTTCATCGCCCAGAAGGTCGGTGGTGCACCGGTGGTCGGCGACCAGGTGGAATGGAACAACACCATCTGGACCGTGGCCGTGATGGACGGGAACAAGATCGGCAAGGTCGGCGTCAGATTCCCCGAAGGAAGTCGCCCCGGCCCCGGACTCTTCCTCTAAACTGCGGAACGCGTCAGCTCCCGGCATGGCGCCCCCTATTCCTACTTGCTTGACCGACCTCTATGCCTATCCTGCGTAAATTTTTCGCTGTTGCCCTGCTGGGCCTGAGCCTCTCTGTCGGCGCGGTACAGGGCGGTGACCCGCCCAGCGCCGAGGCGGTCCAGCAGAGCCTGGACAAGATCGCCGAGCGCAAACTGCCGGAGGCCGACCAGAAGGCCCTGCAGACCCTGCTGCAGAACACCCTGAATCAGCTGGCCAACAAGCAGAACTATGAGCAGCGCCTGAGCGATCTCAAGCAGCAATTGAGCAATGCCCCGCGCCAGACATCGGAAAACCAGCGCGAACTGGCCCGCCTGAAAGCCAGCAAAGTGGTCCCGGTGATCCAGCGCTACGGCTCGTTGCCGGTATCGCAGCTCGAACAGCTGCTGACCGAGCGCACCAGCCTGCAGGGCGACCTGCAAAAGGCCCTGGCCGACGCCAATACCCTGGACATCACCGCCCAGACCCGCCCCGAGCGCGCCCAGGCGGAGATCAGCAGCAGCCAGACGCGCATCCTGCAGATCAACGCCGCACTCAAATCCGGCAAGGACGGCGGCAAGCTGCTCAGCGCCGACCAGCGCAACCTGCTCAACGCCGAGCTGGCAGCGATCAACGCGCTGATCCCCCTGCGCCGCCAGGAACTGGCCGGCAACAGCCAATTGCAGGATCTGGGCAGTAGCCAGCATGACCTGCTGATGGAAAAGACCGCGCGCCTGGAGCAGGAAATCCAGGACCTGCAGACCCTGATCAACCAGAAGCGCCTGGCCCAGTCCCAGGAAACCGTGACCCAGCAGTCCATCGAGGCGCAGAAGGCCGGGAGCAGCAGCCTGCTGGCCACCGAGAGCGCCAGCAACCTCAGGCTCTCCGACTACCTGCTCAAAAGCACCGACCGCCTCAACGAACTGACCCAGCAGAACCTGCTGACCAAGCAGCAGCTGGACAGCGTGACCCAGAGCGATGCGGCCCTGGACGAGCAGATCAACGTGCTCAAGGGCAGCCTGCTGCTGTCGAAGATCCTCTATAAACAGAAGCAGGCCCTGCCGCGCCTGAAACTGGACCGCGACCTGGCGGACGAAATCGCCGACATCCGCCTCTATCAGTTCGAAGTCAATCAACAGCGCGAGCTGCTGGGCAGCCCCAGCACCTACGTCGACAACCTGCTCAAGAACCAACCCCCGGAACAGGTCACGCCACAACTGCGCCGGACCCTGATCGATCTCGCCATCACCCGCGCCGACCTGCTGGAACGCCTGAACCGCGAGCTGAGCGCGCTGCTCAATGAATCCATCACCCTGCAGTTGAACCAGAAGCAGCTGCTCAGCACCTCCCAGAGCCTGCGAGCGACCCTCGACGAGCAGATGTTCTGGATCCCCAGCAACAAGCCGCTGGACGCCGAGTGGCTGCAAAGCGTCCCCGTGCGCCTGGAGCGCCAGGTCACTACCCTGCCCTGGGCCTCCAGCCTCAGCGAACTGACCGACGGCCTGGCCCAGCGGCCACTGCTGTTCCTGCCCCTGGCGCTGCTGTTCGGCGCCCTGCTGTGGCGGCGCAAGGCCCTGTATGCGCGCCTGAACAAGGTGCACAGGGACATCGGCCATTTCAAACGCGACAGCCAGTGGCACACACCACTGGCGATCCTGGTGAACATCCTCCTGGCGATGCCGGTGACCCTGGTCCTGGCCCTGTGCGGCTACGCCCTGCAGATCGACGCCCGTGGGCAGAACGCCAACCTCGGCGCCGCGCTGCTGCAGATCGCCCAGGCCTGGCTGGTGTTCTATACCGCCTATCGGATCCTCGCCCCCGGCGGCGTGGCGGAACTGCATTTCCGCTGGGAAAAACCCCAGGTGGAATTCCTCCAGGGCTGGGTCCGCCGCCTGGGGCTGGTGGTCCTGGCACTGGTGGCCGTGGTGGCGGTGGCCGAGCACCAGCCCGCGGCCCTGGCCGAGGACGTGCTGGGTATCGCCGTGGTGCTGACCTGCTATGCACTGATGGCCTGGCTGCTGAGCCGCCTGCTGCTGAGCAGCCCGACCCACCAGAACACCTCGCTGTTCCGCAAGGCCGTGGGCGTGCTCTTCACCCTGCTGCCGATCGCCCTGTTCATCGCCGTGTGCTTCGGCTACTACTACACCGCCCTGAAACTCAGCGACCGGCTGATCAACACCCTGTACCTGCTGATGTTCTGGCTGGTGATCGAGGCCACCTTCGTCCGCGGCCTGAGCGTGGCGGCCCGGCGCCTGGCCTACCAGCGCGCGCTGAGCAAGCGCCAGGCCGCCAAGGAAGCCGGGGAAAGCGGCGAGGCGGTGGTGGAAGAGCCGACCCTGGATATCGAGAAGGTCAACGAGCAATCCCTGCGCCTGATCCGCCTGGCCCTGCTGGGCGGCTTCATGGCGGCGCTGTACTGGGTATGGGCGGACCTGATCACGGTGTTCTCCTACCTGGACAACGTCACCCTCTACGAATACACCAGCGGCACCGGCGCCAACATGAGCATGGTGCCCATCAGCATCGGCGACGTCATCGGCGCGCTGATCATCGTCGGCATCACCTTCGCCCTGGCGCGCAACCTGCCTGGCCTGCTGGAGGTACTGGTGCTGTCCAAGCTGGACCTGGCCCAGGGCAGCGCCTATGCCACCACCACCCTGCTGTCCTACGCCATCGCCGGGATAGGTTTCGTCGCCACCCTGTCGACCCTGGGGGTCAGCTGGGACAAGCTGCAATGGCTGGTGGCCGCCTTGTCCGTGGGCCTGGGCTTCGGCATGCAGGCGATCTTCGCCAACTTCATCTCCGGCATCATCATCCTGTTCGAGCGCCCGGTACGGATCGGCGACACCATCACCATCGGCAACCTGTCGGGCACCGTGAGCAAGATCCGCATCCGCGCCACCACCATCACCGACTTCGACCGCAAGGACATCATCGTCCCCAACCAGACCTTCATCACCGGGCAGTTGATCAACTGGTCGCTGACCGACACCATCACCCGGGTGACCCTCAAGCTCGGCGTGGACTACGGTTCGGACCTGGACCTGGTCAAGGAACTGCTGCTCAAGGCCGCCCGGGAGAACCCGCGGGTCCTCAAGGAGCCGGAACCCCATGTGTACTTCCTGAACTTCGGTGAAAGCACCCTGGACCATGAGCTGCGCATGCACGTGCGCGAGCTGGGGGACCGCAACCCGGTGGTCGACGAAGTCAACCGCTTCATCAACCGCGAGTTCAAGAAACAGCACATCAACATCTCGTTCCGGCAGATGGAGGTCTACCTGAAGAACCTCCACGGCCAGGAATACAAGATGGTGCCCATCGAACCCGAGGCCAAGACCATAGTCCCGGTGGCCGAGGGCAAGCCGCTGCAGGAACCGCCGGCCAGCAAACTCGACTAAGGCCTCTTTCCCCAGCAGAATACTCGGACATTCTGCTGGGAGATGGCCGTTGAAAGCCCTCGACGAACTGACCTTCGACAACCGCTTCGCCCGCCTGGGCGACGCCTTCTCGACCCACGTACTGCCCGAACCCCTCGACAACCCGCGGCTGGTGGCCGCCAGCCCTGGCGCCATGGCGCTGCTGGACCTGGACCCGGCCGTGGCCGAAACCCCGGTGTTCGCCGAACTGTTCGGCGGGCACAAGCTGTGGGCCGAGGCCGAGCCCCGGGCGATGGTCTATTCCGGGCATCAGTTCGGCTCCTACAACCCGCAATTGGGGGACGGCCGCGGGCTGCTGCTGGGCGAGGTCTACAACCAGGCGGGAGAACACTGGGACCTGCACCTGAAGGGCGCCGGCCAGACGCCCTATTCGCGCATGGGCGATGGCCGCGCGGTGCTGCGCTCGTCGATCCGCGAATTCCTTGCCTCCGAGGCCCTGCATGCCCTGGGCATTCCCAGCAGCCGCGCACTGTGCGTGATCGGCTCGGACACTCCGGTATGGCGCGAGAAGCAGGAGCGCGGGGCCATGGTTCTGCGCCTGGCACCGAGCCATATCCGCTTCGGCCATTTCGAGTATTTCTACTACACCAAGAAACCCGAGCAGCAGAAGCAGTTGGGGGAGCATGTGCTGGCCCTGCATTTCCCCGAGTGCCAAGAGCAGCCTGAACCCTACCTGGCGATGTTCCGCGAGATCGTCGAGCGCAATGCCGAGCTGATTGCCAAATGGCAGGCCTATGGCTTCTGCCACGGGGTGATGAACACCGACAACATGTCGATCCTGGGCATCACCTTCGACTTCGGCCCCTTCGCCTTCCTCGACGATTTCGACGCCCACTTCATCTGCAACCACTCGGACGATCAGGGGCGCTACTCCTTCAGCAACCAGGTACCCATCGGCCAGTGGAACCTCAGCGCCCTGGCCCAGGCCCTGACCCCGTTCATCAGTGTCGAGGCGCTGCGCGAAAGCCTGGGCCTGTTCCTGCCGCTGTACCAGGCCCACTACCTGGACCTGATGCGCCGGCGCCTGGGCTTCACCCAGGCCGAGGACGACGACCAGAAGCTGGTGGAACGCCTGCTGCAACTGATGCAGAACAGCGGCGTCGACTACAGCCTGTTCTTCCGCCGGCTGGGGGAGCACGCCCCGGAGCAGGCGCTGGCACGGCTGCGGGACGACTTCGTCGACCGCAACGGCTTCGACGCCTGGGCCGAGCTGTACCGGGAACGGGTCGCCCGCGATCCGATCCAGGGCCAGGACCTGCGCCGCGAGCGCATGCACGCGGTCAACCCGCTGTACATCCTGCGCAACTATTTGGCGCAGAAAGCCATCGACGCCGCAGAAGCCGGGGACTACAGCGAAGTGCGCCGCCTGCATCAGGTGCTGAGCCGGCCTTTCGAGGAACAGCCCGGCATGGACAGCTACGCCGAACGCCCGCCGGAGTGGGGCAAGCACCTGGAAATCAGCTGTTCGTCCTGAGTCGGGCGAAGCTGTCCATCGATACCTTCAAGCCCTAGGCCAACCTGCGGACCTGCCGCAGGTTGAGCAGGCGCTTGCCGTCCAGCACTGGCTCAACCTGGGATTGCGCATGGACCCGCCACTGACGGGCAGGGATAATGCGCGCCCTGATTTCCAGTACCTGCAAGGATGCACATGAACCTGTTCTTCACCCTGGCCACCCTCGCCCTGGTCGTCTTCAGCCTGGTGTCGGTCGTCATCTACCTGAGCCGCCGCGCCAAGTACCGCATGAACCTGCAGGACCTGCACCTGCACGGTAAGGCGCACCGCAGCATTACCCAGGCCGAACTGGACGAGCTGGCCAAACAGACCGCCAGCCTGCAACGCATCCAGGGCAGCGGCGGCATGTCCTACAAGCCAATCAGCGACAGCGTCTATCTGATTAGCGGCGGCACCGCGAGCGACGGGCTGGAACTGCAGGTCCAGTCGGTGAAACATATGTCGATCGCCGGTATTCCCGTGGAATTTCCCTTCCCGATGGAAAGCTTCCTGGCCGACAACAACCAGGCCGAAGTGGTGATCGCCAAGAAGTTCGCCGTGGTCATCGGCCTCAACGGGCATCGCCTGGCCCAATGACGCACTGGCGGCCTGGCTGCCACCTTCACCGCTCGCCCATGCCCCGAGCCCTGCCACCATCGCTGCCCTGCAAGAGTCCGCCATGAAACGTCGCTACCTGCTGCTGTTGCCCCTGCTGCTGTCGCTGGCCGGGTGCAAGGAAGACTTCGCCACCCTGCACTTCCAGGAGTCGGTGCGCTCCGACCCCAAGGCCGGCCCGCAATACTCCGACCAGTTGGTGCACGAGGCGTACAAACACAACATTTACACCGCGCTCGGCGCCCAGGGCCTGGACCCGGACGCCATCGCCCTGGAGCGGGACCAGGAGGACGACAAGGTCATTCACCTGCGCCTGGTGGACTACTCCCTGAGCCCGGAACAACGGGGCAGCCTCAAGGCCATCCTCGAACAGGTCGTCAGCGCGCGAAATGCCAGCTCGATGAACCTGCGCCTGGAGCTGGACAACGCCCATGCCAAGGTCACCCCTTCCGGCACCAGCGACCTGCCGGACAACATCGACGCCCCCCTGGCGTTCGAGCCGGAGTTCGGCATGCTGCTGGACCGCAGCTACGAAGACAGCATGCAGGCCATCGTCAACGCGAGCGAAATCGAAGGCCCGGTCAGTTGCAAGATCACCGCGCGCCTGGCCATGCCCAGGCCCTTGAAACTGATCGCCTACGAAGCCCTTGAACAGGACAACAGCGAGCGCGGCCTGATCTCCTTGCTGACCCGCGGCGGCAGCATTGCCAAGGTGCCACTCAAGGTGCATTTCGATGACCCGGACCTGAACCGGCTCCTGCAGCACAAAACCGTCCAGGCCTGGCCATCCAGCTCGAAGATCACCCGGCCCGCCCCGGTGCCCCTTGACGAATTCGCCATCGTCATCGGCTCCATCGGCATCCAGACCCTGACCTCGGCCCTGGCCTTCGACACCCGCAAGGACGAGCTGCAAGCGCTGTGCGAGCAGAAGATGCAGACCCTGGGCCGGCCGTTCACCTTTCACATGGGCCGGACCCTGGATCGCCTGACCAGCGTCGACTACCGCTAACAGCCACTATGCGACCAGGATTTCCATTGAACCGACGCCTCTCCACTGCCGGCCTGTTGCTGATGCTGCTGACCGGCTGCAAGCAGACCTACCTCACCCTGCATTTCCAGGAAGAAGTGGGCAACCCCCAGCAGGCCCGGATAGTGCCGTACTTCGCAGAGGCCATCACTCAGATGGCCGCCGGGATCGGCATCGAACCCGACGCCATCGGCCTGGAAATGGACCGCAAGGACGACAAGACCCTGCATATCAGCCTGGACAGCAGCGTGCCCGAACCCCAGCGCCTGCGCCTGCAAGCGCTGTTCAGCGAGATTGTCGAGGCACGCGCAGCCGCCACCTTCGAAGCCGTTCTGGAGATCGCCCCGCAAACCGGGAGATACACCACCCCCGAGTACCGCAAAAGGGCCATGGCCTTGCCGCGACGCTTCTCCCTGGCGCTGGAGCCGGTGAAATACGCCGACGTGCTGTTTCATTACTCGATGGAGGAGTTGATCAGCGGCAAGCTCGCGGCCACCGGCACGCCCAACGAGGCGTTCTGCCAATACCAGGCCACCCTCCAGGCGCCGGGCATGCCGTTCAGCCAGATGGGCAGCAAGGCCGGTAGCGGCACAGGGGATTACAACCTGTATCTGGAGTGGAAAGACGGCAAGCGCGAACCGGCGCAATACTTGTTCGGCAACATCACTTTCGCCAGCCCCACGCTCAACCAGATGCTGTTCGACAACCGCATCCAGCTGTCCGCGATCAAGACCTCCTGGGGCACGCGAGCGGACCGCCGGGCCGACCGCGTCGGTTTCAGCGTCGGCTCCCTGGGCCTGCAGTACCACGAGGACGGGGAGATTTCCCCGTTGCAACACATCGGCTTCATGGGCAGGTGCGAGGGCATGGCCATGGCGCTGGGGCGGCCCTTTACCTTCTACATCGGCCGCTCCATGGACCGCCTGGTCAGCGTCGAACTGGCCCCGCCCAGCGCATGAGCCCTGGAGCCGCAACGGCTCCAGGCCGACCGCTGCGACTTGATATTGCCCCCGGGCGCCGCCATCTAAGGCGCTCTACCCTGTTTGCGGAGCCCGACCATGTCCGACCCACTGCTGATCCCCTGCCCGCACTGCAACGGCCTCAACCGCATTCCCGCCGAGCGCCTGGGGGACCACCCCAAGTGCGGGCGCTGCAAGGCCGAGGTCTTGCTGAGCAAACCCTTTGACTTGAAACAGGGCGACTACGCCAGCCAGATCAAGGGCGACCTGCCGTTGCTGGTGGATGTGTGGGCAGACTGGTGCGGGCCGTGCAAATCCTTTGCGCCGGTCTTCCAGCAAGCCGCCGCGCAGCTCAGCGGCAAGTGCCGCCTGGCCAAGCTGGACAGTGAAGCCAACCCGCAGCTGGCGGGGCAATTGGGGATTCGCTCGATCCCCAGCCTGATTCTGTTCAAGAACGGTCGGGAAGTAGCCCGGCAAAGCGGCGCCTTGCCACTGCCGCAATTGTTGAGCTGGCTGCGCAGCCAGGGGATTTGACGCAGCGCCAAGAGCCGCAGGCCAAACCCTGCGCTCATGGCCTCTTGAGGGTCAGGCGTTTTCCAGCAGGTTGTGCAGGTCGACGAATTGCTGGGTCAGCTTGTGTCGTGGGTCCAGGTGGATCAGCGGCATGCTGGCCTGGTGGGATTCACGCATGCGCACCGAGCTGCCCAGGTACACCGGCAGCACTGGCAGGCCCTCGCTGATCAGTTCGTCGAGCATCTGCTGCGGCAGGCTGGCCCGGGCCTGGAACTGATTGACCACGATGCCCTCGACCTCCAGCCCCTCGTTGTGGTCTTCCTTCAGCTCTTCGATCTCCGCCAGCAGGCCGTACAGGGCCTGACGGGAAAAACTGTCGCAGTCGAAGGGGATCAGCACACGATCAGCGGCGATCAGCGCCGATACCGCGTAGAAATTCAGGGCCGGCGGGGTATCGAGGTAGATCCGGTCGTAATCCTCGGCCAGTTCGTCCAGCAATTTGCGCAGCTTGTTGATCTTGTGCTTGGCCTCAAGCTTGGGCTGCAGGTCCGCCAGCTCGGCGGTGGCCGTGATCACGTGCAGGTTGTCGAAGGGGGTCTCGTAGATATCCACCTGGTTTTTCTTGGCGAACGGTCCGGACGACAGGGTTTGCTTGAAAAAATCGGCAATGCCCATGGGAATGTCCTCGCCGGTCAGGCCGGTGAGGTACTGGGTCGAGTTGGCCTGGGCATCCAGGTCCACCAGCAAGGTGCGATAGCCCTCGCTGGCGCTGACCGCCGCCAGATTGCAGGCAATACTGGATTTGCCCACGCCACCTTTCTGATTGAACACCACACGCCGCATGTCTAGACCTCCCTGTATCAAAGATCACCGAGTGTAGTAGGCCACGCGGCCCCTTAGCTACCTTGCTGTCACACAGATTTTCCTTGCCCGCAGCCCTGGCACAAACACCGGGCAATGTCGGCCCCGAGGCCGACCTGGGACTGAAAGACTTCAGATAGTGGCAAAAAGACACCTCGCATCGCGTCGGATTTTTCTCTTTTGCGACCAACAGGCCAAGGAGCATTTGCTACAAGCCAGTCGCACCGGGATAATGCGCGCCACTGACGCCTTCGCGTCACTCAGGCCAATCGCCGATCGAAGCGATATGCCGCGTCAAGGAAGCCCGCAGGGGCGGGATGAAATCAAGTGATCAAGTTCAACATCGCTCAATGGCGTGCGTGGGCCCCTGGGCTCGAAAGCGTGGACGCCTGGCAGGCCTGGAGCCGTCAACCGGCCCTGCCTGAAAACAGCGATGCCGCCCCCGATGTATCCTTTCTCCCCGCCATGCAGCGGCGCCGTCTCAGCCGCCTGGCGCGCATGGCGTTCAGCGTCGGCTGGCCCCTGGCCGAGGGCCTGGAACAACTGCCGCTGGTGTTCATCTCCCGGCATGGCGAAACCCCGCGCACCTTCGAGATTCTCAGCGACCTGGCCGCCGAGCAGCCGTTGTCGCCCACCCAGTTCAGCCTCTCGGTACACAACGCAGTGATCGGCCTGTGGTCGATCATGCGCGGCGAAACCAGCGAAATGACGGCCCTGGCCGCTGCCGGCGATGGCCTTGAGCATGGCCTGCTGGAGGCGGCCACGCTGCTGGCCGACGGCGCCCCCCATGTACTGCTGGTGATCACCGAGGAACAACCGCCCGAGGCCTATGCCAGCTGGATCGACGACGTGCCGTTCCCCTATGCCCTGGGCCTGCTGCTGACCCCCGGCGACGACTGGCAGTTGTCCCTGGGCAGCCATGACGGTCAAACGCCCAGGGCCCAATGGCCCCACGCCCTGAATCTGCTGCGTACCCTGCTGGGCGCGCAGACCTTTTGCCAACATGCCTGGATGAATCGTGTATGGACCTGGCAACGCAACCACTGAGCGCCAAGGGCCGCAATGCCTACTACTGGCGCCTGACGGCCACGGCGCTGAGCTTTGCACTGTTCGGAATAGGTGGTTTGTGCCTGCGCCTGGTGATTTTCCCCCTGCTCGCCTGCCTGCCCGGCGACGCCCAGCGCCAGCGCCAGCGGGCGCGCAAGACCGTCAGCCGGCTGTTCTGGCTGTTTATCCGCTTCATGGCCAGGAGCGGCGTGCTCACCTATGAGGTCCAGGGCGCCGAGCGGCTCGGGCGACCGGGGCAGATGATCATCGCCAACCACCCCTCGCTGATCGACGTGGTGTTCCTCATCGGCCTGGTCCGCGACGCCAACTGCGTGGTGAAGCAGAGCCTGTGGAACAACCCCTTCACCCGCGGCCCGGTGCGCGCCACCCAGTACATCAGCAACGACGGCAGCATGGACATGCTCGACAGTGCCTGCGGGGCGCTGCAAGCAGGCCAGACCCTGATCGTCTTTCCCGAGGGCACCCGCACTCAGCCGGGTGCCGCTCCGGCCTTTCATCGGGGAGCGGCGGCCATTGCCCTGCGCGGTGCGAAGATCATCACCCCGGTGGTGATCCGGGTCAGCCCCAGCACCCTGACCAAGGCCGAACCCTGGTACCGCATCCCGCAACGCCGTGTGCACTTCAGTTTTCACGTCGGTGCCGATATAGACCCACAGACCTTTGCAGCCCAGGGCCCGGCGCCCCAGGCTTCGCGCAAGCTCAATGAGCACTTGCACCATTTTTTCATTAAGGAGCTCGCCAGAGATGAGCGATACACACCCGGACCTGATGCTTGAAATCAAACTGCTGATCATCGACGCCCTGGGCCTCGAAGACATCAGTGCCCAGGACATCGGCAACGACCAGACGCTGTTCGGCGAAGGCCTCGGCCTGGACTCGGTGGATGCCCTGGAGCTGGGCCTGGCGATCCAGAAGAAGTACGGCATCAAGATCGACGCCGACGCCAAGGACACCCGCAACCACTTCAGCAACGTGGCGAGCCTTGCGGCGTTCGTCACTGCAAAACAGGCAGCTTGAGAACCGACCATGCAAACCCGTGACGATATCTTCAACACCCTGCGCGATGCCCTGGTCGAGCTCTTCGAACTGGAGCCCGAGCGCGTCAGCCTCGAGTCCAACCTGTATGAAGACCTGGAAATCGACAGCATCGATGCGGTCGACCTGATCGACCACATCAAGCGCCAGACCGGCAAGAAAATCGCCGCCGAGGAATTCAAGTCGGTGCGCACCGTCAACGACGTGGTCGAGGCGGTCTACCGTCTGGTCCAGCCGGCCGCATGAGCCGGCTGATCGGCCTGGGCTTGTTGCTGGCCGGCCTGCTCTACCCCTTCGCGGTGTACTTCGGCATGGAGCATTTCGCTCCGTGGCAGTTCGGCCTGCTGCTGGGCGGCCTGTGGCTGGCCCGGGCGCTGACCGGCGAACGCCGCCCCGGCAGCCTGTGGATGGCCATTGCGGCGATCGCGTTCTGCCTGCTGCTGGCCTGGTTCGACAACCCGGCGCTGCTGCGCTGGTACCCGGTGCTGATCAGCGCCTTCATGCTCGGCCTGTTCGGCCTGAGCCTGAAATACGGCCCCCCGGTGGCAGAGCGCCTGGCCCGCATCAGCGAGCCGCAATTGCCGGAAAAGGCCATACGTTATACGCGCCAGGTGACCGTCGCCTGGAGCGTGTTTTTCCTCTGTAACGGAATGCTCGCCGCGGCCCTGACCCTGTGGGCGCCGCTGAGCTGGTGGACGTTGTACAACGGCCTGATCGCCTACGGGCTGATGGGCCTGCTGTTTGCCATTGAATGGCTGTTACGACAACGGGTAAGAGGCCGTAGATGAACTGGATTCCCCTTGAGCAGCTGTTGCTCAAGCTACATACGCCGCGAGCGGTCAGCGCCGCGCCGGCCATCGACCTGGGGGCCGTGCAGGACCAGGCCCTGAGCCTGGCCGCTGCCCTGCAAGCCCGTGGCGTACGGCGCCTGGCGGTGCACCTGGAAGACGCCGTGGAACTGGCGGTGGCCCTGCTCGGCGCCTGGCGTGCCGGGGCCAGCGTGCTGCTGCCCGCCGACCTGCAAGCCCAGACCCGCCAGCGCTGGTCGAGCGAAGTCGACCTGTGGCTGACCGACCAGGACACGCCCCTGCACCAGTTGCAGGCCAGCCCCCTGGCCCCGGCCGAGCTGGACCTGGACACCTGCCAGTTGAGCCTGTGCACCTCCGGCTCCAGCGGCGAACCCAAGCGCATCGAGAAGAACCTGCGGCAACTGGCCAACGAGGTCGTCGCCCTGGAACACCTGTGGGGCGCCGACCTGGGCCAGGCCTGGATCATCGGCAGCGTCGCCACCCAGCACATCTACGGCCTGCTGTTCCGCGTGCTCTGGCCACTGTGCGCCGGGCGGCCTTTTGTACGCCGCCAGCTGCCATTTCCCGAAGACCTGCAACGGGCCAGCCGCGAGTGCCCGGCGTTTGCCTGGGTGGCGAGCCCGGCCCTGCTCAAGCGCATGGGCGACAACCTCGACTGGCCGGCCCTGAGCCAGGTACGGCGGGTATTTTCCTCCGGCGGCGCCTTGCCCGCCGAAGCGGCCAGCGGCCTGCACCAGCGCCTGCAGCAATGGCCGACGGAAATCCTCGGCAGCTCGGAAACCGGCGGCATCGCCTGGCGCCAGGGGCCAGGCCTGTGGCAGCCCTTCGCCGATGTACGGCTGAGCCAGGATGCCGACGGCGCGCTGTTGATCGCCTCGCCCTACCTGCCGGCCGGGCATGTGGAACACACGGCCGACGCCGCGCGGATCGCCGCCGACGGGCGCTTCGAACTGCTGGGGCGCCTGGATCGCATCGTCAAGCTGGAAGAAAAACGCATTTCCCTGCCCATGCTTGAGCAGGCCCTGGCCAGCCACGAATGGGTGGCGGAAGCGCGGCTCGGGGTGATCGAAGACAACCGCGCCTACCTCGGCGCCCTGCTGGTGCTCAGCGAGCCCGGCCTGCATGCCCTGCGCAACCAGGGCCGGCGCCACCTGACCCAGGCCCTGCGCCAGCACCTGGCCGGGCATTGCGAAGCCCTGGCCCGGCCCCGGCGCTGGCGCCTGGTGCGGCAACTGCCGCTGAACAGCCAGGGCAAGCTGCCCCAGGCGCAAGTCCAGGCCCTGCTGCTGGCTCCACGCCCGCAAGCCCCGGAAGTGCTGGAGCAACGGCAGCACGAGGAGGAGTGGCAGCTGCAACTGGCCATTCCGCCGGACCTGGCGTACTTCAGCGGGCACTTCCCCCAGACCCCGGTGCTGCCGGGGGTGGTGCAGGTGGACTGGGCCCTGGCCCTGGGCCAGCAACTGCTGGAGCTGCCGGGCCGCTTCGCCGGCATGGAAGTGCTGAAGTTCCAGCAACTGGTACGCCCCGGCGACCGCATCCAGCTGAACCTGCGTTTCGATGCCCAGCGCCAGAAACTGTATTTCGCCTACCTCAATGACGGGGCTCCCTGCTCCAGCGGGCGGATCGTCCTGGAGGCCAGCTGTGGATAAGTTGTACGGCCTCGCGCCCGGGATTCGCTGGCAAGCCAGCGCCTACGCTAAAGGGGCCCGCTGCCATGCATAAGCCTTGCGCGGTGATCCCGGTCTACAACCATGAAACCGCCGTGCCGGCGGTGGTCGAGGCGCTCCTGGCCCGCGGCCTGCCCTGTGTCCTGGTGGACGACGCCAGCAGCCCCCAATGCGCGGCGGTGCTGGAGCAACTGGCCGGCCGAGACCAGGTGTTCCTGATCCGCCTGGCGATCAACCAGGGCAAGGGCGGCGCGGTCATGGCCGGCCTGCGCGAAGCCGCGCAGCTGGGCTTCAGCCATGCCCTGCAAGTCGATGCCGATGGCCAGCACGACCTCACGGATGTGGATAACTTCATCCAGCACTCCCAGGCCCACCCCGAGGCGCTGGTCTGCGGTTATCCACAGTACGACGCCAGCGTGCCCAAGGGGCGCCTGTATGCCCGCTACCTGACCCACGTGTGGGTCTGGATCAACAGCCTGTCACTGCAGATTCCCGATTCCATGTGCGGCTTCCGGGTCTACCCCTTGCCACCGACCCTGGCCCTGCTGGACTCGGTGCAACTGGGCCGGCGCATGGACTTCGATCCGGAGATCCTGGTGCGCCTGGCCTGGCGCAACCAGCCCATGCGCTGGCTGCCGACCCGGGTCCACTATCCCCAGGACGGCCTCTCGCACTTTCGCCTGTTCCATGACAACGCGCTGATCTCGAAGATGCACGCCAAGCTGTTCATCGGCATGTTGGCGCGCCTGCCGCTGATCCTCTGGCGCCGGTGGCGTCCATGAGCCAGGAGCAACCCAAGGAGCCCGGCAACGAACACTGGGCCGACCATCAGGAGCGCGGCAGCTTCTGGCTGATGAAGCTCACCGCCCTGGGCGTGCGGGTGCTGGGGCGCCGGCTGCTGAGCCCGGTGCTGTACGCCATCGTGTTCTACTTCTTCCTGTTCGGCCGCCGGGCCCGGCGCAGCATCTGGCAGTACCAGCAGCACCTGGCCCAATGGAGCGGGCGCGACGAGTTGCGCTCCAGCCACTGGCGGGTGTTCGGCCAGTTCATGGCCTTTGCCGATGCCCTGCTGGACAAGCTCGACGTGTGGAACGGCAAACTGCGCATCGAACAGATCGAGATCGTCGACCCGGCGCAACTGCGCCACCAGCTGCGCGGCGAACGCGGGCAGATGCTGGTGGGCGCGCACCTGGGCAACCTGGAAGTGTGCCGGGCCCTTGCCGAGCTGGGGGAGCAGGTGACCATGAACGTGCTGGTGCACACCAAGCACGCCGAACGCTTCAACCGCCTGCTGGGCGAGGCCGGCGCCAGCAACCTGCGGCTGATCCAGGTCAGCGAGCTGGACCCGGCGATCATGCTGCAACTGAGCCAGCGCCTGGATCGCGGCGAATGGCTGGCGATTGCCGGGGACCGCGTGCCGCTGCACGGCGGGCGCAACGTGCGGGTGGATTTCCTCGGCCACCCGGCCGCCTTCCCCCAGGGCCCCTGGTTGCTGGCCGGGCTGCTCAAGTGCCCGGTCAACCTGCTGCTGTGCCTGAAACAGCAAGGCCGCTACCAGGTGATCCTCGAGCCCTTCGCCGACGCCGTGCAGTGGAAACGCAATGACCGCCAGCAGGTGATCGCCCAGTGGACCGCCCGCTACGCCGAGCGCCTGGGCCAGTACTGCCTGCAAGCCCCGCAACAATGGTTCAACTTTTACCCATTCTGGAAGACCGATGACGACCTCGACCCATGAGCCGGTAACCTTCGGCGAACACCCCCTGCGCATCGAAGACGTGCTGGCCCTGGCCAACCGCCAGGTGCCGACGCGCCTGCAAGGCGACGCCGCCTGGCGCCAGCGGATCGCCAAGGGCGCGCAGTTCCTCGATTCCCTGCTGGACAAGGAAGGGGTGATCTACGGCGTGACCACCGGCTACGGCGACTCTTGCGTGGTGGCGGTGCCGCTGCAGCACGTCGAGGCGTTGCCGCGCCATCTGTACACCTTCCACGGTTGCGGCCTGGGCAAGCTGCTGGACGCCCAGGCTACCCGTGCGGTGCTGGCGGCGCGCTTGCAGTCGCTGTGCCACGGGGTTTCCGGGGTGCGCGTGGAACTGCTGGAGCGCCTGCAGGCCTTCCTCGACCAGGACATCCTGCCGCTGATCCCGGAAGAGGGCTCGGTGGGCGCCAGCGGCGACCTGACGCCGCTGTCCTATGTGGCGGCAACCCTGTCCGGGGAACGCGAGGTGATGTTCCGCGGCGAACGGCGTGAGTCCGCCGACGTGCACCGCGAGCTGGGCTGGGAACCCCTGGTGCTGCGGCCCAAGGAAGCCCTGGCGCTGATGAACGGCACCGCGGTAATGACCGGGCTGGCCTGCCTGGCCTTTGCCCGGGCCGACTACCTGCTGCGCCTGGCGACCCGCATCACCGCCCTCAACGTGGTGGCCCTGCAGGGCAATCCGGAACATTTCGACGAACGCCTGTTCGCCGCCAAGCCGCACCCGGGGCAGATGCAAGTGGCCGCCTGGCTGCGCCAGGACCTGGCGATCGACGCGCCGACCGCGCCCCTGCATCGCCTGCAGGACCGCTACTCGCTGCGCTGCGCCCCCCATGTACTGGGGGTGCTGGCCGACAGCCTGAACTGGCTGCGCGATTTCATCGAGACCGAGCTCAACAGCGCCAACGACAACCCCATCATCGACGCCGAGGCCGAGCGCGTGCTGCACGGCGGGCACTTCTATGGCGGGCACATCGCCTTCGCCATGGACAGCCTGAAGAACCTGGTGGCCAACGTCGCCGACCTGCTGGACCGGCAACTGGCCCTGCTGGTGGACGTGCGCTACAACCACGGCCTGCCGAGCAACCTTTCCGGCGCCAGCGCCGAGCGCGCCATGCTCAACCACGGCTTCAAGGCGGTGCAGATCGGCGCCAGCGCCTGGACCGCCGAGGCCCTGAAAAACACCATGCCGGCCAGCGTGTTCTCGCGCTCCACCGAGTGCCACAACCAGGACAAGGTGAGCATGGGCACCATCGCCGCCCGGGACGCGATCCGCGTGCTGGAGCTCACCGAGCAAGTGGCCGCCGCCACCTTGCTGGCGGCCAACCAGGGGGTCTGGCTGCGCAGCCAGGAAGCCGATGCCCGGCCTTTGCCACCAGCCCTGGATGCCATGCACCGGCAACTGGCCGAGGACTTCGCACCGGTGATCGAAGACCGCGCCCTGGAGCACGAACTGCGCCTGTGCCTGCAACGCATCGCCGAACAACACTGGAGGCTGCATGCGTAGCAAGGGAGTGATCCACGCCGACACCCAGATCCAGGTGCCCTTCTTCGACGTCGACACCATGCACGTCGTCTGGCACGGGCATTACGTCAAATACCTGGAGGTCGCCCGCTGCGCCCTGCTGGACAAGCTCGGCCACAACTACCAGCAGATGCTCGAATCCGGCTACGCCTGGCCAGTGATCGACCTGCAACTGCGCTACGTGCGCGGCGCGGTGTTCGGCCAGACCCTGAACGTGCGCGCCAGCCTGGTGGAGTGGGAAAGCCGGCTGAAGATCAATTACCTGATCACCGACCAGGCCACGGGCGAGCGCATGACCCGCGCCAGCTCGGTGCAGGTGGCCGTGGAGATCGCCAGCCGGGAAATGCAACTGGCCTCGCCCAAGGTCTTCACCGATGCCGTCGCGAGGGCCTTGCCATGAAGGTAGGAGCGAGCTTGCTCGCCAAGAGGGTCGGTCTGCCTGCCAGCTGCATGAGGCTGCGTACCGTGGTGCGGCGGTTCGCGAGCAAGCTCGCGCCCACGCTCTTGGTGCTCTGGTGTGTGCCGGGGCTGGCCCAGGCCTTCGACCTGCAACAGTTGAGCGATCAACTGTCGCGGCCGGAGGTGATCCACGGTCGTTTCATCCAGGAAAAACACCTGCGGGCCCTGCCCCAGCCATTGACCAGCAAGGGTCACTTCGTGCTGGCGAAAAACCATGGCCTGCTGTGGCTGCTGCAGACCCCGTTGCAACAGGACTACCGCATCACTGCCCAGGGCATCGCCCGGCGCGATGGCGGCGGCTGGCAGATGCTTCCCGGCAAGAGCGCCGGGGCCGAGCAGAACCGCCTGTTCCTCGCTGTGCTGCAAGGCGACAGCAGCGGCCTGCAGCGGGACTTCGAACTCAAGCTGCAAGGCAGCGCGCAGAACTGGCAGTTGCAACTGATCCCCCGTTCCCTGCTGCTGAAACAGATCTTCAACCAGATCAACATCGACGGCGGCGAGCTGGTGCAGCGCATCGAACTGCTGGAAGCCCAGGGCGACCGCACCCTGCTGATCATGCAGGACAGCAGCAGCGCCCAGCCGCTCAGTGAAACGGAGCAACATGACTTTGCCGAGTGAACGCTGGCTGCCGCGGTTTTTCCTGATTCTGCTGACCCTGGTCCTGGCCCTCGGTGCCTGGCAATGGCGCCATGGCGCGCCGCTGTCGGCCAACCTCATGGAACTGGTACCCGGCACCGCCCCGGATGCCCTGGAGCAACAGGCCGAGCAACGCATGCAGGAACCGCTGAACCGGGAAATCCTGGTGCTGGTGGGGCATGCCGAACGTCAGCAGGCAGTGGCCATGGCCCGGCAACTGGCCGAGCAATGGCAGGCCAGCGGGTTGTTCGAGAAGGTCCAGTGGAACCTCCAGGCCGACCTGCCGGCGCTGCGCCAGCAACTGTTGCAGGGCCGCCTGGCGATGCTCGGGGCCAAGGATCGCGAGCAACTGGCCCAGCAGCCCCAGGCGTTTATCCAGCAACGGGTGCAGAGCCTGTTCGACCCGTTCGGCGGCTTTACCCTGGTGCCCAGCCAGGATGACTGGCTGGGCCTGACCGGACGTATCCAGAACAGCCAGCCGCAACACGGCGCGGTGCAACTGGACATCGGCAGCGGCGCCCTGGTGGCCGAGGCCGACGGCCAGCACTGGGTATTGCTGCGGGCCCGCACCGGCGGCAACGCCTTCGACATGCAACTGCCTCTGCAAGTGGCTGACCTGCTGCGCCACAGCCGTGAGCAGGCCAGCCAGCAACAGGTACAACTGTTGGCCGCCAGCGGTTTGCTGTACGCCGCCAACGGCCAGCAACAGGCCACCCGGGAAATCACCTGGGTCGGCGGCGGCGCCACCCTGGGCATCCTTTTGCTGTTGCTGCTGGCCTTCCGCCGCTGGCGTGCCCTGCTGGCCTTCGTCCCGGTGCTGGTGGGCATGCTGTTCGGCGCCGTGGCCTGCGTGGCGCTGTTCGGCCGCATGCACGTAATGACCCTGGTGCTGGGGTCGAGCCTGATCGGCGTGGCCGTCGACTACCCCCTGCACTACCTGTCCAAGAGCTGGAGCCTGAAACCCTGGCGCAGCTGGCCGGCCCTGCGCCTGACCCTGCCGGGGTTGAGCCTGAGCCTGGCCACCAGTTGCATCGGCTACCTGGCCCTGGCCTGGACCCCGTTCCCGGCCCTGACCCAGATCGCCGTGTTCTCCGCCGCCGGCCTGGTGGGCGCCTACCTGGCGGCGGTGTGCCTGCTGCCGGCACTGCTCAAGGGGGTGCAACTGCGCCCGGCGCAATGGCCGCTGCAAGTGGCCCAAGCCCTGCTGCAGGCCCGCGCGGCCTTGCTCAAGCGGGTGCCCAGCCCGGTGCTGCTGGTATTGCTGGCGCTGTTCTGCGCCGCCGGCCTGTGGCAGCTCGAGAGCAAGAACGACATCCGCCAATGGGTCGGCGCACCGCCGCAGTTGCTGCAGGAAGCCCAGGCCATTGCGCGGATCACCGGCTATCAGCCCACCAGCCAGTTCTTCCTGGTGCGCGCCACCGATCAGCAGCAACTGCTGGAGCGCCTGGAGGCCCTGGACCTGCGCCTGCAACAGCTGGTGAACCTGGGCAAGCTCAAGGGCTACCTGTCGCTGAACCAGTTGCTCAGCCAACCGACCGAACAACAGCAGGTGCGCGAAGCCCTCAAACAGCTGCCGCGTTTCTGGCAGCCGCTGCTGGACCTGGGGGTGCCCCTGGTCGCCCTGCAAGCGGAGCTGGAACAGCTGCAGCAATTGCCGGTGGAAGACCTCGACGCCGCGCTTTCCGGGCCGCTGGCCGAGCCCTATCGCCCGCTGTGGCTGGGAGCCAACGCCAACGGCGTGGCCGCCATGGTCAGCCTGCAGGGGCTGAACGACGCCGCCCTGCTGCGAATCCAGGCCGATGATCTGCCAGGGGTGCAACTGGTGGACCGCCTGGGTGAGCTGAACCGGGTATTCGCCGCCACCCAGGTCAGCGCCGCCGAACTCAAGCTGGCCTCCTGCGTGCTGATCGTGCTGCTGTTGATCCTGCCCTTCGGCCTCGGCGGCGCCTTGCGCCTGGTAGCCCTGCCCCTGCTGGCAGCCCTGTGCAGCCTGGCCAGCCTCGGCTGGCTGGGCCAGCCGCTGACCCTGTTCAGCCTGTTCGGCCTGCTGCTGGTGACGGCCATCAGCGTCGACTACGCGATCCTCATGCGCGAGCAGATCGGCGGCGCCGCGGTGAGCCTGCTGGGCACGCTGCTGGCGGCACTGACCACCTGGCTGTCGTTCGGCCTGCTGGCCATTTCCAGCACCCCGGCGGTGAGCAACTTCGGTCTGGCGGTCAGCCTGGGGCTGGCCTTCAGCTTCATCCTCGCGCCCTGGGCCGGCCACAGGCCGCACCCGGCGCCCGACGCAGAGCGTGCAGCATGCTGACCCTGATGTTCTGGCTACTGGCCCTGGCGCTGTTTGCCCTGGCCACCCACATCGGCCGGCGCCTGGGCCTGATCCCGATTGTCAGCCAGCTGCTGCTGGCGACCTTCGGCCTGCCGCTGCTGATGCTGCTGTGGATCGAACCGCACTGGCAGCTAAGTGGTGCGCAGCTGGTTTCGCCGCAGTGGCTCAAGCATCTGTACAGCCTGAGCTTTGCCTTGCTGCTGGGGCATATCCTCAGTGACGTGATCGACCTGCGCCTGGACCGCCAGAGCCTGAAGATCGCCGTGCCGAGCTTCGGCATTCCCTTCGCCTGCGGCCTGGCCACCGCCTTCTGGCTGCTGCCGGCGCAACCCTGGATCAGCTCCCTGGCGGTCGGCCTGCTGTTCGCCATCACCGCGATCCCGGTGCTCTACCTGTACCTGCGGCACATCCAGTACCCGCCCGCCGCCACCCGGCGCCTGGTGCAGACCGCGATCCTCATCGACCTGACCTGCTGGAGCCTGTTCGCCCTGGCCCAGGGCAGCCTGCACCTGAGCAGCCTGCTGCTGCCCCTGGCCGGTGCCTGCCTGCCCCTGGTGCTGCGCGGCCTGGGCCTGCGCCAGCCGCTGCTCTACAGCCTGGGCTTTTTCGGCCTGCTGGTGGTGGCCGAGCACTACCGGCTCAATGCGCTGATCTTCGGCATCGGCTACCTGCTGTGCATGGCCGCCCTCAAGCTGGCGCTGGTGCTGCCGTTACAGGCTGCCTGGATGAACCGCTTGCAGACCTACATCGCCATCCCGCTGATCCTGACCTTCGGCATCGTGCAGATCGATGTGCACAGCGCCATGGGCAGCCTCGGCTGGGTGCAACTGGCGGCCCTGCTGCTGTTGCCGATTGCCAGCAAGCTGCTGGGCAACTGGCTGGGCCTGGTCTGGGCCGGCGCTTCCTTTACCGGCGCCAGCCGCTGGCGGGAAAGCCTGCTGCTGAACATTCGCGGCTTGAGCGAGATCGTCTTTCTCAACCTGCTGCTGCAACAACAGTTGATCAGCCCGGCGCTGTACTTCGCGCTGATGCTCATGGGCCTGATCGCCACCCTGCTGCCGGCCCTGGCCGGAATGCACCGAACTCCCCAGGCGGCGCCCCACGCTGCCCCCTTGAACCTGAACATCGCCAAACCGGCAAGGAGCCCCAGTGCCAACAGTTGAAATGGAACGTCGCCAAGTCGTGGTGATCGGTGCCGGCCCCTCGGGGGCCATCGCGGCCGCGCTGCTCAAGCGCCAGGGCCACGACGTGCTGATCGTCGAGCGGCAACATTTCCCGCGTTTCTCCATCGGTGAAAGCCTGCTGTCCCACTGCCTGGATTTCGTCGAGGAAGCCGGGATGCTGGAGGCCGTGCAAGCCGCCGGCTTCCAGCTCAAGAACGGCGCGGCCTTCGCCTGGGGCGAGCACTACAGCACCTTCGATTTCGGCGACACCTTCAGCAATGGCAAGCCCACCACCTTCCAGGTGCAGCGCGCCGACTTCGACAAGCTGCTGGCCGACCAGGCCGCCCTGCAAGGGGTGGAGATCCGCTACGGCGAAGAGATTGTCGCGGTGGAGGTGGAGCGGCCCTTGCCGCAGCTCGACTGCCGCCGTGAAGACGGCAGCCAGTACCGCATCGAAGCCGACTTCATCCTCGACGCCAGCGGCTACGGCCGGGTCCTGCCGCGTCTGCTGGAACTGGAAGCGCCGTCGAACTTTCCGGTACGCCGAGCGGTGTTCACTCATGTCGAAGACCGCATCGACTGCGAGCACTTCGACCGCAACAAGATCCTCATCACCACCCACCCCGAGCACCGCGACATCTGGTTCTGGAGCATCCCCTTCAGCAACGGCCGCTGCTCGGTAGGGGTGGTGGCCGCCCAAGAGCATTTCGCCGGGCGCGATGGCGACCTGGACGCCTGCCTGCGGGGCTTCATCAGCGAAACCCCGAGCCTGGCCAAGGTGCTGCAATACGCCGAGTGGGACACCCCGGCGCGGACCATCGGCGGCTACTCGGCCAACGTCAGCACCCTGCATGGCCCGGGCTTCGCCCTGCTGGGCAACGCCGCGGAATTCCTCGACCCGGTGTTCTCTTCCGGGGTGACCATCGCCATGCGTTCCGCGAGCATGGCCGCCGCCGTGTTGCACCGGCAGTTGCAGGGCCAGGGCGTCGACTGGGCGACGGAGTTCGCCGAACCGCTGAAACGCGGCGTGGACACCTTCCGCTGCTACGTCGAGGGCTGGTACGCCGGCACTTTCCAGGACGTGATCTACCATCCGGGCAGCTCCCCGGAAATCCGCCGCATGATCAGCTCGATCCTCGCCGGTTATGCCTGGGATGAACGCAACCCTTTCGTCAGCGAGCCCAAGCGCCGGCTCAAGGCCCTCTCGGAAGTCTGTGCGAGGGACCGCGCATGAGTGAGCAAACCAGCCAGTACCTGAGTGACAGCTACGTCGAGGAAACCCGCTTCGGCTTCTGGTTCCTGCGCAGCCACACCTGGCAGCACCATGTGCTGCGGGTGGCGATCAATGACCTGCGCTCGCTGTTCGATGGCGAACTGCCCCGGCATCCGGTGTTGCTGGACGCCGGTTGCGGCCAGGGCAAGTCGTTCCAGTACCTGCGCCAGGTGTTCGCCCCGCAACGCCTGATCGGCCTGGACGCCGACCCCCACAGCCTCAAGCTCAGCGCCGAGGAAGCCCGGCGCCAGCAGATGCAGGTGGAGTTGATCGGCAGCGACTGCGCGACCCTGGAACTGGCCGACGCCAGCGTCGACCTGCTGTTCTGCCACCAGACCTTCCACCACCTGGTGGAACAGGAAAAAGCCCTGGCCGAGTTCTACCGGGTGCTCAAGCCCGGGGGTTACCTGCTGTTTGCCGAATCCACCGAGGCCTATATCGACACCTGGGTGATCCGCTGGCTGTTCCGCCATCCGATGCATGTGCAGAAAAGCGCCGCCCAGTACCTGCAGATGATTCGTCAGCAGGGCTTTGAATTCGGCCCGCAGAACGTGTCTTATCCCTACCTGTGGTGGAGTCGCGCCAAGGACTTCGGCCTGCTGGAGCGCTTCGGCCTGCGCCAGCCGCCGCCGGTGGGCCAGCGCGAGGAAACCCTGGTCAATGTGGTGGCCCGCAAGCCGCTCGCTCCCCCTGTTGCCGAGGAAGGTCCGTCCGAATGATCCGTGCCCTGCTGCTCGGTTGTGTCCTGTTGCTGAGCGCTTGCGTCAGTCAGGCTCCGCTGCCCGAGCGCACGCCCTCGCTGGTGCTGCCGTTGCAGCTCCACGTACAGCGCCAGCTTCAGGACCAGCGCCAGGACTGGCTGCTGGTGATCCAGGCCGAAGGCCCGGACCTGCGCTGGTCGCTGATGGACCCGCTGGGCATTCCCCAGGCCCGTCAGCGCCTGGTGGGCGGACACTGGCAGGCCGACGGCCTGCTGCCACCCAACCCGGAGGCCCGGGAGCTGTTCGCGGCCCTGCTGTTCGCCCTGACGCCTGTGGCCGAACTGCAGGCCAATTATCCGCACGCCCGGCAACAGGGCGCCCAACGTACCCTCGGCCCGCGCTGGCGAGTCGACTATCAACACGCTCTGGATTTCACCTTGAACCTGCCCCAAGGCCCGCACTACCACATCACGGCTCTGAGCACCGAGGCCACGCCATGACGGCTTACCTCAACGCCCTCGGGGTGATCTGCGCCCTGGGCCGCAATCGCCAGGAAGTCGCCCGCAGCCTGTTTGCCGGCGACTGTTCGGGCATGCGCGACGAAAGCCACTGGGTGCCCGAGCGCACCTTGCCGGTGGCGGCAGTGCGCAGCCCGCTGGCGGGCATGCCGGCGGGCCTCGAAGCCCAGAACAGCCGCAACAATCAGCTGCTGCTGGAGGCCACCCGGCAGATCGAAGACGACATCCAGCAGGCCATCCAGCGCTACGGCCATGGCCGCATCGGCATCGTCCTGGGCACCAGCACGTCGGGCATCGACGAAGCCAGCCGGGGCATCGCCCGTTACCTGCAGGACCGGCAATTCCCGGTGGGCTACGACTACCGTCAGCAGGAGCTCAGCGCGCCGGCGAACTTCCTCGCCCAATGGCTGCAACTCTGCGGCCCGGCCTATGTGATTTCCACCGCCTGTACCTCCAGCGCCCGGGCCCTGATCAGTGCCCGGCGCCTGCTCGATCTGGGCCTGTGCGACGCCGTGCTGTGCGGCGGGGTCGACAGCCTGTGCAAGCTGACCCTCAATGGTTTCACAGCCCTGGAGGCGGTCTCCGGGCAGCGCTGCAACCCCTTTTCCCGCAACCGCGACGGGATCAACATCGGTGAAGCGGCGGTGCTGTTCCTCATGAGCCGGGAGCCTGCCGGCGACGCCCCTGTTGCCCTGCTGGGCGGTGGCGCCAGCTCCGACGCCTACCATATTTCCGCCCCGGCCCCCGATGGCCGCGGCGCCCTGCAGGCCATGAGCCAGGCCTTGCGCAGCGCCGGCCTGCAGCCACAGCAGATCGGCTACCTGAACCTGCACGGCACCGCCACCCAGCACAACGACGCCATGGAAAGCCTGGCCGTTGCGCAGCTGTTCCCCGAAGGCGTGCCTTGCTCATCGACCAAGCCCATGAGCGGCCACACCCTGGGGGCCGCCGGGGCCCTGGAGGCGGCGTTCTGCTGGCTGGCCCTGAGTACCGACAACCCCGGCCTGGCGCTGCCGCCCCATGTCTGGGATGCCCAGGCCGACCCGGCCTTGCCTCCACTGCGCTGGGTCACCCCGGACGATCGCCTGGCTCCCCACGCACCGCGCCGCCTGATGAGCAATTCCTTCGCCTTCGGCGGCAACAACGTCAGCCTGATTATCGGAGACGCCCCATGATTGACTGGCCGCTCGCCGAGTTGCTGCCCCACGCCGGGGACATGATCCTCATCGATCAGGTCCTGGCCTTTGATGAAGAACAGATCCGCACCCGCCTCGAAGTTCGCCCCGGTGGCTTGTTCAACCGCCCCGACGGCAGCCTGCCGGCCTGGGTCGGCGTCGAGCTGATGGCCCAGAGCGTGGCCGCCTACGCCGGTTGCCGCGCCCGCCAGCAAGGCTTGCCGGTGGAGCTGGGCTTTCTTCTGGGCACCCGCAAATTCGAATGCAATGTCGAGCACTTCCCCCTCGGCAGCACCCTGGAAATCCATGCCCTGCGCTCTCTGGAAGACGACAACGGCATGGGCGTGTTCGAGTGCCACCTCAGTGGCCCCGGCATCTCCGCCAGCGCGCGCCTGAACGTGTTCCGTCCGCCCCAGGCCGCCGACTACCTGCATGAAACACCTGCCTCTTCTACAGGAACACCGTCATGACTGACTCCGTACTGGTCACCGGCTCCAGCCGTGGCATCGGCCGTGCCATCGCCCTGCGTCTGGCCCGGGCCGGGTATGACCTGGTGCTGCACTGCCGCAGCGGCCGCACCGAAGCCGAAGCCGTCAGGGGCGAAGTCCAGGCCCTGGGCCGCAGCGCCCGCGTCCTGCAATTCGATGTATCGGACCGGGAGGCCTGCCGGGCTGCCCTGGAGGCCGATGTCGAAGCCCATGGCGCCTATTACGGCGTGGTGCTCAACGCCGGCCTGACTCGCGACGGCGCCTTCCCGGCCCTCAGCGAAGAGGACTGGGACCAGGTGCTGCGCACCAACCTCGACGGTTTCTACAATGTCCTGCACCCGGTGATGATGCCCATGATCCGCCGCCGCGCAGCCGGGCGCATCGTCTGCATCACCTCGGTCTCGGGGCTGATCGGCAACCGTGGCCAGGTCAACTACAGCGCCTCCAAGGCCGGCGTGATCGGCGCCGCCAAGGCCCTGGCCATCGAGCTGGGCAAGCGCAAGATCACCGTCAACTGCGTGGCCCCGGGGCTGATCGACACCGCCATGCTGGATGAAAACGTGCCGGTGGAAGAACTGCTGAAAATGATTCCCGCGCAGCGCATGGGCACCCCGGAAGAGGTGGCCGGCGCGGTGAATTTCCTGATGTCCGCCGAAGCGTCCTACATCACTCGCCAGGTGCTGTCGGTGAACGGGGGCCTGTGCTGATGAAACGCGTGGTCGTCACCGGCATGGCCGGCATCACCTCCCTGGGCAGCGACTGGGCCAGCATCGCCGAGCGCTTTGCCGCCAACCGCAGCGGCATCCGGCGCATGGACGAGTGGGACAGGTTCAGCGAACTCAACACCCGCCTGGCCGGCCCCATCGATGACTTCCAGGTGCCCGGGCACTGGACCCGCAAGCAGCTGCGCAGCATGGGCCGGGTTTCGCGCCTGGCCGTGGGCGCCGCCGAGCAGGCCCTGGCCGACGCCGGGCTGCTGGGCGACCCGTCGATCAAGGACGGACGCATGGGCGTGGCCTGTGGTTCTTCCACCGGCAGCACCGACGAGATCAAGGCCTTCGGCAACATGCTGCTCAACTCGGTGGCCGAGGGGCTCAACGCCAACTCCTACGTGCGCATGATGCCCCACACCACCGCCGCCAATATCAGCATCTTCTTCGGCCTGACCGGGCGCCTGATCCCTACCTCCAGCGCCTGCACCAGCGGTAGCCAGGGCATCGGCTACGCCTATGAGGCGATCAAGTTCGGCCGCCTGCCGCTGATGCTCGCCGGCGGCGCCGAGGAACTGTGCCCCACCGAAGCCATGGTGTTCGACGCGCTGTATGCCACCAGCCTGAAGAACGATGCGCCGCACACCAGCCCGCGCCCCTACGACAGCGGCCGTGACGGCCTGGTGATCGGCGAAGGTGGCGGCATGCTGGTGCTCGAGGAGCTGGAGCACGCCCTGGCCCGTGGCGCGCGCATCCACGCGGAAATCGTCGGCTTCGGCAGCAACGCCGACGGCCAGCACACCACCCGCCCCGAACAGAGCACCATGCGCCGGGCCATGGAGCTGGCGCTGGAGGATGGGGCCCTGGCCCCGGAGGCCATCGGCTACGTCAACGGCCATGGCACCGCCACCGAGCAAGGCGACATCGCCGAGACCCTGGCCACCAGCAGCCTGTTCGGCAGCCGCATGCCCATCAGTTCGCAGAAGAGTTTCCTCGGCCACACCCTGGGCGCCTGCGGCGCGCTGGAATCCTGGTTCAGCATCGAGATGCTCAACCGCGACCTCTATGTGCACACCTGCAACCTGGATCAGGTCGACCCCCGCTGCGGCGAGCTGGACTACCTGCAGGGAGGCTTTCGCGCCATGAGCCACGAATACGTGATGAACAACAACTTTGCCTTTGGCGGCGTCAACACCTCGTTGATCTTCCGCCGCTGGTCCTGATGCCTCACCTCACTGGAGAAATGGAATGTCTTCCCTGTTTCGCGCCACCCTCATCGTCCTTGCCCTGCTGAGCGTCACCGCCTGTACCAGCAAGCGCATGTACACCCCCAACCGGGTGCTCCCGGCCACCATCCAGGCCGACCAGGAGCAGGTCAAGCAGGCGATCCTGAAGAACCTCGTAGCCCGCAAGTGGACCGTGCAGCGCGTCAGCCCGGAGCTGATCCAGGCCGAGATCACCGTGCGTCAACAGTTCCACGCGGAGATCGATATCCAGTACTCCGCCAGCTACTACAAGATCGTCTACCGCGACAGCCGCGACATGGACTACAAGGACGGCAAGATCCACAAGAACTACATCCGCTGGGTGCGCCTGCTGGACAAGGGAATCCTGCGCGAACTGCGGGACGACCAGAACGAGCGGGCCGCGCAACAGCTGTCGGATGCCGCGGCCAAGAGCTTCCCGGCCGCACAATGAGCCCTTCCCTGTGACCCTGGTCACAGGGCTGCTTCACCCCCTTTGATGTCATGGAGAATGCGATGCGTTTGAAGACACTGGCGGCCACCGCCACCCTGCTGCTGTGCACCCTGCCCGGCGTCAGCCAGGCCCGCGATACCACCCTGTACCTGCCCTTCGACAAGGTCGTGGCCGAGGCCATCAGCACCGGCAAGATCGACGGCAGCGTGAAGTTCTACCTGGCAGGCAACAAGCCGGCCGGCAAGGTCAGCGTGCTGAGCCCCGGCGCCGTGACCAACAAGAAGACCAATGCCTTCGGCAAGGCCGACCAGGTGGCCTGCGAGTGGGCCTTGCAGTCGGCACTGATCACCCTGCATGAAGCGGCGAAGAAAGTCGGCGCCAACGCCGTGACCGACATTGCCAGCTTCTACAAGAGCCACGAGCGCAAGGACGCCACCACCTATGAGTGCCATGCCGGCGCCATCATGGCTGGTGTAGCGCTGCGCGGGGATCTGTCCAAGGTCCAGTGACCTGCGACTGACAACGCAAAGGGCGCCTGGGGCGCCCTTTGCGTTTCCGGGATTTTCCGAAAGCGCGCCAATCGCCGTCTACACTCGCAACAGCAGGCCGGGTGACCGCCGCCTGCGGGAGCCAAGTGGCGCGATCGGGCATCGGCCGGCGTGACAGTGGCGCCCCTTTCACGTCCGTCAAGGAGCCGACCATGCAAGTGAAAGCACTGATTGCCCTGGCCCTGCTAACGACCCTGAGCCCCGCCAGCCAGGCCACCAACCTGATGTACATGCCCTTCGAGAAAGTCGTGGCCGACGCCGAGCGCGCCGGGCGCCTGGATGGCAGCGTGAGCTTCCATCTGGCCGGCAACCCACTTCCGCCAGTGCTCCAGGTGCGGCTCACCGAAGTCACCACCAACAAGAAGACCAACGCTTTCAACAAGAGCGATATCGCCGCCTGCGAATGGGCCCTGCAGTCGGCCCTGATCACCCTGCAAGCCGCAGCCAAGCGGGTCGGCGCCAACGCAGTGACCAATATCGTCAGCTACTACAAGCACCACGTGCGCAAGGACCTCAACACCTACGAATGCCATGCCGGGGTACTGATGGCCGGAGTGGCCCTGCGCGGCGACCTAGTGAACCTGCAGGCCCCGGTGCGGCCCAACAGCCCCTCAGGGCGTAGCCCCGGTCTTGCGCGTCAGTAGCTCGACAAAGGCCTTGGCCATGGGCGAAGCCTGATCCTTGCGCTGCACCAGCCACACCGCCGACATCGCCGCCGGGTCCAGCAGGCGGCGATAGACCACGCCGTCGATGCGCATGCGCTGGTAGGACGCCGGCAGCACCGACACCCCCAACCCCGCCGCCACCAGGCCAATGATGGTCATGGCTTCCGCCGCCTCCTGAGCGAAATGCGGGGTAAAGCCGGCATCCCGGGACAGGCTCAGCAACTGCGCATACAGGCCGCTGCCATAGCTGCGGGGGAAAAACACAAAGGGCTCATGGGCCAGCTCCGCCAGGCGCAGCCCCTCTTCACTGCCACTGGCCAGCGGGTGCTTGGAACTGAGCACCGCCACCAGCGGCTCGCGCAGCAGCTCCACCACCGACAGCGAATCCGGCAGGGGCAAGGGCCGCATGATGCCGACCTGGATCGCCTGGTCCACCAGGGCCTCGGCCACCTGGGTGCTGCTCATTTCCTTGAGCTTGAGGTGTACCGCGGGAAAGCGCTGGCGAAAGGCGAAGATCGCCTGGGGAATGGTCGAATTGAAGGGCGCCGACGAGGTGAAGCCGATCTTCAGTTCCCCCAGCTCGCCCAGCTGCGCACGCCGCGCCACGTCCGCGGCCTTGTCCACCTGGGCCAGTACCAGCCGCGCCTCTTCCAGGAACAGGCGCCCGGCCTCGCTGAGCTCGACCCGACGATTGGTGCGTTCAAACAGGCGCGCCCCCACCTCCTGCTCCAGCGCCTGGATCTGCTGGCTCAGGGGCGGTTGGGAGATGCCCAGCACCTGGGCTGCACGGCCAAAATGCAGTTCTTCGGCGACAGCGATGAAGTAGCGCAGGTGACGCAGTTCCATGAGGGCCTCATTAAGTCTTAAAACCTATCAAACAGGTCGAACAATATATTGGAAAGAATCATTAGCCAGCTATATGCTTTTTCCATTGCCTGACCGGCTGCGTTCCCCCCGAGGTCCCCCGTGAAATCCGCTGTTGCCCCCTCCGCCCACGAACCCCCTGCCACGCCCCTGGACGAGGTGGTCGCCCAGCTCAACGAGGCCTATATCGAAAAAGGCACGCCGATGTTCATGCGCACCGTGCTGGCGCTGTTCTCCGGCGGTTTTGCCACCTTCGCCCTGCTGTATTGCGTACAGCCGATGATGCCGCTGCTGTCCCGGGACTTTTCCATCAATGCCGCCCAGAGCAGCCTGATCCTCTCGGTCGCCACCGGCATGCTGGCCATCGGGTTGTTGATCACCGGGCCGGTTTCCGACCGCATCGGTCGCAAGCCGGTGATGGTCGCCGCCTTGCTGGCCGCCGCCCTGTGCACCATCGCCAGTGCGCTGATGCCGAGCTGGCACGGGGTGCTGCTGATGCGCGCGCTGGTGGGCCTGTCCCTGAGCGGGCTGGCAGCGGTGGCCATGACTTACCTGAGCGAGGAGATCCACCCCCAGCACATCGGCCTGGCCATGGGCCTGTACATCGGTGGCAACGCCATCGGCGGCATGAGCGGGCGACTGATCACCGGGGTGCTGATCGACTTCGTCAGCTGGCACACGGCGATGCTGGTGATCGGCGGCCTGGCACTGATCGCTGCCGCGGTGTTCTGGCGCATCCTTCCCGAATCACGCAATTTCCGCCCCCGTTCGCTGCACCCGCGCAGCCTGCTGGACGGCTTTGCCATGCACTTTCGCGATGCCGGCCTGCCCTGGCTGTTCCTCGAAGGTTTCCTGCTGATGGGGGCATTCGTCACCCTGTTCAACTACATCGGCTACCGCCTGCTGGCCGAGCCCTATCAACTGAGCCAGGCCTGGGTCGGGATGCTGTCGGTGGTGTACCTCTCGGGCATCTACAGCTCGGCGAAGATCGGCGCCCTGGCCGACCAGCTGGGCCGGCGCCGGGTGCTCTGGGGCACCATCGTGCTGATGCTGGCGGGGATCGCCCTGACCCTGCTGACCCCGCTGTCCCTGGTGCTGATCGGCATGCTGCTGTTCACCTTCGGCTTCTTCGGTGCCCACTCGGTGGCCAGCAGCTGGATCGGCCGTCGCGCCACCAAGGCCAAGGGCCAGGCGTCGTCGCTGTACCTGTTCAGCTACTACGCCGGCTCGAGCATTGCCGGCACCGCCGGCGGGGTGTTCTGGCACCTGGCGGGGTGGAACGGCATCGGCCTGTTTATCGGCGCCTTGCTGATCGGGGCCCTGTTGATCGCCATGAAACTCGCCAAACTCCCCCCTTTGTAGGAACAGGCTTGCCGGCGAAATGGTCCGCCAGGCAGGCGCAGGCCTTGAGGGCCCTTTCGCCAGCAAGCTGGCTCCTGCAAAAAGTGTCCGCCAATGAAAACGCCCGGCAGGTGCCGGGCGTTTTTTAGGGAGGCGCTTATTCGTGGTATTGCGCCGACAACTCGTGCACCGCTTCCAGGAAGGCTCCGGCGTGCTCCGGTTTCACTTCCGGAGTGATGCCGTGGCCCAGGTTGAACACGTGGCCGCTGCCCTTGCCGTAGCTGGCGAGGATGCGCGCAACTTCGCTGCGGATCGCCTGCGGGTTGGCGTAGAGCACGGTAGGGTCCATGTTGCCTTGCAGCGATACCTTGCTGCCGACCCGGCGGCGGGCTTCGCCGATGTCACAGGTCCAGTCCAGGCCCAGGCTGTCCGCGCCGGCATCGGCAATGCTTTCCAGCCACAGGCCGCCGCCCTTGGTGAAGAGGATCACCGGAACCTTGCGCCCGTCGTGTTCGCGGATCAGGCCACTGACGATCTTGCGCATGTAGGCCAGGGAGAACTCCTGGTAGGCCGCCGCCGAGAGGCTGCCGCCCCAGCTGTCGAAGATCTGCACCGCCTGCGCGCCGGCACGGATCTGCCCGTTCAGGTACGCGGTGACCGACTGGGCCAGCTTGTCCAGCAGCAGGTGCATGGCTTGCGGGTTGTCGTAGAGCATGGCCTTGGACTTGCGGAAGTCCTTGGAGGAGCCGCCTTCGACCATATAGGTGGCCAGGGTCCAGGGGCTGCCGGAGAAACCGATCAACGGCACACGGCCGTTGAGTTCGCGACGAATGGTGCTGACCGCATCCATTACATAGCCCAGGTCCTTGTGCGGATCGGGGATCGGCAGGGCTTCGATGTCGGCCAGGGTGCTGACCACTTTCTTGAAGCGCGGGCCTTCGCCGGTTTCAAAGTACAGGCCTTGGCCCATGGCATCGGGGATGGTCAGGATGTCGGAGAAGAGGATCGCCGCATCCAGCTGTGGATAGCGGTCCAGAGGCTGCAGAGTGACTTCGCAAGCGAACTCCGGGTTCATGCACAGGCTCATGAAGTCACCGGCGTTGGCGCGGCTGGCACGGTATTCAGGCAAGTAGCGCCCAGCCTGACGCATCATCCACACCGGGGTGACGTCTACGGGTTGCTTGAGCAGGGCACGAAGGAAACGGTCGTTCTTCAGGGCAGTCATGTCGGCATCCGGAAAAAAAGTGGGGGCATTTTCTCAGAGCGCGACACAAAAGGCACGGCAAGAGCCGTTTCTTTATGTCTATGGGGTCAATTTGTCACGGGACGGGCACAGATCCCGTAGGAGCCAGCTTGCTGGCGAAGCGATCGACGCGGTGCATCAACAGCACCGCGTTATCGTTGTTCGCCGGCCAGCCGGCTCCTGCAAGGTGGGTCAGACGCCCAGGTAGTCGAGGATGCCTTCGGCGGCGTTGCGCCCTTCGAAGATCGCCGTCACCACAAGATCAGAACCGCGCACCATGTCACCACCGGCAAAGATCTTCGGGTTGCTGGTCTGGTGCTTGAACTGGCCCTGTTCCGGGGCCACGACACGGCCCTGGCTGTCGGTCTGGATGCTGAACTGCTCGAACCATGGCGCCGGGCTTGGACGGAAACCGAAGGCGATGACCACGGCGTCGGCCGGGATGATCTCTTCAGAACCCGGGATCGGCTCGGGGCTGCGGCGGCCACGGGCGTCCGGCTCGCCGAGACGGGTCTCGACCACCTTCACGCCTTCGACTCGGTCTTCACCGACAATGGCAATCGGCTGGCGGTTGTAGAGGAATTTCACGCCTTCTTCCTTGGCGTTCTTCACCTCTTTGCGCGAGCCGGGCATGTTGGCTTCGTCACGACGATAGGCGCAGGTCACCGACTTGGCGCCCTGGCGGATCGAGGTGCGGTTGCAGTCCATCGCGGTGTCGCCACCGCCCAGCACCACCACCTTCTTGCCTTTCATGTCGACGAAGTCTTCCGGCGACTTTTCAAAGCCCAGGTTGCGGTTGACGTTGGCGATCAGGAAATCCAGCGCGTCATAGACGCCCGGCAGGTCCTCACCGGCAAAGCCGCCCTTCATGTAGGTGTAGGTGCCCATGCCCATGAACACCGCATCGTATTCGGCGAGCAGTTGCTCCATGGTCACGTCCTTGCCCACCTCGGTGTTCAGGCGGAACTCGATGCCCATGCCGCTGAAGACTTCGCGACGATTGCTCAGCACAGTCTTTTCCAGCTTGAACTCGGGGATACCGAAGGTCAGCAGACCGCCGATTTCCGGGTTCTTGTCGAACACCACCGGGGTCACGCCGCCACGCACCAGCACGTCGGCACAGCCCAGGCCTGCCGGGCCCGCGCCAATGATCGCCACGCGTTTGCCGGTGGGCTTGACCTTGGACATGTCAGGGCGCCAGCCCATGGCGAAGGCGGTGTCGGTGATGTACTTCTCCACCGAACCGATGGTCACCGCGCCAAACCCGTCGTTGAGGGTGCAGGCGCCCTCGCACAGACGATCCTGCGGGCACACCCGGCCGCAGACTTCCGGCAGGGTGTTGGTCTGGTGCGACAGCTCGGCGGCGGCGAGGATGTTGCCTTCGGCCACCAGCTTGAGCCAGTTGGGAATGAAGTTGTGCACCGGGCACTTCCATTCGCAATACGGGTTGCCACAACCCAGGCAGCGATGGGCCTGGTCGGCCGACTGCTGGGGTTTGAAGGGTTCGTAGATTTCCACGAACTCTTTCTTGCGTTGACGCAACAGTTTCTTCTTCGGATCCTTGCGCCCGACATCGATGAACTGGAAGTCGTTATTCAGACGTTCAGCCATTATCAAAACCTCATCACACTCTTCAGGCGCATATCACTGCGGGTTGGCACGGGTGCTGGAAAGCAACGACTTCAAGCTGGCAGCCTTGGGCTTGACCAGCCAGAAACGGCGCAGGTAGTCGTCGAGGTTCTCGGCGAGGTTACGGCCCCATTCGCTGTCGGTTTCCTCGACGTACTCGTTCAGCACGCGCTGCAGGTGGCTGCGATAGGCTTCCATCGCTTCGCCGCTGATCCGTTGGATTTCCACCAGTTCGTGGTTGACCCGGTCAACGAAGGTGTTGTCCTGGTCCAGCACATAGGCGAAACCGCCGGTCATGCCTGAGCCGAAGTTGTAACCGGTCTTGCCCAGGACGCAGACGAAACCACCGGTCATGTACTCGCAGCAGTGATCGCCAGTGCCTTCCACCACGGTGTGGGCACCGGAGTTGCGCACGGCGAAACGCTCACCCGCGGTGCCAGCGGCGAACAGCTTGCCGCCGGTGGCGCCGTACAGGCAGGTGTTGCCGATAATGGCGCTGTCCTGGGTCTTGTAGACGCTGCCCTTGGGCGGAACGATCACCAGCTTGCCGCCGGTCATGCCCTTGCCCACGTAGTCGTTGGCGTCGCCTTCCAGGTAGAGGTTCAGGCCGCCGGCGTTCCACACGCCGAAGCTCTGCCCCGCAGTGCCCTTGAAGCGGAACGTGATAGGCGCCTGGGCCATGCCCTGGTTGCCGTGGAGCCTGGCGATCTCGCCGGAGATCCGTGCGCCGATGGAGCGGTCGCAGTTGCAGATATCCAGGGCGAAATCGGCGCCGCTCTTGTCATTGATCGCCGAGCGGGCCATCTCGACCATTTTCTCGGCCAGCAGGCCCTTGTCGAACGGCGGGTTGCGGTCCACCTGGCAGAACTGCGGCTTGTCCGCCGGAATGTGGTCGCTGCCCAGCAACGGGGTCAGGTCCAGGTGATGCTGCTTGGCGGTCTGGCCTTCCAGCACCTCCAGCAGGTCGGTCCGGCCGATCAGTTGCTCCAGGGAACGCACGCCAAGCTTGGCCAGCCACTCACGGGTTTCCTCGGCGACGTAGGTGAAGAAGTTCACCACCATGTCGACGGTGCCGATGTAGTGATCCTTGCGCAGTTTCTCGTTCTGGGTCGCCACACCGGTGGCGCAGTTGTTCAGGTGGCAGATGCGCAGGTACTTGCAGCCCAGGGCGATCATCGGCGCGGTGCCGAAGCCGAAGCTCTCGGCGCCGAGGATGGCTGCCTTGATCACGTCGAGGCCGGTTTTCAGGCCGCCGTCGGTCTGCACCCGGACCTTGCCGCGCAGGTCGTTGCCGCGCAGGGTCTGGTGGGTTTCCGCCAGGCCCAGTTCCCACGGCGCACCGGCGTACTTGATGGAGGTCAGCGGCGAAGCGCCGGTACCGCCGTCGTAGCCGGAGATGGTGATCAGGTCGGCATAGGCCTTGGCCACACCGGCAGCGATGGTACCAACGCCGGCTTCGGCCACCAGCTTCACCGACACCAGCGCCTGAGGGTTGACCTGCTTGAGGTCGAAGATCAGCTGCGACAAGTCTTCGATCGAATAGATGTCGTGGTGCGGCGGTGGCGAGATCAGGGTCACGCCGGGGACTGCGTAGCGCAGCTTGGCGATCAGGCCGTTGACCTTGCCACCAGGCAGCTGTCCGCCCTCGCCGGGCTTGGCGCCCTGGGCCACCTTGATCTGCAGCACTTCGGCGTTGACCAGGTACTCCGGGGTCACGCCGAAACGGCCAGTGGCCACTTGCTTGATCTTCGAGCTCTTGATGGTGCCGTAGCGCGCCGGGTCTTCGCCGCCCTCACCGGAGTTGGAACGCGCGCCGAGGCGGTTCATGGCTTCGGCCAGGGCTTCGTGAGCCTCCGGCGACAGGGCGCCCAGGGAGATACCGGCAGAGTCGAAGCGCTTGAGGATCGACTCCAGGGGCTCGACTTCGCTGATGTCCATCGGCGTGTCCAGGGTCTTCACCTGGAACAGGTCGCGGATCATCGACACCGGGCGGTTGTCCACCAACGCGGTGTATTCCTTGAACTTGGCGTAGTCGCCCTGCTGCACGGCGGCTTGCAGGGTGTTGACCACGTCCGGGTTGTAGGCGTGGTACTCGCCACCGTGGACGAACTTCAGCAGGCCGCCTTGCTGGATCGGCTTGCGCGGGCTCCAGGCTTCGGTCGCCAGGGCTTTCTGCTCGGCTTCGATATCGACGAAACGTGCGCCCTTGATCCGGCTCGGCACACCACGGAAGCTCAGGTTGCAGACCTCCTCGGACAGGCCGATGGCTTCGAACAGCTGCGCGCCACGGTAAGAGGCGATGGTGGAGATGCCCATCTTCGACAGGATCTTCAACAGGCCCTTGGTGATGCCCTTGCGGTAGTTCTTGAACACCTCGTAGAGGTCGCCCAGCACTTCACCGGTACGGATCAGGTCGCCCAGCACTTCGTAGGCCAGGAACGGATAGACCGCCGAGGCGCCGAACCCGATCAGCACCGCGAAGTGGTGCGGATCGCGGGCGGTGGCGGTTTCCACGAGGATGTTGGAGTCGCAGCGCAGGCCCTTTTCAGTCAGGCGGTGGTGCACCGCGCCGGTGGCCAGGGAGGCGTGGATCGGCAACTTGCCCGGCGCAATATGACGGTCGCTGAGGACGATCTGGGTGCGGCCGGCGCGAGCGGCTTCTTCAGCCTGGTCGGCGACGTTGCGGATCGCGGCTTCCAGACCGACGCTCTCGTCGTAGTTGAGGTCGATGACCTGGCGCTCGAAACCCGGGCGGTCGAGGTTCATCAGCGAACGCCACTTGGCCGGGGAGATCACTGGCGAGCTGAGGATCACTCGCGAAGCGTGCTCGGGCGACTCCTGGAAGATGTTGCGCTCGGCACCGAGGCAGATCTCCAGGGACATGACGATGGCTTCGCGCAGCGGGTCGATCGGCGGGTTGGTGACCTGGGCGAACTGCTGGCGGAAATAGTCGTAGGGGGTACGCACGCGCTGGGACAGCACCGCCATCGGCGTGTCGTCGCCCATCGAACCCACCGCTTCGTAGCCCTGCTCGCCCAGCGGGCGCAGCACCTGGTCACGCTCTTCGAAGGTGACCTGGTACATCTTCATGTACTGCTTGAGCTGGTCGACGTCGTAGAAGGCCGAACCGTGGTCGTTGTCTTCCATGGTGGCCTGGATGCGCAGGGCATTCTTGCGCAGCCATTGCTTGTACGGATGACGGGACTTCAGACGGTTGTCGATGGCGTCGGTGTCGAGGATCTGCCCGGTCTCGGTGTCCACGGCAAAGATCTGGCCCGGGCCGACCCGGCCCTTGGCGATCACGTCCTCGGGCTGGTAGTTCCACACGCCGATTTCCGAAGCCAGGGTGATGAAGCCGTTCTGGGTGGTGACCCAGCGCGCCGGGCGCAGGCCGTTGCGGTCCAGCAGGCAGACGGCGTAGCGGCCGTCGGTCATGACCACGCCGGCCGGGCCGTCCCACGGCTCCATGTGCATCGAGTTGTATTCGTAGAACGCGCGCAGGTCGGCGTCCATGGTCTCGACGTTCTGCCACGCTGGCGGAATGATCATGCGCACGCCGCGGAACAGGTCGATGCCGCCGGTGACCATCAGCTCCAGCATGTTGTCCATGCTCGAGGAGTCGGAACCCACGCGGTTGACCAGCGGGCCGAGCTCTTCCAGGTCCGGGATCAGGTCGTTGGCGAACTTGGTGCGCCGGGCCACGGCCCAGTTGCGGTTGCCGGTGATGGTGTTGATCTCGCCGTTGTGGGCGAGGAAGCGAAATGGCTGGGCCAGCGGCCATTTCGGCAGGGTGTTGGTGGAGAAGCGCTGGTGAAACACGCAGATCGCGGTTTGCAGGCGCTCGTCACCCAGGTCCGGATAGAAGGCGGCGAGGTCCGCCGGCATCATCAGGCCCTTATAGATGATGGTCTTGTGGGAAAAGCTGCAGATGTAGTGGTCGGTGTCGGCGGCGTTGGCCACCGAGGAGCGGCGACGGGAACTGAACAGCTTGATGGCGAAATCCTGGTCGCTCAGACCCTGGCCGCCGATGAACACTTGTTCGATCTGTGGCAGGCGCTCCAGGGCCAGACGCCCGAGCACACTGGTATCGATCGGTACTTTGCGCCAGCCCACCAGTTGCAGGCCGGCGGCGAGGATCTCGCGGTTCATGTTTTCGCGAGCGGCTTCGGCTTTCACCGGGTCCTGGTTGAAGAACACCATGCCCACCGCATATTGCTTGGGCAGCTCGATGCCGAAGTGCTCCGTGGCGACTGCGCGCAGGAACAGGTCGGGCTTTTGCATCAGCAGACCGCAACCGTCGCCGGTCTTGCCGTCCGCGTTGATCCCACCGCGGTGGGTCATGCAGGTCAGGGCCTCAATGGCCGTTTTCAACAGGGTATGACTGGGTTCGCCCTGCATATGGGCTATCAGGCCGAAACCACAGTTATCCTTAAATTCATCTGGTTGGTACAGACCTGCTTTCATAGACACTTTCTCACCAGGCTGCCTCTTTTAGAGGCAAATTTCTTTTCAATTCAACCACTTGCATTCCGCGCCGAACGTACGCCAGCTTTGCGGGGGCAAAAGGGAGGTCATTGTACACACCGACACAAAGCCCCACAAATTTAGCGACGATCTGTCGTAAATTCATGTCGCATTTATGAACGTTTTAAAGCGATATGCTGTGCTAGTCAAAAAGTTTTGCTTTTGACTGCCGCGACTCAAAAACTACTGTGACGCAGACACCACAAGGCACGCGGCCTGTAAGGCAGCATGCCGATGCGGAAATTTGAGGTTGCCGGGAGAGGCGGCCTGGGTAAGGCCGCCGAATCTTCAGCGAGTTGTTGCCAGTTCTTGTTGAACGCTAGCGACAGTGCGAGGCCAAGGTTTACCAGCCTGAACCTTCGCTGGCAAGGATTTGATGGCGCTGACCGCGGCATCGCGGCTTGCGAAGTTGCCGTAGGTGATCACATACAGCGGCTTGCCGTTGAGGACTTTCTTGAAGTAGCGGTATTCGCCGCCCTGTTCCTTGACGAAGTTCTGCGCGGTGGCTTCCGAGCTGGTGCCGAGGATCTGCACCACGTAGTTGCCTGGCGCCTGGCCAGCGTACCAGCTGCCACCGGCGGCCTTGGCCACGGTGACCGGCTTCTCGGCCGGCTTGGCCGGAGCAGGCTTGGCTGCCACTGGTTTCTCTGCCGGCTTGGCGGCAGGCGCAGGCTTGGCCGTGGCCACCTGGGTCGGTGCCGGGGTTGGACGCGCTGCCGGAGTCGGCGTCGGGCCAGCCGTAGCCCCAGCAGGCGGCGCGGTGGTGGTCACGGTCGGTGGAACGGCGCTGGAGCCTTCAACCGGCACCCCGTCGTCACCCTCACTGATACCCCCTGCGGCTTCGGCCAGAGGACCGCGCATCACGGGCTGCGACTGGCCGACCAACGGCAGCGGCATTGGCTGTGACGAACCGGCGAACTCCACTGACGGGCTGCCATTGGCATTGGGTGTGGGTGTTTGCCCCAAAGGCAGCTGCGCTTGCTCATTGGCCGGAGCGCCGGTGGTTGGAGCCTTGCTGCGGCCCGGCATCAACCAGGCCGCGGCCACGGCCACCACCACGACAGCGGAGATGGCCAATACGTGTTTCTTAGGCATGTTAAACCCCATACTTGGACGCTTGACCGCAGAGCGGCTGGCGATCATTGCTTCGATCATTGCATCCCTGGCGACCTGGTTGATGTTGCCCGGCCAGCCATCGGAGCTTTCGTGAATATCACTGATCTGATCTGCGGAGAAAAGTTCGATGCCCTGCCCCGCACCTTCAAGCCGCTGGGCCAGATATTCGCGGGTTTCCTCTTCGGTATAAGGCTGCAACTCGATGACGTGGAAGCGCTCTTCCTCGGTATTGAGCTGGTCCAGTGCGGCGATCAGCGACGACTCGCCGAACAGGAACACATGGGGGCGACCTTCCGGTGCGCCGGCCGCCAGGGCCAGCAGGGCCTCGAGGGCGGACTCGTCGAGCTGCTCGGCGTCATCCACCAGCAGATAGACTTCCTGACCGGTCAGGGCCAACTGCACTATCTGGGCGAGGATCGCGCCAATTTCGGCCTCCGCCACATTCAGCGCCTGGGCCACCTGGCGCAGCACGCCGGCAGCGTCGCCGGCGCCGCGGGCCGACACCACCACGCTCTGCACCGATTGCTTGTTGGTACTGGCTACCAGTGCCTGGCGCAGCAGGGTCTTGCCGCTGCCCTGAGGCCCGGTGACCACCAGCAGCAACTGGCTGTAGCGGGCCAGGTGATGCAGTTGCCCCAGCACGGGCTTGCGCTGGGCAGGAAAGAACTTGAAGCCAGGGACCCGGGGAGCGAAAGGATCGTGGCTCAACTGGTAATGGCCGAGGAAAGCCTCGTCGGCGTGCAAACTAGTCATCGGGATCTTATTAACCTTTAAGCTGAGCCAGGGCGCGGTAGTCCGCTCCCAGCGTGGCCTGTAAAACCTCTTTCGGATAATCGTCGGTCACTACGGCTTCGCCCATGCGGCGCAACAGCACCAGACGCAAACGACCGTCGATCACTTTCTTGTCAATTGCCATGTGTTCGAGAAAATCCGCTTCGCTCATTTCCTCTGGCGGGATGACCGGCAAGCCCGCGCGCTGGAACAGGCGAATACCGCGGTCACGCTCCTGGCTGGTGATCCAGCCCAGGCGCGCGGACATTTCCAGGGCCATTACGGTGCCAGCAGCCACCGCCTCCCCATGCAGCCACACACCGTACCCCATGTGGGTTTCGATGGCGTGGCCGAAGGTATGCCCCAGGTTGAGGGTGGCCCGCACTCCCGATTCACGTTCGTCGGCACCCACTACCGCGGCCTTGGCCGCACAGGAGCGCTCGATGGCGTAAGTCAGGGCCTGCTGGTCCAGGGCCCGCAGGCGGTCGACGTTCTCTTCCAGCCAGGTGAGGAAGGGCTCGTCGCAGATCAGGCCGTACTTGATCACTTCCGCCAGACCTGCCGACAGCTCGCGGCTGGGCAGGGTGTTAAGGCTGGTGGTATCGATCAGCACCACGTTCGGCTGGTAGAAGGCGCCGACCATGTTCTTGCCCAGCGGGTGGTTGATACCGGTCTTGCCGCCCACCGAAGAGTCCACCTGGGACAGGAGGGTGGTAGGAATCTGGATGAAATCCACGCCCCGCTGGTAGCAGGCCGCGGCAAAGCCGGCCATATCACCGATCACGCCGCCACCGAGGGCGATGATGGTAGTGCGTCGATCGTGACGCGCAGTGAGCAGGCCATCGAAGATCAACTGCAGGGTTTCCCAGTTCTTGTAGGCCTCGCCATCGGGCAGGACCACCGAGATCACCGAGAACTGCCCCAGGCTGCGGGTCAGACGCTCAAGGTAAAGCGGCGCGACGGTCTCATTGGAAATGATCGCCACTTGCCGCCCGGCGATATGCGGCACCAGCAGCTCGGGCTGGTCCAACAGACCTTCACCAATGTGAATCGGGTAGCTGCGCTCGCCTAGATCGACCTTAAGTGTCTGCATGTGTCCCCACAGTGAAGATGGAAGCAGGCATTGTGCCCTGCATTGACGATGGGCCTCGCCTGGTCTTCTGACGCAGCCCGATAGCTCTGCGCCACACCTTGGCGGTCTGGCGCGACGCCGAGAATAGCGCATTTCGCTCGACGCATTAACGGGGTGGCAGCTGCTGCAGGCGCTCCAGTATGTCCAGTACCACCATTCGTGGCGGCCGCTCATCGGTTTCCACCACCAGATCGGCGATTTCCCGATAAAGCGGGTCGCGGATTTCCAGCAGGTCGCGCAGGGTCTTGGCCGGATCGGCGGTGCGCAGCAGGGGACGATTGCGGTCCCGGGCGGTGCGCCCCACCTGTTGCTCGACCGAGGCGTGCAGATAGACCACTCGTCCGCCAGCGTGCAGCGCCCGACGATTGGCCTCGCGCATCACTGCACCACCGCCAGTGGCCAGGACCACGCCGTCAGTGCCACAGAGCTCGGCGATCATCGCCTGTTCGCGATCACGAAAGCCCGGTTCGCCTTCCTTATCGAAGATCCACGGGATATTCGCGCCTGTACGCAGTTCAATTTCCTTATCGGAATCTTTGAATGGCAGGCGCAGCTCTTTGGCCAGTAAGCGACCGATGGTGCTTTTTCCAGCCCCCATCGGCCCAACAAGAATCAAATTTCGCACAGAATCAACGACTCACAGCAATCGCCTGGTTGTTCATGATACGCGGAGTGAGAAATACCAGCAGCTCGGATTTTTTCTCCGACACCACGTCACGCCGGAAAAGGCGGCCAAGATACGGCACATCGCCAAGAAATGGCACTTTATCTACAACCTTGCTCTGGGTATTCGAGAAAACCCCGCCGATGACGATGGTCGCCCCGTCGTTGACCAGGACCTTGGCATTGACCTCGTTCTTCTTGATCGGCGGTACATCCTGGACCTTGTTCAGGTAGTCCGGCTCATCCTTGGTGACCTTGACCTCCATGATGATGCGGTTGTCCGGGGTGATCTGCGGCGTCACTTCAAGCGACAGCGACGCCTCCTTGAAGGACACCGAGGTAGCGCCGCTGGAGCTGGCTTCCTGGTAGGGGATCTCGGTGCCCTTGAGGATCTTTGCGGTTTCCTTGTCGGAGGTGACCACCTTGGGCTGGGAAACGATCTCGCCGTTGCCGGTCTTCTCCATGGCGGTCAACTCCAGGTCCAGCAGCACGTTGTCGGTGATGTAGGCGATGCCGATGCCCGAGGTATGGGCGCTAGCCCCCAGATCGACAAAGGGTGAGTTGCTGCCGCCGCTGCCCGGAGCGCCGATGCTGCTGGAACCGCTGGCAGCGTTCTGCACCCCGCTGGCGCTCCAGTTGCCCTGGTTCTGCACCGAGCCGCCCCAGCGCACGCCCAGGCTCTTGTCGTAGTCAACGTTGGCCTCGACGATGCGCGCTTCGATCATCACCTGGCGCACCGGAACATCCAGCTGGGCGACGATGCGCCGAAGTTCGTCGAGGCGCTCCTGGCTCTGGTAGGCAATGATGCTGTTGGTGCGCTCATCCACGGTGATCGAGCCACGCTCATCGGCTTTTTCCTCGGCACGGGTCACCGACTGGAACAGCTTGGCGATGTCCGCTGCCTTGGCGTAGTTGACCTGCAGCAGCTCCCGACGCAACGGCGCCAGGTCCTCCAGCTGCTTCTGTGACTCCAGCTCCTGACGCTCCCGGGCGGCAATCTCATCCGCCGGAGCCACCAGCAGCACATTGCCGATCTTGCGTGAATCAAGGCCCTTGGTCCGTAGCACCAGATCCAGGGCCTGATCCCAGGGCACGTTCTGCAAGCGCAGGGTGATGCCGCCCTGCACCGTGTCGCTGGCCACCAGGTTGAGGCCCGTGAAATCGGCGATCAGTTGCAGCACCGAGCGCACCTCGATGTCCTGAAAGTTCAGCGAGAGCTTTTCCCCCTTGTAGGCAGGTCGGGCCGCAGCCGCCCTGCTGCTGGTCTCGGCCAGGGGGCGGACACTGACCGTCAGGCGGTTGTCGGTCTGGAAGGTGGAATAGTCGAAGGCGCCCTTGGGCTCCAGGGTGACGGTGGTACGCCCGGCAGCCGTATCCGCAGTGATGTACTGCACCGGGGTGGCGAAATCCTTGACGTCCAGGCGAACCCGCAGCGCCTCGGGCAATTGGGTACGGGCAAAATCGAGGACGATCCGGCCCTCGCGCCGCTGGACATCGACAGCGATGCGCGGGTCGGACAGGTCGATCAGCACATTGCCTTCGCCCTCCTCGCCGCGCTGAAAATCCACGCCGCGTATCGACCCGGCCACTGCCTGCGGCTTTGCAGGCGCCCGAGCTGCCGTCCCCGGAGCAGCGGGCTTGGGCTCGGCGGCGCCGACCAGCGGTGCCAGCAGCGCTATCCATAGCGCTACACCGAGGGCTGAAACAGTCCTGTTCATTTTCCAGATTCCACTTAAGAGTGTTTTTTCAGCGCCAGTGTTCGCGGCCGCTCCAGCCAGGCTCCCGCTCCATCGGGAACAATTTCCACCACCTCGATCTGCGATTCGCTGATGGTCACAACCCGGCCTTCGTTGCGCCCCAGGTAGTCGCCAACCTGCAAGCGGTGGATGCCACCTGCGCCGCGCAACAGGGCAAAGCTCCCGGAGGCGTTGGACAGGGTCCCGACCATTTGCAACTGCTCGATATCGAACCCCTCCAGGTATTGCCGGGCTCGCTGCGGGTCGGGCCGGACCGCACTGGCCCCTTGCCGACGGGCCGCCAGGTCAAGCCTTTGCGGCGGCTGGAACGGACTGCGCAATGCGCTGGCGTCATAGGTGAACGAGGGGTAAGACCGGATTACCGGCATTGGTTCAATCGGCCCGGGCGCTTGCAGGCGCATCCGGTTCATGTAGGCGTCCAGGTCGGCAAAGTCGTCATCGGCGCCACCACACCCCCACAGCCCGGCACAAAGGCAGCCAAGCACCGCCCAGCGCAGGCGCCTCATGAGTGCGGCTCCGGAGCGTCGTACCTGTAGGTGCGCGCCTCGATGCTCATGCGCAACAGCGCCGGATTGCCCGCTGCCACAGGCTGAATGCGAAAATCATGCAAGGTGACGATGCGCGGCAGGCCGGCGACGCCACTGACGAAGCTCGCCAGGTCGTGATAGGCACCGGTGACAGTAATCTGGATCGGCAACTCGACGTAGAACTGCCTGGCCACCTCCGGTTGCAGCCTGATTTCCTCGAAGGCCAGGCCACTGCCCAGCCCCACGCGACTGATGTCCTCCAGCAGGCCGGGGACCTCGGTGTCGCTGGGCAACTGACGCAACAGCAGGTCGAAGCTGTTGCGTATGACGGCCAACTGCTCCTGGTAGCGCGGCAAATTGGCTCCCTGGCGCGCCTTGCCGGCAAACTCCTGCCTGAGACGAGTTTCCTCCTGGCGCTGGCGCTCCAGTTGCTCCAGGTGCGGGCTCAGGTAAAAGCCGTAGCCCACTAGCAGAACCAGCAGCAGAAGCAGGGCCGCCACCAGACTCCTGGCCGGCCCGGGCCAGGAGCCCAGGTTGGCCAGCTCCAGCTCCCGCAGATCGATACGCCGCAACTCTGCCAGCCATTGTCGGGGGGTCATTGCCGAAGCTCCCCGGTTGGCCCGGGCGTCTGCCCGACATTCAGCCGGAACAGGTTGTTCAGCCCTTGCTGGGCGTCCACCGCGTTCTTCACCTCGGTCAGGCTGGGGGCAGCAAAACCCTCGGCAGCCTGCAGATTGCGCATCAGGTCGGACACCCTGTTGTTTGACTCGGCGGCACCGCTGATTCCAAGGTTCTGCCCCTGCAGATCCACCTCGGTGAAGTACACGCCATCAGGCAGGCTGCGGGCCAACTGCTGAAAAATCCGCACACCGTTGGAGCGGTTGCCCTGCAGCTCTTCGATGATGCCCATGCGTTCGAGCAACTGCTGTCGTTGCGCCTTGAGCCCCTGGATGCTGGCGATCTGCTCATCCAGGCGTGCCGTCGCCTGGCCCAGATACTGGTTGCGCAAATGCTGGCGCTCGATCACCCGGCTTATATAGGCGTCGGCCAACAGAATGACCCCGGCCCCGAGCACGACCATCATCGCCAGCATCTGCAGGAAACGCCGACGCCTCAGTTCGCGCGAGGCCTCGCGCCAGGGCAACAGGTTGATCCGCGCCATCAGTCGAACCCTCGCAGGGCCAGGCCACAGGCCAGGAGCAGGTTCGGCGCCTGTTCATTCAATACCTGGGGGTCGACTCGAGGCCCCATCGGCATGGCCCGGAAAGGATTGGCCAGCGACGTATCGATGCCTGTCTCGCCCTCCACCCGCCGCTCCAGGCCGGCCAGGCCGCTACCGTCTCCGGCCAGCAGCAGTTGCACCAGGGGCTGTTGCTGAGGCGAGGTGGCGAACTGCTGCAGGGAACGGCTGACCTGTTGCAGCACCTCCTGCTCGAAGGGTTGCAGCAACTCTTCGGCGCAACCCTGTGGCAAACGGCCCTGGCTCTGCGCCAGCAATGCCTGCTCCAGTGTCAGCCCGTATCGACGCTGGAGCGCTTCCATCAGCAGCCCGCTACCGAAAAGCTGCTCACGGCTATAGATCACTCGCTGGCCGTGCAGGACGCTGAAACGGCTGAGGGCCGGGCCTATATCCTGCAACGCCACGGCGCCAGGAGTCGCCAGCGGCAGGTGCGCCGCCAGCAGCAACAGGCAGCGCTCCAGAGCCAGGGGCTGGGTATCCACCACCCGGACTGTCAGGCCGGCCAGGCCCAATACCGTTTCCAGGGCCTCTACCCGCTCGTTGCGACAGGCTACCAGCAGCACCTGAACCCGCTGCGGATTACCGGGTACCGGCCCCTGCACTTCAAAATCCAGGGCCACGTCTTCCAGGGGATAGGGAATGTACTGGCCGGCTTCCAGCCGGACCTGCTGCTCCAGTTCGTCGGTGTGCAGGCCCGCCGGCATTTCGATCAGTTTGCTGATCACCGCCTCGCCGGCCACCGCTACCGCCGCCCCCTTGAGCCGGCTGCCCGTCTTGAGCCAGGCGCGGGACAGGGCCGCGGCCAGGGCCTCGGGGTCGGCAATGTGCTGGTCAAGCACAGTATTGGGCGCCAGGGGCTCCCTGGCGTAGGCCTCGACCCGGTACCCCTGCCCCTGGCGCCCCAGGGCCAGAAGCGTGACCGATGTCGCATTGATATCGATCCCCATAAGGGAACTCGGCTTTTTGCTGAAGAGTCCAAGCACGACCAATTCCCTATGACTATCCGTGACTTACGGACTGCTTAAGCTGCATTGCGTTCAATGGTCACGTCTTGACAGACGGGCAAATGACGCTCTCGGCGGAAAATGCTTATAATGCCCAGCGTTTTTTTTCCGCTTTTACCTGCTGCGTGGGCCGGCCCCTGATGTCCGTGAATGCCCTGACGCCTAATTCATTCCTTTCTCTGGAAATCCAAAAGCCTTGATTCGTCTGCTGAAGTTTTTCGGGTGGTCCATCGTCGCGGCGTTCTGCGGGCTCCTCCTCGCCCTCTCCGGTGCGTTTCTCTATCTTAGTCCCGGCTTGCCGTCGGTTGAGGCCCTGAGAAGCATCCAGTTGCAGATTCCCCTGCGGGTGTACAGCAGCGACGGCAAACTGATCGCTGAATTCGGTGAAATGCGCCGTACTCCCATACGTTTCGCCGACATTCCGCCCAACTTCATCAATGCGTTACTAAGTGCTGAAGACGACAACTTCGCTAACCATTACGGGGTTGACCCCAGCAGCCTGATGCGTGCCGCAACCCAGCTGGTCAAGAGCGGACATATCCAGTCCGGCGGCAGCACCATCACCATGCAAGTGGCGAAGAACTTCTTCCTGAGCAGCGAGCGCAGCTTCTCGCGCAAGACCACCGAGATCCTCCTGGCTCTGCAGATCGAACGGCAGCTGACCAAGGACGAGATCCTCGAGCTGTACGTCAACAAGATCTACCTGGGCAACCGTGCCTACGGGATCGAGGCAGCGGCCCAGGTGTATTACGGCAAGTCCATCCGTGACGTGAGCCTGGCGCAGATGGCGATGATCGCCGGCCTGCCCAAGGCACCTTCGCGCTTCAACCCCCTGGCCAACCCGGCACGCAGCAAGGAACGTCGCGACTGGATCCTGGGGCGCATGTACAAGCTCGGCAAGATCACCGAAGCGGCCTATACCGAGGCAATCAACGAACCGTTGAACGCCAGCTATCACGTACCGACTCCGGAAGTGAACGCCCCGTACATCGCCGAGATGGCCCGGGCCGAAATGGTCGGCCGCTATGGCAGCGATGCCTACACCGAAGGTTTCCGGGTCACCACCACGGTGCCCAGCGATCTGCAGGAAATGGCCAACACCGCGGTCCATGAAGGCCTGATGACCTACGACCAGCGCCACGGCTATCGCGGCCCGGAATCGCGCCTGCCAGGCAAGACCCAGGCGGCCTGGGCCAGCGAACTGACCAAGCAGCGGACCATCAGCGGCCTGGAACCGGCGATCGTCACCCTGGTAGAGAAGAATGGCCTCCAGGTGCTGACCCGCAACGGCGAAGAACATGTGGCCTGGGACAGCATGAAATGGGCCCGGCCGTTCCTCAATACCAACAGCATGGGCCCGGTCCCGCGCCAACCGGCGGACGTGGCCCAGGTCGGCGACCTGATCCGCGTGCAGCGCCAGGCGGACAACTCGTTGAAGTTCAGCCAGATCCCGGTCGCCCAGGGCGCCCTGGTGACGCTGGACCCGCAGAACGGTGCGATCCGCGCCCTGGTGGGCGGCTTCGCCTTCGAGCAGAGCAATTACAACCGTGCGATGCAGGCCAAGCGCCAGCCCGGCTCCAGCTTCAAGCCGTTCATCTATAGCGCCGCCCTGGATAACGGCTACACCCCGGCCAGCCTGGTGAACGACGCACCTATCGTGTTCGTCGACGAATACCTGGACAAGGTCTGGCGCCCGAAGAACGACACCAACACCTTCCTCGGCCCGATCCGCATGCGCGAGGCGCTGTACAAGTCGCGCAACCTGGTGTCGATCCGCCTGCTGCAGAGCATGGGCGTGGACCGCACCATCGACTACATCAGCAAGTTCGGCTTCAACAAGCAGGACCTGCCGCGCAACCTGTCCCTGGCCCTGGGTACCGCAACCCTGACGCCGATGGAAATCGCCACCGGCTGGAGCACCTTTGCCAACGGCGGCTACAAGATCACCCCGTACATCATCGACAAGATCGAAAGCCGCAACGGCGAGCTGCTGTTCAGCGCCAACCCGCCAAGCGCCCCCACCGGCAATACGGCCACCAGCGGCATCGCCGCCCCTGAGCACAACTTCACGATCAACAACGTGGCTGGTGAAACCTCGGCTCCGGCAGCGACGCAAGCCCCGGCGGTTGCCGAGCGGATCATCGATGGCCGTACCACCTACATCCTCAACAGCATGCTCCAGGACGTGATCAAGCTGGGTACCGGACGCCGCGCACTGGCCTTGGGCCGTACCGACCTGGCGGGCAAGACCGGTACCACCAACGAGTCCAAGGATGCCTGGTTCTCCGGCTACAACGCCGACTACGTGACCACCGTATGGACCGGTTTCGACCAGCCGGAAAGCCTGGGGCGCCGCGAATACGGCGGCACCGTGGCACTGCCGATCTGGATGAGCTTCATGGGCGCCGCCCTCAAGGACAAGCCGCCACACACCCAGCCAGAGCCGGAAGGCATTCTCAGCCTGCGGGTAGACCCGGTCAGCGGCCGCGCCGCCACACCCGGCACGCCCAATGCCTACTTCGAACTGTTCAAGAGCGAAGACACTCCGCCCTCGGTCAATGAACTGGGCAATGGCGCCGTACCAGGCAGCCCGCTGCCGGCGGACGAAGCGGCGCCGATCGATCTGTTCTAGCGCCAGGGGAGCCGCGAACGCGGCAACCTTCGCCGGCTTGCCCGCTCCTACAGCGGGCAAGCGCCCACAAAAAAGCCCCGGCTCTCGCGAGCCGGGGCTTTTTGCATGACGCTACGAACGCTTAACCGTTGAACACATCATCCACGCTCTTGAGCGGGTAGTTCTTCGGGTACGGCAGGGTAGCCACGCCGGTCTCGATGGCGGCCTTGGCCACGGCATCGGAGATCACGGTGATCAGGCGGGCATCCATTGGCTTGGGAATGATGTACTCACGGCCGAATTCCAGCTTGATGCCACCGTAGGCGTCGCACACTTCCTGAGGAACCGGCAGCTTGGCCAGGTCACGCAGGGCGTTGGCCGCGGCGATCTTCATTTCTTCGTTGATGCGCTTGGCGCGTACGTCCAGGGCACCACGGAAGATGAACGGGAAGCCCAGGACGTTGTTCACCTGGTTCGGGTAGTCCGAACGGCCGGTAGCCATGATCACGTCGTCGCGGGTGGCGTGCGCCAGTTCCGGGGCGATTTCCGGATCAGGGTTGGAGCAGGCGAACACGATCGGGTTCGGCGCCATGGATTTCAGGCCTTCAGCACTCAGCAGGTTCGGGCCGGACAGACCGACGAACACGTCGGCGCCTTGCAGGGCGTCGGCCAGGGTGCGCTTGTCGGTGGAGTGGGCGAACACCGCCTTGTACTGGTTCAGGTCATCGCGGCCGGAGTGGATCACGCCGGTACGGTCGACCATGAAGATGTTTTCGATCTGTGCACCCATGCTCACCAGCAACTTCATGCAGGAGATGGCGGCAGCGCCGGCACCCAGGCAGACGATCTTGGCGTCGGCCAGGGTTTTGCCAGCGATTTCCAGGGCGTTGATCATGCCGGCGGCGGTAACGATCGCGGTGCCGTGCTGGTCATCGTGGAACACCGGAATGTCGCACTGCTCGATCAGAGCGCGCTCGATCTCAAAGCACTCGGGTGCCTTGATGTCTTCCAGGTTGATGCCACCGAAGGTGATGGAAATGCGCTTGACGGTGTCGATGAAAGCCTGCGGGCTTTCGGAGTCGACTTCGATGTCGAATACATCGATGCCGGCGAAACGCTTGAACAGCACGCCCTTGCCTTCCATCACTGGCTTGGAGGCCAGTGGGCCGAGGTTACCCAGGCCGAGAATCGCGGTGCCATCGGAAATGACGGCAACCAGGTTGCCTTTGCCGGTGTACTTGTAGGCCAGTTCCGGATCGCGAGCGATTTCGCGTACCGGCTCGGCTACGCCGGGGCTGTAGGCCAACGCCAGATCACGAGCGGTAGCAGTGGCCTTGGTGAGCTCGACACTCAGCTTTCCTGGACGAGGATTGGCATGGTATTCGAGAGCGGCAGTTTTCAAATCAGACATGTGGGCATTCCGCTTTTTGCTGTTGGACAGACGGACCGCCGAGGATACTCGTGTCGCATAGTCCCCACAAGACTGCCCAGTCACCCCTGTCAAGGCCCCTAGCGTACGACTTTGGGCCAAGAGCCGCGGGGTACAAGGCTTTCAACTGTTCACAATCCATTAAAAAAATGTCTACAATTTTTCTTTATCAGATAAGTCCGAGCATGGAAGGGTCTGTCACGGACAACATCCAGCGCGGATGTGCAGATTGCCGGCCAGGCTGACGCGAGCGATCGACAACCCAGCCGCGAGCCTCGATCCGGCGCCCTGAAAGGCCACTGAGCAGCCGGCGATCGAAGCGCCGCAGGACATTGGGTGCAATGCGCAATACAACCTGCCCCTGCAATGTGATCCAAAGACCACCGCGATTGCGCTGCACCCTGCTCACTCGCCCTTCGAACAGGGCAAAGCCCGCGCGATGGATCTGCTGCGCCTTGAGTACAGGTGAACGTCGCCAAAGCCCCAGCCCGGCTCGGCGCGCATGGTTCTCGGCAGCCTTCTGGCAGCTCGCCAGGGCGACGTTTGGCAGCACGGCAATCCGATAGGCCAAGCCTTCCGCGATCAACCGGGCTTCGAAGTTGATACCAGTGACGCCATAGACATGGGCCAGGACACGACCGTAGCGATCCTGCCTTTCACGCCCCGGCAGCAGGCCGACCCGCCCACCACTCTGTGCCACCAGTTGTCGCAGGCGCTGCCGCGCCGCCTCGGCGAAGGGCTCGGCAGGGCGCCCCTTGCCCGCCAGCTCCGGGGCATTGAGGCCGATCATGCGCAACCTGCGGCCATCCTTGAGGTGCAGGGTGTCGCCGTCCACCACCCGGAGCACCGTTGCTGGCAACAGCCCCTTGGGCGCCGGGCAAAACGCCTCGGCCGTTGTCAGCCAAATCGCGCCCACAAAAAAGGCGCCCACTAGGGACGCCTTTTTCATCAGCGAGGAAAGTCGGTATCGGCTTTCCAGAACGATCAGCCTCAGGCCTTCTTCGTTGCGCCGAAAGCACCGAAGCGCGACTTGAACTTGTCGACACGACCGCCAACGTCCAGAGTCTTTTGCTTGCCGGTGTAGAACGGGTGGCACTCGTTGCACACGTCCAGGCTCAGAGGCTTGGCCAGGGTGGAGCGAGTTTCGATGACGTTACCGCAGCTGCAGGTAGCGGTAATGGCTTCGTATACTGGATGGATATCGGCTTTCATGGTGTATTCCTCAGGCTAGCGTGCCGCCACCCAACACTATTGTTGAATACCGCACGAATTAGGGCGCGAATTCTACCAGACCGCGTCAAACGCGCAAGCGATCCTGAGTGCAGCCCATCAGAAAAAGCCGGTGCAACCTTGACAGCCCAGGCTTTGCCACCCCCTGAACTGAAAAACCGGCTCCATGCCCGGGCAGACCCCGCAGGTACAGGGGCCACGCACGCTTATACAGGACACTCCACCGCTGCTCTGTTAGGCTCCGGGGCCTATTTACCCTCTGCTCAACGAGATTGTCCCGCGTGCCCGACGCCATCCTGCGCCTCGCCCTGCCCTCGCCCCTGCGCCGCCTGTTCGACTACCGTGCTCCGGCCGGGGTGCTGCGTGCCCAGTTGCACCCCGGCATGCGCCTGCGGGTGCCATTCGGCCGCCGGGAAATGATCGGCATCCTGGTGGAGGTGGCGGATCACAGCGAGGTCCCGGCGGAAAAACTCAAGCCGGCCCTGGCCCTGCTGGATCCCACGCCTCCGCTACCGCCGGCCCTGTTCAAGCTGTGCCTGTGGACCGCCCAGTACTACCAGCACAGCCTGGGAGACACCCTGAGCTGGGCATTGCCAGTGCTGTTGCGCCAGGGCGAGCTGGCCGAGGCCCGCCAGGAACGCTTCTGGTCGATCGCCCCCGGGGCCCGGCTCGACGACCCGCGCATCGCTCGCGCCCCGCGCCAGCGCGAAGCCCTGGCAACCCTGGCCCAGCACCCCCACGGCGTGCCCCATACCCTGCTGAGCAAGCTGATGCTGAGCAAGGACAGCCTCGACCTGCTGCTGGCCAAGGACCTGGTGCAGGTGGAGGTGCGCAAGCACGCGCCGGGCGTGCGCCACGAACACTGGCTGGCCCAGCCCGAACTGCCGCTCAACAGCGAGCAGCGCGCCGCCTATGAAGCCATCCGCGCCGGGTTCGACAGCTATCACGCGTTTCTCCTGGCCGGGGTCACCGGCAGCGGCAAGACCGAGGTCTACCTGCAACTGATCCGCGAAACCCTGGAAGCCGGCAAGCAGGCCCTGGTGCTGATTCCGGAGATCAACCTCGGCCCGCAGACCCTGGCGCGCTTCGAGCAACGCTTCAACGCCCGCATCGCCCTGCTGCACTCGGCGGTCAATGACCGCGAACGCCTGGACGCCTGGCTGGCTGCCCGGGACGGCGAGGCCGACATCATCATCGGCACCCGCTCGGCCCTGTTCACGCCGATGAAGAACCCTGGCCTGATCATCATCGACGAGGAGCACGACGGGTCCTATAAACAGCAGGAAGGCCTGCGTTACCACGCCCGCGACCTGGCTCTGGTACGTGCGCGCCAGGAAAACATTCCCATCGTCCTGGGCTCGGCCACGCCGTCCCTGGAAAGCCTGCACAACGCCTACACCGGCCGCTACGGCCTGCTGCGCCTGAACGAGCGGGCCGGCGGCGCCAAGCAGCCGCGCTTCCTGCGCCTGGACGTGAAGAGCCGCCCGCTGGACAGCGGCATTTCCGGCCCCATGCAGCAAGCCATCGGCCAGACCCTGGCCGCCGGCCAGCAGGTTCTGGTGTTCCTCAACCGCCGCGGCTTCGCCCCGACCCTGCTCTGCCACGACTGCGGCTGGATGTCCGAGTGCAAGCGCTGCGACGCCCGCATGACCGTGCACCAGCGTTCCGGCGAGCTGCGCTGCCACCACTGCGGCCATGTGGAGCGGGTTCCGCGTCATTGCCCGCAATGCGGCAAGGTCGACCTGCGCCCCGTGGGCGCCGGCACCGAGCGGGCGGAAGAGCGCCTGGGCATCCTGTTCCCCGATTACCCGGTGCTGCGGGTGGACCGCGACAGCACCTCGCGCAAGGATGCGATGAACCAGCTGTTCGCCACTATCCAGAAAGGCCAGCCGTGCATCCTCGTGGGCACCCAGATGCTGGCCAAGGGGCATCACTTCCCCCGGGTGACCCTGGTGTCGATCCTCGATGCCGATGGCGGCCTGTTCTCCGGCGACTTCCGCGCCAGCGAGCGCATGGCACAACTGATCGTCCAGGTCGCCGGGCGGGCCGGCCGGGCCGAAGAGCCGGGCAAGGTGATCATCCAGACCCACCTCGCCGACCACCCGTTGCTGGTGCAGTTGACCGAGCAGGGCTACTTCGCCTTCGCCGAACAGGCCCTGAGCGAGCGCCGCGCCGCCGGCCTGCCACCTTTCGCCCACCTGGCGCTGCTGCGGGCCGAAGCCCACAAACCGGGCCAGGCCGAGGGGTTCCTCGATGAAGCCTGCAGCGAGGCCGAGCGCCTGCTGGCGGAACAGAACCTGGGGGGCATCGAACTATTGGGCCCGGTGCCGGCTCCGATGGAGCGGCGCGCCGGACGTTATCGCGCGCAATTGCTGCTGCAGGCCAATGCCAGAGCGCCCTTGCATCGTTTGCTCAGCAGTTGGCTGCTGGTGCTGGAACAGATGCCCAGCGGGCGGCAGGTCCGCTGGTCGCTGGATGTGGATCCCGTGGATCTGTATTGATCGAGGTCGTGCTTTCGCGGGCAAGCCCGCTCCTACAATGGGCAGCATCAAACCCGCAAGAGCCGGCTTGCCGGCGAAGGCAATCGAATGCCGCCATCGATCCCCAAGCAGTCCTCTATAGTTGGCAAGCCCGTTCCAGCAACGGATAATGCCCAGTTTTTCCACCTGCGCATCGAAGCGCCGCCGCACCAGCGGTCGAAAGAGAAGACCATGAAAGACACCATTCGCCAGCTCATCCAGCAAGCCATCACCCAACTCGTCACCGAAGGTGTGTTGCCAGAAGGCCTGACGCCGGCGATCCAGGTCGAAAACACCCGCGACAAGACCCACGGCGACTTCGCCAGCAACATCGCCATGATGCTGGCCAAGCCGGCCGGCATGAAGCCGCGCGACCTGGCGGAGAAAATCATCGCCGCCCTGCCGGCCCATGAAGACCTGAGCAAGGCGGAAATCGCCGGCCCCGGCTTCATCAACTTCTTCCAGAACACCCAGGCCCTGGCCGCGCGCCTGGACGCCGCTCTTGGCGACGACCACCTGGGCGTACGCAAGGCCGGCCCGGCGCAGCGCACCGTGATCGACATGTCGGCGCCCAACCTGGCCAAGGAAATGCACGTTGGCCACCTGCGCTCCACCATCATTGGCGACGGCGTGGCCCGGGTCCTGGAGTTCCTCGGCGACACCGTGATCCGCCAGAACCACGTGGGCGACTGGGGCACCCAGTTCGGCATGCTGATGGCCTACCTGGAAGAAAACCCCATCACCAGTGACGAGCTGTCGGACCTGGAGAACTTCTACCGCGCCGCCAAGCAGCGTTTCGACGAGTCCGAAGCCTTCGCCGACCGCGCCCGCGGCCTGGTGGTCAAGCTGCAGGCCGGCGACCCGGACTGCCTGGAGCTGTGGACCAAGTTCAAGGACACCTCCCTGTCCCACTGCCAGAAGATCTACGAGCTGCTCAACGTCAAGCTGACCATGGCCGACGTGATGGGCGAGAGCGCCTACAACGACGACCTGATCAACGTGGTCAACGACCTCAAGGCCCAGGGCCTGCTGGTGGAGAGCAACGGCGCCCAGTGCGTGTTCCTCGACGAGTTCAAGAACGCCGAAGGCGAGCCGCTGCCGGTGATCATCGTCAAGGCTGACGGCGGCTACCTGTACGCCACCACCGACCTGGCGGCCGTGCGCTACCGCAGCGGCAAGCTCAACGCCGATCGCGCCCTGTACTTCGTCGACCAGCGCCAGGCCCTGCACTTCCAGCAAGTGTTCGCCGTGGCCCGCAAGGCCGGTTTCGTGACCCATCCGATGGAAATGGAGCACATGGGCTTCGGCACCATGAATGGCGCCGACGGCCGTCCGTTCAAGACCCGCGACGGCGGCACCGTGAAGCTCATCGACCTGCTGACCGAAGCCGAAGAGCGTGCCTACGCCCTGGTGAAGGAAAAGAACCCGCAACTGCCGGAAGCCGACCTGCGCAGCATCGCCAAGGTGGTGGGCATCGACTCGGTGAAGTACGCCGACCTGTCCAAGCACCGCACCAGCGACTACAGCTTCAACTTCGACCTGATGCTCAACTTCGAAGGCAACACCGCGCCGTACCTGCTGTACGCCTACACCCGCGCCGCCGGTGTGTTCCGCAAGCTGGGCAAGGACTTCAGCGAAGTCGGCGGGCAGATCGAACTGCACGCGGCCCAGGAACTGGAGCTGGCGGCCAAGCTGGCGCAGTTCGGCGAGATTCTCAACAACGTCGCCGAGAAGGGCACGCCACACATCCTCTGCACCTACCTGTACGACGTGGCCGGGCTGTTCTCCAGCTTCTATGAAAACTGCCCGATCCTGGCAGCCGAGACGCCGACCCAGATGCACAGCCGTCTGCGCCTCACCGAGCTGACCCGGCGCACCCTCAAGCAAGGTCTGGAACTGCTGGGCCTCAAAGTCCTGGAGCAAATGTAAGTTGGCTGCCAAGAAAAAACCTGCACCCAAGCGTGGCGCCAGCCGTTACCAGGCCCCGGCCAAGAAGCCGATTCCGGGCTGGTTGTGGCTGGCCATCGGCCTGACCATCGGTGCCTTCATCGTGTTCCTGATGAAGCTCGAGCCCGGCAAGGGCGGCGACAGCGTCAAGCGCGAGAAGATCGAACAGCAGAAAGCCACCAAGATCGCCGAGGCCAACAAGACCCCGCCGAGCCCCCAGCAACCGGTGAAGCCGAAATACGACTTCTACACCCTGTTGCCGGAATCGGAGGTCATCGTGCCGCCGGAAGCGGTGCCGGAAAAAACCCTGCCGACGCCACAGGTGCCACCAGTGCCGACCACCCCGGTAACCCCGGCGGAAGCGGCCAAGATCGACACCGCCCGTGCCCAGGCAGCCCTGGCCGGGATCACCCCGCCACCAGCGCCACCCGTGGCCAAGGCGGCGCCGGTGACCAAGTTCTTCCTCCAGGCCGGTTCGTTCCGCAAGGAAGCCGATGCCGACAAGGTCCGGGCGCAGATCATCCTGCTGGGCCAGTCGGTCTCGGTGGAATCCGGCACGGTGAAGGATGAAACCTGGTACCGGGTATTGGTAGGCCCGTTCAGCAACCGCGAACAGCTGACCGTGGCGCAGAAGCAACTGGCCGGCGCCGGCTTCAGCAACCTGCTGTTACAACAGCGCCAGAGCCGCTAAGCCGACCGCTACGCGATTGATCGCGGGCAAGCCCACTCCTACATGGCCCCCCGTAGGAGCGGGCCTGCCCGCGAAGCGCTTGCAGCATGCAACAATGACCGCCGGTCCCTCGCTGCAGCCTCCGGTTGAAAAACGCCCGACCACCCCCATATGAGTTTCCATCAGGGCACTTTCGCCCCGCTGTGTGGAGACTCCCCCCTTGACCACCATCGTTTCAGTCCGCCGCCACGGCAAAGTCGTCATGGGCGGCGACGGCCAGGTTTCTCTCGGCAACACCGTGATGAAAGGCAACGCGAAAAAAGTCCGCCGCCTCTATCACGGCCAGGTCATCGCCGGCTTTGCCGGGGCCACCGCCGACGCCTTCACCCTGTTCGAGCGCTTTGAAGGCCAACTGGAGAAACACCAGGGCCATCTGGTCCGTGCCGCCGTAGAGCTGGCCAAGGAATGGCGCACCGATCGCTCCCTGAGCCGCCTGGAAGCCATGCTGGCCGTGGCCAACAAGGATGCGTCCTTGATCATCACCGGCAATGGCGACGTGGTTGAACCCGAGGACGGGCTGATCGCCATGGGTTCCGGTGGCGCCTACGCCCAGGCCGCTGCCAGCGCCCTGCTGAAAAAGACCGACCTGTCGGCCCGTGAAATCGTCGAGACCGCACTCGGCATCGCCGGCGACATCTGTGTATTCACCAACCACACTCAAACCATCGAGGAGCAGGATCTCGCGGAATAAGCCTGTTGCGGCGCTTGCGCCACGGCATTCATTCTTGCTTGAGGACCGCCAACTACTATGTCCATGACACCCCGCGAAATCGTCCACGAACTCAACCGCCATATCATCGGCCAGGACGATGCCAAGCGCGCCGTCGCTATCGCCCTGCGCAACCGCTGGCGCCGCATGCAACTGCCGGCCGAGCTGCGCGTTGAAGTGACCCCCAAGAACATCCTGATGATCGGCCCGACCGGTGTCGGCAAGACCGAGATCGCCCGCCGCCTGGCCAAGCTGGCCAATGCGCCCTTCATCAAGGTCGAGGCCACCAAGTTCACCGAAGTCGGGTATGTGGGCCGCGACGTTGAATCCATCATCCGCGACCTGGCCGACGCGGCGATCAAGATGTTCCGCGAACAGGAAATGATCCGGGTTCGCCATCGCGCCGAAGACGCCGCCGAAGAACGCATCCTCGATGCCCTGCTGCCCCAGGCACGCACCGGCTTCAACAGCGACGACGCGGCTCCGGCCCAGGACTCCAATACCCGCCAGCTGTTCCGCAAGCGCCTGCGCGAAGGCCAGCTGGATGACAAGGAAATCGAGATCGAAGTGGCGGAAGCTGCAGGCGTCGACATTTCCGCGCCACCGGGCATGGAAGAAATGACCAACCAGCTGCAGAGCCTGTTCGCCAACATGGGCAAGGGCAAGCGCAAGAACCGCAAGCTCAAGGTCAAGGAAGCGCTGAAACTGGTACGCGACGAAGAAGCCAGCCGCCTGGTCAACGACGAAGAACTCAAGGCCAAGGCCCTGGAAGCCGTCGAGCAGCACGGCATCGTGTTCATCGACGAGATCGACAAGGTGGCCAAGCGCGGCAACGCCGGCGGTGTGGACGTCTCCCGCGAGGGCGTGCAGCGTGACCTGCTGCCGCTGATCGAAGGCTGCACCGTCAACACCAAGCTGGGCATGGTCAAGACCGACCACATCCTGTTCATCGCCTCCGGTGCCTTCCACCTGAGCAAGCCCAGCGACCTGGTACCGGAGCTGCAAGGCCGTCTGCCGATCCGCGTGGAACTCAAGGCGCTGTCGCCGCAAGACTTCGAGCGCATCCTCAGCGAGCCGCACGCTTCGCTGACCGAGCAATATCGCGAGCTGCTGAAGACCGAAGGCCTGAACATCGAGTTCCTGCCCGAAGGCATCAAGCGCCTGGCGGAAATCGCCTGGCAGGTCAACGAGAAGACCGAGAACATCGGTGCCCGTCGCCTGCATACCCTGCTCGAGCGCCTGCTGGAAGAGGTGTCGTTCAGTGCCGGTGACCTGGCCAGCGCCCACAGCGAAGAGCCGATCCGCATCGACGCCGCCTACGTCAACAGCCACCTGGGCGAATTGGCGCAGAACGAAGACCTTTCCCGTTATATCCTGTAAACCTTCGCCACCCATGCAGGGACTGGCTTGCCAGCGATAGGGCCTCCCCCGATCGCCGGCAAGCCGGCTCCTGCCGGAAGGACTACAGGTCATGAGCAAACTTCCCACCGATATCAACCTGCACAAAGCCTCGAAAACCCTGACCCTGACTTACGGGCCGGACGAGGTCTATCACCTGCCTGCAGAACTCCTGCGGGTGCATTCTCCCTCCGCCGAGGTCCAGGGCCACGGCAAACCCATCCTGCAATTCGGCAAGCTCGGCGTCGGCCTGACCAAGGTTGAACCGGCGGGCCAGTACGCACTGAAATTGACCTTCGACGACGGTCATGACAGCGGATTGTTCACCTGGGACTACCTCTACCAACTGGCGCTGCGCCAGGACGAGCTGTGGAACGACTATCTGGCGGAGCTCAAGGCTGCCGGAAAATCCCGCGATCCGAACGAGTCCATCGTCAAGCTGATGCTCTAGCTCAAGGCTCCGATGGTTTAGAGGGCATTTTCTAATTTCATCTGTTTGAATGCTTGGCTGTATGGCCAATGAATGGCCTGCTTGCGGAAAAAATTAAACTCGGGTAACCAATGGAGCTGGCAAGTTCCCTGCAGAGCTTTCGGAACAAAAAAGCAGCGGTGCGCAATCAACGGTCACCCGAGCAGTAGTACCTGGCATCGTGCTGTGTGACTGCACAGCAGGTCCGGTACTCGTCTCAGGACAATGGAGCGTCGTAGATGAGTAACAAGAATAACGATGACCTGAAACGCCAAGCCTCGGAAAACACCCTGGGGCTCAATCCGGTCATTGGCTTGCGTAGAAAGGACCTGCTTACTTCCGCTCGAATGGTGCTTGCCCAGGCCATCAAACAACCCATCCACAGCGTCAAGCACGTCGCCCATTTCGGCATCGAACTTAAGAACGTGATGTTCGGCAAATCCACCCTGCAGCCGGAGAGCGACGACCGTCGCTTCAACGACCCCGCGTGGAGCCAGAACCCGTTGTACAAACGCTACCTGCAAACCTACCTGGCGTGGCGCAAGGAACTCCACGACTGGATCGACGACAGCAGCCTGTCCGAGCAGGACATCAGCCGCGGCCACTTCGTGATCAACCTGATGACCGAAGCCATGGCCCCGACCAACAGCGCGGCCAACCCCGCAGCGGTCAAGCGCTTCTTCGAAACCGGCGGCAAGAGCCTGCTGGACGGCCTGTCCCATCTGGCCAAGGACCTGGTGCACAACGGCGGCATGCCCAGCCAGGTCAACATGGACGCCTTCGAAGTGGGCAAGAACCTGGGCACCAGTGAAGGCGCGGTGGTGTTTCGCAATGACGTGCTGGAGCTGATCCAGTACCGGCCGATCACCGAGCAGGTGCATGAGCGCCCGCTGCTGGTGGTGCCACCGCAGATCAACAAGTTCTATGTCTTCGACCTCAGCCCGGACAAGAGCCTGGCGCGCTTCTGCCTGCGCAACAACGTGCAGACCTTTATCGTCAGCTGGCGCAACCCCACCAAGGCCCAGCGCGAATGGGGCCTGTCCACCTACATCGAAGCCCTGAAAGAAGCGGTCGACGTAGTGACCGCGATCACCGGCAGCAAGGACGTGAACATGCTCGGTGCCTGCTCCGGCGGCATCACCTGCACCGCGCTGCTGGGCCACTACGCGGCGCTGGGGCAGAAGAAGGTCAACGCCCTGACCCTGCTGGTCAGCGTACTGGACACCACCCTGGACACCCAGGTAGCGCTGTTCGTCGACGAGCAGACCCTGGAAGCGGCCAAGCGCCACTCCTATCAGGCCGGAGTCCTGGAAGGCCGCGACATGGCCAAGGTGTTCGCCTGGATGCGCCCCAACGACCTGATCTGGAACTACTGGGTCAACAACTACCTGCTGGGCAACGAGCCGCCGGTGTTCGACATCCTGTTCTGGAACAACGACACCACCCGCCTGCCCGCCGCCTTCCACGGCGACCTGATCGAAATGTTCAAGAACAACCCGCTGGTGCGCGCCAATGCACTGGAAGTGTGCGGCACGCCGATCGACCTCAAGCAGGTGACCGCCGATATCTTCTCCCTGGCCGGCACCAACGACCACATCACCCCGTGGAAGTCCTGCTACAAGTCGGCGCAGCTGTTTGGCGGCAACGTCGAGTTCGTGCTCTCCAGCAGCGGCCATATCCAGAGCATCCTCAACCCGCCTGGCAACCCCAAGGCACGCTACATGACCAGCACCGACATTCCGGCCTGCCCCGACCAGTGGCAGGAAAACTCGATCAAGCACACCGATTCCTGGTGGCTGCATTGGCAGGCCTGGCAGGCGGAACGCTCAGGTGACCTGAAGCCGGCGCCCACCAGCCTGGGTAACAAGAAGTTCGCAGCCGCCGAGGCGGCGCCCGGGACCTACGTCCACGAGCGCTGAGCCCCGGCCATCGACACGGCGGCGCCAGGAGGCTCCGCCAAGCCCTATTCTTGACAAGAGGCTCGGCCTCAGGAAATCCGCAGGACGCCCGGGATGGCGGCTGCGACGGTTTAATTCACAGGGCTACGGCATGCCACACTCATTCATATTCCGCACCGTCGACCTGGATGGCCAGACCATCCGCACCGCGGTACGCCCAGGCAAGCCGCACTTGACGCCGCTGCTGATCTTCAACGGCATCGGCGCCAACCTGGAGCTGGTGTTTCCCTTTGTCCAGGCCCTGGATCCGGACCTCGAGGTGATCGCCTTCGATGTCCCCGGTGTCGGCGGCTCCTCCACGCCGAGCCGGCCCTACCGCTTTCCCGGGCTGGCCAAGCTGACCGCGCGGATGCTCGACTACCTGGACTACGGCCAGGTCAATGCAGTGGGTGTGTCCTGGGGCGGCGCGCTGGCCCAGCAGTTCGCCTACGACTACCCCGAGCGCTGCAAGAAGCTGGTGCTGGCCGCCACCGCGGCCGGGGCGTTCATGGTCCCGGGCAAACCCAAGGTGCTGTGGATGATGGCCAGCCCACGGCGCTACGTGCAGCCCTCCCATGTGATGCGCATCGCGCCGCTGATCTATGGCGGCTCCTTCCGCCGCGACCCGAGCCTGGCAGCGGAACACGCAGCCAAGGTGCGCTCGGCCGGCAAGCTCGGCTATTACTGGCAGCTGTTCGCGGGCCTGGGCTGGACCAGCATTCACTGGCTGCACAAGATCCATCAGCCGACCCTGGTGCTGGCCGGCGATGACGACCCGCTGATTCCCCTGATCAACATGCGCATGCTGGCCTGGCGCATACCCAATGCCCAGTTGCACATCATCGATGATGGCCACCTGTTCCTGATCACCCGGGCCGAGGCCGTCGCCCCGATCATCATGAAGTTCCTCCAGGAAGAACGCCAAAGGGCGGTGATGCACCCGCATCCCGAACCTGTGCGCCCTACCAAGTAAAAGATACCTGTCGACAGGATCGTCGCGCGCAAGAAGGGCCAGGACCGACTATGTTGTCTGTCTTGGATTGGTCTGCTTGTTAGTGGTTTGACGAAGGAGTGTTGACTCATGCAAGACAAACCTGCGACGGGCTCATTGCCGTCACCCGCCGCGTATATCAATGCGCAGAGCGCGATCACCGGCCTGCGCGGCCGGGATCTGTTCTCCACCTTGCGCAGCCTGGCGGCCCACAGCCTGCGCAATCCGTTGCACAGTGCCCGGCATACCCTGGCCCTGGGCGGCCAGCTGGGGCGTGTGCTGCTGGGGGAAACCCTGCACAAGACCAACCCCAAGGACAACCGCTTCGCCGACCCGGCCTGGAGCCTCAACCCCTTCTACCGGCGCGGCCTGCAGGCCTACCTGAGCTGGCAGAAGCAGGTGCGCCACTGGATCGACGACAGCGGCATGAGCGAAGACGACCGGGCCCGGGCACACTTTGCCTTTTCCCTGCTCAATGATGCCGTTGCGCCTTCCAATACCCTGCTCAACCCCCTGGCCCTCAAGGAGATCTTCAACACCGGGGGCAACAGCGTGGTGCGGGGCATCGGCAACCTGCTGGATGACCTGCTGCACAACAACGGGTTGCCCAGCCAGGTGACCAAGCACGCCTTCGAAGTGGGCAAGAACCTGGCGGTCACCCCGGGCTCAGTGGTGTTTCGCAATGAATTGCTGGAGCTGATCCAGTACAGCCCCATGAGCGAAAAACAGTACGCCAAGCCGCTGCTGATCGTGCCGCCGCAAATCAACAAGTACTACATTTTCGACCTGAGCCCGACCAACAGCTTCGTCCAGTACGCGCTGAAAAACGGCCTGCAGGTGTTCATGGTCAGCTGGCGCAATCCGGATGTGCGGCACCGCGAGTGGGGCCTGTCGACCTACGTCGAGGCGGCCGAAGAAGCGCTGAACGTCACCCGGGCGATTACCGGCAGTCGCGAAGTCAACCTGGTGGGAGCCTGTGCCGGAGGGCTGACCATCGCCGCCCTGCAAGGCCATCTGCAGGCCAAGCGCCAGCTGCGCCGGGTATCCAGCGCGACCTACATGGTGAGCCTGCTGGACAGCCAGATGGACAGCCCGGCAACGCTGTTCGCCGACGAGAAGACCCTCGAAGCGGCCAAGCGTCGCTCCTATCAGCAAGGGGTACTGGACGGTCGCGACATGGCCAAGGTGTTCGCCTGGATGCGCCCCAACGACCTGATCTGGAACTACTGGGTCAACAACTACCTGCTGGGCAAGGAGCCGCCGGTCTTCGACATTCTCTACTGGAACAACGACAGCACCCGGTTGCCGGCCGCGCTGCACGGCGATCTGCTGGACTTCTTCAAGCACAACCCCCTGAGCCATGTCGGCGGGCTGGAAGTCTGCGGCACGCCGATCGATTTGCAGAAGGTCACGGTGGACAGCTTCAGCGTGGCCGGGATCAACGACCACATCACGCCCTGGGACGCGGTCTACCGCTCGACCCTGCTGCTGGGCGGCGAACGGCGCTTCGTGCTGTCCAACAGCGGCCACGTGCAGAGCATCCTCAACCCGCCGAGCAATCCCAAGGCCAACTATGTGGAGAACCGCAAGCTCAGCAGCGACCCGCGGGCCTGGTACTACGATGCCGAGCATGTGGACGGCAGCTGGTGGAGCCAGTGGCTGACCTGGGTCCAGGAGCGTTCGGGGGCGCAGCGGGAAACCCTCACCACCCTGGGCAACCAGAACTATCCGCCGATGGAGGCTGCGCCCGGCACCTACGTGCGCGTGCGCTGAAGACACTTTGCACCACGGTTCCACGCCGGAGCCGTGCCCCTTCAATGGACCGACAAGAAGTCAGGATGAAGACCCGCGACCGGATACTCGAATGTGCCCTGCAACTGTTCAATCAAAAGGGCGAGCCCAATGTCTCCACCATGGAGGTGGCCAATGAAATGGGGATCAGCCCCGGCAACCTCTACTACCACTTCCATGGCAAGGAGCCGCTGGTGCTCGGCCTGTTCGAGCGCTTTCAGAACGAACTGACGCCATTGCTGGACCCACCGTCCGACGTCCAGCTGGCGGCGGAAGACTACTGGCTGTTCCTGCACCTGATCGTCGAGCGCCTGGCCCACTACCGCTTTCTGTTTCAGGACCTGTCCAACCTGGCCGGGCGCCTGCCAAAACTGGCCAAGGGCATTCGCAACCTGCTCAATGCCTTGAAACGCACCCTGGCCTCGTTGCTGGCCCGGCTCAAGGCTCAGGGGCAACTGGTCAGCGGCACCCAGGCCCTGGGGCAGTTGGTGGAACAGATCACCATGACCCTGCTGTTCTCTCTGGATTACCAGCGGATTCTCGATCGCGAAGGCGAAGTCCGGCTGGTGGTCTACCAGATCATGATGCTGGTGGCGCCACACCTGCTGCCGCCGGCAAAGATGGCCACCGAACAGATGGCGCTGCGCTACCTGGATGAGCAGGGCTAGAACGCCTCAATAAAAAACGCCCGGCCTTCCCAGGCCGGGCGTTTTTTTGTTCCTGATGGGATCAGGACTGGCTGCTTGGCGTCGCTGGAGCTGGCGCGGCAGTCGGGGTTGCAGCCGGGCTCGGGGCTGCGGCGGAGTTCGCCGAGCTGGCCGGGGCCGGGGCTGCAGGCTTGGCCGCGACAGCGGGCTTGGCTGCTGGTTTGGCCGCTGGCTTGGCAGCCACAGGCTTCTTGGCCACAGGCTTTTTCGCCACTGCAGGCTTGGCGGCCGGTTTGGCCGCTGGCTTGGCCGCTGCGGTTTTCGCCGCGGGCTTGGCTGCTGGCTTGGCAGCGGGCTTGGCCGCTACAGGCTTGGCAGCCGGTTTGGCCGCTGGTTTGGCGGCTGCGGTTTTCGCGGCCGGCTTGGCTGCGGGTTTAGCGGCGGCCTTGGCGACAGGCTTAGCGGCAGGCTTGGCCAGAGGCTTGGCTGCGGGTTTTGCAGCAGGCTTGGCAGCTGCAGTTTTGGCTGCAACCGGCGCAACCTTGGCACCTGTGAGTTTTTCAATCTGCTTGGTCAGGGTATCGACCTTGTCGTGCAGCGCCTTGACTTCGTTGCGGCTAGGCACGCCCAGACGCGAGATGGCGCTGTTCAAGCGCTTGTCGAAAGCGCCTTCCAGTTCATCCCACTTACCCAGGGCGCGATCCTTGACGTCGCTGATACGCGACTTGGCCGAAGTTGCGGAATCTTTGGCCGCATCAACTTTCTTGCCGACTACGCTCTTAGTCAGTTTCTCGGCTTTCTCACCATCTTTGACCAATGTCTCGAAAAGCTTGCTGCCGTCAGAGTCGATTTTCGAGTACACGCCTAAACCAGCAAGCCAAATTTTACGGGAGTACTCTTCGACTTTCCCGATCCACGAGCTGCCTTCTTTTTCAGTATTCTTTTTACCAGCCATCCCGTTCTCCTTAATGTTTACGCGCGACACGTTCGAGCAACGCCGTCAGCTCATCGAGCTTAGCAGAGAGTGTCTCAACGTCATGTTTAGACGGAATGCCGATACGATTCAAGGCACTGGCGACGCGCGTGTCAAAAGCCTTCTCGACCTTGTCCAGCTGCACTTCGACTTTGCCTTTAAGAGTGCTGACATCCCCTTTAACGCCATCTATCTGACTGTTGGCTGCTTCAAGTTGTTCAGTGACAACTTTTTTGCCTTTCTTTTCAACGGATTGACCAGCCTTGATCAACTCCTGGAAGTACTCGCTGCCTTCCTGACCGACTTTGGCGTAGGCCCCCAGGCCTGCCAGCCAGATCTTGCGGGCATAGGATTTGACTTCACTCAGAGCAGTCGATTGGGCATCAACTTTTTTCTTCAGAATTACTTTGGCCATGGTGCACCTCACGCGCAGAAGGTTTGAGGAACTGCCCTCGGAAAGAGGACCTGAGGCACAACCTAGAGAGAAAAATTAGAATCGGCACCCTAACGACTGTCATGAATTCATGTAGGAGCCGGTTCAGACCAGAGCCTTGTCCAGAGCCTTTTCGATTTCCGACTTGATGGTGCCGCTCATGGCCGACATCAACATCCCCAGTTCCACGTCGATGCGGATCGACTCTTCACCCACATGCACCGCGCCTTTGACGCCCGAGCGCTTGAGGTTCAGGGTATCGCCTGCCCACTGTGGCTCCAGGCCATATTGATCGGCGAGTTTCTGCGCCAGTTTGTCGGCCTTTTCACGGGCTGCCTGCTTGCCCAGGCCATGGGCACGTTCAACACTAATACGGGCCATTGAAGGTCTCCTGCTGTTTCGGGACTTGCCTGAAGCATCTTGACCCTGCGTGCGTCAAAACGTCCCGGCGGATCGCTATCTTACATTCAGCCTTGCCAAGACAAAGACCGCCACCGGCATTAGAATGTCCCGCATTCTCTTTTGGTGACAGCGATATGACTGATCAGCGCAAAGGCAGCGATGCCGAACCCACCACTCACTTCGGCTTCAAGAATGTTCCTGAAAGCCAGAAAGCGGAAAAAGTCGCTGAGGTGTTCCACTCGGTAGCGGCCAAGTACGACTTGATGAACGACGTGCTGTCCGGTGGCATGCACCGCCTGTGGAAACGCTTCACGATCGAGCTGTCCGGCGTGCGCGCCGGCAATCGCGTACTGGACATCGCCGGCGGCACGGGTGACTTGACCAGGCGTTTCTCCCACCTGGTGGGCCCGACCGGCCAAGTGGTACTGGCCGACATCAACGAATCCATGCTCAAGGTCGGTCGTGACCGCCTGCTGGACCTGGGTGTGGCCGGCAACGTCGAGTTCGTCCAGGCCGATGCGGAAAAACTGCCGTTCCCGGACAACCATTTCGACTGCGTGACCATTGCCTTCGGCCTGCGCAACGTGACCCACAAGGAAGACGCCCTGCGCTCCATGCTGCGGGTGCTCAAGCCCGGTGGTCGCCTGCTGGTGCTGGAGTTCTCCAAGCCCACCAACGCGCTGATGTCCAAGGTCTACGACGCCTACTCGTTCGCCTTCATGCCCCTGGCCGGCAAGCTGATCACCAACGACTCGGAAAGCTACCGCTACCTGGCCGAATCGATCCGCATGCACCCCAACCAGGAAACCCTGAAGTCGATGATGGTCGAGGCCGGTTTCGACCGCGTGACCTATCACAACATGACCGCAGGCATCGTCGCCCTGCACCGCGGCATCAAGCCCTGATGTTGCTCAGCGGCCTGCTCGCCAGCGTCGAGACCGGCATCAATCGGGTGCTGCGTCTGGACAGTACGGCGCTGCCGCGCCTGCAGCACCTCAATGGCAAGGTGATCGCCGTGGAATGCCGCAACCCGGCGCTGCAGCTGTTCATCCTGCCCAGCGATGAAGGCCTGATGCTCGCCAGCCAGTGGGCCACGGACCCGGACTGCACCCTGCGCGCACCGGCCTCGAGCCTGCTGCGCCTGGCCCTGAGCAAGGACAAGACCGCGGTCCTGCACGGCCCCGAAGTGGAGCTGGAAGGCGATAGCGGCGTGCTGCTGGACCTGGCAGCAACCCTTCAGGACCTGGAGCTGGACTGGGAATACGAACTCTCGCGCTGGCTGGGCCCCGTGGCCACCCAGCTGTTCAGTGGCCATGTGCGCAGCCGCGCCCGCTGGTATCAGCAAGGATTTGCCAGCCTCAACCAGAACCTCGCCGAATTCCTCGCCGAAGAATCGCGGACCCTGGTGGGTCAACGCGAAGCCGAAGCGCGCTTTCGTGAGCTGGATCAGGCCAAACTCGACCTGGAACGTCTCGAGGCGCGCTTGGAGCGCCTTTCCCGATCCCTTGACCCAAGCGATAACGCATGAAGCTGCTTGCCGTCCGCCGTCTGTTGCGCATCCAGCGCGTCGTGATCCGCTACCGCCTCGATGACCTGCTGTTCGACCTGCCCCTGCCCTGGTTCCTCCTGGCCCTGCGCTTCGCCCTGCCCTGGCGCTGGTTCCCGCGCAAGCCGCTGGACCTGAGCCGCGGTGCACGCCTGCGCCTGGCGTTGCAGGACCTGGGGCCGATCTTCATCAAGTTCGGGCAGATCCTCTCGACCCGCCGCGACCTGCTGCCGGAAGACATCGCCGACGAGCTGATGCTGCTGCAGGACCGGGTGCCGCCGTTCGACTCGCAAAAGTCCGTGGCCCTGATCGAAGCGCAGTTGGGCAAGAAGATCAGCGACGTGTTCAGCCGCTTCGACATCGAGCCCCTGGCGTCGGCGTCGGTGGCCCAGGTGCACGCCGCCAAGCTCAAGACCGGCGAAGAAGTGGTGGTCAAGGTGATCCGCCCCGGGCTCAAGCCGATCATCGCCCAGGACCTGGCGTGGCTGTTCATCCTCGCCCGTGCCGCGGAAAAGCTCTCTGCCGACGCGCGCCTGCTGCACCCGGTGGACGTGGTCAGCGACTACGAGAAAACCATCTACGACGAGCTCGACCTGCTGCGCGAGGCGGCCAACGCCAGCCAGCTCAAGCGCAACTTCGAAGGCTCGCCGCTGCTCTATGTACCCCAGGTCTACTGGGACTGGTGCCGGCCCAAAGTGCTGGTGATGGAGCGCATCTACGGCATTCAGGTCACTGACCTGGCCACCCTGGCCGACCAGCGTACCGACATGAAGATGCTCGCCGAGCGTGGCGTGGAGATCTTCTTCACCCAGGTGTTCCGCGACAGCTTCTTCCACGCCGACATGCACCCGGGCAACATCTTCGTCAGCACCGTGCAGCCCTGGAGCCCGCAGTACATCGCCATCGACTGCGGCATCGTCGGCAGCCTGACCCCGGAAGACCAGGACTACCTGGCCCGCAACCTGTTTGCCTTCTTCAAGCGCGACTACCGCCGCGTGGCCCAGTTGCACATTGATTCCGGCTGGGTCCCGGCGGAAACCAAGCTCAACGAATTCGAGGCGGCGATCCGCACCGTGTGCGAGCCGATCTTCGAAAAACCGCTGAAGGACATTTCCTTCGGCCAGGTGCTGATGCGCCTGTTCCAGACCGCTCGGCGCTTCAACATGGAAGTGCAGCCGCAGCTGGTACTGCTGCAGAAGACCCTGCTCAACATCGAGGGCCTGGGCCGCCAGCTGTACCCGGACCTGGACCTGTGGAACACCGCGCAACCCTTCCTCGAACGCTGGATGCGCGAACGGGTCAGCCCCAAGACCGTGCTCGGCAATATCCACAGCCAGATCGAACAGTTGCCGCACCTGGCCAACATGACCCGCGACCTGCTGGAGCGCATGTCCCAGCCACACGCTGCCGACCCTCCGGCGCCCTGGCACAAGCGCAAGGACGACTGGTTCCTGCGCCTGCTGGGCACTGCCCACCTGGGCGGTGGCGCGGTCCTGGCCGCCGGCGGTCCATTGCATGAGCTGGGGCACTGGCCTGCTGGCATCATGATTGCGGTCGGTTTGTATCTGATCGTTCGCCGATAGCCAGTGGCGCGACCTGCTGGCAAACTGTCGAAATCGCCGAGGCGTCACCAGCGGGTAGAGCCCGGTTGTCGGAGTCGAAAATGAAAGATTGGCTGGACCAGATCAAATGGGATGCGGACGGCCTGGTGCCGGCCATCGCCCAGGATCACAAGACCGGGCGCGTACTGATGATGGCCTGGATGAACCGCGAGGCCCTGAGCCTGACCGCTGCCGAGAATCGCGCCATCTACTGGTCACGTTCCCGTGGCAAGCTGTGGCGCAAGGGCGAAGAATCCGGGCACGTGCAAAAGCTTCATGAAATGCGCCTGGACTGCGACGCCGATGTGATCATCCTGATGGTTGAGCAGATCGGCGACATCGCCTGCCATACCGGCCGCCACAGCTGTTTCTACCGCGTCTATGAAGATGGCGAGTGGAAAACCGTCGAACCGGTCCTCAAGGACCCGCACGCGATCTATTCTGCAGGACACTGACATGAGCGATACCCTCACCCGTCTGGCCCAGGTGCTGGAAGAGCGTAAAGACGCCGCAGCCGACAGCTCCTACGTCGCCAGCCTGTACCACAAGGGCCTGAACAAGATTCTGGAAAAAGTCGGCGAAGAATCGGTGGAAACCATCATCGCCGCCAAGGACGCCGCCATCAGCGGCGACTGCAGCGATGTGATCTACGAAACCGCAGACCTGTGGTTCCACACCCTGGTCATGCTGGCGCAGCTGGGGCAGCATCCCCAGGCCGTGCTCGATGAGCTGGACCGCCGCTTCGGTTTGTCCGGACACGCCGAGAAAGCCTCGCGTCCGTCCGCCTGAACAACTTTCTAAGAGGAAACGCAGCATGGGCATTTTTGACTGGAAACACTGGATCGTCATCCTGGTGGTCGTGGTACTGGTATTCGGCACCAAGAAGCTCAAGAACCTGGGCACCGACGTCGGCGAATCGATCAAGGGCTTTCGCAAGGCCATGAATGACGACGAAAAGCCTGCCGAACCCGTGGTCCCGCCAGCAGCGCAGCCTGTGCCACCGGTTCAGCCGCAGCAGAGCGCGCCGTTGAACCAGCCGCACACCATCGATGTGCAGGCGCAGAAAGTCGAAGAGCCGACCCGCAAAGACTCGTGAGCACTGACTAATGTTTGGTATCAGCTTCTCTGAACTGCTGCTGGTGGGCCTGGTGGCCCTGCTGGTGCTCGGCCCCGAGCGCCTGCCCGGCGCTGCGCGCACCGCCGGCCTGTGGGTCGGGCGCCTCAAGCGCAGCTTCAACGCGATAAAACAGGAAGTTGAACGTGAAATCGGTGCCGACGAAATCCGCCGGCAACTGCACAACGAGCACATTCTGTCCCTGGAGCAGGAAGCGCGGAAAATCCTCGCCCCGACCCAGCAGCAACCGACTCCGGTAGAGCCTGTGGCCGAGCAGACGATTCACGCGCCAGGCGCCGCTACGGTCGCCGAAGCGCCGCCAGCCAGCGAAGTGCCCGCGCCTCTGCCATCGACACCGGCACCGGCACCGACCGCAGAGCCCGCAGCCCCAGTGGCAACACCCGCCACCACGGCCCCCCACGACTCCACCTTGCCGCCGCGAGCACCATGAGCGATATCCCAGAGAACGACCAACACATGCCGCTGGTGTCGCACCTCACCGAGCTGCGCACCCGCCTGCTGCGCTGCGTAGCGGCGATCTTCATCATCTTCGCCGGGCTGTTCGCCTTCACCCAGCAGATCTACACCATCGTCTCCACGCCGCTGCGCCAGTACCTGCCGGTCGGCGCGACGATGATCGCCACCGACGTCGCCTCGCCGTTCCTGACGCCGCTGAAGCTGACCATGATGGTCTCGCTGTTCCTGGCGATCCCGGTGATCCTGCACCAGATCTGGGGCTTTATCGCCCCCGGCCTGTACAAGCATGAAAAGCGCATTGCCGTGCCCTTGCTGGTGTCGAGCATCCTGCTGTTCTACATCGGCATGGCGTTCGCCTACTTCCTGGTGTTCCCGCTGATCTTCAAGTTCTTCGCCGCCGCCACCCCGGCCGGCGTGGAGATGATGACCGATATCACCAGCTACCTCGATTTCGTCATGACCCTGTTCTTCGCCTTCGGCGTGGCCTTCGAGATCCCGGTGGCCGTGGTCCTGCTGGTGTGGATAGGCGTGGTCAACGTGGCGTACCTGCGCAAGATCCGCCCTTACGTGATCATCGGCTGCTTCGTGGTGGGCATGATCCTCACCCCGCCGGACATTTTCTCCCAGACCCTGCTGGCCGTGCCCATGTGGCTGCTGTTCGAGATCGGCGTGCTGTTCGGCGGGCTGATCAGCAAACGTGGCGAGCACCCGGACGATGAACCGGCCGACGACCACAACGACCAGCCGCCAGCGACCCAAGCGTGAACCTGCTGCTTCTGGAAGAGGCCGATTTCATTGCGGCCGACCGGGTAGTGCTGCGCGACCGACGCCTGACCCACATGCAGGACGTGCATCGGGTGGCGGTCGGCGACAGCCTGCGGGTCGGGCGCATTGGCGGCTTGATGGGCAGTGCCCAGGTCCTGCGCCTGGAGCCTGCTGAAGCCGAACTGCAAGTGACCCTCGATCAGCCGCCACCGGCCAAGCTGCCGTTGACCCTGGTGCTGGCCCTGCCGCGCCCGAAAATGCTTCGCCGGGTGTTCCAGACCATAGCGACCATGGGCGTGCCGCGGCTGGTGCTGGTGAACAGCTACCGGGTAGAAAAGAGCTTCTGGCAGACCCCGTTCCTGGAACCCGAAACGATTCGCGAACACCTGGTGCTCGGCCTGGAACAGGCCCGTGACACCGTGCTGCCCGACGTCCTGATCGAAAAACGCTTCAAGCCCTTCGTCGAAGACCGCCTGCCGGCCCTCAGCGCTGGCACCCGGGGGCTGGTGGGCCACCCTGGCCCATATCCGCCCTGCCCTCGCGGGCTGGACCAGGCCGTCACCCTGGCCATTGGCCCGGAAGGCGGCTGGATTCCCTACGAGATCGATCTTCTGGGCAAAGCCGGCCTGCAACCGGTGCAACTGGGCGAACGCATCCTGCGGGTCGAAACCGCGGTCACCGCCCTGCTTTCGCGCCTGTTCTGAGCCCCCATGTGCGTGCTGGCCAAGTGGCCAGCCGGACCTCACGGTCGTAATGGCAACTAGCCAGTCAAGCTACAGAATCCCCCACTCCCGCCGATAGCCTATGGTTAAGCGCACATTGCTAAAAGGGAGTTCGCAGAATGTACCGTTGGCTAGCCAGAAACCTGGGAAACGTAAGCGTCAGCCTCAAGCTGGGTATCGGCTTCGGCCTGGTACTGCTCCTGACCCTGCTGATCACCGCCACCGGCTGGACCGGCCTGGGCCGGGTGATCGACCGGGGCGACAAACTGGGCAATATTTCCGTTATCTACGCCCTGACCAAGGACCTGCGCATCGCCCGCCTCAACTACGAGATGAGCCGCGGTGAACACGGCCCGGCAGCGGTCAACGACTTCCTCAAGCAACTCGACGACGGCCTGCAGGACGCTCGCGCGCAACTGCAGCAACCGGAAAGCATCACCATGGTCGACCAGCAACTGGACGCCGTGGCCGAATACCAGAAAGCCTTTGCCGACATGACTCGCGCCACCGCCAACCGCGAGGCTGCGAGGTCCCAGCTTGGCGCCACCGCGGACAATGCCGTGGCCCGGGTCGCGGAGGTTGAAAACTCACTGCTGCAAGGCGACAGCGTGACGCAGTTCAATAGCGTGATCGACCTGTCCAAGCTGATCCAGCAGGCACGCTTCCAGGTACGCGGCTACACCTACAGCGCCAAGCCCGAGGCCAAGCAGCCGGCGCTGGACGCCATCGACAACGCCCTGAACAACCTCACCAGCCTGCCTTCGCGCCTGCCCGAGCAGCACGTTGCCAACCTGCAACAGGCCAGCGACTCGCTGAAGGCCTACCGGATGGCCGTCAGCGCCTACAGCGACGCCGAAGAAGCCAGCGCGGCTGCGCTCAAGCGCATGGCCGCCCAGGGCGACCGGCTGATGGGCCTGAGCAAGCAGCTGACCGTGGCCCAGACCACCAAGCGTGACAGCGACGCCGCGCAGGCCAAGAGCACCCTGCTGATCGCCACCTTGCTGGCCATGCTGTTCGGCCTGATCGCCGCCTGGGCCATCACCCGGCAGATCACCCAGCCGCTGCAGCAGACCCTCAAGGCCGCCGAGCGCGTGGCTTCCGGGGACCTGAGCCAGAACCTCGCCGTAGAGCGCCGCGACGAACTGGGCCAACTGCAGAAAGCCATGCAGCGCATGACGGTGAGCCTGCGGGAACTGATCGGCGGCATCAGCGACGGAGTGACCCAAATCGCCAGCGCCGCCGAGCAACTGTCCGCGGTGACCGAACAGACCAGCGCCGGGGTCAACAGCCAGAAAGTCGAGACCGATCAGGTAGCCACGGCAATGAACGAAATGGCCGCCACCGTGCAGGAAGTCGCGCGCAATGCCGAAGAAGCCTCAGAGGCCGCTGTGGCCGCCGATCAGCAGGCCCGTGAGGGTGATCGCGTGGTGAACGAAGCCATTGCCCAGATCGAGCGCCTGGCCAGCGAGGTGGGCCACTCCACCGAAGCCATGGGCCACCTCAAGCAAGAGAGCGACAAGATCGGCAGCGTGCTGGACGTCATCAAGTCGGTGGCCCAGCAGACCAACCTGCTAGCCCTCAACGCCGCCATCGAAGCGGCCCGTGCCGGTGAAGCCGGGCGTGGTTTCGCCGTGGTTGCGGACGAAGTGCGCAGCCTGGCCCAGCGCACCCAGCAATCCACCGAAGAGATCGCCGAGTTGATCGTCGGCCTGCAAAGCGGCACCCAGCAAGTGGCCAGCACCCTGGATACCAGCCGCAGCCTGACCGACAGCAGTGTCGAGCTGACACGCCGGGCTGGTGGTTCCCTGGAAAACATCACCCGTACCGTGTCGGCGATCCAGGCGATGAACCAGCAGATCGCCGCGGCAGCAGAGCAGCAGAGCGCGGTGGCGGAAGAGATCAACCGCAGCGTGTTGAATGTGCGGGATGTGTCTGAACAGACGTCATCGGCCAGCGAGGAAACCGCCGCGTCCAGCGCCGAGCTGGCGCGGCTGGGGATTCACCTGCAAAGCCTGGTGGGGCGTTTCCGGGTCTGAGCCGCTTCGCCGGCAAGCCGGCTCCTACCGGGAAATGCAGGAGCCGGCCTTACAGCACCTGGCGCAGGAAAGCCTGGGCCCGCGGGTCTTGCGGCGCGTCGAAGAACACCTGCGGCGCCGCGTCTTCCAGCAGTTTGCCGTGATCGAAGAACAGCACCCGATCCGCCACTTCCCGGGCAAAGCCCATTTCGTGGGTCACGCAGACCATGGTCATGCCTTCCAGGGCCAGGGTCTTCATCACATCCAGCACCTCGCCGACCATTTCCGGGTCCAGGGCCGAGGTCGGCTCGTCGAACAGCATCACCTTGGGTTCCATGGCCAGGGCCCGGGCGATGGCCACACGCTGCTGCTGGCCACCGGAAAGCCGCGAAGGAAACTCGTGGGCCTTCTGGGCGATCCCGACCTTTTCCAGCAACGCCAGGGCCTTGGCCTCGCGCTCCTGCTTGCCGCGCTTGCGTACCACCTTCTGCGCCAGGCAGAGGTTTTCCAGCACGGTCATGTGCGGGAACAGGTTGAAGTGCTGGAACACCATGCCGACTTCCCGGCGGTAGGCGTTCACATCGGTCCTCGGGTCGGCCAGTTGCAGGCCGTCGATGCTCACCGAGCCGGAATCGAACTCTTCAAGGCCATTGAGGCAACGCAGGAAGGTCGACTTGCCGGAGCCGGACGGGCCGATCACCACCAGCACCTCGCCCTTGGCCACCTGGGTGGTGACGTTATCCACCGCGCGCACCACCTGGCCGCGGGTGTCGAAGACTTTTACCAGATCGCGGACTTCAATCACTTTGCGCGAGCCTCCGTTCAAGCCGGCTGGCCATCTTCGACAGCGGCAGGTTGATCAACAAATACAGGCCCGCCACGCAGAACAGGATCTCGAATGGCGAGAACGACGTGGTGATGACTTCCCGGCCGCTCTTGAGCAGTTCGGTAATGGCGATCACCGACACCAGGGAGGTGTCCTTGACCAGGCTGATGAACTGCCCGGCCAGCGGCGGCAGCACCCGCTTGAAGGCCTGGGGCAGCACCACATGGCGCATCGACTGGCCCGCGCTGAGCCCCAGGGAGCGAGCGGCTTCGTTCTGCCCGCGGGCGATGGACTGCACCCCGGCGCGAACGATTTCCGCCACATAGGCCCCGGTAAACAGCGACAGCGCGGCGATCCCGGCGAACTCCCGGGACAGATTGAGCACCGTGCCAATAAAGAAATAGAAGATGAAGATCTGCACCAGCAGCGGCGTGCCCCGCACCAGTTCGACATAGATCGTCGACAGGTCGCGCAGGGTCGGGTTGCTGGACAACCGGCACAGGCCGGTACCCAGGCCGATCAGCAGCCCCAGCACGCCGGACACCACCGACAGCCACAAGGTGGTCCACAGGCCCCACAACAGCGGGCCCGCGGCCCAGTGCCGGGTCACGCCGATGACATCGCCTTCGGCCACGTCATCGCCGCTAGCCACCTGCAAGCTGCTTTCATCGACGCTCAGATGCTGCTCGGCACCCGAGTCACCGCGCAGCGTGACTTGTGCCTTGCCGCCCTGGCGCACCACCTCGGCGACGGTGGAGATTTCCGCCGCCCGCTGGGACTCTTCGGCCTGATAGGCGAAGTACTGGGGGACACGGTTCCAGCGCCACTCGTAGGACATCAACGAGGTGGCGTAGTACAGCGCGCCAGCCAGACCGATCAGCACCAGCACGGTCAGCACGTGCCAGGGCCATTGGGCTTTCTTGTGTTTGTTCACTTTGCAGGTTCCAGCGATTTGCAGCGGGGAGGTTCGGCAGAGCCCGGGTGGGCATCGTCGCGAGCAGGCTCGCTCCTACAAAAACGCTATGCGCCCTGTAGGAGCGAGCTTGCTCGCGATCAACCAGAAGTCAGTTGCCTGACACCTATTCCATGTCCTTGAGCCACTCGGTGCTCTTGAACCACTTGTCATGGATGCGATCGTAGGTGCCGTCTTCGTGGATCTGGTGCAGGAAGTTGTTGATGAAGTTGATGCTGTCGTAATCGCCCTTCTTCAAACCGAAGGCCAGGGGCTCGTAGGTGAACGGCTTGTCGAGGAATACCAGCTTGCCATTGCCCACTTTGTTGACGGCCACCACGTTGTACGGAGCGTCGTAGATGAAGGCGTCGGCCTTGCCGTTGACCACGTCCAGCACCGCTTCCTGCTCGTTGTCGTAGCCGTGGTACTTGGCCTTGGCGATCAGCTTCTTGGCGACCATCTCACCGGTGGTGCCCAGCTTGGAGGTGATGCGGTAGTCGGCGCTGTTCAGGTCCTTGTAGGACTTGATGGTGCCTTCCAGGTCCTTGCGGATCAGCAGGGTCTGGCCGACCACGATGAAGGGTTCGCTGAAGTTCAGGCGCAGGTTGCGTTCCTGGGTCAGGGTCATGCCGCTGCCGATCATGTCGAACTTGTCGGTCAGCAGGGCCGGGATGATGCCGTCGTAGCCAGTGGAAACCATCTCCAGCTTGACCCCCATGGACTTGGCCATGGCCTTGAGCAGGTCGACTTCGAAACCGATGATTTCGCCACGCTTGTTGGTCATTTCGAACGGCATGTAGGTCGGGTCCATGCCGACTTTCAGCGTGCCACGCTTGACCGCGTCGTCGATAGCGCCGGCCTGGGCCGTGTTGACCGCCAGCAGGGCTGCGGCACCCGCCAGCAGCAGCGAAAGATACTTCTTCATCTCAAGTCCCCTGAAGCCATTTTATTGTGGTGTCTGCGCACGGCGGTCATCTGCTTGAGTGCTTCGAATGGCAGGCCGTTGTCGATTGCGCGCAGAAATTTGCGGGTGCGATGCTAACGCACTCGGCCATTTGCACAAGGATTTTTGTTGTTTCAGGGGGAGCGACCGGTGGCCGCTGCCACAGCCTCCGGCAAGGCGTAGGCGGCCATTGGCGCCATAAAGCAAAACGCCCTTGAGCAAGAGCTCAAGGGCGTTGGCTTCAGGCCGGTTGCGGCGCCGCGTTCAGCGGCTGCAACGGCAGCAGCGGTGCATGGGGATCGGCATCCACCGACTGGCGCCAGGCGCTCAGCCATTCGCTGTGCCCCTCGCTCCAGACCTGCTCGTGCAGGCGTCCCAGGGCTACCGGGTCGCTCAACAGCGCCAGCCGCTCGCTGTTGTTCAGGGCCGCCGGGCCGACTTTCAGGGCATGCCGTACACGCTCCTGACGCAGCCACTCGATGGGCTCGGCCTGGGTGTGGCGCGAGGTCGCCAGGGCACAGGCCAGGGCGTTCTGCTGCGGATCCACCACGGCCCGGACAAAGCCGTCGTTGAGCGCATGCCAGCGGTTTTCGTGGGTGTACTGGTCGGTTGCCAGCAGCGCCTGTGGCGGAGCGTATTCCTCGGGGATCAGGAACAGGCTTTCGTCACGGGACTTCAGGCCCAGGCCCACGCGGCTGGAGATCACCGACACCGGAATCGACAGCATCAACGAACCGACGATCGGTACCAGCCACCAGAGGAAGCTCGGGTTCAACCAGATCACCAGCAGCGCCCAGCAGAAGCCCAGCAGGGTCTGCGGACCGTGGCGCTTGACCGCTTCGCTCCACGGCGTGGAGTCGTCGTCACGCTGTGGCGAGTTCCAGGTCGCGGCCCAGCCCAGGAATGCGGCCAGTACGAAACGGGTGTGGAAAATCATCCGCACCGGCGCCAGCAGCATGGAGAACAGCATCTCCAGGAGCATCGACAGGGTCACCTTGAACTTGCCACCGAACTCTTTCGCACCCTTGGCCCAGATCAGGATGATGCTCAAGAGCTTGGGCAGGAACAGCAGCACGATGGTGGTGGAGAACAGCGCGATGGCCTTGTCCGGATGCCACTGCGGCCACAGCGGATACAGCTGCCGCGGCTCGAGGAAGTACTGCGGCTCCATCAGGGTGTTGACCGCCAGCAGGGCCGTGGACAGCACCAGGAAGAAGAACCACAGCGGCGCCGACAGGTAGGACATCACCCCGGTGAGGAACACCGCGCGGTGCACCGGGTGCATGCCCTTGACCAGGAACAGGCGGAAGTTCATCAGGTTGCCGTGGCACCAGCGCCGGTCACGCTTGAGTTCGTCCAGCAGGTTCGGCGGCAGCTCTTCGTAGCTGCCCGGCAGGTCGTAGGCAATCCACACGCCCCAGCCGGCACGGCGCATCAGCGCGGCTTCGACGAAGTCGTGGGAGAGGATCGCACCGGCGAAGGCACCCTTGCCCGGCAACGGCGCCAGGGCACAGTGCTCGATGAACGGCTGCATGCGGATGATCGCGTTGTGCCCCCAGTAGTGGGATTCCCCCAACTGCCAGAAGTGCAGGCCGGCGGTGAACAGCGGGCCGTAGACCCGGGTGGCGAACTGCTGCATGCGCGCATACAGGGTGTCCATGCCCGAGGCCCGTGGCGCGGTCTGGATGATCCCCGCGTCCGGCGTGGCTTCCATCAGGCGTACCAGGCTGGTCAGGCATTCGCCGCTCATCACGCTGTCAGCGTCGAGCACGACCATGTACTTGTAGTCACCGCCCCAGCGACGGCAGAAGTCGTCGAGGTTGCCGCTCTTGCGTTTCACTCGGCGGCGACGGCGGCGATAGAAGATCTTGCCGAAGCCCTTGGCTTCGCGGCAGACATCCAGCCAGGCCTGCTGCTCGGCCACGCAGATATCGCTGTCGTTGCTGTCGCTGAGGACGAAGAAGTCGAAACGGTCCAGGTCACCGGTGGCCGCCACCGACTCGAAGGTTGCGCGCAGGCCGGCAAACACCCGGGGCACGTCTTCGTTGCAGATCGGCATCACCAGTGCGGTGCGCGCATCCTTGGGAATCGGCTCGTTGCCAGCGCTGGCCCCGGAGATGCGGTACTTGTCGTGGCCGGTCAGCAGTTCCAGGAAGCCCATCAGGGCGGTCCAGAAACCTGCCGAGACCCAGCAGAACAGGATCCCGAACAGAATCAGGATGCTGGTCTGCAGGGCATAGGGCAGCACTTGCTGGGCGGTCTGCATCAGCGGCTGGTGCATGACCTCTTCCAGGTCGACGAAGGACCAGCCCTGGTACGGCATGATGCCTTTCATGTACCAGCCGGCGACGATGGTCTGGCCGAGCATCAGCACCAGCAGGATGTAGCGGCGGATAGAACCGACGGTACGCCAGCGAGCGGCCGGCAGTACCCGTTCGTCCTTCTTCGGCGCTGGCGGGTTGGTACGCCCGGTCAGGCGCCGCCAGCCGCGCACCAGGATATTGGTGCGCCACGGCTCCGGGACCACCTTGGTGCGGCGGATCGGTGGCGTGGCCTTGAGGCAGACCCGGCCCTCGGCGTCCACCGCGAGCATTTCCGCTTCTTCCAGCTCAGCGGCGGTGCTCAGGGTCAGGCGCTGGCCCACCGAGGCCTGGGCGGCATCGGTGGGGCCATCGAAGGTGCTGGACGACAGGCGTTGGTGCAATTCGCTGAAGGACTGGCAGCCCGCGAGTTCCGCGCGCTGCTGGTCCGACATCGGCAAATGCGCCAGGTACTCGGCAAGAGACTCTGGCTGTAGTTGAGAGTTACTCATCGGCAGGCAACTGATAGCTCCAGGTCTCGGTCAGGACTTGCTCCGTTTTAACCGGTTCCGGTGTGGCTGGGGCCGCGTCCGCAGCAGCAGGCTGCTTGGCGTCTTTGTGGTCCTTGTCCTTGGCGTTCTTGGCGTCTTTAGCCTCTTTGCCCGGCTGGGCTTGCGCCTGCTTGGCGGCTGCCGCTGCGGCTTCCTTCTCTTTCTTCTCCTGCTGCTTGGCGGCGATCTTGTCGGCCTTGGCGATGGAGGAGTTGGAGTTCGGCGTCGAGGCCTTGGCCGGCTCGGGCTGCGCAATGTCGCGGACCAGAGCGGCACGCATCTCGGTGGACTTGCTCGCGTCCTTGATCTTCATCCGCAGGGTCAGGCGCCAGCCCTTGGTTTCCGGGTTGTAGCGAACGCTGTTTTCCACCAGCTCGGCGTTGTCACCCACGCTGACCTGGCTGCGAACGTCGGCGTTTTCCGGCAATGCCGCCAGGGACGGGCCTTCGAAGTCCACCAGGTAGGCCACGCTGCCGTCGGGCTGACGGATCAGGTTGGACTGCTTGACGTCACCGGTGGAGCGCAGGGTCTGCTGTACCCAGGCGCTGTCAGGGGAATGCAGGGCGGCTTCGTCGATGGTCCAGTGCAGGCGATAGGCGAAATCCAGCGGCTGGCCTGGCTCAGGCTGCTTTTCCGGGTTCCAGAACGCCACGATGTTGTCGTTGGTTTCGTCCGCGGTCGGGATCTCTACCAGGTCGACGGTGCCCTTGCCCCAGTCGCCCTTGGGCTCGATCCAGGCGCTTGGGCGCTTGTCGTAGCGGTCGTCGAGGTCTTCATAGTGGCTGAAGTCGCGGCCACGCTGGAGCAGGCCGAAACCACGCGGGTTCTCCACCGAGAAGTTGCTCACGGCCAGATGTTTCGGGTTGTTCAGCGGGCGCCAGATCCACTCGCCATTGCCGGCGTGGATCGACAGGCCGCTGGAGTCGTGCAGTTCGCGACGGTAGTTGAGGACCTTCGACGGCTGGTTGGCGCCGAACAGGTACATGCTGGTCAGCGGGGCCAGGCCCAGCTTGCCGACCTTGTCACGCAGGAACACCCGGGCCTTGACGTCGACAATGGTGTCGGCGCCCGGCCGCAGGGTCAGGCGATAGGCGCCGGTGGCCCGTGGCGAATCCAGCAGGGCGTAGATCACCAGGTGCTTATCGGTAGCCTTGGGCTGCTGGATCCAGAACTCGCTGAAACGCGGGAATTCCTCGCCGGATGGCAGGGCGGTGTCGATTGCCAGGCCCCGGGCGGACAGGCCATAGGTATGGCCCTTGCCAACGACGCGGAAATAGCTCGCGCCGAGCATGGTCATGATCTCGTCTTGCTTGTCAGCCTTGTTGATCGGGTACAGAACGCGGAAACCGGCGTAGCCGAGCTTCTCGGTGGCCTTGGGATCGAACTTCACGTCGCCGAAATCGAAACGGTTCGGGTCGTACTTGATCTCGGTAACGGTGTTGGCGCTGATCTCGTTGATCTTCACCGGTGTGTCGAAGTGCATGCCCTGGTGGTAGAACGACAGCTTGAACGGGGTCTTCTGGTCGGCCCATTCGGCTTTTTCGGTGAGGAAGCGGATTTTTTGGTAATCCGCGAACTTCATCTCACGGAACTCGTTCGGCAGGTTACTGCGCGGGGCCTCGTACTTCTGCCCGGCCAGGTCCTTGGCCTTGACCGATACATCATCCAGATTGAATGCCATGAGTTGACCGGCGCCGAGCAGGCAGACCAGCGCAGAGCCCGTCACCAGTGCGTTTCGTAACCGTTTGGCAAACAAGTTTGGTGCATTACAGGGACTAACAATCACGAGCAACCCTCGCCGAAAACAGATCAAAAAACCAACGGCCAGCTATCTATATGCCAGGTTGGCGAGCATTGTTCCGACTCCGATGGGGCTAAATGATTCCCCAAACGGCCGTGGACAAGTCTCTACTTAAGTCAAAATGGACCAACGAACGCTGATCCCCGTAGCGCGCGATTATCTAGTAGCCCGCGTTACAACGCATCAGGGGTAACAAAGTATTTATCGCGAAAAACAGCAGTTTCCGGCCCAAATCGGTGGAAAAAGCTGTTTCAGGCGTTTTCAGGTCTGTAACAGGAAGGTTACCGGGCCATCATTGACCAGGTGCACCTGCATGTCCGCGCCAAAACGCCCTGATGCCACTTTGCCATGCAACTGTTGCGCCTTCACTACCAGGTAGTCAAAAAGCTCTTCGCCAAGGGCCGGCGGCGCGGCTGTGGAAAAGCTCGGGCGCAGCCCGCTCTTGGTGTCTGCCGCCAGGGTGAATTGCGACACCAGCAGCAAGCCGCCCTGCACATCCGCCAGGGACAGGTTCATCTTGCCCTCGGCATCACTGAACACCCGATAGTTAAGCAGCTTATGCAGGAGTTTGTCGGCACTGGCCCGGGTGTCCTCGGGCTCCACCGCCACCAGTACCAGCAATCCCTGGTCCACCGCGCCGACTATGTCCCCGGCGACTTCCACCCGCGCGCCACGCACGCGCTGCAACAGGCCCTTCATGCTTCTTCGGGCGGCAGGTCGAGCAGACGGCGCGCCATCTGGTCGGTGGCGCGTACCAGAGCATCGGTGATGCCCGGCTCGGAGGCGGCGTGGCCAGCGTCGCGGATCACCTGCAGCTCGCTGTTGGGCCAGGCCTGATGCAGCTCCCAGGCGTTGTCCAGCGGGCAGATCACATCGTAGCGGCCATGGACGATGACCCCGGGCAGATGGGCGATCTTGCCCATGTCGCGGATCAGCTGGTCAGGTTCGAGGAAGGCGTTGTTGGTGAAGTAATGGCATTCGATCCGGGCAATCGACAGCGCCCGCTGCGGCTCGGAGAAACGGTCCACCACCAACGGGTTGGGGCGCAGGGTCGCGGTGCGCCCTTCCCAGCCCGACCAGGCCTTGGCCGCATGCATCTGGGCGATCTGGTCGGTGCCGGTCAGGCGCTTGTGGAAGGCGCTGACCAGGTCATGCCGCTCTTCCAGAGGAATCGGCGCCACATAGTCCTGCCAGTAGTCGGGGAACAGGCGGCTGGCGCCACACTGGTAATACCACTGGATCTCCTGGGGCCGGGCAAGGAAGATGCCCCGCACGATCAGGCCGAGCACGCGCTCCGGGTGGGTCTGGGCATAGGCCAGGGCCAGGGTCGAACCCCAGGAGCCGCCAAACAGCACCCACTTGTCGATGCCCAGGTGCTGGCGAATGCGCTCAAGGTCCGCCACCAGGTCCCAGGTGGTGTTGTTTTCCAGGCTGGCGTGGGGGGTGGAACGCCCGCAACCGCGCTGGTCGAACGTGACGATGCGGTACAGATTCGGGTCGAAGTAGCAGCGGCTGGCCCCATCGCAGCCCGCCCCCGGCCCGCCATGAATGAACACCACCGGCAAACCTTCCGGTGAACCACTTTCGTCGACATACAGCACGTGCGGCTCGTCGACGGCCAGATCGTGCCGGGCATAGGGTTTGATCTGCGGGTACAAAGTCTGCATTACGCGCTCCGTGGAGGTCGGGTTCATCCCTGGCGGGGACTACATTTATTCTGCCGTCCGGCATCATAAACCCGAATTACGCAATGAGCATGTCCTTGGAGAAAACAGGGTTGTTTGCAGGTTTTGCGCGGGGGTCGAAGGCGCTTCGCGAGCAAGCGCGCTCCTACACAAAGGCGTGTACCCGCTGTAGGAGCGCTTGCTGTCAGGCGTAACGTTCCTGCCCCCAGGCCAGCAGCCCCTGGAGCAATTCCTTGAGCACCACCTGGGTCGGTGCTGCCAGGTCCTCGCGATAGCGGAACGGTTCGAACTCTTCCATGTAGGCGCTCTGTGCCAGCTCCAGTTGCACGGCATGGATATGCTCGGCCGGGTTGCCGTAGTGGCGGGTGATATGCCCGCCCTTGAAGCGCCCGTTGAGCACATGGGTGTAGCCGCCGTGGCCGGCGCAGATCGCCTCCAGCCGGCCGGCCAGTTGCGGATCGCAGCTGGCGCCATTGAAAGTGCCGAGGTTGAAGTCCGGCAGCTTGCCTTCGAACAGGTGCGGGATCAACGAGCGGATGGAGTGGGCATCGAACAGCAGGGCATAGCCGAATTCGGCCTTGAGCCGCGCCAGCTCTTCCTGGAGGGTGCGGTGGTAAGGCCCCCACACCTCGTGCAGGTACTGCTCGCGCTCCTCACTGGACGGCGCCTGACCTTCGACGAACAAGGGCTCGCCGTCGAACAGGGTGGCCGGGTACAGGCCAGTGGTGGCCCCCACGTACAGGGGCTTGTCATCGGACGGGCGGTTCAGGTCAATGACAAAACGCGAATATTCGGCCGCCAGGGTACTGGCCCCCAGCTCCTGGGCGAACTGGTACAGCCGTGGAATGTGCCAGTCGGTGTCCGGCAGGCTCTGCGCCTGGGGCACCAGCCCGGCCGCCACCGCCGGGGTCAGGCGCGTACCGGCGTGGGGCATGCTGATCAGCAGCGGCACCCGGCCTTGTTTGAAATTCAGAACCTTATCCACAACCCTTCTCCTACACAGTCACTTCAACGCCGTGTCGCACGACGCGCTTTTCCAGATCGCCGCCCAGCCAGTAGGCCAGGTCGGCAGGACGATCGATCTGCCAGGCGACGAAGTCCGCCACCTTGCCCACCTCCAGCGAACCATGGGTCTTTTCCATGCCCAGGGCCTGGGCCGCATGCAGGGTAACCCCGGCCAGGGCCTCCTCGGGGGTCATACGGAAACAGGTACAGGCCATGTTCAGCATCAGCCGCAGCGACAACGCCGGTGACGTACCGGGATTGAGGTCGCTGGCCACGGCGATCTTCACCCCGTGCTTGCGCAGGGCTTCCATTGGCGGCAGCTGGGTTTCCCGGAGGAAATAGAAGGCCCCCGGCAGCAACACCGCCACGGTCCCGGACGCCGCCATGGCTATTGCATCCTCCTCGGTCATGAACTCCAGGTGATCGGCGGACAGCGCATGGTAGCGGGCCGCCAGGCTCGAACCATGCAGCGACGACAGTTGCTCGGCGTGCAGCTTGACCGGCAGGCCGAGCTGTTGCGCGGCAATGAACACCCGCTCCACCTGCTCCGGGGAGAACGCCAGGTATTCACAGAAGGCATCCACCGCGTCCACCAGCCCCTCGGCCGCCAGGGCCGGGAGCATCTCGCTGCAGATATGCTCGATGTAGGCATCGCTGCGCTCGGCGTATTCCGGCGGCAGGGCGTGGGCCGCCAGGCAGGTGCTGCGCACGCTGACCGGCAACTCTTCGCCCAGGCGACGGATCACCCGCAGGATCTTGCGCTCGCTGGCCAGGTCCAGGCCGTAGCCGGACTTGATCTCGACGCTGGTCACGCCATCGCGCAACAGGCTCAGCAGACGCTTGCGGGCGCTGCCGAACAGTTCCTCCTCGGTGGCGGCCCGAGTAGCCCGTACGGTACTGGCGATACCACCGCCGGCAGCGGCGATCTCGGCATAGCTCACCCCTTGCAGGCGCTGCTCGAACTCACCACTGCGGTTGCCGCCAAATACCGTGTGGGTGTGGCAATCGATAAAGCCCGGGGTTACCCAGGCTCCAGCCAGGTCATTGACCTGGGCGTAGTCGCCGGCCGGCGCCTCCGAGCGCCGGCCGATCCACTCGATGTGCGCCCCTGACGTCACCATGGCCGCATCCTCGATGATCGAGTAAACACCCGAGGCCATGCTGGCGACGTTGCAGTGTTGCCAAAGAGTTTTCATCCAACCTCCATTAATGGTCAGTAGGTAAAGGAGCGTCGCTCATGATCGCCTGGGCCTGCCCCGCCATGGGCTTGACCCACAGCATATAGGCCACGATCAGTAGAGCGATCCACACTACGCCGACGATCAGCGCTCCCTGGGTTTTCGGGAAATAGCCCAGCACGCCGAAGATGAACAGCATGAAGGCAATGGCCGCCGCCGGGGCCCAAGGCCAGAATGGCACCTTGAACTGCAACTGGGCCACCTGCTCGGCGGTCATCGAACGGCGCATGGCCACGTGAGTCAGGAGAATCATCAGCCACACCCAGACCGTGGCGAACGTGGCCAGGGACGCGATCAGCAGGAAGATGTTTTCCGGGATCAGGTAGTTCAGCACCACCCCGATCAACAGAGTCACGGCCATCACCACCACGGTCATCCACGGCACCCCGTGCTTGGACACCTGGGCAAAGCCCTTGGGCGCCTGCCCTTGCCGGGCCAGGCCATACATCATCCGGCCGGCGCCGAAGATGTCGCTGTTGATGGCCGATACCGCCGCCGAAATCACCACGATATTGAGGATAGTGGCGGCCGAGCTGATGCCCAGGCTGTCAAAGATCTGCACGAACGGGCTGCCCTGGGTACCGATCTGCGGCCAGGGGAAAATCGACATCAGCACGAACAGGGTCAGCACGTAGAACAGCAGGATACGCAGCGGCACGGCATTGATCGCCTTGGGAATGACCCGCTTCGGATCCTGGGCCTCGCCCGCAGTGACCCCGATGATCTCGATGCCGCCAAAGGCAAACATCACCACGGCAAACGAGGCGATCACCCCACTGATGCCATTGGGCATGAAGCCGCCGTGGGCCCAGAGGTTGGCGGCGCCAGTGGCCTGGTCCTGCGCGGCGCTGCTGATACCGAAGAGCATGATGCCCAAGCCCCCCAGGATCATCGCGACGATCGCCCCGACCTTGAGCAGCGACAGCCAGAACTCCATCTCGCCGAACACCTTGACGTTGCACAGGTTCAGGCCACCGATGAACAGCACGATGCCCAGCACCCAGATCCAGCGCGCCACTTCGGGAAACCAGAAGCCCATGTAGATGCCGAAGGCAGTCACGTCCGCCAGGCACACGATCAACATCTCGAAGGCGTAGGTCCACCCCAGGATGAAGCCCGGCAACGGCCCCAGGTACTGGCTGGCGTAATGCCCGAACGAACCGGACACCGGGTTGTGCACGGCCATCTCCCCGAGGGCGCGCATCACCATGAAAACCGCCGCGCCACCGATCAGGTAGGCCAGCAACACGGCGGGCCCGGCCATCTGGATGGCCGAGGCCGAACCGTAGAACAATCCTGTACCGATGGCCGACCCCAAGGCCATGAAGCGTATATGGCGGGCTGTCAGCCCTCGGCGTAGTCCACTGTCTTGCGATTGCATGTCATCGTCCCTTTTATTGTTATCGGACAAGTCCGCCCCGCGCAGGGGTGCGGGGCGGAGGAAGCAGACGCTCCGCGCCTGTCTTGCAGGTAAAGCCAACCAGCACGGGCCGCAGCTCCACGCCGAGCGCGAAGCTGCCTGGCGGCCCGGCGTGCATTACAGGCTCGGCAACAACCGGGCTGGCAGCAGCCCGTTCAGGCAACGCGAAGCCAGCAACTCACTGGCGGCGTTGATGTCCGGTGCAAAGAAGCGGTCCTTCTCGTAGTACGCCACTTTCTCGCGCAAGGTGGCACGGGCCTTTTCCAGGGTCGGCGAGGTTTTCAGGCCTTCGCGCAGGTCCAGCCCCTGGCAGGCCGCCAGCCATTCCACAGCCAGGACACCACGGGTGTTCTCGGCCATTTCCCACAAGCGCTTGCCGGCGGCCGGGGCCATGGAGACGTGGTCTTCCTGGTTGGCAGAGGTAGGGATGCTGTCCACCGAGTGCGGGTGGGCCAGGGCCTTGTTCTCGCTGGCCAGGGCCGCGGCGGTGACCTGGGCGATCATGAAGCCGGAGTTGACCCCGCCATTGGCCACCAGGAACGGCGGCAGCTGGGACATGTGCTTGTCCATCATCAGCGAGATCCGCCGTTCGCTCAGGGAGGCGATCTCGGCGATGGCCAGGGCCATGTTGTCGGCGGCCATGGCCACCGGCTCGGCGTGGAAGTTGCCACCGGAAATCACGTCACCTTCGGCGGCGAACACCAGCGGGTTGTCCGACACGGCGTTGGCTTCCACCACCAGCACTTCGGCAGCCTGGCGCAACTGGGTCAGGCAGGCACCCATCACTTGTGGCTGGCAACGCAGGGAATACGGGTCCTGGACCTTGTCGCAGTTCTTGTGCGACGCGGATACCTCGGTGCTGTCCCCCAGCAACGCGCGATAGGCCGCGGCGGTATCGATCTGCCCGCGCTGACCACGAGCGGCGTGAATCCGCGGGTCGAATGGCGAGCGCGAACCCAGCACCGCTTCCACGGTCAGGCCGCCGCACACCAGGGCGCCGGCGAACAGGTCTTCGCCCTCGAACAGACCGCGCAAGGCGTATGCGGTGGAAACCTGGGTGCCGTTGAGCAGCGCCAGGCCTTCCTTGGCGGCCAGGGTCAACGGCTTGAGGCCGGCCACTTCCAGGGCCGCTGTCGCTTCCAGCCACTGCCCCTTGTAGCGCGCCTTGCCCTCGCCCAGCAGCACCAGGGACATGTGGGCCAAAGGCGCCAGGTCGCCGGAAGCACCCACCGAGCCCTTGAGCGGGATGTGCGGGTAGACCTCGGCGTTGATCAGGGCGATCAAGGCGTCGATCACCTGGCGGCGGATCCCGGAGAAGCCACGGCTCAGGCTGTTGACCTTGAGCACCATGATCAGGCGTACCAGGTCATCGCTGATAGGCTCGCCAACACCGGCGGCGTGGGACAGCACCAGCGAGCGCTGGAGGTTTTCCAGGTCGGCGCTGGCAATGCGGGTCGAGGCCAGCAGGCCAAAACCGGTGTTGATGCCATAGGCAGTACGATTCTCGGCGAGGATCTGCTCGACACAGGCGACGCTGGCGTCGATCTGCGTCGAGGCGCTGCCATCCAGGGTCAGGGTCAGCGGCTGCTGATAGATGGCCCGCAGTTGGGCCAGGGTCAGTTGGCCGGGAATCAGGTTTAGCGCAGTCACATTCATGCTCCTTTTGAGAGTTTTGTAATAACTAGCCAGTCGCTCCGGAAGCTTCCGTTGTCCGTCGCCACCCGCAGCTTGAGCAGGTGGCGCCTTGGCACGCTGGCGATGGGGAAATCCGTTTTATTGCACCTTGGAAAAGCGTTTGTTGAGCAATCGCGGGTCCTTGAGCAAGGCCGCCACGCTGGCGATATCCGGGGCCAGCCAGCGGTCCTGGTCGTAGGCCGGAACCCGCTCGCGCAGCAGGCACCAGGCAATGCCGGTGCCGGTGCCGAAGCGCTGCTCCTTGAGAAATTCGAATGCCTGGGCCGCCAGCAGGTACTCGATGGCGAGAATCTGGGTGCAGTTTTCCAGCACCTGCAGCAGCTTCAGGGCGGCGTTGGTGCCCAGGCTCAGGTGGTCTTCCTGCAGGCCCGAGGTGACGAAGTTGTCGAGCACCGCCGGCTGTGCCAGCTGGCGGTTCTGCGCGCACAGCGAGGCCGCCACGTACTGCACGATCATCATCCCGGAGTTGACCCCGGGCTCGGCCACCAGGAACGCCGGCAGGCCACTGACATGGGGGTTGATCAGGCGGTCCAGGCGGCGCTCGGCGATGGAGCCGATCTCGGCCATGGCAATCGCCAGCACGTCCGCCGCCAGGGCCACCGACTGGCCGTGGGGGTTGGCCTGGGACACCACCTGATAGTTGTCCGGGGTGCCCAGCAGCAACGGATTGTCGGTGGCGGCATTGAGCTCGGTTTCCACCTGCCTGGCCGCGTGGGCCAGTTGATCCCGGGCAGCACCGTGCACCTGGGGAATCGAGCGGATGCTGAGGGCGTCCTGGGTACGGATGCCCTTGCTGGAAGCGATCACCTCGCTGCGGTCGAGCAAGGCCCGCAGGTTGCTGCCCACCACCTGCATGCCGGGGTGCGCCTTGAGGGCGATGATCTCGGCATCAAAGGCGGCGATCTGGCCGCGCAGGGCCTCGAAGCTCATGGCGCCGATCACGTCGGCCCACTGCAACAGGCGGCTGGCATCGGCCAGGGCCAGGCAACCGAGGCCGGTCATGCACGGCGTGCCGTTGACCAGGCACAGACCATCCTTGGCCCCCAGTTGCACCGCTTGCAGCCCTTCCTCGGCCAGGGCCTGCTCGGCGCTGACGATGTGCCCGCGATAGCTGACCTGACCGACGCCGAGCAGCGCCACGCCGATATGGGCCATGTGGGTCAGGTAGCCCACCGAACCCTGCGACGGCACCTGCGGGGTGATCCCGCGATTGAGCAGCGCCAGCAGCGCCTGGACCACCTGCCGGTGGATCCCGGACTTGCCGTGGCTGTAGTTGATGATGGCCGCACAGATGATCGCCCGGGTCTGTTCGTCGGCCAGCACCGGGCCAACTCCGCAGGCATGGCTGAGCAGGGTATTGCGCGACAGCTGGCTGAGCTGCTCGCCGGCCAGCAACACATTGCACAAGGCCCCAAGGCCGGTGCTGATGCCATAGGCGCGCTCGCCGCTGTCCACCACTTTGCGCACGATGGCCTGGGCATTGTCGATCCGCGCCCAGGCCTGCTCCGAGAGTTCGAGCTCAGCACCGTGGCGGGCGACGGCGACAACATCCTGCCAACCCAGGGGGGCGTCGGCGATTACGATCTTTTCAGCCTGGAACATCGTTAACCTCGTGGTGAAATCCGGGGGCCTCTTCGCTGGCAAGCCAGCTCCTACGGGCCCGGGGCTTGTGGGCTGTTGAACTACACCGTCGCGGCACGACGCTGGACGAAACGATCGACGTACTCATCCGCCGGTGAATGCAGGATCTCCCTGGGCGTGCCCACCTGGATCAGGCGGCCGTCCTTGAGGATCGCGATGCGGTTGCCGATGCGCACGGCCTCGTCCAGGTCATGGGTGATGAAGACGATGGTCTTGTGCAGCGTCTTCTGCAGCTCCAGCAACTGGTCCTGCATTTCTGCGCGGATCAGCGGGTCGAGGGCGCTGAAGGCCTCGTCCATGAGAATGATGTCGGTGTCCGCCGCCAGGGCCCGGGCCAGGCCGACCCGCTGGCGCATGCCGCCGGACAGCTGGTGCGGGTACTTGTTCTCGTAGCCCTTGAGGCCCACGGTGTTGATCCAGTGCAAGGCACGCTCGGCACACAGTGCCTTGCTCTCGCCGCGCACCTTGAGGCCGTAGGCAACATTGTCCTGCACGTTGCGGTGGGGCAGCAGGCCGAAGCTCTGGAACACCATGCTGATCTTGTGCCGGCGAAACTGGCGCAGGGCCTCCATGTCGTATTGCAGGATGTCCTCGCCGTCCACCAGGATCGCGCCGCTGGTGGGGTCGATCAGGCGGTTGAAGTGGCGCACCAGGGTCGACTTGCCAGAGCCGGACAGGCCCATGATGACAAAGATCTCGCCGGTGCCGATGCTCAGGGACAGGTCGTTGACCCCGACCACACAGCCGGTCTCGGCCAGCACCTGGTCCTTGCCCTTGCCTTGGCGGATCATCGCCAGGGCATCGGCAGGGCGACTGCCGAAAATCTTGAAGACGTTCCTCACTTCGATCTTGCTGATGGCAGCGCTGCTCATTTGCTCACCTCATGGCGCGGACGACCGTAGGCCTGGGTAATGCGGTCGATCACCACCGCCAGAATCACGATCGCCAGCCCCGCTTCCAGGCCGCGCCCGACGTTGAGGGTCTGGATCCCCACCAGCACATCCTCGCCCAGGCCACGGGCACCGATCATCGAGGCGATCACCACCATCGACAGGGCCATCATCGTGGTCTGGTTGATCCCGGCCATGATGCTCGGCAGGGCCAGGGGCAGTTGCACACCGAACAGCTGCTGCCAGCGATTGGCGCCGAAGGCGTTGATCGCCTCCATCACCTCGCCGTCCACCTGGCGGATCCCCAGGTCGGTGAGGCGGATCAAGGGCGGCGCGGCGTAGATCACCGTAGCGAAGATCGCCGGCACCTTGCCCAGGCCGAACAGCATCAGCACCGGGATCAGGTACACGAAGCTGGGCATGGTCTGCATGATGTCCAAGAGCGGCATCAGCACTGAGCGCAGGCGGTTGCTGCGGGCCGAGAGGATCCCCAGGGGGATGCCGATCAGCACCGAGATCAGGGTGGCCACCAGCATCAGCGCCAGGGTCTGCATCAGCTTGTCCCACAGCCCCACCGCGCCCACCAGGAACAGCAGGCCGACGATCACCGCGGTGGTCAGCAGCTTGCGGGTGGCGTGCCAGGCGATACCGCCGACAATCGCCAGCATCAGCCACCAGGGCGCCATGCGCAGCAGGCCTTCGAGGTTGACGATGGCCCACAGCAGGGTGTCGGAAATGTGCCGGAACACATCGCCATAATGGGTCACCAGGGCGTCGACCCAGCCGTTGACCCAATCGGCGATGGAAAACGTGAAGCTTTCTGGAAACATAGGAAACTCTCGCTCAAAGGAGGTTGCTGTCCGGTTCCCGACGGCCCTTGGAGCCGCCGGAAAAGCCCGGGCTACAGGGCCGCGTCGATTTTCCCGGCGGCCTCTTCACTGACCCATGGGTGCCAGACTTCAGGATGTTCCTTGAGAAAGAGTTTCGCCAGTTTCGGCGACTCGATGCGCTCACGGCTCATGCGCGCCAGATTCTGGTTGAGCAGGTCGATCGGCAGGTTGACCTTTTCCAGTACCGCCACCAGCTCCGGGGCCTCGTCGTGGAAGACTCTGGACAAGCCGACCTTGATGCTCACGCTCTTGTCGACGCCAGGTTTCTCATCGAGCTTGACCAGGTCCACCTGGCCCATCAGCGGGGTCGGCGACCAGTAGTAGAAGAGGATCGGCTCGCCGCGCTTGTAGCTCGACAGTACCGCCGCATCCAGGGCCGGGCCGGTGCCCGGGCGGAAGTTGGTGTAGCTGCTTTCCAGGCCGTAGCTCTTGAGCATCTCGCTGTTGTCCAGCTCGCAGGTCCAGCCCGCCGGGCAGTTGTAGAAACGCCCCTTGCTCGGTTCTTCCGGGTCCTTGAACACGCTGGCGTACTTGCCCAGGTCGGCAATGTTCTTCAGGTCCGGGGCCTTGGCTTCGAGCTTGCGCTTGGCGTCGCCTTCGATCACGTAGCGCGGGACGTACCAGCCTTCGACAGCACCCACCACCGGCGCGCCGACGCCCACCACCTTGCCGGCCTTCTCGGCCTTGTTCCACACCTCGCTGCGGCCCACCCACTCTTCGGCGAAGATCTGGATGTCATTGCTGCCCAGGGCGTTTTCCATGGTGATGGAGTTGCCCGGCAGGCTGTCGGTCTTGCAGCCGTAGCCCTTCTCCAGGACCAGCTGCAGCACGTCGGTCAGCAACATCCCGCTTTCCCAGTTCAGGCCGGCGAACTTCACCGCCTTGCCCGACTCGCACCAGCCCGCGGCCTGGGCGCCGGAAGCGGCCAGCAGGCCCATGGACAGCAACGTGGTCAGCAGGGTCTTATGTATTTTCATTGTGTGACGCTCCTAATCATGAGTTGGCTTACGGCAGTTAAGAGGCATCCAGCCCTGTCCACGTCCAATCAAGACTCATACCGCTGCAGCGCGGGTGGTCCCACTCGTTTTTTGTTCGGTGGGCGCGCCCTGCTCTATTGGCAGGATCAGGTGCTCGGGCACCGCGCCATGCCACTTCTTCGCACAGGCGTAGTACAACGCCGCGGGCACCACCAGGCCGATGATCCAGGAGATGTCGGTATCTCCGAGGCTCGCCACCAGGGGGCCGGTGTAGAAGTGGGTGGAAATGAACGGCATCTGAATCAGCACGCCGAACACATAGATACTGATGCCCATGACATTCCAGCGGCCGTAGCGACCGTCCGGATTGGACAGCGCGGGGATGTCATAGCGCTCCTTGGTAATGCAGTAGAAATCCACCAGGTTGATCGCACTCCAGGGCGTGAAGAACGCCAGCAGGAACAGGATGAAGGCGGAGAAATCCTTGAGGAACGAATCCTTGCCCAACAGTGCCAGGGTGGCGGCAAGCGAGACCATGATGAAGATGTAGAACAGGCGCACACCGCTGCCGATATGCCGGCTGCCGCGAAAGCCGCTGATGATGGTGGCGATCGACATGAAGCTGCCGTAGGCATTCAACGTGGTCACCGTGACCTTGCCGAAGGCCACGGCGAAATACAGCAGGCCGGCGACGATACCGGTACCGCCGAGGCTGACGATGAACGACACCTCGTGGTGGGCGAACTGGGACCCGGCCAGGGCCGCCGCGAAGACCCCGAAGACCATCGCGGCCTGGGCCCCGATCACCGAACCCAGGCCTACGGCCCAGAAGGTTTTCGCCGCCGAGGTGCTGCGCGGCAGGTAACGCGAGTAGTCCGCCACATAAGGGCCGAAGGCGATCTGCCAGGAAGCCGACAGCGATACCGCCAGCAGGAAGCTGGCCAGGGAAAAATGCTTGTTGCCGAGCAGGGCCGTGATGTCGTTGCCTGCCAGCAGCTTGTAGAACAGGTAGATGAAGGCCACCACGCCAAGCACGCTGGCGATCCGCCCGATGCCGTGGATGACCCGGTAGCCGAAAATGGTGAAGACCATGATCGAGCCGGCGAACAGCAAGATGCCGGCCCAGTCTTCGACGTGCAGCAGTTGCGCCACCGCCTGCCCCGCCAGCAGCGAACCGCTGGCGGAAAAGCCGACGTACATCAGGCACACCAGCACCAGGGGAATCACCGCACCGTACACGCCGAACTGCACGCGGCTGGAGATCATCTGCGGCAGCCCCAGTTGCGGGCCCTGGGCGGCATGCAGGGCCATGACCCCGCCACCCAGCAACTGACCGACCAGCAAGCCGATCAGCGACCAGAACACATCACCGCCCAGGACCACTGCCAGGGCGCCGGTGACAATGGCGGTGATCTGCAGGTTGGCGCCCAACCACAGGGTGAATTGACTCAAGAGACGACCGTGTCTTTCCGCTTCCGGGATGTAGTCGATCGAACGCCTTTCGATCAACGGTTTGTTGCTTGCACGATCATTCGCTAAAGCCATGGACGTCGAACCTCTAGTGGGCACTGCAGACGATTTCCCCTGTAGGAGCGAGCGGGCTCGCGAGGCGGTGTGCCTGATGCACCGCGGTGCATGCTTGGCCAGCAAGCTGGCTCCTACAGAGGGCGGTGGTTACTTGCCGGTGATCATCGGCAGATTCAGGCCCTGTTCCTTGGCGCAATCGATGGCGATCTGGTAGCCGGCATCGGCGTGACGCATCACCCCGGTGGCCGGGTCGTTGTGCAGCACCCGGGCAATACGCTCGGCCGCTTCATCGGTGCCGTCGCAGACGATCACCATCCCCGAATGCTGGGAGAAGCCCATGCCGACGCCGCCGCCGTGGTGCAGGGAAACCCAGGTCGCGCCACTGGCGGTGTTCAACAGGGCATTGAGCAGCGGCCAGTCGGACACGGCATCGGAACCGTCCTGCATGGATTCGGTTTCACGGTTCGGGCTGGCCACGGAACCGGAGTCCAGGTGGTCGCGACCGATGACGATCGGTGCCGACAGCTCGCCGCTGCGGACCATTTCGTTGAAGGCCAGGCCGAGCTTGGCGCGCAGGCCCAGGCCAACCCAGCAGATCCGTGCCGGCAAGCCCTGGAAGCTGATGCGCTCGCGCGCCATGTCCAGCCAGTTGTGCAGGTGGGCGTCGTCGGGGATCAGTTCCTTGACCTTGGCGTCGGTCTTGTAGATGTCCTGCGGATCACCGGACAGCGCCGCCCAGCGGAACGGGCCGATGCCACGGCAGAACAGCGGACGGATATAGGCCGGGACGAAGCCAGGGAAGTCGAAAGCGTTTTCCACGCCCTCTTCCTGGGCCATCTGGCGGATGTTGTTGCCGTAGTCGAAGGTCGGAACCCCCATTTTCTGGAAGTCCAGCATGGCTTGGACGTGCACGGCCATGGACTGCTTGGCCGCCTTGATCACCGCCGCCGGCTCGGTCTGGGCGCGGTCACGGTACTGCTCCCAGGTCCAGCCCTTGGGCAGGTAGCCGTTCAGCGGGTCGTGGGCGCTGGTCTGGTCGGTGACCATGTCCGGGCGCACGCCGCGGCGTACCAGTTCCGGCAGGATCTCGGCAGCGTTGCCGCACAGGGCAATGGAGATGGCACGGCCTTCGGCGGTGTATTTCTTGATCCGCGCCAGGGCGTCGTCCAGGTCGGTGGCCTGCTCGTCGACGTAGCGGGTCTTGAGGCGGAAGTCGATGCTGGTCTGCTGGCACTCGATGTTCAGCGAGCAGGCCCCGGCCAGGGTCGCGGCCAGTGGCTGGGCGCCGCCCATGCCGCCCAGACCGGCAGTCAGTACCCAACGGCCCTTGAGGTTGGAATCGTAATGCTGGCGGCCGGCTTCGACGAAGGTTTCATAGGTGCCCTGGACGATGCCCTGGCTGCCGATGTAGATCCAGCTGCCGGCGGTCATCTGGCCGTACATGGCCAGGCCCTTGGCATCCAGTTCGTTGAAGTGTTCCCAGCTGGCCCAGTGCGGCACCAGGTTGGAGTTGGCGATCAGTACCCGCGGGGCATTGCTGTGGGTCTTGAACACGCCCACCGGCTTGCCGGACTGCACCAGCAGGGTTTCGTCGTCATTCAGATGGGTCAGGGCCTCGACGATCTTGTCGTAGCACTCCCAGTTGCGCGCCGCGCGGCCGATGCCGCCGTACACCACCAGTTCCTTGGGGTTCTCGGCAACTTCCGGGTCGAGGTTGTTCATCAGCATGCGCAGCGGCGCTTCGGTCAGCCAGCTCTTGGCGGTCAGCTTGTTGCCGCGTGCAGCACGGATTTCGACGTTACGGTATTTAGTTGGCTTGCTGTCGGTCACGGAAAAACTCCTCGGCGATGAGTCCAAGGTGCGAAGAGGATTCCATCGACTCTTACGCACACATATTTACTTGTACATACAAGCATATGCAATCAAGCGGCCAACTCCCTCAAGATCATTCTCATAAACCTGACGAACACATCGCAGGCCTTGTAGAACGGGGCTTTCAACCAAAGATAAATTTTCAGCGAAGGTTTTTTGCCACGCGCGCGGCTGTTACCAGGATGGGCTTTTGCGCCGAGCTGGGGCGTTCGGTAACAAATGAGTGCGCGCAAGAAACAGCAGGCGCGCCGGCGCAGGCACGCAGGACCCCGCACGAAGCCGAGGGCAACCAAGCACGAATAAAGAAAGGAGGTTTGCAGCATCCGCAGGCCGTATCCCGGCCTGCGGCAAGACGCGATGAATCAGCGGGCGGTGAGTTCGATCACGCAGCACAGCCCGTCCAGGGCGACTTCCAGCAGCCCGCGATTGCCTTCCAGGCGCAGGCAGTCATAACGCCCCAGTGCTTGCACCGGTGCGCTACCGGTATCCACCCAGGCTTGCTCGGCAGCACTGAACAGCAACAAGGTGTGCGCCTGAGTGAAAAACCGCTGCTGGCCATCGAGCCACTGCAAACGGGCGACGTAGCGCTGTGGGCAATAGATCAGGTTGAAGTCGCGGATCGCCCCCTCCAGCAGTGTGCAATCGACCTGGCTGGCGCCGCTGAAGGCAAAGGCGTCCAGAGGCAACAGCGGCCGCACATCCTCGCCATCGATGGTCAGTTGCATGCCCGCGCCCTGGAGCACGGTGATGACCCGCTGGTAACCGGCAAAACTGGAAAACCCGCCGGACTCGGCGATATCGGCAATCGACAGGCGCCAGCCGAAACCGTCCAGGCCGTCACCGGTATCCCGGGCAATCTCTTCGGTGCTGCCTCCACCGTTTTTCCAGGGCATGCGTGGGTAGTCGGCGGCACGCAGATGGGTGAGCTGGATCATTTGTGAAAGCGCCCTTCCAGACGATGACGGGAACCGGGGTGGATCAGCCGCGCGGCGGTCACCGGCTGGCGCCCGGACCAGGTGCGACGGCGAATCAGCAGGCAAGGCTCGCCCCGCTCGATCTGCAGCAGCCGGCATTCTTCGGCTTCGGCGAGAATCGCCTCCACCACATGCTCGCCCTCGGTCAGGGGCGCGACCTGGGACAGATAGGCGTAGGGGGTCTGCAGGGTGAAGTCCTGCTTGAGGTACTCCGGCGCCACCAGGGCGTTGACGAAACGGTCCTCGATCTGCACCGGGATGTCGTTCTCGAAATGCACGATCAGCGAGTGGAAGACCTTCTGCCCTTCACGCATGTCCAGGGCCAGGGCACGCTCGGAACCGGCGGCCTCCTCGCCCAGGGTGATCACCTGGCAGGTGTGGCGATGACCGCGAGACGCGATCTCGTCGGCAATGTTGTGCACTTCGAACAGGGCGGACTGGCTCTTGGGTTCGGCGACGAAAGTGCCCACGCCCTGCATCCGCACCAGCATGCCTTCGGCCGTCATCTCGCGCAGCGCGCGGTTGATGGTCATGCGGCTGAAACCCAGCTGATTGACCAGCTCGCTTTCCGAGGGAACACGGTAGTGCGGCGGCCAGTTTCCGCTCTCGATCTGCTGGGTGATCATCTGTTTGACGCGGGCGTACAAGGGCGCCGGACTATCGCCCAAGTGGGCAGCCAGCGGCGATTTGGCAGGCGGAGTCGGCACAGGAAATCCTTGTTGATCGATAAAGGTGGCTAGCTTGCCGGAGTTTACCGGGCAGGCAAACGTCTGTATATGTATATACAAATAACAAACGATAGGGTGCTTGAACCATGTCCGCCTTTTTCGCCGAACGTGCACTGCTGCCTGATGGCTGGGCCAACCATGTACGCCTTGAAGTCAGCGCTAACGGCCAACTGACACAGATCCAGGCCAACGCCAGCGCAGACGGCGCGGAACGGCTCAAGGGCCCGCTGCTGCCGGGCATGCCCAACCTGCACTCCCATGCATTCCAGCGGGCCATGGCCGGGCTGGCGGAAGTGGCCGGCAACCCCAATGACAGCTTCTGGACCTGGCGCGACCTGATGTACCGCCTGGTGGGCAAGATCAATCCCGAGCAGTTGGAAGTCATCGCCCGGCAGCTGTATATCGAAATGCTCAAGGCCGGCTACACCTCGGTAGCTGAATTCCACTACGTGCATCACGACAGCGACGGCAAGCCCTACGCCGACCCCGCCGAACTGTCCCGACGCATCAGCCAGGCCGCCGCCGGCAGCGGTATCGGCCTGACCCTGCTGCCAGTGCTCTACAGCCACGCAGGCTTTGGTGGCCAGGCACCGAATGACGGCCAGCGCCGCTTCATCAACAGCACGGAAAACTACCTCAAGCTGCAACAGCACTTGCAGCCGCTGCTGGCGCAGCAGGCCAACCAGCAACTGGGCCTGTGCTTTCACTCGTTGCGAGCGGTCACGCCACAGCAGATCAGCGAAGTGCTGGCTGCCAGTGATCGCCATTGCCCGGTGCATATCCACATCGCCGAGCAGCAGAAGGAAGTCGACGACTGCCTGAGCTGGAGCGGCCGGCGTCCATTGCAGTGGCTGTATGAAAACGTCGCGGTGGATCAGCGCTGGTGCCTGGTCCACGCCACCCACGCCAACCCCGAGGAAGTCAGCCTCATGGCCAGAAGCCGGGCCATCGCCGGCCTGTGCCTGACCACCGAGGCCAACCTGGGCGACGGTATTTTCCCGGCGGTGGACTTCCTGGCCCAGGGCGGGCGCCTGGGCATCGGCTCCGACAGCCATGTGTCCTTGAGCGTGGTGGAAGAGCTGCGCTGGCTGGAGTACGGCCAGCGCCTGCGGGACCAACGCCGCAACCGCCTGTACCGCGCCGACCAGCCCATGGTCGGCCGGACCCTGTACGACGCCGCGCTGGATGGCGGGGCCCAGGCCCTGGGACAAGGCATTGGCGCCCTGGCCGTGGGTACCCGCGCCGACTGGCTGGTGCTGGATGGCAACGACCCCTACCTGGCCACCGCCGACGGCGACGGGATTCTCAACCGCTGGCTGTTCGCCGGCGGCGACCGTCAGGTGCGCGATGTGATGGTGGGTGGGCAGTGGGTCGTGCGCGACGGGCGTCACGCCGCCGAAGAAGACAGCAGCCGGGCCTTCACCCAGGTCCTGCGTGACCTGCTCAACTAACCCCGACCTGTAGGAGCCGGCTGGCCGGCGAAAGCATTCTCACGAACGCCTTCGCCGGCCAGCCAGCTCCTGCGGATGAGCTTATTTCGAGGTCTTGGCCATGGCCGAGTCCGACACCCGCCAGATCAGCCGCGTGGTGTCATATCCCTGCTGGCGAGCCTTGCTCAGCAGCTCCTCGCGCACCGTTTCGTTGACCTCCTTGGTCCGCGACAGCAGCCACAGGTAACGGCGGTTCGGGTTGCCGACAATCGCGGTCTTGTAGTCATCGCTGACGTACAACACCCAGTAGTCGCCCTTGGTAGCGCCCGGCAGCAGCCGCGAGAACCAGTTATCGAACTCCACCCACAGCTTGTCGGTCTTGCCCGGCACTTGAGGCGTGGCCGTACCACGGGCCTCTTCCCATTTCCATTCCGGCGTCAGGCAGCGATTGAGCACCGCCACGTTGCCCTCCGGCAGCAGGGTATAGCGAGCCTCGGATTGCGCACAGTTGCGCTGGAAGTACATGGGCAACCGCGCCAGCTCGTACCAGGTGCCCTGATAACGCTTGAGATCGACGTGGTTGACGGTCTTGGGCGCCAGCGAATCGTCCCGGGACGTGGCGCAGCCGGCCAAGAGCAGGCCGACCAGAAGAGTGACAGCAAAACGCATCATTATTTTTCTCCCGTGGGCCCGAAGCCCCGGTTTTTTTACTTCAGGCCTTGCCCGGAAAACATCAGAACCTTGTCACCGGCGTACTGCACGCTGATAAAGCTGTTCTTGTCACCCCAGGTGCAGCTGGACATGCCCAGCGCGCCCGAACAGTCAGTCGGCTTGCCCAGGAGTTGTTCGACCTCGGCCTTGGGCATACCCGCCGACAGCTTGGAATAGTTTTCCTGATTGACCTTGCTGCACGCGGCCAGCAGCACGCAGAACGACAACAGAGCGAGAGAACGCAGGGACATGGTGAACTCCTGAACAAAAGGGGGAAGGCCTGTCAGCCAACCAGAAGCTTAGAAGAGAAAACCCCCTTCTGGTTCCCCGGGGAGACGGGTATTTCTTGCCTGGCAAACCGGGCAATTGCCTCGTAAATCAAGGACCTTTTTGCCGCACCTGACAGTTCGTCGGCTTTGTGCATCTGCCCCTCATTTTCAGTGGTGGCCAGTCGACATAAGATGCAGCGCAAAGCCCTCCACTGTGGCAAATTGACGCCCCTCGTTGACCAGCCCCTCGCGGTAGTTCATTTAATGACCAGAAATATGAAGTTCAGCCACAAGATCCTGCTCGCCGCCGCCCTTGTGGTTGCCGTTGCGTTCGCCTGTTTTATTCTGTTCAACGACTATCGACAGCGAGAGGCCCTGCGCAGCAGCACCGAAGCCTCGATGCAGGAACTGGGCAGCCTGACCACCAGCAACATCCAGACCTGGCTGGAGAGCCGCATCCAGCTCCTGCAATCCCTGGCCCAGCAGATCGCCGTGGACGGCAGCGGCGCCGATAGCCTGAAACGCAGCGTCGGCCTGCCCGCCTACACCGGCAACTTCCAGCTCAGCTACTTCGGGGGCCAGGACGGCGTGATGTTCTCGGTACCGGCCGGCAACCGCGCCGCCGATTACGACCCCCGTGCCCGCGGCTGGTACAAGGCAGCCACCGGCGCCCAGCGGACCATCGTCACCGAACCCTACATCGCCGCCTCGTCGGGCAAGCTGGTGATCACCGTCGCCACCCCGGTACAGCACCAGAACCAGATGATCGGTGTGGCCGGTGCCGACATCGACCTGTCGAGCGTCAGCGCCATCATCAACTCACTGAACTTCGGCGGCCACGGCCATGCCTTCATCGTCAGTGCCGAGGGCAAGATCCTCATCCACCCTGACAGCAAGCTGGTGCTCAAGAACCTGAGCGAGGCCTACCCCAACGCAGCGCCGAACGTCAGCCCGGGCCTGAAAGAAGTACAGCAGGGCGGCAAGACCCAGTTCATTTCCTTCACCCACGTCAATGGCGTGCCCTCGGCCGATTGGTACGTGGCCCTGGTCTTGGACCAGGACACCGCCTTCGCCATGCTCAGCGAGTTCCGCACCTCGGCCATCATCGCCATGGCCATTGCCGTGGTGATCATCATCAGCCTGCTGGGCATGCTGATCCGCATGCTGATGCAGCCCCTGCACCTGATGGGCCGGGCCATGCACGATATCGCCGAAGGTGAAGGCGACCTGACCAAACGCCTGGTGATCCACGGCCACGACGAATTCGGCACCCTGGGAGTGTCGTTCAACCGTTTCGTCGAACGCATCCACAGCTCGATCCGCGAAGTGTCCTCGGCCACCGGCCAGGTCAACGAAGTGGCCCTGCGGGTCGTGGCTGCCTCCAATTCGTCGATGTTCAACTCCGACCAGCAGGCCTCGCGCACCAGCAGCGTGGCCGCAGCCATCAACCAGCTGGGCGCCGCCGCCCAGGAAATCGCCCAGAACGCAGCCCTGGCCTCGCAGCACTCCAGCGACGCCCGCAGCCTGGCGGAAGACGGCCAGCAGGTAGTGGACAAGACCATCGCCGCGATGCACCAGCTGTCGGCCAAGATCAGCAGCTCCTGCGACAACATCGAAACCCTCAACAGCAGCACGGTGAACATCGGGCAGATTCTGGAGGTGATCACCAGCATCTCCCAGCAGACCAACCTGCTGGCCCTCAACGCCGCCATCGAAGCCGCCCGCGCCGGTGAGGCCGGGCGCGGCTTCGCAGTGGTAGCGGACGAAGTGCGCAACCTCGCCCACCGCACCCAGGATTCGGCGCAGCAAGTGCAGAAGATGATCGAGGAACTGCAGGTAGGCGCCCGTGAAGCGGTGGGCACCATGACCGAAAGCCAGCGCGAGAGCGAGAACAGCGTGGGCATTGCCAACCAGGCCGGCGAGCGCCTGGGCAGCGTGACCCAGCGCATCGGCGAGATCGACGGCATGAACCAGTCGGTGGCCACCGCCACCGAGGAGCAGACCGCCGTGGTGGAGTCGATCAACGTCGACATCACCGAGATCAACACCCTCAACCAGGAAGGCGTGGAAAACCTCCAGGCCACCTTGCGCGCCTGCGCCGACCTGGAGCAGCAGGCCAAGCGCCTGCAGCATCTGGTGGGCAGTTTCCGTATTTAAAGGAACGGCTTCGCCGGCTTGCCGGCGAAAGCGCTCTTAAAAACGCGAACCGGGCTCGCGCAGGAAAGCCAGTTCCTCGGCCGTGGATTCGCGGCCCAGGATGGCATTGCGATGGGGGAAGCGCCCAAAGCGGGCAATGACTTTCTGGTGCCGTTCGGCGTAGTCCAGGTTGTCGGCAAACACTGCACGCTCGTCCGCTGGCTGTTCATCGTGCAGGGCGGTAAAGCGTGAAACGCTCTCATTCTGCACTGCCAGGTTTTCGCAGTGCTCGAACACCAGGTAGATGAAGCAGCGCTGCATGGCCGGCAGGCGCCGGTCAAAATCCGCGGCGATACCCTGGGCCACCAGTGCCTGGGCACGCAGGTCGCCGGCAAATGCCTTGGGAGTGTCGCGATAGATCATCCGTGGCAGTTGGTCGAGCAACAGCACCATGGCCAGCCAACCTTGGGGGCTTTGCGCCCATTCGGTCAAACCGCCAGCCAGGGCCTGCTCCACCAGGCCGGCGAAACGCTGACGCGCTTCGAGGTCCTGGCTGTCGCGCTTGCCAAACCACAACCGGCCCTTGGCAGCGACAATCTCCGCCGGCTTTTCGGCTGAACCGAACCACCAATCAAGCAGAGGCTGCCAGGGCGCGCTCATGATTTATTCCTTGTGGTAGCCGGTCACGCGGGCCACTTCTTCCTTCGAGCCGAGGAACACCGCCACACGCTGGTGCAGGCCTTCAGGCTGAATGTCGAGAATGCGCTTGTGACCATCGGTGGACGCGCCGCCGGCCTGTTCCACCAGGAACGACATCGGGTTGGCTTCGTACATCAGGCGCAGCTTGCCCGGTTTTTCCGGCTCGCGGCTGTCCCGTGGGTACATGAACAGGCCGCCACGGGTCAGGATACGGTGCACGTCAGCCACCATCGCCGCGACCCAGCGCATGTTGTAGTTCTTTTTCAGCGGGCCGGTGTCGCCCGCCAGCAGTTCTTCCACGTAGCGCTTGACCGGGGCTTCCCAGTGACGCTCGTTGGACATGTTGATGGCGAATTCCTGGGTGGATTCCGGAATCTTGATGTCTTCGTGGGTCAGGACGAAGCTGCCCATTTCGCGGTCCAGGGTGAAGCCTTTGACGCCGTCGCCCAGGGTCAGCACCAGCATGGTCTGCGGGCCGTAGATGGCGTAACCGGCAGCGACCTGCTGGGTGCCCGGCTGCAGGAAGGCCTTTTCATTCAGGGCTTCGTTCTGGCTCAGGTACTCGTTCGGGCAGCGCAGTACCGAGAAAATGGTGCCGACCGGTGCGTTGATATCGATGTTCGAGGAGCCGTCCAGCGGGTCGAATACCAGCAGGTAGGCGCCTTTGGGGTACTTGCCCGGGATCTGGTAGGCATTGTCCATTTCCTCGGACGCCATGCCGGCCAGGTGGCCGCCCCATTCGTTGGCTTCGAGCAGGATCTCGTTGGAGATCACGTCGAGCTTCTTCTGCACTTCGCCCTGCACGTTTTCCGTGCCCATGCTGCCCAGGACACCGCCCAGGGCGCCCTTGGAAACGGCGTGGCTGATCTCCTTGCAAGCACGCGCCACCACTTCGATCAGGAAGCGCAGATCGGCAGGAGTGTTGTTGCTGCGGGTCTGCTCAATCAAATAGCGACTCAGGGTAACGCGGGACATGGAAGGCTCCGGAGGAATGGGGGGCTAAAAACCCGCGCAGTTTAACGCGAGTCGAGGCGCATTTCCTCCTCTCAGACAGGGAACCGCCAGTTAGAGTTCAGGCGCCGGTTTCAGCGTAGTCAAAAACCCCGGGCACGATGGACCTTGGTGGCGAGGGAGCTTGGTCCCTCGCCACACCTGCCCGCCTCAGGCCGCGGGTTTGCGCAACATGCTGAAGGCCATGCCGGCCAGGGCCAGCACCCCGAGAAGCAATACGGCCCACAGGCCGATCTTCTTCCAGTCCGGCCCGCCTGCCGCCACGGCAGCGGCAGGAGCGACAGTGGCCGAGGCCAGTTGCGCCGCACCCTCGACCTTGGCCTGGCCCAACTGCTTGAGGCGTTGCGCACTGTAGTCGGGGATCAGGGTCGCCAGCGGCAGGTTGGCCGCGCTCGCGGTGGGGTTGCCCAGGGCCAGGGTGTAAGGGCCGGCTCCCCGAGCCAGGAACACCAGTTGGGTGCCACGCACGGCGAACTCCAGGCTCGGGGCCTCGGCGCCCAGGCCGCCACCACGTTCATCCACCACCAGCCTGAGTTGCTGCACGGTCTGCCCCGGCAGTTGCAGTTCGTTCTGCTGCACGTCCTGGCCATTCTGGGTCAGGCGGTACAGCAGGCCATTGCCCAGGGGCTGCCACGGCAGGGTGCTTTCTCGGCGCCCATAAAGCGTGGCCGGAGCCAGGCTGTTGGCCTGGGTCAGGGCAATGCGCACCCGTTCCAGGTTCAAACCCATGGGCAGCTGCCAGGTGTACTCGCCGGCCTTGGCACTGCTGCCCTTCAGGGGCTGCGACCACACCAGCGGCGATGGCAGGCTGCTGGTGGTACTGCTTTGCAATTGCGCCGAAGTCAGCACCGGCGCCGTTTGCGGGGTGTTCCATAACAGGCGCAGGTAGCGCGCCGTCTGCCCGGGCAAGGCCACTTCATGCTGTTCGACCCGCTCGTCGGCGAACGACAGGCGCGCCACCTGGCCTTCGCCCCAGGGCTGCCAGTGTTGCAGGTCGTCGCTGGCTTCGATGCTGAACCGCTGGAAGCCGTCGCGTTCGCTGGTCCAGTCCAGCACCAGTTGCTGCAACGGTGCCTTGATTGCGCTGGCATCCAGCAACCAGCCACGCAGGACCTCCTCGCCGGCCTCCAGTTGAGTGGAGGGCTGAACCTCCACCAGCGTGCCATTGGTGGTGGATTGCACCCGCACGCTGGGGGTGCTGTCGGCGGCATCTGCCGAGCTGTACAACGGGAACCACTTCACATCGCTGAGCGTGTGCTGCTCGGTGGTCTGCGCCTGCTGGCGCGTCAGGGCATAGGCCTGGGGCTCACCGGCAGCGTTGAACACACGGATATCCCGCAGGTCGGTCTGGCTGGCGTGCAGTTGCACCGCCAACGGCAGTTCCAGGCGATACCAGGGCCCCTCGCCGCTCAGGCTCAGGGGTGCCAGGGACTTGAAGTCCCCCGGTTTGTCCTGGGCCACGGCGGACAACGCCACACACAGGCCCACAGCCCCCAACCAGCCCAGGCTCAGCTTCACACTCACGATGACACTCCTTCATTCAACGGTTTGCCGGGCTCGGCTTGCGCCTCGGCGCGCTTGGGCGGCAATGGGGCGAAATAGCCCACCACCAGCAGCAATACTCCCACCCCGATGAACGAGACGATCCGCGCCAGCCCGCCACGGTTGCTCAACTCCACCAGGAACAGCTTGGCCACCACCACGGCAATCAGCACTGCGCCGATCAGCCAGACTTCACGGCGATGACGCAGGTGGCCGCCGATCATCAGGCTCAGGGCAATCAGGGTCCAGACGATGGACAGCCCGGCCTGGACCATCATCGATTCCAGCAACGCATCCGCCTGGAACGGCACGCCGCTCCAATGGTGGGCCGCCCGCATCACCAGCACGGTGAAGAAGGCGAACAGCGACAGCCCCGCCACCAGTTGCGTGGCACGCTCGGCGTAGTCGGCACGGATCGCCAGTTCCCGCACCGCGCTGCGCGACCAGACATAGACGCCGAACAGCGCGAACAGCAGCCCCAGTTCCAGCGGGTTGAGCAGCGGCAGGTAAGGCAGTGGTTCGGCCCGGCCATCGCTGAAGATATTCGCCAGCCAGAACCAGCCGAGCATCAGCACCGCCAGGGGCAGCGCGGCATACAGGCGGTACTCGCGGGAGTGGGCAGAAACCGGCCACGGCCAGGCGCGCGGCGCGGCCATCGCCACCAGGTACAGGCTCGGCAGGATCGCCCAGCCCAGCCAGCGCCAGGCGTTGTACTGCTCGGACAACAGCAGCAGGCCATAACGCAGCTCCAGCGCCAGCACGCCGATCAGCAACCAGCAGCCCAGCACATGGGCAATGCTCGCCACCCGTGCCGGCAGCTGCGACACCAGGCGCCGCTGGCTGAAGAAGTGCACGGCGAACAACAGGGTCCAGGCCAGCCAGCCGAAATCCGCCGCCGGGTGATAGCGCGGAGCCCAGGAAGCCAGGAGCACCAGACCCGCGGCTGGTATCAACAGGCTGCACAACAGGCCCAGGGACGACCATTTCAAACGTACCGCCAGCAGCGCCCAGAGCAACACGCTAGCCGCGCTGATCAGCAACAGCAGGCTGGCCTGCCAATGGGCCGGGGCGAAGCGCAGCACTTCCTTGAGCCAGGTAAAGGCCCACCAGCAGGCGCCCCAGGCCAGCAACAGATCGGACAGATGGCCCAGGCTCAAGGTATCGAAGGCCGAACCATGGTTGCCCCGCTGCAGGCGCCAGGCGCCCACCAGGGCCGCCAGGGCCAGGACCATCGGCGTCCAGAAATCGCCATTGGCCAGAGGCCGCGCAGCGTCCGTCGCCACGAAATACCAACCCGAACCGGCCAGCAGGAAAGTGCTGCCGCCAATCACCTGGAGCACCAGGCCGAAGACAAAGCTGGCCCGCTGCTGCAGATACAGGCTGAGCCAGATGATCAGCAGGCCACTGGCGGCCCAGACGCCACTGGCCGTGCTCCAGGGCAGGACGAACAGCACCGCCAGGTTGATCATCATCAGGCCGGCCAGCAGTACCAGGGACAAGCCCCGCAGCAGCCGCGGATCGCTGCGCACCATGTCATTGCGGGCTGCCATGAGCATGCCGCCGATCAGCGCCAGGCCAATCAGCGAAGCGCTCATCAGCCCGCTCCAGCCGGCGTTGAACACCGCACCGGCATCACCGTCCGCACCTTGCAGGCGCATCAGGAACAGCGCACCGCCCAACAGCTGCACGGCGAAGGCGGTGAACAGGAACGTCCGCGATTGCAGGCGCAGGCCGACAAACAGCGTCGCCAACCCGGCCACCGCCCAGCTGATGGCGGTGCCCTGGGTGAACAGGAACAACGGCGCCAGCAGGTACAGGAAAGCCAGCCCGGCCACCGCCAGGATCGGCGCAATGCCCTGCTCCCAGCTCGCTACCTGGGTCTTCTGCGCCCGCCGCAACTGGTCGAAGCTGAACAGCAGCGCGACGCCCAGCAGCAACGCCCCCAGCGGCGCGCCATCCAGCAGGCTGGTAGCGCCAGGCTGCAGCTTACTGAGGAAGGCCAGGGCCGACCCCAGTTGCAGCAGCAGGGCGAACGCCCGGGCCAGCGGCCGTTGCTGGCGCAGGCCGAGCCAGAAGATTCCCGCCCCTTCCACGGCCCAGGCGGCGCAGGTCCAGCGCGCATCCAGGCCTAGAGGGATCGCCAGGCTGGCGAAGATCACGCCCAGGGCCAGGCAGGTTTCACCCAGCAACAGGGCGCGGCCGCCCATCAGTAGCCGGGCCAGGACCATGTAGGTCAGGCCCAGGGCCAGGGCACTGAAGGAAGCGGCGAACTCCAGGTGCTGGACCAGCGCCAGTTGCAGGCCGAAGCCCACCAGGGGCGGGCCGAAGAGCATGCTGCCGTCGACGTAGTCACCCTTGCGCGCAGACCAGTGCAGCAGCGCCTGGCGGCTGTCATCCGCCGGTGCGTCGGGCATTTCCAGCAGCTTGCGCCGGGTGAACAGCAGGCCAATGGCCAGGTACATGACAAAGAACAGGATCAGGAAGGGCTCGGTGCTCCACAGCAGCTCCGGCGTGTAGGAGCGCAGCCCCCAGGCAAAGCCGATACCGAAGGTGCCGACAAAGCCGATCAGGTTCAGCAGGCGCCAGGCCTTGAACCAGGCAATGGCCAGGATGCCGGCATTGAGCAGGGCGAAGTAACTGAACAGTGCCACATGGCTGCCGGCGCCGGTGGACGTCAGGATCGGTGCGGCAAAGCCGCCCAGGGCTGCAGCGGCCGCCAGACTGAGGGCGTCCTGGGTAATGGCCAGGATCGCCGAAAACACCGTGACCGCCACCAACAGGCCAAGGGCCGCGGAAGGGTCGAGCAACGGATGCAGGCGCATCGCCGCGAACACCGTCAGGTACAGCACGGCGATACCGGTGCCCTGGAGCATCAGGGCGTAGTTGCTGTTGCGCCGCCGCAACCACCAGCCCAGGCCCAGGAGGCCCAGGGAGCAGGCCGCAACCCCGGCGTAGCGCAGCTCCAGCGGCACCACCATGCCTTCGGTGGCGTAGCGCAGAAGGAAAGCCAGGCCTAGGAACAACAGCACCACGCCGACCCGCAGCACAGTGTTGCCGCCAAACAGCCAGTTGCGCGCGCCGCTCAGGGCGCGCTCGATCAGGTTGGGTTCCCGAGGCGCAGCTACGGACTCACGGGCCGGCGCCTGGGGCTGGGGTTGCCATACCGACTCCGGCACCGGCTGGCTGGCCTCCACGGAGGCGGCAGGGCTCGCTGCCGCGGGCAACTCCCAGACCAGCTCGGGGGCAGCCGGCGCCGGCTCCACGGGCTGGACTTCCTCAAGAATGAATTCGGGAAGGTCTGCAAGTTCCGGCGCGGCGCTCATGCCGCTGCCTGCCTCGGCCAGCGGGGCGCTGGCCTGGGGTTCTGAGGCGGGTTCGGCAGCGGGGCCGCCGGTGCTTTCCAGCAGGGCAAGGCGCTGGCCCAGGGTAGCGAGGGCCTTCTTTGCCTTCTCCAGCTCACGATGCTGGTCGACAACTTGTCGATGCAAGGCGTCGGAACGAATCGCCAGGCCGATGGCCAAGCCCGAGACCGCGCCAATCAGGGCGTCGCTGAAGGACTCGTCAAGGAGCCAGCCCAGTCCCCCTCCCAGCAGCATGAATATCCATTGCATGTGTCGATATCCCTAAGCAGTCCATTGACGGACGGGTGCAACCGTATGGGTGCCCGCGCCGGTAAACCGGTAAAGGCCCCTCCCCGCTTGGAAGCCGGACACCAGCCAAAAGACACCGCCGGGGAGGCAAAACGCTGCCCAGTATATCGGCAAGGCCCAACAAACGCTGGGCCTTGTACACACTTCTAGAATTTTCTCAGGGGCCTCATTCCAGGGCCTTCCAGATCTCCGTAGCGTATTCACGGATGGTCCGGTCCGAAGAGAACCAGCCCATGCGCGCAGTGTTGAGCACCGCCGAACGCCACCATTCCTTGGAGTCGTGCCAGCGCTCCTCGACCCGAGCCTGGGCGTTCCAGTAAGCGTCGAAATCGGCGCAGACCAGGAACCGGTCGTAATCGATCAGCGAATCGATCAGCGCGGTATAGCGCGACGGATCGTCCGGGGAGAACACCCCGCCGCGAATCGCCTGCAGCACGTCGTTCAGCCGATGGGAGGCGGCGATGTCCGGCACCGCGCTGAACTCGCCATTGCGTTTGCGCGCCTCCACCTGCTGGGCACTGAGGCCGAAGATGAACATGTGCTCCGCGCCGACCTGCTCGCACATCTCCACGTTGGCGCCGTCCAGGGTGCCGATGGTCAACGCGCCATTGAGGCCGAACTTCATGTTGCTGGTGCCCGAGGCCTCGAACCCGGCGGTGGAGATCTGCTCCGACAGGTCGGCGGCAGGAATGATGCTTTCCGCCAGGCTGACGTTGTAGTTGGGCAAGAACACCACCTTGAGCAAGCCGCGCACCGTGGGGTCATTGTTCACCGTACGGGCGATGTCGTTGGTCAGCTTGATGATCAGCTTGGCCTGGTGATAGCTGGCGGCAGCCTTGCCGGCGAAGATCTTCACCCGCGGCACCCAGTCGGTTTCCGGCTCGGCGCGGATCGCCTGGTACAACGCCACGGTGTGCAACAGGTTGAGCAACTGGCGCTTGTATTCGTGGATGCGCTTGACCTGCACATCGAACATTGCCGCCGGGTTGATCGCGATTCCCAGGCGCTCATGGATGATCGCCGCGAGGGCGCGCTTGCTGTGCAGGCGCTGCTCGGCGAACTGTTTGCGAAAGGCCGGTTTCTCGGCAAAGGGTTCGAGCCCCCTGAGCAGTTCCTCGGGGCTGTCCAGCAGCTCGGGGCCCAGGGCCTCCACCAGCATTTCAGTGAGTTGCGGGTTGGCCTGGTACAGCCAGCGGCGGAAGGTGATGCCGTTGGTCTTGTTGTTGATGCGCTCGGGGTACAGCTTGTGCAGCTCGGAGAACACCGTGCTGCGCATCAACTGGGTGTGCAGCCCGGACACGCCGTTGACGCTGTGGGAGCCGAGAAACGCCAGGTTGCCCATGCGCACCCGGCGGCCGTTGTCTTCCTCGATCAGCGACACCGCCCGCAGCACGTCGAAATCGTGCAGGCCCTTGGCCCGCAGCGAGTCGATGTGCTGGGCGTTGATCAGGTAGATGATCTGCATGTGCCGCGGCAGCATGCGCTCCATCAGGCCCACCGGCCAGGTTTCCAGGGCTTCGGGCAGCAAGGTGTGGTTGGTGTAGGAGAGGGTTTCCACGGTGATCTGCCACGCCGCGTCCCAGGCGATGCCGTGCAGGTCGACCAATTGGCGCATCAGCTCGGCCACGGCGATCGACGGGTGGGTGTCATTGAGCTGGATCGCCGCGTGCTCGCCGAGGCTGAGCACCGAGTCGTGCATGTTCTTGTGGCGGCGCAGCAGGTCCTGCAGCGACGCCGAGACGAAGAAATATTCCTGGCGCAGGCGCAGCTCCTGGCCGGCCTCGGTGCTGTCGGCCGGGTACAGCACCCGGGAAATGCTCTCGGCCCGGGCCACTTCGGCTACCGCGCCCAGGTGGTCACCGGCATTGAAGCGCTCCAGGTGCAGGTCTTCCATGGCCCGTGCCCGCCACAGGCGCAAGGTGTTGACGCTGGCCCCGCGCCAGCCCACCACCGGGGTGTCGTAGGCCACCGCGCGCACCGTTTCCGCCGGCCACCAGACCTGCCGGGTGTTGCCCGCCTCGTCGGTCACGGTGTCGACACTGCCGCCAAAGCCGATGGAGTAGATCACCTCGGGGCGCTCGAACTCCCAGGGGTTGCCGAAATCCAGCCAGTGCTCGGTCTGCTCCTGCTGCCAGCCATCGACGATGGCCTGGCGGAACAGCCCGTGTTCGTAGCGGATGCCGTAGCCGTGGCCGGCGATGCCCAGGGTCGACATGCTTTCCATGAAGCACGCCGCCAGGCGCCCCAGGCCACCGTTGCCCAAGGCCGCATCGGGCTCCAGCAGGCGGATGCGCTCCAGGTCCACCCCCAGGTCGGTGAGGGCCTCGCGGGCCACCTCCAGCAGCCCGAGGTTGCTCAGGCTGTCGAACAGCAGGCGGCCGATAAGGAACTCCAGGGACAGGTAGTACACCCGCTTCTGGCCCTTGCGGTAGATCTGCCGCGTGTGATCCATCCAGTGGTCGACCATGTGGTCCCGCGCGGCCAGGGCAATGGCTTCGAACCAGTCGTGGTCGAAGGCGTGATCCGGGTCTTTGCCTACCGCGTAGGTGAGTTTGGTCAAGACGGCTTCGCGAAAAGCGGCCACCTCAGCGTCGCGAACAAGGGGTTCCTGAGTCATCGATACGACCTCTGACGAGATACACAGTGAGCATGGAATTGTCTGAGCCTAGTCGGTCTGACACGAGGCGAAGGCTCTGGTTCGGCGCTATTTCAAATGGCTCGGCTAAACAGGGAGTCTTCTGCGCCAGCGGGAGAAAAGGATGCAGTTGCCGTGCCGCCAGGTATTGTTCGGCGCCACATGAAGAAAAATCCGACCTAAAGTCGTTCAAAATTCCACCAGTCCCGGTATGATCGCGCGCCCTGGAACACCTGCCGGAAATGACCTTGATGAAGTCCAACCTGATCGCCGCCGCGGAAATCGATCGTCTCGATACCTGGGCCAAGTACACCGCCCCCATGTGCGGCTCCTGCATGTCCAGCTGCTGCACACTGCCGGTGGAAGTGAAGATCAAGGACCTGATCCGCATCGGCATCGTCGATGAATTCGAACGCGGCGAGCCGGCGAAGAACATCGCCAAGCGCCTGCAGAAGGAAGGCATCGTCGAGCGCTACAACCAGAAGTCGGAAATCTTCACCCTGCAGCGCATGAGCAACAACGACTGCCTGTATCTGGATCGGAAAAGCCGCCTGTGCACCATTTATGACAAGCGCCCGGACACCTGCCGCAACCATCCGAAGATCGGCCCGCGCCCGGGTTATTGCGCCTACAAGCCCAAGCCTCAGGTGCGCCCGACCAATACCAGCAGCCGGACCCTGGAACGCTTCTGAGCCCCGGCCTGCGCCTGCAACCCCGTTCCCCATTTAACCCTGCCGCCCTGTAGCCGCTGCCGAGCCTTCGAGGCTGCGAACGGCTGCAAAGCCGCCGCAGTACGGGCCACTGCAGAGTTTCAGATACACCGTTTTACGACCGCTACGCGGTCGAGCGCAGCCTCGCAGGCTCGGCAGCGGCGACAGGACCCGAGCTTTTTCACAGATCAAAAAAAACGCCCCCGGCCGCAAGGCCGGGGGCGTTTTCATTCAGCCGGAACTAAAGACTCAGTTCTTGGCTTTCTTGGCAGCGCGAGTACGCTCGCCTTCGTCCAGGATCTTCTTGCGAAGACGGATGGACTTAGGAGTCACTTCACACAGCTCGTCGTCCTGGATGAATTCCAGAGCCTGTTCCAGGGTGAAACGGACCGGTGGAACCAGGGCGATGGTTTCGTCCTTGCCCGAAGCACGCATGTTGTCGAGCTTCTTGCCTTTGGTTGGGTTCACACCCAGGTCGTTGTCACGGCTGTTCAGACCAACGATCTGACCGTTGTAGATTTCCTGGCCGTGCTCGACGAACAGCTTGCCGCGCGCCTGCAGGGTTTCCAGGGAGTAGGTCAGGGCCTTGCCGGTTTCTACCGATACCAGTACGCCGTTCTGACGGCCGGACATGTGGCCGGACTTCATCGGAGCGTAGCGATCGAAGATCGAGGTCAGGATGCCTGCACCGTTGGTCAGGGTCAGGAACTGGTTACGGAAACCGATCAGACCACGGGCTGGAATGTTGTATTCCAGGCGTACACGGCCCTTGCCATCCGGAACCATGTTGCTCAGGTCGCCCTTACGCAGGCCCATTTCTTCCATGACCTTGCCCTGGGAATCTTCAGGGATGTCGATGGTGACGTTTTCGAACGGTTCCTGCTTCACGCCGTCAACTTCACGGATGATCACTTCAGGACGGCCAACGCCCATTTCGAAACCTTCGCGACGCATGGTTTCGATCAGTACCGACAGGTGCAGCTCACCACGGCCGGAAACCTTGAACTTGTCGGCCGAGTCGCCTTCTTCGACACGCAGAGCAACGTTGTACAGCAGCTCCTTGTCCAGACGCTCCTTGATGTTACGGGAGGTCACGAACTTGCCTTCTTTACCGCAGAATGGCGAGTCGTTGACCTGGAAGGTCATGGAAACGGTTGGCTCGTCGACGGTCAGCGGCTTCATCGCTTCAACAGCGGTCGGGTCGCACAGGGTGTCGGAGATGAACAGCTCGTCGAAACCGCTGATGCAGACGATGTCGCCGGCAGCGGCTTCTTCAACGTCTACGCGGTGCAGACCGTGGTGGCCCATCAGCTTGAGGATACGACCGTTGCGGCGCTTGCCGTCGACGTCGATGGCCACTACCGGGGTGTTGGGCTTGACGCGACCGCGAGCGATACGGCCAACGCCGATCACACCCAGGAAGCTGTTGTAGTCCAGAGCGGAGATCTGCATCTGGAACGGACCGTCACGGTCAACGCTTGGCGCTGGCACGTTGTCGACGATCGACTGGTACAGCGGGGTCATGTCTTCGGCCATTTCGGTGTGGTCCAGACCGGCGATGCCGTTCAGGGCCGAGGCGTAGACGACTTTGAAGTCCAGCTGTTCTTCGGTGGCGCCCAGGTTGTCGAACAGGTCGAAGATCTGGTCCAGAACCCAGTCAGGACGCGCGCCCGGACGGTCGACCTTGTTGATCACCACGATTGGACGCAGGCCGGCTTCGAAAGCCTTCTTGGTCACGAAACGGGTTTGCGGCATAGGGCCGTCTTGAGCGTCGACCAGCAGCAGCACGGAGTCGACCATGGACATTACGCGCTCAACTTCGCCGCCGAAGTCGGCGTGGCCCGGGGTGTCCACGATGTTGATGTGGTAGCCGTTCCAGTTGATGGCGGTGTTTTTCGCCAGGATGGTAATGCCGCGCTCTTTTTCCTGGTCGTTGGAGTCCATCACGCGCTCGTCGTTGAGCTCGTTGCGTTCCAGGGTGCCGGATTGACGCAGGAGTTTGTCTACCAGGGTGGTCTTACCATGGTCAACGTGGGCAATGATGGCGATGTTGCGTAGATTTTCGATCACTTGTGTATCTCGATCAGAGGATTCGGTGTGCTGACAAATGCTGGCAGCGATTAACAATAGATTCAGGCCTGGCCGTTACAGCTGGACGGCGGCGTCGGGGGGCCGGTGACGCAAGCCACAGGCGAACATCCCCGGGCACTTAGCTCGGTCTATAAACGCGCACATTGGCATGTCCCTCACTGAGCAGATGGTGAGCATGCAGGCGACTCATGACGCCTTTGTCGCAATACAGCAGGTACTGGCGCGTAGGGTCCAGTTCCTTGAAGCGGGCGTTCAATGCATAGAACGGCAGCGCTTTTACTTCGATGCCTGCGAGCTCCAGCGGCTGGTCTTCCTCGGCATCCGGATGACGGATGTCGATGACGATCTGACCGGCCAGCGCCTCACTGACTTCTTCAATCTGTACATCCTGGCCCAACTCGTCGATCACCCGATCGATCGGCACCAGTTTGGCCCGCTCGATCGCACGCTCGAGCACCGCCATATCGAATTCTTTCTCTTCATGCTCGACGCGATGGCGCTTGGCATGGGTCTTGGGGTTCACCGAGATGACCCCGCAGTACTCCGGCATGTGCTTGGCGAAGTCGGCGGTGCCGATCTCCACGGCCAGGTCGATGATGTCCTGCTTGTGGCTGGCGATCAGGGGGCGCAGTACCAGTTTCTCGGTCACGCAGTCGATCACCGACAGGTTCGGCAGGGTCTGGCTGGACACCTGGGAAATCGCCTCGCCGGTCACCAGCGCATCGATGTGCAGGCGGTCGGCGATGCTCGACGCGGCACGCAACATCATACGCTTCAAAATGACGCCCATATGACTGTTGTCGACTTTGCCGAGGATTTCCCCGAGCACTTCCTCGAACGGCACGCTGACGAACAGCACGCGCTGGGAGCTGCCGTACTTCTTCCATATATAGTGCGCGACTTCCATCACGCCCAGTTCATGGGCACGCCCGCCCAGGTTGAAGAAGCAGAAATGCCCCATCAGGCCGCGGCGCATGATCTGGTAGGCCGCCACCGTGGAATCGAAACCGCCGGACATCAGGACCAGGGTCTGTTCCAGGGCGCCCAGCGGGTAGCCGCCGATGCCGTTGTGCTGGCTGTGGATCACGAACAACCGTTGGTCGCGAATTTCCATCCGCACTTCGATTTCAGGCTCTTTCAGGGAAATTCCGGCGGCGCCGCACTGCCGACGCAGTTGGCTGCCGACGTATTTTTCCACGTCCATGGAGCTGAATTCATGCTTGCCGGCACGCTTGCAGCGCACGGCAAAAACCTTCCCCGGGAGGGCTTCGCCAAAGTGCTGCTTGCACTTGGCGACGATGTCGTCGAAGTCGCCCAGAGGGTACTCGTCGACCTGCAGGAAATGCGCGATGCCGGGCATGCAGCTCAGGCGCTCGGTCATGTCCTTCAGGGCCTTGGGCTCGCTGACGGCGGTTTCCAGCTCGAGGTTGTCCCACACACCATTGACCACCACGGCCGGGTCCAGGTCGCGGAGCACGGCACGGATGTTCTTCGCCAACTGACGGATGAAACGCGTCCGAACCGGGCGGCTCTTGATGGTGATTTCCGGGAAAACTTTAACGATTAGTTTCATGAAAACAGCGCGCGCTGGGCCAGCCGAAAAAGGGGGGCGCGGATTATAGCGGAAATTGCTCAAGGTTTAACCAGTTTATGTGCAGAAGGTTTTCGATGCACCAAAACGGGTCATTTATTGGCAAAGACGCTACATTGCAGTGCGCCGAATGCCGGCATTCAACCCAATACGTCGCAGAAAGCGTGATTTTGGGGCAGAAAACCCATCTCGGGGCACTGGCATGCAATTTGCTCCCTTGTGAGGCAGGTTGCCATGGCAGAGTATTCGCGCCGGCATCACCCACATTCTAAGGGCACTCCAACACCAAGCCCGAAGCCACCCGGAGGACACTATGTCGAAGTCGGTTCAACTCATCAAAGATCATGACGTCAAATGGATTGATCTGCGCTTCACTGACACCAAGGGCACTCAACATCACGTGACCATGCCGGCTCGTGATGCGCTGGATGAAGACTTCTTCGAAGCTGGCAAGATGTTCGACGGCTCCTCCATCGCTGGCTGGAAAGGCATCGAAGCCTCCGACATGATCCTGATGCCGGACGACGAAACCGCCGTACTGGACCCGTTCACCGAAGAACCGACCCTGATCCTGGTGTGCGACATCATCGAGCCTTCGAGCATGCAGGGTTACGATCGTGACCCACGTGCCATCGCCAAGCGCGCCGAAGAGCACCTGAAAGCCACCGGTATCGGCGACACCGTATTCGCCGGCCCAGAGCCAGAGTTCTTCATCTTCGACCAGGTGAAATTCAAGTCCGACATCTCCGGCTCCATGTTCAAGATCTACTCCGAACAAGGTTCGTGGATGTCCGACCAGGACATCGAAGGCGGTAACAAGGGCCACCGTCCAGGCGTCAAGGGCGGCTACTTCCCGGTTCCACCGTTCGACCACGACCACGAAATCCGTACCTCCATGTGCAACGCACTGGAAGAAATGGGCCTGACCGTCGAAGTTCACCACCACGAAGTGGCGACTGCCGGCCAGAACGAAATCGGCGTCAAGTTCAACACCCTGGTGAAGAAGGCCGACGAAACCCAGACCCTGAAGTACGTGGTGCACAACGTGGCTGACGCCTACGGCCGCACTGCCACCTTCATGCCCAAGCCTCTGTACGGCGACAACGGCTCGGGCATGCACGTCCACATGTCGATCTGGAAAGACGGCAAGAACACCTTCGCAGGTGAAGGCTATGCCGGCCTGTCCGATACCGCCCTGTACTTCATCGGCGGCATCATCAAGCACGGTAAGGCCCTGAACGGCTTCACCAACCCGGCGACCAACTCCTACAAGCGTCTGGTGCCAGGCTTCGAAGCCCCGGTCATGCTGGCCTACTCGGCGCGCAACCGCTCCGCTTCGATCCGTATTCCTTACGTGTCGAGCCCTAAGGCCCGCCGTATCGAAGCCCGTTTCCCGGACCCGGCTGCCAACCCGTACCTGGCCTTCGCTGCCCTGCTGATGGCCGGCCTGGACGGCATCCAGAACAAGATCCACCCTGGCGACGCTGCTGACAAAAACCTGTACGACCTGCCGCCTGAAGAGGCCAAAGAGATCCCACAAGTTTGCGGCAGCCTGAAGGAAGCCCTGGAAGAGCTGGACAAAGGTCGTGCGTTCCTGACCAAAGGCGGCGTTTTCAGCGACGACTTCATCGACGCCTACATCGCCCTGAAAAGCGAAGAAGAAATCAAGGTACGTACCTTCGTACACCCACTGGAATACGAGCTGTACTACAGCTGCTGATCCGGTAGCGCCGGCGCAAGCCGCGTGATCAAGAGGCCTCCTTCGGGAGGCCTTTTTTTATGCCCGCGCATTTGCCCTGCCCGGGGTGGTTGCGTGCATCATGGGCGCCGTCTCCCCATCAGCAGCCGAGCCCGCCCATGACTTCACGCCTCAACCTGTGCCTCGCCCTGACTTGCAGCCTGTTCGCCACCGCCGCCTGCGCCAGTGACGCCCCGCCCGCCCTCGCCCCGCTGCTGCAGAGCATCGGCGAACGCCTGGCGATTGCCGATCAGGTGGCCCTGAGCAAATGGGACAGCCACAAGGCCGTGGAAGACCGCCCGCGGGAACAACAGGTGATCGCCGGGGCAACCGCCCAGGCCGCAACCTATCACTTGAGCGAAGAAACGGTTGGGCAGTTCTTCGCCGCCCAGATCGAAGCCAACAAGCTGGTGCAATACGCCCGACTCTCGGCCTGGCACTTGCAAGGCCGGGCACCGGACACTCCGCGCCAGGACCTGGCCGGGCAGATCCGCCCCCAACTTGATCAGTTACAAAAACGCCTGCTGCAGCAACTGGCCGACTTCAGCCCGCAGCGCACCGACCGCCAATGCCCGCAATGGCTGGCCCGGGCCAATCAGGCCAGCAGCAGCGACCCACTGCGACGACTGGCGATGGTTCGTGCCACGGCAGAGTTATGTGTGTTCAAAGGTTAACGGCGCCTGCGCCACGCGCAGCAGCGCCCTATGCTGGAGCCTTTCAGGCACCCGCCAGGATCAGCGAGATGCACCTCGTCATTGCTTGCCTGCTGTGGATCAGCGCATTGCCAGCCGGCGCGCAGATCTACCAGTACACCGACTCGGCCGGTAATCGCGCCTATAGCGACCAGCCGCCGGGAACCTCGTACCGGCAGATTGAAACGCCCGCGCCGAATCGCCTCCCCAGCCCGACCACACCGGCGCCACATACGCCGGCAGCACAACCTGCCAGCACCCTTCTGGCCTACGAACGGCTGCAACTGAGCGGCGTACCGGAGCACGGTGCCTTGCGCGCCAACAACGGCAGTTTCAGCGTGCAGGTGGAGTTGCAGCCCAGCCTGCGGCCCGGCCACCGTCTGCGCCTGCTGCTGGATGGCCAGCCCTATGGCCAGGCCGGCCAGGGGCCCGAGCTGCAGCTGGTGAATATCGACCGTGGCCAGCACCGGTTGGCGGTGCAGGTGCTGGCTGGCGACAAGGTCCTGCAACAGAGCCCGGCCATCAGCTTCACTCTGCTGCGGGCCCGCCGCCCCTGAGCCTCAACCGTGCACCACGCCACTGGCCAGCAGAGCGGCGATGGTCGGGTCATCCAGGCCCAGCCCCTGCAATACCGCCCGGGTGTCCTGCCCCAGGCTCGGCGGCGCCGTACGGTAGCTGGCCGGCGTGCGTGACAACTTCACCGGCGAACCTATGCCCCGGTAGCCATCGAGTTCCACCAGCAGCCCGCGATGCCGGGTGTGGGGATGAGCCACCACCTGGTCGACGGTGGCGATCGAACCACAAGGCACCCCCTGGCCGATCAGCCGCGGGGCCAGCAACGCGCCGTCGTGCGCCGACAGGTAATGCTCCAGTTGCTGCTTCAAGGCCTCGCGGTTGACCGAGCGCTTGCCGTTGTCGGTAAAGCGCGGGTCCTCCAGCAACGCGCCGGCCCCCAGTTCCTGGCACAGCCGAGCGAACTGGCGGTCGTTGCCCACCGCCAGGAAAATCGGCTCGCCAGCGGTGCGGTAGCTGTCGTAGGGAGCAATGTTGGGATGGGCGTTGCCCGTGCGTTTGGGCGTCTTGCCGGCGGCGAAGTAGTTCGGCAGGTGCGGGTGCAACAGAGACACGCCGCAGTCGTACAGGGAGATGTCCAGTGACTGCCCGAGGCCGCTGCGCTGGCGCTCGTTGAGGGCCAGGAGAATCCCCGCCAGGGCATTCAGGCCGGTGACCATATCGACAATCGGCAGGCCGATGCGCAACGGCCCGCCGTCGCCTTCGCCGTTGACGCTCATCAGCCCGGCCATGGCCTGGATCACCGCGTCGTAACCCGGTAGCCCGCCCAGCGGGCCATCGGCGCCAAAGCCGGAAATCCCGCAGTGGATCAACGCCGGAAAACGCTGGCTCAGCACCTCCTGGTAACCGATGCCCCAACGCTGCAGGGTGCCCGGCTTGAAGTTCTCGATCAGCACGTCGGCGCCTTCCAGCAACTGCATCAGCAGTTCCAGGCCTTCAGGGCGCGACAGGTCGACGGCGATCCCCTGCTTGTTACGGTTGATGCCGCGAAAATACGCCGCGTCATCACCTTCGAAAGGCGGCCCCCAGCCCCGGGTCTCATCACCGCTCAAAGGTTCCAGCTTGATCACGTCGGCGCCGTGGTCGGCCAGGGCCTGGGAGCAGTAGGGGCCGCCCAGCACACGGCTGAGATCGATGATTTTCACGCCCGCCAGGGCGCCTTGGGCAAACGTCATGGATGTACTCCGGCAGATCGGACAAGGACGGCCATTCAGGCCGGCAGCAATTGCATGGCCTGGGCCTGGGACAGCGGGCTTTCATTGGCCAGGCGCACCAGCAGCTCGGCATCGATCACCGGCTCAAGGCCCAACGGATCGCGCGGCAACACCTTGTGCACCAGCACCAGGTGAGCCAGGGCCAGGCGCCGATGGTCCGCACCCTGGCGCGCGGCCTCCCAGGCCATGAAGATGGCGCTGGCCAGGTGATAGAGAACGCTGCCCACCTGCCGCACCTGCTCGTCCCGGCGCTGCTGCGCCACGGCATGGAAGCCGGTCACGGTGCGCAACAGGGCCGAATCGAACAGCCGGCGGCTCGCCGGTGGCAAATCGGCCTCGGCCAGCAGCCCGGCCAGATAGCCCTGCAACGGCTCCAGCGCCTGCTCCCGAGTCACCGCCCGGGCAATGTCCAGGGCGACGATGTTGCTGGTGCCCTCCCAGATCGACCCCAGGTGCGCATCGCGCACCAGCCGGGCATCGCTCCACTCCTCGATATAGCCAACCCCGCCGCGCACTTCCATGGCATCGCCGGTCACCCGGCGGGCATCACGGCAGGCGCGGAACTTGATCAGCGGCGTAAGGATCCGCACGCACTTGCGCGCCGTCTCATCGCCGCCATCGGCCCGGGGCAGCAAGCTGGCGATCTGCATGAACATCGAGCGCGCCTGTTCGGTGGGCAGCATCATTTTCAGCAACTGGCGCTGCATCAGAGGCATTTCGATCAGGTGCTTGCCGAAGGCCCGGCGCTGGCGGGCGATGTACAACGCCTCGCTCAGCCCCCGGCGCATCAGCCCCGCCGCGCGCACGCCATTGGACAGGCGCGACATGTTGATCATGTCGGCCATCTGCTGAAAACCGCGGCCGACCTCACCGATCAGGTAGGCCGTGGCGCCTTCCAGGGTGATCTCGCCACTGGCCATCGAGCGGCTGCCCAGCTTGTCCTTCAGGCGCTGGATCCGGTAGTGGTTGCGCGAGCCGTCGGGCAGCACCTTGGGCAACAGGAACAGGGTCACCCCGGCCATGCCCGGTGGTGCGTCTTCCGGGCGCGCCAGGACCATGGCCAGGTCGGCATCCGGGTTGGAGCAGAACCACTTCTCACCGAACAGGCGCCATTGGCCATCTTCCAGCCGGGCCCGGGTTTCGGTGCGTGACACGTCGGAACCGGCGGCCTGTTCGGTCATGAACATCGCCCCCTGGAACAGCGTCTCGAAATCCTGGGACTGCAACTGCGGCAGGTAGCGCGCCACCAGTTCCGGCGTACCGAACTTGCACAGGGTGCGGGTCAGGGAGTCGGTCATGCTCACCGGGCAGCACAGGCCGAACTCGGCCTGGACGAACAGGTAGGTCAGGGCGTACTTGATCAGCGGCGGCGGGCCTCCGGGCTGGTGGCTCATGGCAGCCAGCCCCAGTTCGGCAAAGGCCACCCGTTCCAGGGTGACGTAGTCCGGATGCTTGGCAATGCTTTGCAGGTTCTCGCCGCGGCGGGTACGCGGTTGCAGCACCGGGGGATTCTTGTCGGCGCTCAGGGCCAGCACATCCAGCTCGCCACCGGCCCGGGCGCCCAGGTGCTGCAAGGTGGGCAACCACTGCTGGTAGACCGCCGAGGGCAGGTAGACCTGGAGCAGCGCGGCCAGGCCGGCGTCGCACTCGAACAGGTTGATGCCGCGGCTGTCGGGGATGTTGAGGCTGTCTTCAATGGGGCGGGGCTCGGCGGTCATGGCGCGTCTCCTGTTTTTTGTAGGCCGAGACTAGAGCCGCCATCGATAAGTATCTAATACAAAATCAATCAACTACGATAAGAAATCAATATCGTAGAACCGGAGTCGCCATGGACCTCAAACAGTTGCGCTACTTCGTCGCGGTAGCCGAAGAACTGCATTTCGGGCGGGCCGCGAACCGTCTGTGCATTTCCCAGCCGGCCCTGAGTTTCGACATCAAGAAGCTTGAGGGGCAACTGGAAGTCCAACTGCTCAATCGCAACAACAAATCCGTGAGCCTGACCAACGCCGGCCAGGTTCTGCTGGACGAGGCCCGCTACCTGCTGCTGCGTGCCGACCAGGCGCGGCACCTGACCCAGCGCTCGGCAGAAGGCTTTGCCGGGCGCCTGAGCCTGGGTTTCGTCAATTCGATCCTGCACCGCGGGCTGCCCGAGGCGGTCAAGGCCTTCGAACAGCAATACCCGGAAACCGAAGTGGTGCTGATGGAAATGAACAGTGCCGACCAGACCCAGGCCCTGCAACGCGGCCAGATCGACATCGGTTTCGTCCATGGCAGCACCTTCGCCGCCGGCATCCACAGCGAACCGCTGCTGGCCGAGCCGTTCCTCTGCTGCCTGCCCCAGAGCCACTCGCTGGCCACCCAGGCGCGGATCGACCTGGCGCAACTGGCCAATGACGATTTCATCCTGTTTCCGCGGGCGGTCTCGCCGCACTACCACGACCTGATCATTTCCCGCTGCGTGGCGGCCGGGTTCAGCCCGCGCATTCGCCACGAGACGCGGCTATGGCAAACGGTGGTGGCAATGGTGGCCCACGAGATGGGCGTGGCGCTGGTGCCCCAGACCCTGGCCATGCTCGGCCAGCCGGGCGTGCATTACGGCGAGCTCGAAGGCTCCGGCGCGCCTTCGCAGATCCAGGCGATCCGCCTGGAGGACAAGCCTTCGGCGGCGGCCGAAAGCTTTCTCGGGCTGCTCAAGTCCCTGATCAAACCGGCCGCCGGAGGGCGCTGAGCGTTGGGGCGCGATACGCAATCACGTATCAAACCATAAGATTTAATCATTATATTTTTCGATTCCTGCCTGTATAGGCTCCCAGCGGTCGGACCTTGCCAGAGGTCCATGCGCCCGATCAGGGGCGCATATAACAATAAAAACGCAGGAATTGAACATGAACGCTGCCCAGGATGCCGCTGCCCACAAGAGAGCCCGCAAGGCGGGTATCGCCTCATTCATCGGCACCACCATCGAGTGGTATGACTTCTACGCCTACGGCATCGCCGCCGCCCTGGTGTTCGGCAAGGTGTTCTTTCCCGCCGACCTGCCCCCCGGCACGGCCACCCTGCTGTCCTTCCTCACCCTGTGGGCCGGGTTCATCGCCCGCCCCGTCGGCGGCATCATCTTCGGCCACATGGGCGACAAGATCGGCCGCAAGACCACCCTGGTGATCACCCTGATCATGATGGGCCTGGCCACCACCTGCATCGGCCTGCTGCCCAGCTACCTGCAGATCGGCGTCTGGGCCCCCATTGCCCTGGTGACCCTGCGCATCATCCAGGGCATCGCGGTGGGTGGCGAATGGGGCGGGGCGATCCTCATCGCCAGCGAAAGCGCGCCCAAGGGCAAGGGCATTCTCTATGCCGCCTTCGCCCAGCAGGGTTCGCCGGCCGGCAACCTGCTGGCAACCCTGGTGTTCTTCGGCCTCAGCGCCCTGCCGACTCCGGACTTTCTGCTCTGGGGCTGGCGCATTCCGTTCCTGCTGTCGGCGGTGCTGGTGATCATCGGCATGGTCATCCGCCTCAAGCTGGAAGAATCCGATGACATGAAGCGCCTGATGGAGCAGAAAAAGACCGTCAAGCTGCCGATTCTCGAAGTCCTGCGCGACCACTGGCGCCTAGTACTGCTGGGGGCCGGGGTGCTGCCGATCATCCACGTCACCTATTTCAAGAGCACCTTCGCCCTGTCCTGGGCCACCAAGGAGCTGGGCTACAGCCAGGGCAGCTTCCTCAGCGTGATCGTCATCGCCCTGGTGGTGCAGTTCATCACCCAGCCCCTGGGTGCGGTGCTGGTTTCACGCATGGACATGCGCAAGGCCATGGTGCTGATGGTGGTGCCCGAGCTGCTGCTGATGCCGGCGATGTTCTTCGCCGTGGAGACCGGTCACTACTGGATCGCGGTGCTGGGTATGTGCCTGGCCACGGTGCCGCACTCGATGTTCTATGGCGCGGTGGGCGGCATCCTGGCGCGGGCGTTTCCGACCCGGGTGCGCTACAGCGGGCTGTCGATCTCCTATCAGCTGTGTTCACTGCTGGTGGGCGGCGCCACGCCGGTGCTGGCCCAGAGCATCCTCAATGGCACCGGCAGCATCATCGGCGTGGCCATCGCCTCGGCCTGCTACGCCCTGGTCTCGCTGGCATGCATGCTGGCCCTGCTCAAGCGCATCGGCCATAACGCCGCCGAGCTGTCCACGGCGGAACAGGCGGATGCCGACGAACTGGCGCGCCAGACTGGCGCCCAGCCACCTGTGGATAAGGTTTCCCGGCTCGACCCGGTGCCAGGCAGCGAGCTACAGCCCGCTCGCTGATGCACCCTGCAAGTGGTGCAGGCGCCGCTCATGCTCCAGCAACCAGCGCTTGCGCCACAGACCACCGCCATAGCCGGTCAGGGAGCCATCGGCGCCAATCACCCGGTGGCAGGCAATGACAATGGAAATCTGGTTGGCGGCATTGGCCCGGGCCACCGCGCGCACCGCTGAGGGCGAGCCGACCTGCCGCGCCACCTCGGCGTAGCTGCAGGTGGTACCCAGGGGAATGGCCCGCAGCGCCTGCCAGACGGTACGGGTAAAGGGCGAGGCGCTCATCGCCAGCGGTGTGGCGAAGTGCACCGCCTCGCCGGCGAAGTAACGCTGCAGTTCGGCCTCGATCTGGTCGATGGGGGCAAAACGCCCGAAACCTATGCTCGAACCGCTGCTCTTCTGCAGGTTCTGCAACTCATTGGCCAGTGCCGGGCGGTCGAAGAATTCCAGCAGATGCAGGACCTGGGCATCGGCCACCGCCAGCATCACGCCGATCGGGGTCTGCAACCAATCGACCTTGAGCAGTTCCCGCCCCCGCAGGTTCGACGGCGGCTGGCCCGCCAGGCGGCTGAAGGCGTGGCGAAAGCCGCTGTCGGAGTCGAAGCCGGCGCTGATCTGCGCCTCGATCACCGGCTCTCCCGAGGCCAGTTGCTGCATGCCCTGGCCCATGCGACGCAGGCGCGCCATTTCCAGGAAGGTGACGCCGAAATAGCGCTTGAACGCACGGCGCACGGTGGATGGGTCCAGCCCCTGGGCGACCAGGTCGTCCTCGTACCAACGGCGTTCCGGGTCGCGGCCCAACTGCTCGAGCAAGGTCTGCACCCAGGGCTCCTGGACCCCGGCCCGCTCCAGCGGACGACAGCGCAGGCAGGCGCGGAACCCTGCTTCGACACAACCCTTGATGGAGCCGAAGAACACCGTGTTCTCGCGCTTGGGCTTGCGTGCAGCGCAGGTCAGGCGGCAGAACACGCCGGTGCTCTTCACCCCGACAAAGGCAAAGCCTTCATAGGCCGGGTCCCGGGCCAGCAGCGCCTGGTACAGGGTGTCGTCATCGGGAAGCTGGAACAGCAGAGGGGCATTTTCCATGGCCGCATCCTAAACCTTGAAGCATCGGGTTCGAGCACTCTAAACCCGCCCTTTGCCCCGCGCCGCTGAAAAACGGGCGTTGATTCTTCTATCAAGGCGCGCCCATCGAGCGCCGCTCAGATTCATGCACTATATTGGTGCAATGCCTTGCACTCAGGTGCCAATACCAGCCCATTTTGGTTCGAAAATACCCGCCAGCGCTGGCAAAACGCCACAGAACCAGGCTTCAAACGCCTGTTTCAGGGCATGCGCGCTTCTTTTCGGAGCCTTGGTTTGGTTTTTGCATTTTCTCCACCACAGCGCCTTAGCCGCGCGCGCACTTCGGGACCGGCCCCGGATTGTCTTGCTTCAAAAGAGGTCACCATCTACCCATGACCATCAGCGACCCACTGCACCGCCTGCTTCTGGACAACCTGACCACCGCCACCATCCTGCTCAATGCCGACCTGCGCCTTGAGTACATGAACCCGGCGGCGGAAATGCTCCTGGCCATCAGCGGCCAGCGCAGCCATGGGCAATTCATCAGCGAGCTGTTCACCGAATCCGCCGAGGCCCTGAGCTCCCTGCGCCAGGCGGTGGAGCAGGCGCACCCCTTCACCAAGCGCGAAGCCATGCTCACCGCACTGACCGGCCAGACCCTGACCGTCGACTACGCGGTGACGCCGATCCTCAGCAACGGCGACACCTTGCTGCTGCTGGAAGTCCACCCCCGGGACCGGCTGCTGCGGATCACCAAGGAAGAGGCCCAGTTGTCCAAGCAGGAAACCAGCAAGATGCTGGTGCGCGGCCTGGCCCATGAAATCAAGAACCCCTTGGGGGGCATTCGCGGCGCCGCACAGTTGCTGGCCCGGGAGCTGCCCGAGGAAAGCCTCAAGGACTACACCAACGTCATCATCGAAGAAGCCGACCGCCTGCGGAACCTAGTGGACCGCATGCTCGGCTCGAACAAGCTGCCATCCCTGGCCCTGACCAACATCCATGAAGTGCTGGAGCGGGTCAGCAGCCTGGTGGAAGCCGAAAGCCAGGGCTGTATCACCCTGGTGCGCGATTACGACCCGAGCATTCCCGACGTGCTGATCGACCGCGAACAGATGATCCAGGCGGTGCTCAACATCGTGCGCAACGCCATGCAGGCCATCAGCAGCCAGAATGAAATGCGCCTGGGGCGCATCACCCTGCGCAGCCGCACCATGCGCCAGTTCACCATCGGCCACGTGCGCCATCGCCTGGTGAGCAAGATCGAGATCATCGACAACGGCCCGGGCATCCCCGCGGAACTGCAGGACACCCTCTTCTTCCCCATGGTCAGCGGCCGCCCGGACGGTACCGGGCTGGGCCTGGCCATCACCCAGAACATCATCAGCCAGCACCAGGGTCTGATCGAATGTGACAGCCATCCCGGCCACACCACGTTCTCGATCTTTCTGCCACTGGAACAAGGAGCCCCATCGACATGAGCCGTAGTGAAACCGTGTGGATCGTCGATGACGACCGTTCTATCCGTTGGGTCCTGGAAAAAGCCTTGCAGCAGGAAGGGATGACCACCCAGAGCTTCGACAGCGCCGACGGGGTGATGAGCCGCCTGGCCCGCCAGGCTCCGGACGTGATCATTTCCGACATTCGCATGCCCGGTGCCAGTGGCCTGGACCTGCTGGCACGGATTCGCGAGCAGCACCCGCGCCTGCCGGTGATCATCATGACCGCGCATTCGGACCTGGATAGCGCTGTCGCTTCCTACCAGGGCGGCGCCTTCGAATACCTGCCCAAGCCGTTCGATGTCGATGAGGCAGTGTCGCTGGTCAAGCGCGCCAATCAGCACGCCCAGGAACAGCAAGGCCTGGAAGTGCCGCCGACCCTGACTCGCACTCCGGAAATCATCGGTGAGGCGCCGGCCATGCAGGAGGTGTTCCGAGCCATCGGGCGCCTGAGCCACTCCAACATCACAGTGCTGATCAACGGCGAATCCGGTACCGGCAAGGAACTGGTAGCCCATGCCCTGCATCGCCACAGCCCGCGGGCGGCTTCGCCGTTCATCGCCCTGAACATGGCGGCGATCCCCAAGGACCTGATGGAATCCGAGCTGTTCGGCCATGAAAAGGGCGCGTTCACCGGCGCGGCCAACCTGCGGCGCGGGCGCTTCGAGCAGGCCGACGGCGGCACCCTGTTCCTCGACGAGATCGGCGACATGCCAGCCGACACTCAGACCCGCCTGCTGCGGGTTCTGGCCGATGGCGAGTTCTATCGGGTCGGTGGCCATACCCCGGTCAAGGTCGATGTACGCATCATCGCCGCGACCCACCAGAACCTGGAAACCCTGGTGCACGCCGGCAAGTTCCGTGAGGACCTGTTCCACCGCCTCAACGTGATCCGCATCCATATCCCGCGCCTGTCGGACCGTCGCGAAGACATCCCGACCCTGGCCAGGCACTTCCTCAGCCGCGCCGCCCAGGAGCTGGCGGTGGAACCCAAGTTGCTGAAAAACGAAACCGAGGAATACCTGAAGAACCTGCCGTGGCCGGGCAACGTGCGCCAGCTGGAGAACACCTGCCGCTGGATCACCGTCATGGCCTCGGGTCGCGAGGTGCATATCAGCGACCTGCCACCGGAGTTGCTGAGCCTGCCCCAGGATTCAGCGCCGGTCACCAACTGGGAACAGGCCCTGCGCCAATGGGCCGACCAGGCCCTGGCCCGCGGGCAATCGAACCTGCTGGACAGCGCGGTACCGAGTTTCGAGCGGATCATGATCGAGACCGCCCTCAAGCACACCGCCGGCCGCCGCCGCGATGCCGCGGTCCTGTTGGGCTGGGGGCGCAATACCCTGACCCGCAAGATCAAGGAGCTGGGGATGAAGGTCGACGGTGGCGACGAGGATGAAGGCGAGGAAGGCTGAAGCCCCGGCCGCGGCATGTAGGAGCTGGCTTGCCAGCGAAGAGGCCCTTGAACCTTGCAGTGCGCCCACAGGCGCTTTCGCCGGCAAGCCGGCTCCTACGATGAGGATGTGCGTGCACCAGGATGGGGTGCATGCACTGCCCGAAGGCGCGCTGCAGTGCCATCCAGCCCGGGTACAACCCGCGCCTCAGCTCTGAAAAGCCCTCCGTCGAAAACGCAAAAGCCCCGGATTACGGGGCTTTCGGCTTTTTATCCCAGCAATCAACGCCTCTGCAGCCAAAACTGGCACGCCACCTGCAATAACCCAGTCACTACCCAGTTTCGGGGACCTTGGTACAGGCAGGCCGGGGATTCCCCTCTTTAACACCTGGCTCGGCACGCACATCGCGACGGCCAAAGGTTTCGGGAACCCCAGTACAGGCAGGCTGGGACTTCCCTCTTTAACACCAGGCCCACCCCGCTCACAGCGACGGGCCACGCTTTCGGGAACCCCGGTACAGGCAGGCCGGGACTTCCCTCTTTAATACCCGGCCCATCCCGCTCACAGCGACGGGCCACGCTTTCGGGAGCCCCGGTACAGGCAGGCCGGGACTTCCCTCTTTAATACCCGGCCCATCCCGCGCATCGCGACGGGCCACGCTTTTGGGGACCCTGGTACAGGCAGGCCGGGAATCCCCTTCTTTACACCGGGACTCATCGCCCTCGTGGCGCTCAGCCCCTCCCGCTTTTGGGGGCCTTGGTACAGGCAGGCCGGGGTTTCCCTCTTTTATTCCTCCCGCAGGTGGATCGCCAGGCGCCAGCGCCCCTCCACCTCGCTCCCGTCCCACTGGCCCCGCAGCGGCCGCGCGGCCACCAGGTTCAGCAGCAGGCCCTGGTCCGCCCGGCGCACCCGCCAGTTCACATTGCGCTGATTGACCTGCAACTGGCCCTTCTGTGCCTGCCCCTGGGCATCGAACAGCAGCGCCACGGTGCCATCGATGTGTTCCCCATGGAGCTTGGGCTCATGGTTGAACCACAGCACCAGCCCATCGGGCGCCACCTCGACCTGCTGCAACGCCACCGGATCAGGCTGGGTCAGGCGGCCGATCATCAGCCCTACCATCACCCCGACAATCGCCAGGGAGCCGAACACCCGCAGCATTAGCTTCGGTCGCGAGTACGCTTCAGGCGTAGAATGCAGCCTGTCTTTCTCTTCGGAGCCGTGCATGTTTCACGTCATCCTCTTTCAACCAGAAATTCCGCCGAATACCGGCAACGTTATCAGGCTGTGCGCCAACAGCGGCTGCCACCTGCATTTGATCGAGCCGCTGGGTTTCGAAATGGACGACAAGCGCCTGCGCCGCGCCGGCCTCGACTATCACGAATACGCCACCCTGCAACGCCATGCCGACCTTGCCAGTTGCCTGGAAAGCCTCGGCCAGCCGCGCCTGTTCGCCTTCACCACCAAGGGCTCGCGGCCGTTCCACGACGCCAGCTTCCAGGAGGGCGACGCCTTCCTGTTCGGCCCCGAGAGCCGGGGCCTGCCGGCGGACGTGCTGGACGCCCTGCCCGGCGAACAGCGCCTGCGCCTGCCCATGCGCGAAGGCTGCCGCAGCCTGAACCTGTCCAACACCGTGGCCGTGGCGGTCTATGAAGGCTGGAGACAGTTGGGGTTCAAGTAGAGCCGGGGGTTCGCGGGCAAGCCCGCTCCTACAGGTTTTGCCCGAGCATGAAAAAAGCGCCGTTACAGGCGCTTTTTTCGTACCGCAACCCGCACTTACTGAACGGTGTTTTCGCCAGCGGACTGCAGGCGTTGCAGCTCTTGGGCGTACAGCGCATCGAAGTTCACCGGGGCCAGCATCAGCGCCGGGAACGAACCGCGGGTCACCAGGCTGTCCAGCGCTTCACGAGCGTAAGGGAACAGGATGTTCGGGCAGAAAGCACCCAGGGTGTGGCTCATGGAAGCCTCATCCAGGTTCTTGATCAGGAAGATACCGGCCTGCTGGACTTCAGCGATGAAGGCCACTTCGTCGCCGTTCTTCACGGTCACGGACAGGGTCAGCACCACTTCGTGGAAATCGGCTTCCAACGCTGTCTGGCGGGTATTGAGGTCCAGGCCGACGCTAGGTTCCCACTGCTGACGGAAGATCGCCGGGCTTTTCGGCGCTTCGAAGGACAGGTCACGCACGTAGATACGCTGCAGGGAGAATTGCGGTGCGCTTTCGTCGTCGGCAACGGTGTTCTGTTGGTCAGTCATCTCAGAGTCCTTCTTGATCTTGGGTCTATAGGGTTGGGAATTTCAGGCCGCTAGCAGCGCGTCGAGCTTGCCGGCACGCTCCAGGGCGAACAAATCATCACAGCCACCTACGTGGGTGGCGCCGATCCAGATCTGCGGCACGGACGTACGTCCGGCCTTCTGGGCCATCTCGGCGCGTACCTGGGGCTTGCCATCGACCTTGATCTCTTCGAAGGCTACGCCTTTGCTCGCCAGCAGATGCTTGGCGCGCGAGCAGTAAGGGCAGTAATCACTGGAGTAGACGATGACCTTGGACATTACTTCACCAATGGCAGGTTATCGGCCTTCCAGCTGGCCACGCCGCCGGACAGCTTGGCCGCGGTGAAACCGGACTTGAGCAGCTCGCGGGCGTGGGTGCCGGCGTGCTGGCCCTGGGCGTCCACCAGGATGATGGTCTTGGACTTGTGCTTCTCCAGCTCGCCGACACGGGCGGCCAGCTTGTCCTGGGGAATGTTCAGTGCACCGACGATATGGCCGGCGGCATAGTCCTTGGATGGACGAATATCGATCACGACGCCCTGCTCGCTGTTGACCAGCGCGGTCAGTTCACGGGTGCTGAGGCTGCGGCCACCGCGGCTCAATTCATGAGCGATCAACAGAGCCAGCAGGATGGCGAAGGCGCCGACGAGCAAGTAGTGTTCAGTGGCGAATTGAATCAGGTGAGCAACCATCTAAGGAGGTTCCAGGGCGTTAAAATGTCGGCCAGTATACACAGCCCTCCGGGTCGACCAAACCCCGCCCGGCGGTGACTCCACCGGAACTTCGCTTTAAACTGCCACTCCCTTTTTCAACACCTCCCTTTCATCTCTTTCCTATCCAGCCACGAGTGGACGCCATGACTACCACGCCTAAACCTTTGGTCCTGATGATTCTGGATGGCTTCGGTCACAGCGAAAGCCACGAATCCAACGCCGTCTATGCGGCCAAGAAGCCGGTCCTGGACCGCTTGTGCGCCAGCATGCCCAACGGCCTGATCTCGGGTTCGGGCATGGATGTCGGCCTGCCGGACGGGCAGATGGGCAACTCCGAAGTCGGCCACATGAACCTCGGCGCCGGCCGCGTGGTGTACCAGGACTTCACCCGGGTGACCAAGGCCATCCGTGACGGTGAGTTCTTCGAGAACCCGACCATTTGCGCGGCCGTGGACAAGGCCGTGGATGCCGGCAAGGCGGTGCACATCCTCGGCCTGCTGTCCGACGGCGGCGTGCACAGCCACCAGGACCACCTGATCGCCATGGCCGAACTGGCCTTCAAGCGCGGCGCCGAGAAGATCTACCTGCATGCCTTCCTCGATGGCCGCGACACCCCGCCCAAAAGCGCCCAGTCGTCCATCGAACTGCTGGACGAAACCTTCAAGACCCTGGGCAAGGGCCGCATCGCCAGCCTGATCGGCCGTTACTTCGCCATGGACCGCGACAACCGCTGGGACCGTGTGGCCCAGGCCTACAACCTGATCGTCGACGGCCAGGGCCAGTTCAACGCCGCCACCGCCCAGGAAGGCCTGCAAGCCGCCTACGCCCGTGAAGAGAGCGACGAATTCGTCAAGGCCACCACCATCGGCGAACCGGTCAAGGTCGAGGACGGCGATGCCGTGGTGTTCATGAACTTCCGCGCCGACCGTGCACGGGAGCTGACCCGGGTCTTCGTCGAAGACGGCTTCAAGGACTTCGAACGCCCACGCCAGCCTAAGCTGGCCGGCTTCGTCATGCTCACCCAGTACGCCGCCAGCATCCCCGCGCCATCGGCCTTTGCCCCGGGCAGCCTGGAGAACGTGCTGGGCGACTATTTGGCGAAAAACGGCAAGACCCAACTGCGCATCGCCGAGACCGAGAAGTATGCCCACGTCACCTTCTTCTTCTCCGGTGGCCGCGAAGAGCCGTTCCCGGGCGAGGAGCGCATCCTGATCCCGTCGCCGAAAGTCGCCACCTACGACCTGCAGCCGGAAATGAGTGCCCCGGAAGTCACCGACAAGATCGTCGACGCCATCGAGCACCAGCGTTATGACGTGATCATCGTCAACTACGCCAACGGCGACATGGTCGGTCACAGCGGCGTGTTCGAGGCGGCGGTCAAAGCCGTGGAATGCCTGGACCTGTGCGTCGGACGTATCGTCGACGCCCTGGAAAAGGTCGGCGGCGAAGCCCTGATCACCGCCGACCACGGCAACGTCGAGCAGATGTCCGACGAATCCACCGGCCAGGCCCACACCGCCCACACCACCGAGCCGGTGCCATTCATCTATGTCGGCAAACGCGCCTTGAAAGTCCGTGAAGGCGGGGTTCTGGCGGACGTGGCGCCCACCATGCTCAAGTTGCTGGGCCTGCCCAAGCCCGCGGAAATGACCGGCACGTCGATCCTGGTGGACCCGGCGCACTGATCCCTCCAGCTCGCCATTGCAGGCAAAAACGCCCGATGCAACCGTCGGGCGTTTTTCATGGTGGCCTTGCACAGGGCGAATCAGGGCCATGGAAGTAAAAGCAGACAAGCGCCGGGCACTTATTGAATAATGATTATCGTTATCAATAACAGCAGAGAGAATCTCCATGAACAAGACGGCTACGCTGCTTCTGGCCTCCCTCCTGTCAGGCTGTGCAAGCCAGATTCCTGCTCAACAGCCGGTGGATGCCAGTGCCCTCGCACAGCAACACAGCCCGGTGGAAATGGATGCTCAGACCGCCGATAAATTGAAAGCACTGCTGAAGATCCAGCCTCCTCGGGGCTCTACCGACATAGGCCAGATGAACGACCTGATTTCCCGGGAGTTCCTGCACACGCCTTACGCGGCGAACCGGCTGCACGGCTCCGCAACCCTGGCCGAGAAGCTGGTGGTCGACTTCAGGGGCCTGGACTGCTTCACCTACCTGGATTACGTCGAGGCCTTGCGCCAGTCCAGCGACGAGGCCGGCTTCATCAACAACCTGGTGCAGATTCGCTACGTGAACGGCGATATCAACTTCCTCAACCGCCGCCACTTCTTCACCGATTGGGCCCATGCCGGGCAACCCATGGCCGAGGATGTGACCGCCCAGCTGAGTGCGAACGCGGTGACCGTGGCCAAGCGCCTCAATCAAAAGGCCGATGGCGGCCGCTACCTGCCCGGCCTGCCCGTGGCCGAACGCGACATCACCTACATTCCCAGCGCATTGATTGACCAGCATCTGCTCAGCCACCTGCGAACCGGCGACTACATCGGCATCTATACCCACCTCTCGGGCCTGGACGTCACCCATACCGGGCTGTTCATCCAGACGGCCCAGGGCCCGGTCCTGCGCAACGCCTCCTCGAAAAAGGACCAGGGCGCGGTGATCGACTCGCCCTTCATGGAGTACGTTCACAACGTCCCGGGAATCGTGGTCCTGCGGGCCCGGCAAGACAGCCAGGCCGGCCAGGATGCCTCGGCCGCGCAGGCCGGCACCCAGGCGCTGCTGCATCAGGCTCGCTCGCCCGCACAAGGTTGATCGGCGCCGCCGCCCCAGGCCACGGCGGCGGCACGCTGATAGCAAATGGCCCAATAACGGCCCGGAAACGGCTTTTTATGACGAACGCCTCAAAGCAGTTGGCTTTGAGGCGTTTTTTTTGCAGCGATGGGCGGGCATACTAGGCCGTCCCTTTCCCTGGTGTCGCCCGCCTCTATGCTTCGCGCCCTGATTACCCTTGCTCTGATCTGCCTGCTCCAACCGGCTTTCGCCGACGAGCGCGCGCAAACCCAACAACAGTTGGACGCCACGCGTCAGGACATTGCCGAGCTGAAAAAGCTGCTGGGCAAGCTGCAGGAAGAGAAGTCCGGGGTGCAGAAAGAACTGCGCGGCACCGAAACCGAGATGGGCAAGCTGGAAAAGCAGGTCGAGGCCCTGCAAAAAGAGCTGAAGAAAAGCGAATCCGAGCTGCAGCGACTCGATGAGGAGAAAAAAAAACTCCAGAGCGCGCGCACTGAACAGCAGCGACTGATCGCCATCCAGGCCCGCGCGGCCTACCAGAACGGGCGCCAGGAATACCTCAAGCTGCTGCTCAACCAGCAGAACCCGGAAAAATTCGCCCGCACCCTGACCTATTACGACTACCTGAGCCAGGCCCGCCTGGAGCAGTTGAAGAATTTCAACGAGACCCTGCGCCAGCTGGCCAATGTGGAAAAGGACATCTCCCTGCAGCAGGCCCAGTTGCTGGTGCAGAAAAGCAGCCTCGACACCCAGCGCGAAGAACTCGACAAGGTGCGCAAGGAGCGCCAGCTGGCCCTGGCCAAGCTGAACAACGATGTGAAGGCCCGTGACGACAAGCTCAAGGCCCGCGAACAGGACCAGGCCGACCTGGCCAAGGTCCTGAAAACCATTGAAGAAACCCTGGCCCGCCAGGCTCGCGAGGCAGAGGAAGCGCGGCAGAAAGCGCTGATCGCCCAGCAGGAAGCCGAAAAAAAGCGCTTGCGTGAGGCCCAGGCCGACGCCAGCGATGAACCGCGCAAACCCGCAAGATCAAGCCCTGGAGCCCTGGTTTCCAGCGCCGGCCCTTCCTATGGCGGGGCATTTGCTTCAGCCCGGGGAAAACTTCCATGGCCCGTTGATGGTCGACTACTGGCACGCTTTGGTGAAACCCGTGGCGACGACTCCCGCTCCAAGTGGGACGGCGTGATGATCAGCGCCGCCGCCGGCAGCCAGGTGCACGCCGTGCACGGTGGCCGGGTAGTGTTCGCCGACTGGCTGCGCGGCGCCGGCCTGCTGGTGATCCTCGATCACGGCAACGGTTACCTGAGCCTCTACGGACACAACCAGACGCTGCTCAAGGAAGCCGGCGACGTGGTCAAGGCCGGAGAGTCCATCTCCACCGTCGGTAATAGTGGCGGACAGGACACTCCTGCGCTGTACTTTGCAATTCGTCAGCAGGGCCGCCCCAGCGACCCAGCACAGTGGTGCCACGCGCAAGGATAAGCGCTGCATCTAAATTAGGAGTTCGTTCGACATGCTGCATTTGTCCCGCCTTACCTCGCTGGCCCTGACGATCGCCCTGGTGATCGGAGCGCCTCAGGCGTTTGCCGCCGAAACCGCTCAAGCAGCAACCGCCGCGACCACCAAGGCGCCCTTGCCGCTGGAAGAGCTGCGCACCTTCGCCGAGGTCATGGACCGCATCAAGGCCGCGTATGTCGAACCCGTAGACGACAAGACCCTGCTGGAGAATGCCATCAAGGGCATGCTCAGCAACCTCGACCCGCACTCTGCCTATCTGGGCCCGGAAGACTTCGCCGAACTGCAGGAAAGCACCAGCGGCGAATTCGGCGGCCTGGGCATCGAAGTCGGCGCCGAGGACGGCTTCATCAAGGTGGTCTCGCCCATCGACGACACCCCGGCATCCAAGGCCGGGATCCAGGCCGGCGACCTGATCGTCAAGATCAACGGCCAGCCGACCCGTGGCCAGACCATGACCGAAGCCGTGGACAAGATGCGCGGCAAGATCGGCCAGAAGATCACCCTGACCCTGGTGCGCGACGGCGGCACGCCGTTCGACGTGACCCTGGCCCGCGCCACCATCCAGGTGAAAAGCGTGAAGAGCCAGCTGCTGGAGTCGGGCTACGGCTACATCCGCATCACCCAGTTCCAGGTCAAGACCGGCGAGGAAGTCTCCAAGGCCCTGGCCAAGCTGCGCAAGGACAACGGCAAGAAGCTCAACGGCATCATCCTCGACCTGCGCAACAACCCGGGCGGCGTGCTGCAAGCCGCGGTGGAAGTGGTCGACCACTTCATCACCAAGGGCCTGATCGTCTACACCAAGGGCCGCATCGCCAACTCCGAGCTGCGCTTCTCCGCCACCGGCAAGGACGAAAGCGAAGCCGTGCCGATGGTGGTGCTGATCAACGGCGGCAGCGCCTCGGCTTCGGAGATCGTCGCCGGTGCCCTGCAGGATCAGAAGCGCGCAGTACTGATGGGCACTACCAGCTTCGGCAAGGGCTCGGTGCAGACCGTGCTGCCGCTGAACAACGACCGGGCGCTGAAGATCACCACCGCGCTGTACTTCACCCCCAACGGGCGTTCGATCCAGGCCCAGGGCATCGTTCCGGACATCGAAGTGCGCCGCGCCAAGATCACCAGCGAATCCCAGGACGGCGAGTACTTCAAGGAAGCCGACCTGCAGGGTCACCTGGGCAATGGCAACGGCGGCGCCGACAAGCCCAGTGGTGCAGCGAGCAAGGCCAAGCCAATGCCGCAGGACGACGACTACCAGTTGGCCCAGGCCCTGAGCCTGCTCAAGGGGCTGAGCATCACCCGCGGCAAATGATTGAACCCTTCGCCGGCAAGCCGGCTCCTACAGGAGCCGGCTTGTGTAGGAGCTGGCTTGCCAGCGAAGCGCCCGCCAGGGCGCCAATCCCCCCTAAAGGCCTGACCCCGATCCCCATGATTTCCCGCTGCTCACTGCTGTTGCGCTCGCTCCAGGCCCCGCTGCTCACCCTCCTGTGCCTCTTGCCCCTTGCGACCCAAGCCGCCGAACCCACAGCCGCTGCGCCCAAGGCCTACCTGAGCCTGATCATCGACGACCTCGGCCAGAACCTGCCCCGTGACCGCCGCGTACTGGCCCTGCCCGGCCCGGTCACCACGGCGATCATGCCCGACACGCCCCACGCTGCCGAATTCGCCCGCGAGGCCCATCGCGCCGGCAAGATCGTCATCCTGCACATGCCCATGGACCCGGCCACCGGGCCGTTCGCCTGGCACCCCGAGCTGCCCATCGAGGAGCTGCAAAAACGCCTGGAAGCCGCCTTCCAGGCCGTGCCCTACACCAGCGGCATCAACAACCACATGGGCAGCCGCATGACCGCCCAACCCCAGGCCATGGCCTGGCTGATGGCCGACTTGCAGCGGCGACACAAATTCTTCGTCGACAGCCGCACCAGCGCCCAGACGGTCGCCGCCGCCGAAGCGCAGAAGATCGGTCTGGCCAGTGTTTCCCGGGATGTATTCCTGGATGACGAGCGCACCGAGGCAGCCATTGCCCAACAGTTGCAGACAGCGATCAAGCTGGCGCGCAAACAGGGTTCGGCGGTGATGATCGGCCACCCCTATCCCCAGACCCTGGCGGTGCTCGAGCGCGAACTGCCCAAGCTCAAGGCCCAGGGCATCGAGTGGATCGATATCAAGTCGATGATCAGTCTGCGCAGCAACCAGGCCATGGCCGGGCATGGCAAGAATGGGGTTTATCGCTAGAGGCCTTCGCCACAGGAGCTGGCTTGCCAGCGAAGCGCCTACAGGTAACGCCCCATGATCTCTTCCACCATTCCCTCTTTGCGCATCTGGTCCAGGGCCGCCTGGAGCTTGGCCACCACCTCATCGGAGACATCCTTGTTCAGGGCCAGGTACAGCTCGGCGCTGTTGAAGCGCAGCACGGTCTTGAGGCCGTTGATGCCCTCCTGCTTGGCCAGGTAGCGCCCGGCCGGGTCGCCAGTGGCCCAGAGGTCGATCTGCCCCGCCACCAGCTTCTTGGCATTGTCCTGGTCCCGCAGCACCACCTGGGGTGCCAGGCCCTGCTTGGTCAGGGTCTCGGCAATGGCATCGCCCTTGTAGGCGCCGATCTTATACTTGCGCGCCTGCTCCAGGGATTCGAGGCTGATGGTGCTGCCGGCCTTGGCCAGCATGATCCAGTCATCCGGGCCGATGGGGCCGACCCACTTGAAGAGCGGCTCGCGGTCCGGCAGGCGCGCCATGACGAACACACCATAGCCCGGCTGCTCCAGCGCCATCTTGTAGATACGCTCCCAGGGGAAACGCAGGGTCAGGCTGTAGTTGATTCCGGCGCGCTTGAACATTTCACGGACGATATCCACGGCGATGCCGTCGATATTCTCGCCCTGGGCGAAGTTCTTGCCGTTCTTGGCCATGTTGTAGGGAGGGAAGTTTTCCGTCAGCAACACCAGGGAGGTGTCGGCGGGTTCATCAGCGCGAGCGAGGCCGCAAAGAACAAGCGAAGCGCTGGCGACAACCACTAGAAGACGTTTGAACATGACGGGCTACCGGAATCCATGGCGTGCTCAAGAGTGCCGTGAGCCCGCCATGCTGTCCAGTGGCTATCGCACAACAATCCCGCGCTGGGCCATGTAGGCCTTGGCCTCGGGAACCGTGTACTCGCCGAAGTGGAAAATGCTCGCCGCCAGCACCGCGCTGGCGTGGCCTTCGATGATGCCGTCGGCCAGGTGCTGGAGGTTGCCGACACCGCCGGAGGCGATCACCGGAATCCCCAGGGCATCGCTGATGGCCCGGGTCACGCCCAGGTCGAAGCCGTTTTTCATGCCGTCCTGATCCATGCTGGTGAGCAGGATCTCGCCGGCACCCAGGCCTTCCATCTTCTTCGCCCACTCCACCGCGTCCAGCCCGGTGGGCTTGCGCCCGCCATGGGTGAAGATTTCCCAGCGCGGGGTTTCACCCGGGCCGGAGACTTTCTTCGCGTCAATGGCGACCACGATGCACTGAGAACCAAAGTGCTGCGCCGCTTCGCCGACGAACTCGGGATTGAACACTGCTGCGGTGTTGATCGAAACCTTGTCCGCACCGGCATTGAGCAGGTTGCGGATGTCCTGCACGGTGCGCACACCACCGCCCACAGTCAGCGGGATGAACACCTGGCTGGCCATGCGCTCGACGGTATGGAGGGTGGTATCACGCCCATCGACGCTGGCGGTGATGTCGAGGAAGGTGATCTCGTCGGCGCCCTGCTCGTCGTAGCGACGGGCGATTTCCACCGGGTCACCGGCGTCGCGGATGTTCTCGAACTTGACGCCCTTGACCACCCGGCCGTTGTCCACGTCCAGGCAAGGGATGATGCGTTTGGCCAGTGCCATGGCGAATCCTCAGCCTTGGTACGAATCGCAGAAAGCCTGGGCTTCTGCGACATCGAGGGTGCCTTCATAGATCGCGCGGCCAGTGATGGCGCCGATGATTCCTGGCGCCTTGGCGTCCAGCAGGGCCTTGATGTCGCCCAGGTTGTGGATACCGCCGGAAGCGATCACCGGGATCCGGGTAGCGGCCGCCAAGGCTGCGGTGAACGGCACGTTGCAGCCCTGCATCATGCCGTCTTTGGCGATGTCGGTATAAACGATGGCGGACACGCCGTCGGCTTCGAAGCGCTTGGCCAGGTCGATGACCTGCACGCTGCTGACTTCAGCCCAGCCGTCGGTGGCGACGAAACCGTCCTTGGCGTCCAGGCCGACAATCACCTTGCCGGGGAACGCGCGACAGGCCTCGGCGACGAACTCCGGCTCCTTGACCGCCTTGGTGCCGATGATCACGTAGCTCACGCCAGCCTTGACGTAGTGCTCGATGGTTTCCAGGGAACGGATGCCGCCGCCGATCTGGATCGGCAGGTTCGGGTAGCGCTTGGCGATTGCGGTGACCACCTCGCCGTTGACCGGCTGGCCTTCGAAGGCACCGTTCAGGTCCACCAGATGCAAGCGCCGGCAACCCCCTTCAACCCATTTGGCGGCCATGCTCACCGGGTCATCGGAGAACACCGTGGAGTCTTCCATGCGGCCTTGGCGCAGACGCACACAGGCGCCGTCCTTGAGATCGATAGCGGGAATAATCAGCATCTGGCAAACCTTCAAGTTCGATTGTTCAGCTTCACTCGGAAATCAGTTTTTCTCGAGCGCCCACAGGTCGCTTTCGATGCTTTCGAACCTCTCCTTGAGGTGCGCCTGCACATCGAAAATCGCCCGGTTGTAATAGTGCGGAGCAATTTCGCGGGTAAACAGTTCAAGAACCTCCGCCGCTTCGAACGAGCCCAGCTCGAGCTCGAACCGATCCTCCAGGAAACGCTTGATCTTGTGCGTCGCCTCGCTCTCCTGTTCGGCAGTGAGGCTCAGGATCGGCGGCTTGGGTTTCTTGATCGCCATTTACCAGCGACCGTCCCAGGCGGCGAAATTCTGCAGCAGCTGCAGGCCGTGGGTATGGCTTTTCTCCGGGTGGAACTGCACGGCGAAACGCGAGCCGTCGGCCAGCGCCGCGGCGAAATCCACGCCATAGTGACCGCTGCCCACCACCTGCCGCGCGTTACCGGCATTGATGTAGTAGCTGTGCACGAAGTAGAAGCGCGCCAGGTCCGCAATGTTGTGCCATAGCGGGTGGTCCACCGCCTGCTTCACTTCGTTCCAGCCCATGTGCGGCACCTTCAGGTGCTCGCCATCCTCGATCAGGCCCTTGCCGAAGAACTTCACCTGGCCGGGAAACAGGCCGATGCAGTCCACGCCTTCGTTCTCTTCACTGTGGTCGAGCAGCGCCTGCATGCCCACGCAGATACCGAGGAACGGACGGTCCTGGCTGACCTCGCGCACCAGGGCATCGAAGCCCAGGCGGCGGATCTCGGCCATGCAGTCACGGATCGCGCCCACTCCGGGGAACACCACCCGGTCGGCCTCTCGAATCACGCTGGCATCGCTGGTGATCAGCACCTTGCCGGCGCCCACGTGCTCCAGGGCCTTGGCCACCGAGTGCAGGTTGCCCATGCCGTAGTCGATGACGGCGACGGTCTGCATTACAGCACGCCCTTGGTCGACGGCATCTGGCCGGCCATGCGCTCGTCCAGCTCCACCGCCATGCGCAGCGCGCGGCCGAAGGCCTTGAACACGGTCTCGATCTGGTGGTGAGTGTTGGTGCCGCGCAGGGTGTCGATGTGCAGGGTCACGTTGGCGTGGTTGACGAAGCCCTGGAAGAACTCCTGGAACAGGTCGACATCGAAACCACCGACGGTGGCGCGGGTGAACGGCACATGCATCTGCAGGCCAGGGCGGCCGGAGAAGTCGATCACCACGCGGGACAGGGCTTCATCCAGCGGCACATAGGCATGGCCGTAGCGACGGATGCCTTTCTTGTCGCCGATGGCCTTGCTGAACGCCTGGCCGAGGGTGATACCGACATCCTCCACGGTGTGGTGGTCGTCGATATGCAGGTCGCCCTTGCTTTCGATGTCCAGGTCGATCAGCCCGTGCCGGGCGATCTGGTCCAGCATGTGCTCAAGGAAGGGCACGCCGATATCGAATCGGGCCTTTCCGGTGCCATCCAGGTTGATCGAGGCTTTGATCTGGGTTTCCAGAGTGTCGCGCTCGACAGATGCCTTACGTTCGGCCATCACCAGCTCCGCAAAATCATTGGGCGAAAAAGGCGAATAGTATAGGCCCCACGGCGGCTAAACAGAAACACGATGGACAATATCCTGACGGGCGCCAGCCAATGGCTGCGGGGCTGTACCTGTCATGACAACTATAGAAAACGGCTCGCCGGTGAAGGCGCCAGGCCTGGCAGGCCCTGGCACCTTGTTCGCCGGCCAGCGGGCTCCTGCGCAC
>NZ_JBXAMM010000005.1:68856-600793 GCF_058800645.1 Pseudomonas sp. GW822-FHT04H02 | reverse complement strand
GCGTTACACGCTGCTGTCAACACCTCTTTTCAACCGCTTTCGACCGAGAGGATCGAATCGTTAATAAGGCGAAAACTCACTGCCTTACCAACTGCTTCTGGCTTCGATGAACTGAAGCGTAACCGCTGCCGAAAACCGCGTAACTCGTTGAATCTCAAGGAGTTTTCCGTTTCGACTGCGCCGGAAGTGGGGCGAATTATAGAGAGATATAATTCGCCGTCAACACCTATTTTCAGTTTTATTCGGATTTAAGCGTAATACGTGCAAATGCCTTCTTGCCGGCTTGGCACACATGGGTTGAACCTACTGCATATATATAGGTGCGATCGACAACCTCACCATCCACCCGCACACCACCCGAACCTAGAAGATCCCGAGCCACTGCGGCGTTCTTCACCAGCCCTGCCTTATTAAGGACAGCCGCAATCGGCATATCCTCGGCAGCAACCAGCTCGATTTCCGGCAGATCATCAGGCAGTTCGCCATCTTTCATGCGGTTACCTGCGGCACGGTGAGCATTTGCAGCAGCCTCTTCACCATGGAAGCGCGCAACAATCTCTTCGGCCAGTTTGATCTTGATGTCACGCGGATTAGCGCCAGCATCTACATCCGCCTTGAATGCATTGATCTCATCCATGGAGCGGAAGCTGAGCAACTCGAAGTAACGCCACATCAACGCATCAGGAATGGACACCAGCTTGCCGTACATCACGCCAGGCGCCTCCTGGATACCGACATAGTTACCCAGAGACTTGGACATCTTCTTGACGCCATCCAACCCTTCGAGCAATGGCATGGTCAGAATGCACTGAGCCTCCTGACCGTAACCGCGCTGCAGCTCACGCCCCATCAGCAGGTTGAACTTCTGGTCGGTACCGCCCAGCTCGACATCGGCGCGCAATGCCACCGAGTCATAGCCTTGCACCAACGGATACAGGAACTCATGAATGGCAATCGGCTGATTGGTCGAATAGCGCTTGTCGAAGTCGTCGCGCTCGAGCATCCGCGCAACGGTGTACTGGGAAGTTAGACGAATGAAGTCCGCCGGCCCCATCTTGTCCATCCAGGTGGAGTTGAAAGCCACCTCAGTCTTGGCAGGATCAAGAATCTTGAAAACCTGGCTTTTATAGGTCTCTGCGTTTTCTAGGACCTGCTCGCGAGTCAAGGGTGGGCGCGTGGCACTTTTGCCACTGGGGTCACCGATCATGCCGGTGAAGTCGCCAATCAGGAAGATTACCTGGTGACCCAAGTCCTGGAACTGACGCAGCTTATTAATAAGTACGGTATGCCCGAGATGCAGATCCGGCGCCGTCGGATCGAAGCCAGCCTTAATGCGCAGCGGTTCGCCGCGCTTGAGCTTCTCGATCAACTCGGACTCGACCAACAACTCTTCCGCACCACGTTTGATCAGCGCTAGCTGCTCTTCAACCGACTTCATAACAGACCCGCAAGGCTCAGATTCAAAAGGGAACCAACCATACAAGATCATGGACTAATTACAAGTTTTGCCCGGCGTACGGGAGCATTCCGAAAGCAGAGTGCCCGCGCCCTTGCGTCACAGATGATTTGGTTATATTTTATACAGTTATTTCATCTTCATCATGTCATTCATCTTTTCCATTTCATCTTTTCAAAGTCAAATTACCTATGACCACCGAACCGTCTAAAGCGCCACCGCTTTATCCGAAGAGCCACCTGCTCGCCGCAAGTGGCATCGCGGCCCTTCTCAGCTTGGCCCTTCTGGTATTTCCATCCAGTGATGTAGAAGCAAAAAAAACGACATTGAGCCTTGATCTGGAAAGCCCGATCGAGCAACTGACACAAGATCAAGACGCCGCATCCACCGAACAAGCCACAAGCGAGGCCGTTGCCTCACCTTTCGCACAGATCGAAAACACCGCCGAAGACACCACGCAAACCGCAGAAACCGCACCTGTGCCTGCTGCCGTGGAGGAGCCAAAAGCCCCCGGCCACAGGGAAGTTCTGGTCACCAAGGGCGACACCCTCTCCACACTCTTTGAAAAGGTTGGCCTGCCAGCCACTTCTGTCCATGAAGTACTGGCCAGCGACAAGCAGGCCAAGCAGTTCTCCCAGCTCAAGCATGGCCAGAAGCTGGAGTTCGAGCTGACGCCTGATGGCCAACTGAACAACCTGCACAGCAAGGTCAGCGACCTGGAAACCATCACCCTGACCAAAGGCCCCAAGGGCTTTACGTTCAGCCGCGTGATCACCAAGCCAGTGGTTCGTTCCGCCTATGTCCACGGCGTCATCAACAGCTCGCTTTCGCAGTCTGCCGCACGCGCCGGGCTGTCCCACAGCCTGACCATGGATATGGCCAACGTTTTCGGCTACGACATCGACTTCGCCCAGGATATTCGCAAGGGTGACGAATTCGACGTGATCTATGAGCAAAAAGTCGCCAACGGCAAGGTAGTCGGCACAGGCAATATCCTCTCCGCGCGCTTCACTAACCGTGGCAAGACCTACACCGCAGTGCGCTACACCAACAAACAGGGTTCCAGCAGCTACTACACCGCTGATGGCAACAGCATGCGCAAGGCCTTCATCCGTACACCGGTGGACTTCGCTCGCATCAGTTCGCGCTTTTCCATGGGCCGCAAGCACCCGATCCTGAACAAGATCCGTGCCCACAAGGGCGTGGACTATGCCGCGCCACGGGGCACGCCAATCAAGGCTGCCGGTGATGGGAAGGTGCTGCTAGCTGGCCGTCGTGGCGGTTATGGCAATACCGTGATCATCCAGCACGGCAACACCTACCGCACCCTGTACGGCCACATGCAGGGCTTTGCCAAGGGTGTGAAGACTGGCGGCTCGGTGAAACAGGGCCAGGTCATCGGCTATATCGGTACCACCGGGCTGTCCACCGGACCGCACCTGCACTACGAGTTCCAGGTCAACGGTGTCCACGTGGATCCGCTGGGCCAGAAGCTGCCCATGGCCGACCCGATCGCCAAGGCCGAACGAGCACGCTTCCTGCAGCAGAGCCAGCCTCTGATGGCCCGGATGGATCAGGAAAAGGCCACGATGCTGGCCTCGAGCAAGCGCTAAGCCATGGCGCTCTATATAGGTGTGATGTCCGGTACCAGCCTTGATGGCCTGGACATCGCCCTGATCGAGCAAAGCCCGGCGCTCAGATTGGTCGCCACTCGCTACATCCCCATGCCCGATACCCTGCGCGCCGAACTCCTGGGTTTGTGCGCCAGTGGCCCCGACGAGATCGCCCGTTCCGCCATCGCCCAACAGCACTGGGTCGAGCTGGCCGCCCAGGGCATCAACCAGCTTCTGCAACAACAGCAACTGCACCCTCAAGACATTCGCGCTATCGGCAGCCACGGACAAACCGTGCGCCATGAGCCAAGCCGCGGGTTCACGGTGCAGATCGGCAATCCGGCCCTGCTCACTGAGCTGACCGGGATCACTGTTGTCAGCGACTTCCGCAGCCGCGACGTGGCGGCGGGCGGGCAAGGCGCGCCGCTGGTTCCGGCCTTTCACGAAGCCCTGTTCGACCAGCGCCCGGGAAACCGCGCCGTGCTGAACGTCGGCGGGTTCAGCAACCTGAGCCTGATCGAAACCGCCAAGCCGGTGGCCGGATTCGACTGTGGCCCGGGCAACGTCCTGCTCGATGCCTGGATCCAGGCCCAACGCGCAGAGAACTTCGACCGCAATGGCCAGTGGGCTGCCAGCGGCCAGGTTGATCCTCCCCTACTGCAAGCCCTGCTCAGCGACCCGTTCTTCGCCACCCAAGGCCCGAAGAGCACCGGGCGCGAGGTATTCAATCTTGATTGGCTACAGCGGCATCTGAGGGCACGGGGCGCTATTGCCGCCGAAAACGTGCAGGCTACCCTTCTCGAACTGACAGCTCTAACCATCGTCGATTCGCTGCAGAGCGCTCAAAGTGACACCCAGGAGCTGCTGGTGTGCGGCGGCGGCGCGCATAACGCAGCGCTCATGGGCCGCCTGGCAGCCCTCCTCCCGCAAACACGGGTCAGCAGCACTGCGGCGTATGGCGTAGATCCCGACTGGGTAGAGGCTATGGCGTTTGCCTGGCTGGCCCACTGCTGCCTGGAAGGCATCGCTGCCAACCGGCCCAGCGTCACCGGCGCCCGTGGCCTGCGTGTACTAGGCGCCATCTACCCGGCTTGAACAGCAGACAGCAAAACGCCGCAGGATCCCAGGCCCCTGCGGCGTTCGGCGAATGGCTACTGCCGGCTGGTCAGATCGAGAACGACGACCCGCAACCACAGGTAGTGGTGGCATTGGGGTTCTTGATCACGAACCGCGAACCTTCCAGGCCTTCCTGGTAGTCCACTTCAGCACCGGCCAGGTACTGGAAGCTCATCGGATCGACCACCAGGCTCACGCCCTCGCGCTCGACGATGGTGTCATCCTCGGCCACTTCCTCATCGAAAGTGAAACCGTACTGAAACCCCGAACAACCGCCGCCCGTAACGAATACGCGCAGCTTCAAGCGATCATTACCCTCTTCATCGACCAGGGTCTTCACCTTGTGCGCTGCACCTTGAGTGAATTGCAAAGCCGTGGGGGTGAAGGATTCAACGCTCATGCTGACTATCTCCCGGCGTTAAGCCGCCATACTGCGTAATGACGCGCATTATCCGCTTCTCCCAGAAAAGCGGTCAACTATTGTTACGGTATATCAATAGTCGTACAGCCACCCGTATAAAGCAGAAAGGCCCGTCAGACGGGCCTTTTTGTTCACGCAAAAACGACGTTAAGGCAGCATGCCCGCGTGGGACAGCCCCAGACGCTCATCCAGGCCGAACAGGATATTGAGGTTCTGCACCGCCTGGCCCGAAGCGCCCTTGACCAGGTTGTCGATGACCGACAGTACCACTACCAGATCACCATCCTGCGGCCGGTGCACGGCAATCCGGCACACGTTGGCACCCCGCACACTGCGGGTCTCCGGATGGCTGCCGGCCGGCATTACATCGACAAACGGCTCATTGGCATAACGCTTCTCGAACAACGCCTGCAGATCCACCGACTTATCCACCACCGTGGAGTAGAGCGTGGAGTGGATACCGCGAATCATCGGCGTCAGGTGCGGTACGAACGTCAGGCCAACTTCCTTGCCTGCTGCCCGGCGCAGGCCCTGACGGATTTCCGGCAAATGACGGTGCCCCTTGACCGCATAGGCCTTCATGCTTTCGGAAGTTTCCGAGTACAGCGACCCGACGCTGGCGCCACGGCCAGCACCGCTGACACCGGATTTGCAGTCGGCGATCAGCCGGGAAGTGTCGGCAAGACCGGCTTCCAGCAGCGGCAGGAAACCGAGCTGGGTTGCGGTTGGATAGCAGCCAGGAACCGCAATCAAACGGGCTTTCTTGATCTGTTCGCGATTGACTTCCGGCAGGCCGTAGACCGCTTCCTCCAGCAATTGAGGGGCACCGTGAGGCTGACCGTACCACTTGGCCCACTCATCGGCATCCTGCAGGCGGAAGTCCGCCGATAGATCGATGACCTTGGTCCCCGCAGCCAGCAGTTCGCCAGCCAGTGCATGCGCCACGCCATGGGGGGTGGCAAAGAACACCACGTCACAGGCACCAAGGGTCTTGATATCCGGCACGCTGAACGCCAGGCCGTCGTAATGGCCACGCAGGTTCGGGTACATGTCAGCAACGGCCAGGCCAGCCTCGGATCGCGAAGTGATGACTTCCACTCGCGCTTGCGGATGCTGTGCCAACAGACGCAGCAGTTCGACACCGGTGTAACCCGTGCCGCCGACGATACCGACCTTGACCATAAACCTGCCCTCAACGAACCCACTGGAAAGCTGCCGATAATAGGGGCGGCGCGCCCCTGCGACAACCGTCAAGGTGACGTGCGGACGCTCTACCCTCTACTATCTTCGCCACCGTGAACCTGGGAATAACTAAAAATGCTCTATCTATGGCTCAAAGCCTTTCATATCGTCAGCGTGGTCTGCTGGTTTGCCGGCCTTTTCTACCTGCCACGCCTGTTCGTTTACCACGCCCAAAGCGAGGACAGCATCAGCCGCGAGCGCTTCTGCCTGATGGAACGCAAGCTGTACCGCTTCATCATGGGGCCTGCGATGATCGCGGCACTGATCTTTGGCATCTGGCTGATCAGCCTCAACCCCAGCGCGTATTTCGGCCAGGGCGGCTGGATGCACGCCAAACTGACCCTGGTGGTCATCCTCATCGGCTATCACCACATGTGCGGCGCGCAAGTGAAGCGCTTCGCCCGTGGCGAAAACACCCGCAGCCATGTCTTTTATCGCTGGTTCAATGAAGTACCGGTTCTGATATTGCTGGCTATTGTAATTTTGGTCGTTGTACGGCCGTTCTAACTCTAACTAGTCGCTTCCCTGGGGGTACTCCAATGTCACTGCCCGCTTTGCTCGAACAACGTCTGCGCCTGCCCCTGGTGGCCGCGCCGATGTTTCTGATCTCCAACCCGGAACTGGTCCTGGCCTGCTGTCGCAATGGTGTGGTGGGTAGCTTTCCCGCCCTCAATCAGCGCGAAAGCAGCGGTTTCAAGGCCTGGCTGGAGGAGATCGAAGCGGGCCTGGCCAAGCTGGAGAACCCTGCTCCCTACGCCGTGAACCTGATCGTGCACAACAGCAATCCACGGCTGCAGGCCGACTTGCAGATCTGCATCGAGCACAAGGTACCGATCGTCATCACCAGCCTCGGCGCGGTCAAGGAAGTAGTGGACGCCGTGCACAGCTACGGCGGCCTGGTATTTCATGACGTGACCACCCGCCGGCACGCAGAGAAAGCCGCCGAGGCGGGCGTCGATGGGCTGATCGCCGTCGCAGCCGGAGCGGGTGGCCATGCAGGCACCTGGAGCCCCTTCTCTCTGGTCGCCGAGATCCGCCAGTTCTTCGACAAGACCCTGCTACTGGCCGGCTGCCTGAACCGGGGCCACGAGATTCTTGCCGCACAGCTGCTTGGCGCCGACCTCGCCTACTTGGGCACCCGCTTTATCGGTACTACCGAAAGCCACGCACCGGATGCCTATAAAGAGATGCTACTCAGCTCTCGAGCCGCCGACATCGTGCATACCGCCGCGGTTTCCGGAGTACCTGCCAGCTTCATGCGCCAAAGCCTGGAGAACGCAGGTTTCGACCTGGCCGCCCTGCAAGGCAAAGGTGAGATCAACTTCGGCTCCAAGCTCAAACCCATCAGCGATGAGGCAAAAGCCTGGAAAACCGTCTGGTCCGCAGGCCAGGGGGTTTGTGAAATCGACGACCTGCCCAGCGTCGACCAATTGATCGCACGCCTGGACAGCGAATATCAGGCGGCCCAGCAACGCGCCAGCCAACTGAGCAAACGCTGGCCACGTTAACCCGTTCTCATTAGTTTTTTGGCCAGCCGAGGGGCGCTGGCCTTAAACTGTCGGTCTTTTATGTAAACCTTCTTTTCAAGTGACAGGGATGCCCCCATGAGCGAAACCCGCTACAAGATCGTTTTCGACGGCACATTGCTGCCCGGCGTGGAAAAAGCCACTGCCCAACTGAACCTCGCCGAACTGTTCAAAAGCGATGCCGCCGCCGTAGAACGCCTGTTCAGCGGCCAGCAGGTGGAGCTCAAGCGCGACCTGACGCAGGCCGACGCCCAGCGCTATCTGGAAGCATTGAAGAACGCCGGGATCGATGCCCGCATCGAATCCGAGCAGGCCCTGAAGCTGGATCTAGACGCAGTAACCCCCACACCCAGGGCCAGCAGCCTCAGCGAGTCGCCCTATGCGCCCCCGCAAGCCGCAGTAGGCGATGCAATCCCACAATACGCCGCACTCAACGTATTCAGCTTCGAAGGCCGTATCGGTCGCCTGCGCTACCTCGCCTGGACTCTGGTCCTGACGGTGGCCATGCTGGCCGTGGTCGGGGTAGGCGCCTTCTTCGGTATCCTGTCCGCGGCGGTGTTCAATTCCACCCTGCTCACCGGCCTGGGGATTGTCGGCGGTATCGTGGTCTTCATCGGCTTCCTCGTGGTCAGCATTCAGATCAGCGTGCAGCGCCTGCACGATCTCGGCTGGTCGGGCTGGCTGTGGCTGCTGAACTTCGTGCCCATCGTCGGCAGCATCTTCCCTCTGGTGCTGATGGTCAGCCCGGGCAGCAACGTGGCCAACCGCTACGGCGCACCACCACCGCCCAACACCACCGCCGTCAAGGTGCTGTCCTGGATGTGGGTCGTCCTGATCGTCGTGCTGATCGTGGGCATGGTGGCCGGCGGTCTGAGCTCCCTGGAAGATCGCTACAGCGAAACCAGCTACAGCGAAAGCATCGACTCCAGCAGCGCCGATGAAGATGCCGAACCCGCCGATATCGCCGCCCCTGTAGAATCCGAGTCCGAGCAAGAATAAACGCGCCCGGGCCTGCGACCCTCCCCCGTCGCAGGCCGCCGGCCGTTGCGATGGAGAAATGCATGACCCGTTACGCTCTGATCACTGGTGCTTCCAGCGGCATAGGCCTGGCCCTGGCCGAAGCACTGGCCCGGCGCGGCCGTAACTTGATTCTCGTGGCCCGTCAGCGTGATCAGCTGGAATGCATCGCCCTGGAATTGACCCAGCGCTTCGGCGTCGAAGTGCTGTTCCGCGCCTGCGACCTGGGCGAACCGCTGCGCCTGTCCGGTTTCCTGCTGGAGCTGGAGGAGGGTGACCGGCAGATCGACCTGCTGGTCAATTGCGCCGGCATCGGCACCAGCGGCCCGTTCCTGGCCCAGGACTGGATGACCGAGCAGGACCTGATCGAGGTCAACATCCTCGCCCTCACCCGCCTGTGTCATGCCCTGGGCAACAGCATGGCGCTGCTGGGCGGCGGGCAGATCCTCAATGTCGCCTCGGTGGCAGCCTTCTATCCCGGCCCCTGGATGAGCAGCTACTACGCCAGCAAGGCCTATGTCCTGCATTTCTCCGAAGGGTTGCGCGAAGAATTGAAGAAGTGCGCGGTGAAGGTCTCGGTACTCTGCCCGGGGCCGACCCGCACCGCATTTTTCCGCACCGCACAAATGGACACCACCAAACTCAAGGACAGCAAGCTGCTCATGAGCCCCGAGGAGGTTGCGCTGTATGCGGTGCGCGCCCTGGAAAAGAACCGCGCCATCATCATTCCCGGCCGCCTGAACCGCTGGATGGCCTTCAGCGCCCGCCTGAGTTCACGCTGGCTGACCCGCAAGATCGTCGGTTACGTCAATCGGGCCTACTGCCCACGTTAAGAGTCGGGGCTGGGCGCACCTTGTGCACCTGAGTACACTCGGCCCGGACCAACCCAATGGAGAAACAGCTGTGGATACTCTGTTCACCAAGATCATCAACAGAGAAATACCCGCGAAGATCATCTACGAGGACGACCAGGTTCTGGCCTTCCACGATATTGCCCCGCAAGCGCCGGTGCATTTCCTGGTGATCCCGAAGAAACCCATCCGTACCCTCAACGACCTCACCGAGGACGACAAGACCCTGGCCGGACACATTCTGTTCACCGCCCAGCGCCTGGCCAAGGAGCAAGGCTGCGAAGACGGCTTCCGGGTGGTCATGAACTGCAACGAGCTGGGTGGGCAGACCGTGTATCACATTCACATGCACGTGCTGGGTCAGCGCCAGATGAACTGGCCGCCGGGCTGATTGCCCGCCCCACCCCTTGCGCAGCGCCCTCTCGGACCATCGAGGACGAGGGTGCGCTGATCCAGCGCAGTTTTCGCTCCTTTGATTGGAGTAAACTGGCCGCCGAGATTTCTCCCGGAGATAAGCATGACTACCCAACGTCACTACTCGCCGATCGACCGCCTGCTGTTGCAAGCCGATATGGCGATGCGCACGCTGCTGCCTTTCAGCGGCCAACCTTATCGCCCGTCGCCGGCCATCGTGCAGCCGGAAGCGCAGATGAGTGACGAGGACACCCGGCACGTGGCCGGCCTGATGCGCATCAACCACACCGGGGAAGTCTGCGCCCAGGCGCTGTACCAGGGCCAGGCCCTGACCGCCAAGCTGCCTCAGGTACGCCAGGCCATGGAACATGCCGCCGAAGAAGAAATCGACCACCTGGCCTGGTGCGAACAGCGCATCCGCCAGTTGGGCAGCCACCCGAGCGTGCTCAACCCGCTGTTCTACGGTTTGTCCTTCGGCATCGGCGCCGCGGCAGGCCTGATCAGCGACAAGGTCAGCCTGGGGTTCGTTGCCGCCACTGAAGACCAGGTGTGCAAGCACCTGAACGAGCATCTGGAGCAACTGCCGGCCGAAGACGAAAAGTCCCGAGCGATTCTCGAACAGATGCGCATCGACGAAGAACATCACGCTGAAACCGCGCTCGAAGCCGGCGGGTTCCGCTTCCCGGCGCCGGTGAAATTCGGCATGAGCCTGCTGGCCAAGGTCATGACCAAGAGCACCTACCGGATCTGATTCCAAACCACGGGCATCAAAAAGGGCGCTATCGACGCGCCCTTTTCTTTTACCGCCAGAATCCGCGCGGGTTCAGCCCAGCTCGACGATTTCGTAATCGTGAGTGATGGCCACACCGGCCGCGCCGAGCATGATCGACGCCGAGCAGTATTTCTCGGCAGACAGCTCGATGGCCCGCTTGACCTGGGCTTCTTTGAGGCCCCGGCCCTTGACCACGAAATGCATGTGGATCTTGGTGAAGACCTTGGGGTCTTCGGTGGCACGCTCGGCATCCAGGAACGCCTCGCAACTTTCAACCGCCTGGCGCGACTTCTTGAGAATGCTGACCACATCGAAGTTGCTGCAACCGCCCACGCCGAGCAGGAGCATTTCCATAGGGCGAACACCCAGGTTGCGGCCACCGGCTTCCGGCGGGCCATCCATCACCACTACGTGGCCACTGCCCGACTCGCCGAGGAACATGGCTTCGCCAGCCCATTGGATGCGTGCCTTCATCGCCAAGACTCCACTGTTAAAAAAGGGTCGCCAGCTTAGCACAGGGTTTTCCAGCCACAGCGCTTTGACCGTTTGTCCCTCATTACCGGTTTTCGATAAGAAAAATCTTAATTGAGCCAAGGACGTGTCTGTTAAGCTGACGCCAAATGACTGGCGCATCGCCAGCGTTCAACACCTTCGTTTTACGCCCCATAAAAAAAACACCTCATACCGTGCAGTCTTTTCGGGATACAACCATGGTTGCTATTGCCCCCACCCCCAAGATCAAAAATCTCGACAAGTTGCTCATGCACTGTCAACGCCGCCGGTATCAGGCCAAGAGCAACATCATCTGCGCCGGTGATGTGTCCGACAGCCTGTACTTCATCATCAAGGGCTCGGTGACCATCCTCATCGAAGACGATGACGGTCGGGAGATGATCATCGCCTACCTCAATGCCGGAGACTTCTTCGGCGAACTGGGGCTCTTCGAAGAGGCCGGCCATGAGCAGCAGCGCAGCGCCTGGGTGCGCGCCAAGGTAGAGTGCGAGGTTGCCGAGATCAGCTACGCCAAGTTCCGCGAACTGTCGCAGAACGACCCGGACATCCTCTATGTGCTCAGCGGGCAGATCGCCCAGCGCCTGCGCAACACCACGCGCAAGGTCGGCGACCTGGCGTTCTTCGACGTGACCGGGCGGGTTGCCCGCTGCCTGCTGGAGCTGTGCAAGCAACCGGACGCCATGACCCACCCGGATGGCATGCAGATCAAGATCACCCGCCAGGAAATCGGCCGGATCGTCGGTTGTTCACGGGAAATGGTCGGTCGCGTCCTCAAGGATCTGGAAGAACGCAACCTGGTTCACGTCAAGGGCAAGACCATGGTGGTGTTCGGCACCCGCTAATCCGCCAGGAAGCCCTTGAGCATCTGCCGGTACAGACTCTCCAGCCGCACTAGCGCATCGGGCGCCGCAAAGGCCTCGTGCAGGGCGATATGACTTTCGGCCCGGCAGCGCTGTTCCAGGCCACAGGCCTGATTGAAAGTATTGACCGCGTTCACCATCGAATCGCGTTCGTTATCCAGTAGCAAGGCACCATGCACCAGGCCCACTGGCCGCTGGCCACCCTTGCTCTGACGCCAGCGCTGGGCGGTGCCGACCATCTTGCGCCCGTCCAGGTTGACGTTGAAGCGACCATCGCAGAACGCCCCTTCCACTTCGCCCAATGACGGGTTGCCCCCCAGTTCGCTGAGCAGGTCGCAGATCGGCTGACACAGGCGCCGGTACGCGGTTTCGATCCGGCCCTGATCCCCTTCGCTGCGCGGCGGGGCGTAGACCAGGGCGATGTTCACCGTGGCCACCGACTGCGGCACCGGCTCGCCGCCGGTTTCGCGCAACAGCACCGGCCAGCCGTTAGCGGCCGACTCCTCGCAGGCCCGTTCAAATCCAGGCAGGCGGCTCAAGCGCCGAGGCATCACCAACGCCCGGTCACTGGGCTGCCAGAACAGCAGGCCGAACTCTTGTTCACCGGTACACACCAGGGCCAGCAGATCTTGCTCGGCCTGCAGGCCGGCTTCGACAGTCAAGGCAAGGGGTTGAGTCATGGCAGTAGAAATCCTTGGCGATAGGCATGAAAAAGCCGGCATCGCCGGCTTGTTCATTGTCACGGGTTCAGTCCAGGGTCGAGCCGCTGACCGGCACGCCGCGCTCAGGGAAGAACAGACGCTGCAATTCGCTGCCCGGGCTTTCGGCACGCATGAACGCCTCACCCACCAGGAACGAATAGACATCGCTGATTTCCATCAGCTCGACATCGGCACGGTTGAGGATGCCGCTCTCGGTAATCACCAGGCGCTCGCGGGGAATGCGTGGCAGCAGGTCGAGGGTGGTCTCCAGATTGACTTCGAAGGTGTGCAGGTTGCGGTTGTTGACCCCAACCAGAGGTGTGTCGAGGGTCTTCAGCGCCCGCTCCAGCTCATCACCGTCATGCACTTCCACCAGCACATCCAGGCCAACGCCCTTGGCCACCGCCGCCAGCTCCGCCATCCGCGCGTCATCCAGCGCAGCGACAATCAGCAATACGCAGTCGGCGCCCAGGGCACGGGCTTCGACGATCTGGTACGGGTCGATCATGAAATCCTTGCGGATCACCGGCAGCTTGCAGGCGGCGCGGGCCTGCTGCAGGTACGCATCGGCACCCTGGAAGTAATCGACATCGGTCAGCACCGACAGGCAAGTGGCACCGCCTTTCTCGTAGCTCTTGGCAATGTCCGCCGGAACGAAGTTCTCACGGATCACGCCTTTGCTCGGCGAAGCCTTCTTGATCTCGGCTATCACTGCCGGCTGCTTGAGCTTGACCTGGTCCTGCAAGGCCCGGGCGAAACCCCGTGGTGCATCGGCAGCACGCGCCAGGGTTTCCAGCTCGGCCAGGCTGACGCGGGCGCTGCGCTCGGCAACCTCCTCGGCTTTACGGGCGAGGATTTTTTCCAGAACTGTCGGCACACTCATCCTTCATTCTCCTGCTTGAACACCGCGGTAAAGGCACCCAGCTCTTCGAGCTTCTCCCGGGCCAGGCCGGTGTGCAAGGCGTCGTGAGCCAGGGCCACGCCCTCTTTCAGGCTACTGGCATGATCGGCGGCATACAGCGCCGCACCCGCATTGAGCACAATCATTTCGGCGGCCTTCTGGCCATGCTCGGTCTTGCGGCGCCCCAGGGCATCGCGGATCAGCTCCAGGGAGGCCGCCGGGCTTTCCACCACCAGGCCGAACAGACTCTGGCTCTTCATGCCCAGATCCTCGGGCTGTACCCAGTACTCGGTGATCTGGTCATTCTTCAGTTCGGCCACATAGGTGGGCGCAGCCAGGCTGAACTCGTCCAGACCATCCTGGGAATGCACCACCAGAACGTGCTTGCTGCCCAGGCGTTGCAAGACTTCGGCCAAGGGCCGGCACAACGCCTGAGTGAACACGCCTACCACCTGATGCTTGACTCCGGCCGGATTCGTAAGCGGGCCGAGCATGTTGAACAGGGTGCGCAGGCCAAGGTCGCGACGCGGGCCGGCGGCATATTTCATCGCCCCGTGATGGGACTGGGCAAACATGAAGCCGATGCCGACGTTATCGATGCAGCGCGCCACCTGGACCGGGGTCAGGTTCAAATAGATCCCTGCCGCTTCCAGCAGGTCGGCGCTGCCGCTCTTGCCGGACACCGCGCGGTTGCCGTGCTTGGCCACAGTGCAACCGGCCGCTGCGACCACAAAGGAGGAAGCCGTGGACACGTTGAAGATGTTCGCCCCGTCGCCGCCGGTGCCCACTACATCCACCACGCCATCCAGGGTTTTCAGCTCGACCCGGTCCGCCAGCTCGCGCATTGCCGATACCGCACCGACGATCTCGTCGATGCTTTCGCTTTTCATGCGCATGGCCATCATGAAGGCGCCAATCTGCGCATCGGTGCATTGGCCGGTCATGATTTCACGCATTACCGAACGCATTTCTTCGGTGCTCAGGTCCAGGTGGCCGACGATACGGCTCAGGGCAGTCTTGATATCCATGAAAAGTCCTTAGCGCGTGCCGCCGCTCTGTTTGAGAAAGTTGGCGAACAGCTCGTGGCCCTGCTCGGTGAGAATAGACTCGGGGTGAAATTGCACCCCCTCGATATTCAGCGTCTTGTGGCGCAACCCCATGATCTCGTCGACGGAGCCGTCTTCCAGCTGGGTCCAGGCCGTGACTTCGAGGCACTCGGGCAAGCTCTCGTGCTTGACCACCAACGAGTGGTAACGGGTTACGGTCAGCGGCATGTTCAGGCCGTTGAACACCCCCAGGTCACGGTGGAACACCGGGCTGGTCTTGCCGTGCATCACTTGCCGGGCACGCACCACCTGGCCGCCAAAGGCCTGGCCGATGGACTGATGCCCCAGGCATACGCCGAGAATCGGCAGCTTGCCGGCGAAATGCTTGATCGCCTCGATGGAAATACCGGCTTCGGTCGGCGTGCAAGGCCCGGGCGAGACCACGATGCGCTCGGGCTTGAGCGCCTCGATCTGAGTCACGGTCAGTTCGTCATTGCGCACTACTTTCACCTCAGCTCCCAACTCGCCCAGATACTGGACGACGTTGTAGGTGAAGGAGTCGTAGTTATCAATCATCAGCAGCATACATGCTCCAACTTATTGATTTTAAAGTAGGTGTGCATGCAACTCAGGGTGTCGATATGCACATTGATATACACAAGCGCAGTGGAGCGTGCCGGGCAAGCTTGCGCACCCGGATGCTGCAAGCTGTCGGCAGGGCAGACAAGGTGATGGATTTGAACCGCCTTATCTATGCAATGTCGCTCAGCTCGCCACGCCATCGTCGGCCATCGCCAGCGCAAGCCGGCAGAACGTTGGGCATGACGATGCACCCGATGGCATTGCCGCCGGGCGAAGGTGTACTGCGTGGGGAGACTGATTGGCATGCAGCGTTCTCCTGGGGTTTGGAGCCGCCGTGCCGGAGAGCTATTAGATCCTTGATCCCTGCTTGCCGATTACGGCGGCAGGGTTCGGTTAAAAAACCGCAACGACGTGCCGCTTCCTATTGGAAGCGCCACCACTGACTAAAACGAATCGTTGCAATGCAAAGCATAGGACCTAACCGTAATTGAGCACTCGACGGCGTTCCGCAGCCGAGCTTCGAGGCGCGATTGTACCGTTCATCAAGGGGCTGCGTCGATTGCAATTTGCCGCTGGGTCTTGCGGCACTCACTCCGCTGGTTGATACCTACCCCACTCCGTTGGAGCGCAATGCATGGCTGGCCCCGCGTATGCCGTGCGCTCCAGAGCGCCGGGCGGCACGACATGCAAACCGCTTTGCGCAGCCCGCCTCGGCAGATGGCTTGGAGGCCCTTTAAACGCCACAAGTCCATCACCGAAACGGCGCTCTTTAAGGTGGTGGCAGCCTGTTTGCGCCTTCTTAGCCGTGCGGCTCAAGGGGCGTTCCGCCTCTTCTGGCCCCAGAAGCACGGCCACTTGATCAAAGGGGCGCTTTTCTTGCCATGGCCAAGTCAGGAAACCAGCGCCCTTTTCTCCAGCAAATGGTCGAGCCAGTCCGGATCCATTTCTGGCTCACTGGAGAACAACAAGCCGGTGTAGTCGCGGTACGGCGGGGTAAAGATCTCCTCCCGGCAGCCGTGATCGACCACCTTCCCACGCTGCATCACCAGTACCTCGTCGGCAATGGCGCGCACGGTGGCGACGTCGTGAGTGATGAACAAGTAGGCCACGCCCAGTTGCTGCTGGATGCGGTTGAGCAGCTTCAGAACGCCTTCGGCCACCAGTTGGTCGAGGGCCGAGGTGACTTCGTCGCAGATGATCAGTTGCGGCTCGGCCGCCAGAGCCCGGGCGATACAGATCCGCTGCTTCTGCCCGCCAGACAGTTCGCGGGGCTGGCGATCCATGTACAACGCCGGGTCCAGCTCGATCATCTCCAATAGCTCGGCGACCCGCTGGCGCAGCGCCTGGCCCTTGAGGCCGAGGTAGAAACTCAGCGGCCGGCCGATGATGTCGACGATGCGCTGGCGCGGGTTGAGGGCGGTGTCGGGGATCTGGTAAATCATCTGCAATCGGCGCAATTGCTCCTTGCTGCGCTGGCGATAATCAGCTGGCAGCGCTTTTCCGTCATACAACACCTGGCCGCTGGTCGGCGGCAACAACCCGGTGATCAAGCGTGCCGTAGAGCTCTTGCCGCTGCCCGACTCGCCGATCACCGCCAGGGTCTGGCCACGATAGAGCTTGAGCGAGACATCATGCAGCACCGGCTGATGGCCGTAGCTGGCGCTGGCCTTGCGTACCTCCAGCAGCGGTGTTGCCTGCGGTGGGCACGGCTTGGGTTCGGTGCGCAAGCTACGTACTGCCCACAGCGATCTGGTGTAATCCTGCTGCGGGGCGTCGAGCATGGTCCGGGTGTCGGCCTCCTCCACCAGCTTGCCGTGACGCAGAACCATGATGCGGTCGGCCATTTGCGCCACCACTGCCAGGTCGTGGCTGATGTACAAGGCGGCGCTCCCGTAGGTTTTCACCGCATCGCGAATCGCCACCAGCACTTCGATCTGGGTGGTGACATCCAGCGCCGTGGTCGGTTCGTCGAAGATGATCAGGTCCGGGTGGCAGGCCATGGCCATGGCGGTCATCACCCGTTGCAACTGACCGCCGGAGACCTGGTGAGGGTAGCGCTGGCCGATCTGCTCGGGGTTGGGCAGACGCAGTATGCGGTAGAGCTCCACTGCTTCGGCTTGTGCCTTGGCACGGTCGATACCAGCGTTCCTTACCGCGGTTTCGACATGCTGGTCGATCAGCCGGTGCGCGGGGTTGAACGAGGCCGCCGCGCTTTGCGCGACATAGGCGATACGCAGGCCGCGCAGCTTGCGCAGGGCTTCGGGCTTGGCGCCCACCAGTTCCTGGCCATCGAAGCGCACCGAGCCACCCGTGATACGGCAGCCGTCGCGCACATAACCCATGGAGGCCAGGCCCAGAGTCGACTTTCCCGCCCCCGATTCACCAATCAGGCCCAGTACTTCGCCCCGCTGCAAGCTCAAGTCGATGCCTTTGATCAGCGGGTGCCAAGCGTCCTGATAATGGCCTTCAATACGCAGGTCGTGGATTTCCAGTAGCGGCTTGTCACTTGGATGAACGGTCATGCTCAGCACTCCTTCAGGCCGCTGGATAGATGCAGCACCCAGTCCACGACAAAGTTGACGCTGACGGTGATCAGCGCCACTGCCAGGGCCGGCAGCAGCGGGCTGATATCGCCGAAGGTGATCAGCACGGCATTGTCGCGGACCATGCTGCCCCAGTCGGCGGTCGGCGGCTGGATGCCCAGGCCCAGGAACGACAACGCACTGATGAACAGAAACACGAAGCAAAAACGCAGGCCGAACTCGGCAATCAGCGGCGCGGCGGCATTGGGCAGCACCTCGCGGCTGACCAGCCACCACAACCCTTCCCCACGCAGCCGGGCGGCCTCGACGAAGTCCTGGACCACCACGGTCATCGCCACCGCCCGTGACAGGCGAAACACCCGGGTGGCATCCAGCAGCGCGATCACCAGCACCAGCGAGGTGGCGTTGGTGCCGACCACGCTGAGGATCAGCAAGGCAAAGATCAGCTGCGGGATGGCCATGAGGATATCCACCAGCCGCGACAGGCCCTGGTCGATCCAGCCGCCCCTGATCGCCGCTACCAGCCCGCAGAAACCGCCGACGGCAAAGGCCAGTAGCGTCGTCAGGAAGGCAATCCCCAGAGTGTTGCGCGCGCCATACACCAGGCGGCTGAACATGTCGCGGCCCAGGTTATCGGTACCCAGCAGGAACTGCCCGCCCCAGGGCGCAAAACCTTCGCCGACCACTTCAGTCTCGCCATACGGCGCCAGCACCGGCGCGAACAGCGCCACCAGGATGTAGGCAACAATCACCAGCAGGCCGAACTGGGCGCTCATGGGCGCCCGCAACAACGCTTTGATCAGGCTCATGGCTTACCCCTTCGGATGCATCAGGCGTGGGTTGCTGGCAATCGACAGCACGTCGGCCGTGGTATTGAGCAGGATGTAGGTGGCGGCGAAGATCAGGCTGCAGGCCTGCACCACCGGGATATCGCGCTTGGACACCGAGTCGACCAGTAACTGGCCGAGCCCCGGATAGACGAACACCACCTCGACCACCACCACGCCGACCACCAGGTAGGCCAGGTTCAGTGCCACCACGTTGATGATCGGTGCCAGGGCATTGGGCAAGGCGTGGCGGAAGATGATCCGCGCCTGGCTGATGCCCTTGAGCCGGGCCATCTCGATATAGGGGCTGGCCAGCACGTTGATCAAGGCCGCGCGGGTCATGCGCATCATTTGCGCGATCACCACCAGGCTCAGGGTCAGCACCGGCAGTAGCGAGCGCTCCAGCACCTCGGCGAACGATGCCCCCGGAGCCAGGTTGGAGATACTCGGCAACCAGTTGAGCTTGACCGCGAACACCAGGATCAGGATATAGGCGACGAAAAACTCCGGGAACGACACCGCGCTCAGGGCGCTGGTGTTGAGCAGGCGGTCGAACCAACTGTTGCGGTACAGCGCCGCGAGCATGCCCAGCAGCAAGGCTACCGGCACCGACACCAGCGCCGCCAGCAAGGCCAGGGTAAAGGTGTTGCCCAGGCGCGTGCCGATCAGCTCGGCAATCGGCCGCTGGTTGGCCAGTGACAGGCCCAGGTCACCGTGCAGCAGTTGCCAGGCCCAGTGGCCGAAGCGGGTCAGCGGCGGCAGGTCCAGGCCCAGTTGGGCACGGAAGGCAGCGACGGTCTCGGGAGTTGCCGCCTGGCCGAGCATGGCCTGGGCGACATCGCCCGGGAGCATGCCAACGGCCAGGAAGATGATCACCGACACCGCCAACAGCGACAACAGGCCCAGGGCCAGGCGCTGGAGCAATAGTTTGCAAAGGCTATTCACCGTACAGCTCCTCGAACAGGATCAACGAAGAAAGGTGCAAAAAGTGTCGGGCTTACGCCTGCCACCAGCGCTCGATCAAGCGCAGGCCATCGAGCTCGCCGTAGGGCGCGGTCAGCCCGCCGTGGGCCACGCGCTTGGAGCGTGCGGCCACGGAGCTTGCGAACAGCGGCACGATCGCCCCGCCCTCGTCACGGCACAGGGCCTGCATTTCGTTGTACATCTCCTGGCGCAGCGGCGCGTTCATCTCGCCGCGAGCGGCGTTGAGCAGCTGGTTGAAACGGGCGTTGTCCCAGTGCGTCTCGTTCCATGCCGCGCCCTTGGCGTAGCCGATGCTGAACATGCGGTCGGCGGTCAGGCTGCTGTACCAGAACGAGGTGGTGAAGGGCTGCTTCATCCATACATTGGAAAAAAAGCCGTCGGCAGGTTCGCGCACCACGTCGATGTCGATACCGGCCTGGCGTGCCTGCTCCTTGAACAGTACCGAGGCATCCACCGCTCCGGTGTAAGCGGCATCGGAGGCCTGCAGGCGCACCTTGAGCGAATCGACCCCGGCCTGGCGCAGGTAGAAACGCGCCTTGTCCGGGTCATAGCCACGCTGCTCCAGGGCGCTGTTGATGAAGCGACTACCGGGCTGGATCGGGTGGTCGTTGCCAATCTGGCCATAGCCATAAAGCACCGAGGCCAGCAGGGTTTCGCGGTTGATCGCATGTTTGAGCGCCAGACGGATGTTGTTGTCCTGGAACTGCTGGCTGTCGGTCAGCATCGGGAAGGTGTAGTGCTGGGCTCCCTTGGTCTCTTCGATGACCAGATTGGGGTTGCGCTTGAGCAAGGCGACAGTCTTGAGATCGACCTTGTTGATCACATCGACCTGGCCGGTGACCAGGGCGTTGACCCGCGCGGCGCCATCGGCGATGGCCAGCAGCTCGGCGCTGGCGAAATGCGCGCGGCCGGTTTTCCAGTAATCCGGGCTGCGCTCAAGGTCCATGCGCACGCCGGGTTCGAAGCCCTTGAGGCGATAACCGCCGGTGCCGATCCCTGCCTGCCAGTCGGCGGCGCCGTCCTTGGCGGGCATGATCACCAGGTGATAATCGGCCACCACGTAGGCGAAGTCGGCATTGCCCGAATGCAGTTCGAACACCACGGTGTCATTGCCCTGGGCGCTGACCTTGGCAACATCGCCGAGCACAGTCTTGGCCGCCGAGGTGGACTTGTCGCCCAGGTGATGCCCGATTGAGGCGACCACATCGCCGGCATCCAGAGTCTTGCCGTTATGGAAGGTCACCCCCTGGCGCAAGGTGAAGGTCCAGATGCGTGCATCGGGGCTGGATTCCCAGCGCTCGGCAAGCTCGGGGATCGCCGTACCATCGACGCCGATTTCGCTCAGGGTGTTGTACACCGCCGAGAAACCGACAAAGGTAAAGGTGTCGCTCCATGAACCTGGATCACGAGAATCGGTAGTACTGCCACCGGCCAGGCCCATGCGCAGCACGCCGCCCGCTTTCGGGGTGGCCTCCCCGGCCCAGCCGCGTTGCGGCAAGCCCATTGAAAACGCCCCGGCCACGGCAACCGCCGCTGCGCTGTATTTGAGAAAATCCCGACGCGGCAGGCCGCTGTCGTGCATCGCTTGAGTTATTTTGTTGTTGTTATCGCTCATGGCATTGCCTCTGTTGAACCGCAGAGAAAAGGATTCAGCCGACCTCGCACGCACTGATGCAAAATATTTGTAATTGTCATCGTGACAAATACATTAAGCTCAAAAACAGGTCGCTGCCAATCCCCTTTTCTTTACGAGCGAGGCTCTTGCTAGGCGGGGTTTTGTCAGTACTATCGGTTCGAAGGGGCAGATCGGAATGTCGCTACTGCCCTACCACTGAAGAGAGAATTCAAACTAGATGAGTCAGTCGACCCGCCTGATCACCGCCTCATACATCCTCTCGTTCGTAGCGGCCAACGCGCCGCAGAGGTTGCGTACCGAGACCATTGCCAAGTGGGTCAAGACTCATCCCACCCGGGTACGCAGTCTCGTGTCGTTGATGGTCAAAGCCAATATTCTGAAGTCATGGCGCGGCGCCCACGGCGGCCTGACCCTCGCACGCCCAGCCAGCGATATCACCTTGCGTGAGGTCTATGACGCCGTACAGGAAAGCTCGCTGATCGCCGAGAAGATCGACAACCCGTTCTCAGGCATGGAAGAACACTGCAAGGTATTCGATGTATTCACCCGCCTGTTCGCCATGCTTGAAGCCAACATGCGCCTGGACCTGGGCACTATCACCGCAGACCAACTGTTCGTTGCCTTCGAAAAGCCGCAGGAAAACATCAGGCAGGCCTAAGACCTTAGGGCGCCATGCTCGGGGCCTTCATCAGCGCAGCAGCTGGGCGCTTTCGCTCCCGCGCTCGATTGATATACACCACAGCACTGGATTTCATGAGGACCTGATAGACATCAGGATCCTCATAAAACCAATCAACGACAGCAACTCCTCAAGCCTTGGATGCAGGGGTCTGTTCCGCCAGTGCCACGGCACGGAACATTGCGCGACGCTTGTTCAGCGTCTCTTCCCACTCCAGGGTCGGCACCGAGTCGGCAACAATCCCGCCGCCGGCCTGTACATGCAGCTCGCCGTTCTTGATCACCGCCGTGCGAATGGCAATGGCAGTGTCCATGTTGCCGTTCCAGGCGAAGTAACCCACGGCGCCGCCATAGATCCCACGCTTGACCGGTTCCAGCTCGTCGATGATTTCCATCGCACGGATTTTCGGTGCGCCGGACAGGGTGCCCGCCGGCAGGATCGCCCGCAGCGCATCCATGGCCGTCAGCCCGGCCTTGAGCTGGCCGGTGACGTTGGAAACGATGTGCATCACGTTGGAATAGCGCTCGATGACCATCTTTTCGGTGAGTTTCACCGAACCGATTTCCGAGACCCGACCGGTGTCGTTGCGTCCCAGGTCGATCAGCATCAGGTGCTCGGCGATCTCCTTGGCGTCCGACAGCAGGTCCTGCTCCAGGGCCAGGTCGGCCTCCTCGGAGGCGCCCCGCGGGCGGGTACCGGCGATCGGCCGCACAGTGATCAGGTTGTCTTCGACCCGCACCAGCACTTCCGGCGAGCTGCCCACTACGTGGAAATCACCGAAGTTGAAGAAGTACATGTAAGGGGTCGGGTTGAAGCAGCGCAGCGCCCGGTACAGGTCGATGGGCGCCGCCGAAAAATCGATGGACATGCGCTGGGACGGCACCACCTGCATGCAGTCACCGGCCAGGATGTATTCCTTGATGGTGTCCACGGCCCGTTCATAGTCAGCCTGGGTAAAGCTGGAGCGGAACAGCGGATCGGCGGCCAGCTGCTTGCTGAAATCCAGGCCCGGACGCGGAGTGATCGGCTGGCGCAGTTGCGCCAGCAATTCCTGCAAACGTGCCTGGCCGGCTTCGAAGGCGTTGTCCTGGCCAGGGTCGGCCAGCACGATGGCGTGCACCTTGCCCGCCAGGTTGTCGAACACCACTACCGCGTCGGAGACCATCAACAGGATATCCGGCACACCGATCGGATCCGGGTTCGGGCACGGGCCCAGGCGCGGCTCGACATAACGCACGCAGTCATAGCCGAAATAGCCCACCAGGCCACCGTTGAAACGCGGCAGGCCGGCGATGGTCGGGACGTTGTAGCGAGCTTTGAATTCCTCGACGAAGGCCAGCGGGTCGGCCACTTCGTGACTTTCGATCTCCACGCCATCATGGGTCACGCTGACCTGGAAGCCGTGCACCCGCAGCACAGTGCGGCACGGCAGGCCGATGATCGAGTAACGCCCCCATTTCTCACCGCCCTGCACCGACTCCAGCAGATAGGAGTTGGGCTGGTCGGCCAGTTTCAGGTAGATCGACAGCGGGGTGTCGAAGTCGGCAAGGGTTTCGCAGGCCAGCGGGATACGGTTGTAACCGGCTGCGGCCAAACGCAGGAATTCTTCGCGAATCATGGGGTGCCTCGTGGCTTGAGGGTCTAACAGTCAGGTATGCAAACGTGCCGGCAGGGCCGGCCAGACAAAAATCAGGCGCGCCAACGCCAGCGGGCCAGGGCCTTGATGACTTTCATCCAGAGTTTGCGAGTGACCACCACGATGGAGTTTCCAGAATGGGATGGAACAGCGTCGGGCAACGTTATCTCAGCGGCAGGTTCTAAGCAACCGGGGATCAGCGCCCGCAGGTTGTCGATCACCAGCGCCGGCGACTCCTCGGCAATCGGCCGGCCGTGATTGTAGCCGTAGCTCAGGGCGACGCACTTGACCCCCGCTGCCTTGGCTGCAAGCACGTCACTACGCGAATCGCCGACGAACAGTGATTGCGAGGCCGGCACGCTGGCCATCTTCATCACAAAGAACAGCGCCGCCGGGTCGGGTTTCTTCTGCGGCAGGGTATCGCCGCCGATGATCCAGCGGAAATACCGACCGATTTTCATCTGGTCCAGCAAGGGGGCCACGAAACGCTCGGGCTTGTTGGTAATCAGGGCCATTTCCACGCCCTGCTTGTGCAGCCACTTGAGAGTCTCGCGCGCACCGGGATAGACCACGGTCAACTCGTGGCTGTCCTCGTAGGCGGTATTGAACAGCTCCAGCGCATACTCGGCCTCGACATCGTCGACACCCTGGGCCTCCAGGCTGTTGGCCAGGGCCCGGCGCACCAGCATGGGCGCACCGTTGCCAACCCACTCACGCACCGCCTCGACACCGGCAGGCTTGCGCCCCAGCTTGAGCAGCATCTGATCCACGGCGGCCGCAAGGTCCGGTACCGAATCGACCAGGGTGCCATCCAGGTCGAACATCACCAGCCGTGGCAGGCGCCCCTGGAACAGCTGCTCAAAGGCGCTCATGGTCGCGCCAACGCCAGTTCGGCACGCATTTTCTCGATGACTTCCTGATAGTTCGGCGCATTGAAGATCGCCGAGCCTGCCACAAAGGTATCGGCGCCTGCGGCAGCGATTTCGCGGATGTTGCCCACGTTCACCCCACCGTCGATTTCCAGGCGGATATCCCGCCCGGAGGCATCGATCAAGGCACGAGCCTCACGCAGCTTGTCGAGGGTGCCCGGAATGAACTTCTGCCCGCCAAAGCCCGGGTTGACACTCATCAGCAGCACCATGTCGACCTTGTCCATCACGTACTTGAGCACGTCCAGCGGAGTTGCCGGGTTGAACACCAGGCCGGCCTTGCAACCGCCTTCGCGGATCATCTGCAGGGAACGGTCCACATGCAGCGTGGCTTCGGGGTGGAAGGTGATGTAGGTGGCGCCCGCTTCGATGAAGTCACCGATGATGCGGTCCACCGGAGTGACCATCAGGTGTGCATCGATCGGCGCGGTGATCCCGTACTTGCGCAGCGCAGCGCAGACCATCGGGCCGATGGTCAGGTTCGGCACATAGTGGTTGTCCATGACATCGAAATGCACGATGTCGGCGCCGGCGGCCAGGACATTGTCCACTTCCTCGCCCAGACGGGCGAAGTCGGCGGAGAGAATCGACGGAGCAATAGCGAAGGGCTGCATGACGCACCTTTTTTGAGCAGAATCACGATGGCGCGCATTGTATACCTCATGCTTTGGAGCGCACACCGTAACCGCGATGATCAGTAGGCCGCGCGATAGATCTTCTCGATATCGGCGGGGCTCAGCCGGCGCGGGTTGTTGCGCATCAAGCGCTCGATACCAGCGGCCTCGACGGCCATGGCCGGGATCGCATCCTCGGGCACGCCGAAGCTGCGCAAGCCGCTGGGAATTTCCACCGCCGCACACAACGCTGCCATGGCCTCCACTGCCCGGTCGGCCGCCTCGCTGGCGCTCAGGTGCGCGGTCTGTACCCCCATGGCCTCGGCGATATCCTGCATACGCTCGACGCAGGCCATCTTGTTCCAGGTCATGACATAGGGCAGCAGCAAGGCATTGCTGACCCCGTGGGACATATGAAAGCGTCCGCCCAGGGGATAGGCCATCGCATGCACCGCACCGACCCCGGCATTGCCGAAGGCCATGCCGGCCATCAGGCTGGCGGTGGCCATGTCCTCCCGGGCCTGCAGGTGGGCCGGGTTGGCAAAGGCCTTGGGTAAAGCCTTGACGATCAGCTTGATGGCGCCGATGGCCAGGGAGTCGGTGATCGCGGAAGCATTGAGGGACAGGTAGGCCTCGATGGCATGCGCCAGGGCATCGACGCCGCTGGCCGCGGTGACACGCGGTGGACAGGTCAGGGTCATCTGCGGGCTGACCAGGGCCACGTCCGGCAGCAGGTAGTCGCTGATGATGCCTTTCTTCAATTGCGCGACCCGGTCCGAGAGGATCGCCACATTGGTCACTTCCGAACCAGTGCCTGCGGTGGTGGGAATGGCGATCAGCGGCGGCCCCTTGCGCGGCACCTGGTCGATGCCGAACAGGTCCTCCAGGGCGCCGTGATAGCCGGCATAGGCCCCGACACTCTTGGCGATATCGATGGCGCTGCCGCCGCCCAGGCCGATCAGCCCGTCATGCCCGCCCTCGCGGTACACCTGCATGCAGTCCTCGACGATGGCGATTTCCGGATCGGGCTGCACCCGGTCGAAGACTTCGTAACTGCGCTCCCCCAGGTGGGCCAGCGCCAGCTCCACCGTGCCGGACCTGAGCAGGGCAGTATCGGTGACGATCAGCGGGTTATCGACATCCAGGCGGGTCAGCTCGGCAGCCAGTTGCTCGATGGCGGTGCTGCCGGTCAGCAATTTATGGGCGATCTTGAAAGAGGAAATACTCATGTGCGCAGCCTCTTATATAAAGGTGGGAGCCGGCACAAGCGTAGCTGGGGATTGCGCAACCGGGCTGTCGCGATGCCCGATCGGCATCACGACAGTGCTCACGTTACCCGCGAAGGCTCAGGCCACCTCGCTTTCCACCGCCCGGGCGGGCTTGGCCTGGGGCCCTGGCTGGGCATCCGGGACGGGAGTTGCGTCCGCGGCGCCCAGGTCCTTGCTGAAAGTCCGGTCGTTCTCGCCCTTGAAGAAGTTCTTGCCGTAGATCAGCAGGCACAGCACCACGCCAATGGCAAAGCCCCAACTGGCGCCCTTGATCGCCAGCACTGCACCGATCACCCCTGCGATGCCCAGGTCACGCTGGCTACGGGCCTCGAGAATGCCCAGGCGCACGCTGACGTAACCCTGGATCAGCAAGGTCAGCGCCAGCGCGACCCCGAGAATCGGCTGCACCAGGGTCACTACCGGCAACAGCAGCAAGCCGGTGTTGGTGCCCCAGCGGAACGAACCCATGCCGCCATAGATCGACTTCATGGCCTTGGGCCCGCCCTTGAAGCGCTCGATCACCACCACCAGCATCGCCGCCCATTTCGGCCCGCACATGGCAATGTCCGGACCGAAGATGCTCATGAATGCGTTGCGCCCGCCGAAGATCAGGTGCGAGCGGTCCGGGTCGTAGTCGACTTTTTCGTCGGTGCGGATCTGCTCGGCCTCGTCCAGCAGCACCTTGGCGCTGAGCACATCGCCAAAGACGATGATGTACACCGCGAGCATGGTCGGCAGCGCGCTGATGAACATCGACAGCGGCGGCATGCCCAGGCCGAACACCGTGTAGTTGTTCCACAGGCCGATGAAGTCCGGCTTGCTCAGGCCCCACTGGATGGTCGGCCACGGCGCTTCACCGAACAGCGGCGCCAGCACTACCGCCAGCAGGATGATCGGCAGGATGCCCAGCTTGGCGAAGTTCCACCAGAAGCGGTTGCGCAGCTTGAGCTGGGCAAAGTGCTGGGAAAAGATCAGGTAGAAGGCAATGCCGATGGCGATGGAAATGGTCCAGGGAAAACTGTCGAACTTGCCGCCCACCTGGAACACCGCGGTCACCGCACTGAGCCCGGCGCCGACAATGATTCCCGACTTGATCGCCGAGGGCACGAAGCCCACCACCTTGCGCGCCATGCCGGTGGCCCCCAGGGCGATGGAGAACACCCCGAGCATCAACTGGAAGGCAATCAGCGCGTGGACACGCTCCGGGCCCACGGGAAACTGCGCGCAATAGGCCATCAGCAGCGGCACCGCCGGGGTGATCCAGCCGGGCACCACGGGGTCGCCCAGCAGGTGGTGGGCCAGGTACAACAGGCCGTTGAGCATGACCACGGCCAGGGCCATCTCGAAGGGCATGCCGAGGAACTCGGTCATCAGTGGAATGGCCGCCAGGTCGACGGCGCACATCAGCAAGCCTTGCAGGTAGTCCGGCAGCTCGAATTTGTAGTGGATAAAGGGCAAACGCACCTTGAACGGGCCAAGGGCGATGTACGGCGTTTCGTGCCGAGTGTCGGAAGGCGTTGGCATCAACTGCACCTGTCTTATTGGTATTGGTGGCGGTGTAAAGCGGCCCGCGCCAGTTGGCACGGGCAAGGATCGATCAATAGGCAGCCCGGTAGATCTGCTCGATATCGCCGGGGCTCAGTTGGCGCGGGTTGTTGCGCATCAGCCGCTGGATACCCGCCGCTTCCACGGCCATGGCCGGGATCGCGTCCTCGGGCACACCGAAGCTGCGCATGCCCGTGGGGATGTCCACCGCAGCGCACAGCGCAGCCATGGCCTGGACCGCCTGCTCTGCGGCCTGGCCATCACTGAGCCCGGCGATCGGCAGGTCCATGGCCTGGGCGATATCGCGAAAGCGCTCGACACAGGCCATCTTGTTCCAGGCCATGACGTAGGGCAGTAGCAGCGCGTTGCTCACCCCGTGGGCGATATTGAAGCGCCCGCCCAGGGGATAGGCCAGGGCATGCACTGCACCGACTCCGGCATTGCCGAAGGCCATGCCGGCCATCAGGCTGGCGGTGGCCATGTCTTCCCGGGCCTGCAGGTTGGCCGGGTTGGCGTAGGCCTTGGGCAGCGCCCTGACGATCAGGCGGATCGCGCCCAGGGCCAGGGAGTCGGTGATCGGCGAACCGTTGAGCGACAGGTAGGACTCCACCGCATGCACCAGCGCGTCGACGCCACTGGCGGCGGTGACGCTGCGCGGGCAGGTCAGGGTCATCACCGGGCTCACCAGCGCTACGTCCGGCAGCAGGTAATCGCTGACGATGCCCTTTTTCAACTGGGCCACCTTGTCCGAGAGGATCGCCACGTTGGTCACCTCCGAACCGGTGCCCGCAGTAGTAGGAATGGCAATCAGCGGCGGCCCCTTGCACTGCACCTGATCCACCCCGAACAGTTCTTCCAGCGCGCCTTCATGGCCGGCGAACGCCGCCACCGCCTTGGCGATATCAATGGCGCTGCCGCCGCCCAGGCCGATCAGGCCATCGTGGCCACCGGCCCGGTAAGCCTGGGTGCAGGCCTGGACTATGGCGATTTCCGGCTCCGGCTGGACCTCGTCGAAGATCCGGTAGGCGCGCCCGCCCAGGTGGGCCAGGGCCAGATCGACGGTGCCGGACTTGACCAGGATCGCATCGGTGACGATCAGCGGGTTGCTGATCTGCAGGCGCGCCAGTTCGGCGTCCAGCTGTTCGATGGCGCCCTGGCCAGTAATCAGTTTGTTGGCAATCTTGAACGCAGAGATACTCATCAGCTCGGCCTTGTTTAATTGTTGTGGCAAGAGCGCCGTCAGGCGGCCACTCTCGAATGGGCTCGCAGGCTGTAGAGCGAAAGCTGTGCCAAGATACGCAAAGCCTTGATCTACAAGGCTCTGGAAGGAAATCCAGGGGAATGACCGGGCCGTCGCGATTGAATTGCTGATCGCTGCAGGCAGCTCTGATCAGAATCCTAATCAGAGTGTTCCCAGCGCTTCATCTTCTGCACCACCGTGGCCTGGCTCACCCCCAGCGCCTTGGCGGCCAGGCGGGTGGTCTTGTGCAGTTGCAGGGCCGCGCGAATCGCCTGGCGCTCGGCGTTCTCCAGCACCTTGCGCAGCGGCAGGCGGCTGTCGTCGGTGTTGCGGGCCTGTTGCTCGATCAGGTCCTCCGGCAGGTCCAGGGCCTCTATCACCTGGCCGGAGCAGGTCACCACCAGGCGCTCCACCACGTTGATCAGCTCGCGGATGTTCCCCGGCCAGGCATACTCGCCCAGCAGTTCCAGGGCTTCCAGGCTCCACTGCACCTCACGCTGATAGCGCTGGTTGAAGTGCTCCAGGTAGTACTCCAGCAAGGGGCCGATTTCCTCGCTGCGCTCGCGCAGGGCCGGGATCGCGATGGGCACCACATTCAGGCGGTAATACAGGTCGGCGCGGAACTTGCCCTCGGCCACCCGCTGCTTGAGGTCGTGATGGGTGGCGCTGATGATGCGCACATCCACCTCCTTGAGCTCCAGGCCGCCCACCGGAATGAAGCGGTTCTCTTCGATGACCTTGAGCAGCTTGACCTGCACCGCCAGGGGCAGATCGCCGATCTCGTCGAGAAACAGCGTACCGTTGTGTGCCAGCTCCAGCAGCCCGCGCTTGCCCTTGCTGCCGGCACCGGTGAAGGCACCCGGGGCATAGCCGAACAGCTCGGCCTCGATCAGGTTCTCCGGCAGCGCCCCGCAGTTGAGGGCCAGGAACGGTTCGCGGGCACGAGCACTGGCGTTGTGGATAAATTGCGCCACCAGGGTTTTACCCACACCCGTCTCCCCCTGCAACAGCACCTTCACGTCGCAGTCGGCCACTTGCCGGGCCTGGGCAAAGACCCGCCCGGAAACCTCCTGGTCGGCCATCAGCGGTGATTGCAACAGGTCGTCACGCTGGCCCGCATGCAGCCGCGCAGTGCTGGTGCGCAGCTGCTTGAGCTGCTGCAACTCGTCGCGCTCGCGCTTGATGCGCAGCAGCTCGGTCATGTCGCGCACGGTGCTGACCACATAGCGAATGCTCTGGTCGGCGGCGAGGATCGGCGTGGCACTGACCAGCAACTTCTTGCCGTGGCTGAGGCTCTGCATCACCGACACCGGCCGACCGTCCTGCAGTACCCGTAGTGAAGCGGACTGGGAAATCACCCCACTCTTCACCAGTTCCTGCATCGGCCGCCCCAGCAGCTCGGCGCCGTTCAGGCCGGTGAGGCGCTCGTAGGCCTGGTTGACCTTGAGGGTCTGGCCCTGGCCATCGGTGATGTAGACGCCGTCATGCAGCGCATTGAGCAGCTCTTCGAAACTGGCATCGTTGAAGTTCACCCGCGACTCCACAGTAAGCATGGGAAGCGCGCAGTTTACGGGTGAACGACAAGCAGAGGGGACGGGGCGGCCCAGACCTTAGTACAAGGCCGCCCGAGGGGCTCAGGCCTGAGCCGTGCGCAGTTTCTCGCTGCGCCCACGCAGCCATTCCAGGGTCAGCAGCAGGATCACCGAGAAGGCGATCAGCAACGTGGCCGCAGCGGCGATGGTCGGGCTGAGGTTCTCGCGGATGCCGCTGAACATCTGCCGCGGCAGGGTGGCCTGCTCCGGGCCGGCAAGGAACAGGGTCACCACCACCTCATCGAACGAGGTGGCGAAGGCGAACAGCGCGCCACTGATGACCCCGGGGGCGATCAACGGCAAGGTCACCCGGCGGAATGTGGTCAGCGGCGAGGCGCCCAGGCTGGCCGCGGCCCGCACCAGGTTGTGGTTGAAGCCCTGCAGGGTTGCCGACACGGTGATGATCACGAAAGGCACGCCGAGCACCGCATGCACGATGATCAGCGAAAAGAAACTGTTGCCCATGCCCAGCGGGGCGAAGAACAGGTAGCTGGCCACACCGATGATCACTACCGGTACCACCATCGGCGAAATCACCAGGGCCATCACCAGCGCCTTGCCGGGGAAATCACCGCGGGTCAGGCCGATGGCCGCCAGGGTGCCGAAGACCATGGCCAGCAAGGTTGCGGCCGGCGCCACGATGACGCTGTTCTTCAGCGCGCGCATCCACTCGGCAGAGGCGAAGAAGTCCTGGTACCAGTGCAGCGAAAAGCCCTGCAGCGGGTACACCAGGAAACTGCCGGAGTTGAACGACAGCGGGATGATCACCAGCACCGGCAACACCAGGAACAACAGGATCAAGCCGCAGAGAATCCGCAAGCTGTAGAACCAGACCCGTTCGACGGGCGACATGTAGGGGCTCAGCATTTCGATTCTCTCCTTAGCTCAGGCGCAGGCGGCTTGCGCCCACCAGCCAGCTGTAAATCAGATAGAGCACGATGGTCGCCAGCAACAGCAGGCCGCCCAGGGCCGTGGCCATGCCCCAGTTGATGCTGGTGTTGGTATAGAAGGCGACGAAGTAGCTGACCATCTGGTCGTTCGGGCTGCCCAGCAATGCCGGGGTGATGTAGTAACCAATCGCCAGGATGAACACCAGCAGGCAACCAGCGCCGACCCCGGCGTAGGTCTGCGGGAAATACACCCGCCAGAAGCTGGCGAACGGATGGCAGCCCAGGGAGATCGCCGCACGCATGTAGGTCGGCGAGATGCCTTTCATCACGCTGTAGATCGGCAGGATCATGAACGGCAACAGGATGTGCACCATGGAGATGTAGACCCCGGTGCGGTTGAACACCAGTTCCAGGGGCTTGTCGATCACCCCCATGGCCAGCAGCGCGCTGTTGATCAGGCCACCCGATTGCAGCAGCACGATCCACGCCGCCACTCGCACCAGGATCGAGGTCCAGAACGGCAGCAGCACCAGGATCATCAGGAGGTTGCTCTTGCGCGCCGGCAGGTTGGCCAGCAGGTACGCCAGGGGATAGGCCAGGGCCAGGCAGATGGCGGTGATCACCAGGCCCATCCAGAAGGTGCGGGCGAAGATGTCCAGGTAGATGGACTGGTCCGGGGTGGCCGGCGCCAGTTCGCCCAGGTCGTCGATGCGATGGTCCACCGCCGCCAGCAGGTAGTACGGGGTCAGGCTGCTGGTGTTGCGGCGGATCGCCTGCCAGTAGGCCGGGTCGCCCCAGCGCTCATCCAGGCTTTCCATGGCTTCTTTATAGGATTCGGGCTCGGCCTTGAACGGCAGGGCGCGAGCGGTCTTGGTCAGCAGGCTGCGGTAGCCGGCCAACTCCATGTTCAGGCGCTTGGACAGGTCGCCCAGGGTCTGATTCTTGCGGGCGTCCGCCAGGTCTTCGCTCAACGCCTTGTAGGCCCCTTCAGCGGGCAGGCCACGACCGTCCCAGGCACTCACGGCCGCCACAGTACGCGGCATGCCGCCGACCACTTCCGGGTTGCCGACGCTCTTGTACAGCAGCGCCACGATCGGTACCAGGAACACCAGCAGCAGAAACAGCACCAGGGGCGCGATCAGCGCCTGGGCCTTCCAGCGGTTGACCCGCTCGGCACGGGCCAGCCGCTGCTTGAGGGTCGGGCCGGTGACCGCGTTCAGGGGAACGGTGATGGTCATGACAAACTCCGCGAATCGATCTTTCGAATACAAACCACCAGGCGGCAGGAGCGGGCTTGGCCGCGCATCGAAGGCTGTGCTTCAACATCAAGGTTGATGCTGATGACGCCTTCGCGAGCAAGCTCGCTCCTACAACGGCAGGGGGTGGTTACTTGGCTGCCCAGGCGTTGAAGCGCTGTTCCAGTTGCTCACCGTTGTCAGCCCAGAAGCTGACGTCGATCTGCACCTGGTTGGCGATGTTTTCCGGAGTGGTCGGCATGTCCTTGAGGATGTCCTTGGCCAGCAGCGGCACGGCCTGAGTGTTGGCCGGGCCGTAGGCGATATTCTCCGAATAGGTCTTCTGCTGCTGCGGTTGCACCGAGTAGGCGATGAACTTCTTCGCCGCTTCGGCGCGAGCCTTGTCCAGGCCTTTTGGAATGGCCCAGGCGTCGAAGTCGTAGATGCCGCCGTTCCACACCACTTTCAGGTTGCTTTCCTTCTGCACCGCGGCGATCCGGCCGTTGTAGGCCGAGCTCATGACCACGTCGCCGGAAGCCAGGTACTGCGGCGGCTGGGCGCCGGCTTCCCACCACTGAATGTAGGGCTTGAGTTCATCGAGTTTCTTGAAGGCACGGTCCTGGCCATCCTTGCCGGCCAGGACCTTGTACACGTCCTTGGGCGCGACGCCGTCGGCCATCAGGGCGAACTCCAGGGTGTACTTGGCGCCCTTGCGCAGGCCGCGCTTGCCCGGGAACTGCTTGACGTCCCAGAAATCAGCCCAACTGCTCGGAGCGGTTTTCAGCTTGTCGGCGTTGTAGGCCAGTACCGTGGACCAGACGAAAAAGCCCACGCCGCACGGCTGGATCGCGCCCTTGACGTAGTCTTCGCTGTTACCGAACAGCGCCGGGTCCAGTTGCTCGAACATGTCCTCGTCGCAACCGCGGGACAGTTCCGGGGACTCCACTTCTACCAGGTCCCAGGACACACTCTTGGTGTCGACCATGGCCTTGATCTTGGCCATTTCGCCGTTGTATTCGCCGGCGATGATCTTGCCCTTGCCCGCCGCTTCCCAAGGGGCATAGAAGGCCTTGACCTGGGCCGCCTTGTTCGCCCCGCCAAAGGACACCACGGTCAGGTCCGGGCCCGCCGCCATGGCGTGCGCCGCACCCATCATGCCCAGTGCCAGGGCGGTGAATTTCAGGGATCTCAACATTTATTGTGTTCTCCACGTGCAGGTTGGTGTTGCAGGGGGCGATCAATTCGCCTCTAGAAGCGGGTCGAGCGCGCGAACGTGCTCGACTTGCCAGCCAAGCGGCACCACGTCACCTACTGCCAGCGCAGGATCGAGCTCGGCAATCGGCTGTTTCACGAAGAAGTCGCTCTTGCCGCAGACTTCCAGGCGCACCCGGACGTGGTCGCCCAGATAGATGAATTCCGCCACCCGGCCGGAGAAGCGGTTGACGCAGCTTTCGCTGGAACCGTTGAGGCTCACCCGCTCCGGGCGGATGGACAAGGTCACCGGGCCGCCGACCTGGCCGACATTCACCGCCAGCGCCTCGACCTTCTCGCCACGCCCCAGCTCCACCACGCAACGCTCGCCGTTGTGGCTGTGCAGGCGGCCGTTGAGGCGGTTGTTCTCGCCGATGAAGTTGGCGACGAAGGTGTTCTTCGGCTCTTCGTAGAGAGTGCGCGGCGGCGCGATCTGCTGGATCTCGCCCTGGTGGAACACCGCCACCCGGTCGGACATGGTCAGGGCTTCGCCCTGGTCGTGGGTCACATAGACCACGGTCACGCCCAGGCGCTGGTGCAGGTGCTTGATCTCCATCTGCATGTGTTCGCGCAGTTGCTTGTCGAGGGCACCAAGGGGTTCGTCCATCAGCACTAGCTGTGGCTCGAACACCAGGGCCCGGGCCAGGGCCACCCGCTGCTGCTGGCCGCCGGACAGCTGGGCCGGGTAGCGTTGGGCGAAAGCATCGAGCTGGACCATGCTCAGCACCCGCTTGACCCGCTCGCTGATGTCGGTCTTGCTCAAGCCGCGTACCGACAGCGGAAAGGCCAGATTCTCGGCCACGGTCATGTGGGGGAACAGCGCGTAGTTCTGGAACACCATGCCGATGTCGCGCTTGTGCGGCGGCACATTGTTGATCGAGCGCCCGGCCAGCTGGATCTCGCCGGCGGTCGGGGTTTCGAAACCGGCCAGCATCATCAGGCTGGTGGTCTTGCCGGAACCGGACGGCCCCAGCAGGGTGAGGAACTCGCCTTTGCGAATTTCCAGGTTGAGGTCTTTGACGATCAGGTTCTCGCCGTCGTAGCTCTTCTGCACACCACGAAAGCTGACCAGAACATCGTTGGCCCCAGCACTTGAAACGACCTCGCTCATACCCGCACCTTTTGTTTTAGACGGCTGTGGAACAAGCCTAGAGGAGCCTTCAGAGCGCGCAAATCGGGGGCCAGGAGAGATTCGCCTCAGCCCTCTGGAAGGTTGCGTGTAGGGATTGCCCTACAAGAATGGCGCGATTGGATAAGGGCGGAGGCAAACGGCAGGCTGCAAGCGGCAAGAAACGGCGAAAGCCTGAAAGCGCGGAATGTCGCAAATGGATAAGTGCCCTCCCCCAAGGGGCGGGAGAGCACCGCAGAGGGTGTCAGAGCAGCTTGTGTTCCATGGCGTATTTCACCAGTTCGGCCAGGGAGGTGATGTTGAGTTTCTGCATCAGCCGCGCCTTGTGGGTACTGATGGTCTTGCTGCTCAGGGCCAGTTGCTGGGCAATGTCGTTGACATTGGCGCCCTGGGCCAGGCGCTCGAAAACCGAGAATTCACGCTCGGAAAGCAGCGAATGCAAGGGCCGGGTATCGGTCAGGCCGACCTCGAAGACCATGCGGTCAGCCAGGTCCGGGTCGATATAGCGGCCGCCGGATGCCACCTTGCGAATGGCCGTCAGCAGCAGCGACGGATCACTGTCCTTGGTGGCGTAGCCGGCAGCGCCGATCTTCAGCGCCCGGGCGGCCATCTGCGCCTCGTCGTGCATCGACAGCACCAGGATCGCCGGCGGATTGCTCAGGGCACGGATCCGCGGAATGGCCTCCAGGCCGTTCACCCCGGGCATGGAGATATCCAGCAGCACCACTTCGCAGGGCACCTGACGCAGGGTCTCCAGCAACTGCTCGCCGTTGCTCGCCTCGCCCACCACGACCAGGTCCTTGGCCAGGCCAATCAGTTGCTTGATGCCTTCGCGAACGATGGTGTGGTCTTCGGCTACCAGTACACGGATCACGCGTGTCTCCTCGTTATTGTTCTTGGTCCAGGGGCACCCGGACACTCAGGGTGGTGCCTTCGCCCCGCTCACTGTGCAGCGACAGGCTCCCGCCCATGATCAGCACCCGCTCGCGCATGCCTACCAGGCCAAAGGACGTCGGACGTGCAGAAGCGGTGTCGAAGCCCAGGCCGTCATCGCTGATGCTCATGCACAGCTCGTGTGCTTCCAGGGTCAGGGTGAGTTCCACAGTATGCGCCTGGGCATGGCGCATGACATTGGTCAGGGCCTCCTGGAGGATACGGAACAGGCCGACGGCCTTGGCGTCGCTCAAGCGCGGCAGGTTGTCCGGCACCTGCACCAGGCAAGGGATCTGGGTGCGGGCCTCGAACCGGCGGGCCTGCCATTCGATGGCCGAGGCGATGCCCGCATCGAGGATCGGCGGCCGCAGAGCAGTAGCCACATCCCGCACCAGCTGGAACAGCTGGGCGATCAGGCGCTTCATGCTGTTGAGGCGTTCATGCAGGCCCGGGTCGAGCTGGGCATATGCCAGCTCACACATGGACGTTTCCAGCTTGAGCACAGTCAGCATCTGCCCCAGTTCGTCATGGACTTCCCGGGCAATGCGGGCCTTTTCCTCTTCGCGCACACTTTCCAGGTGCGCCGACAGCTCCCGCAACTGTTCACGGGAGCTGGCCAGTTCCAGCTCGATGCGCTTGCTTTCGCTGATGTCCCAGACAATGCCGTCCCAGACAAACGCGCCGTCATCCAGACGCCGGGTGATGGCCTTGATCTCGGCCCAGCGCTGCTGGCCCTGGCGAGTGAGGATGCGGCCCTGCCAGGACCAGTCGCTGTCGGTGTCCAGGGCCTGGTCCTGGGTCTGGTGATAGCTGGTCTTGTCGTCCGGGTGCACCAGGCTGCGCAGGCCCTTGTCCCTGTGGGCCAGCACTGCTGGCGAGTAGCCCACCAGGGTCTCGCTGCCTTCGCTGATATAGGCGAAGTCGATCTGCCCGGTGACCGGCGCCCGCTCCAGGCGGAACACCAGGCCCGGCACGTTGGCTGCAATCCCCTGCAGACGCGCCTCGCTTTCGCGCAGGGCCGCCAGCGCGCGACGGCGCTCGGTCACGTCATTGAGATAGACCACCAGGTATTCGCTGTCGCGAAAGCGCAGGAAGCTCAGGGACACGTCCGTCGGCAGGATGCTGCCATCGGCACGCACACACTGGGTCTCGAAACTTTGCACGCCCTCCTCGCTGGCCCGGGCCCGCTTCCACAGGTTGAGCCAGCGATCCATATGCAGGTTGGGCTCGAAATCGATCAGCGGCCGGTCGATCACCCCGCCCGCCGGGTAACCGAGCATCTCTTCGGCTGCCCGGTTGGCGTAGCGCACATGGCTGTCCCAATTGACCCAGAGAATGCCCACGGTGCTCTGATCGATGGAGAACTGGGTCAGGCGCAGGGCTTCCTCGCTGGCGGCACGCAAGGCGATGTCCTCCCGCGCCGCCAGCAGGCGCTGCTCCAGGCTGCGCTGCTGGCGGCGCTGCCAGAAGACGATCGCCAGACTCGCCAGCAGCAGGATCACCAACAGCAGGCTGAGGTTCTGCCAGACTCCGGGGGACTCGCCAAGCCGCGGGTACTTGGGCTGGAGCCAGCGGCCATGGAGCTGCTCCAGCTCCTTGGCCGGGATCGCATGCAAGGCCGCTTCGACAATGCTCGCCAGTTCCGGCCAATCGCGGCGGGTGGCTACCCGCAGCAATTGCGGCAGGCCGATATCCCCCACCACGGCCAGCCCGGCGAACTCCGCCTCCCCCGAAAGGCGACTGAGCTGAGCCTCGTCCACCACCGCGTAGCGGGCCTGCTGGCTCAGCAGCAACTGCAGGGCCTGGCGCTCCAGGGGCACTCCTTGCAAGTTGAGGTTGGGGTAAGTCAGGCGCAGGTAATCGGCCACCGCACTGGGCATGCGCACGGCGACCCGGGCCTGGCTGTCGAGTTTTTCCAGCTCCACCGTACCTGCGCCCTTGCGCTCCCCGACCACCAGCTGCGGCACGCGCATATAGGGGTCGCTGAACAACCACAGGCGCAGACCGGCCGGGGTCTGGGTCAGGCCCGGGGCCATGTCCACCTCGCCGTCGCGCAGGGCCCGCTCCAGCTGTGCCTGGTCAGGGAAGTTGCGCCAGCTGAGCTCGATGTTCAGCGCCTTGGCCAGGGCTTGCATCAACTCGACATTGGCCCCGGACAGCCGTTGCAGGCGCCGGTCGTACTGGGCGAACGGCGCCTGCAGCACCAGCCCCACCCGCAACTCGGGGTGCTGCGCCAGCCACTGGCGCTGTTCCAGGCTCAAGGGCGCAGTCGGCACCTGGGGCGCCGGGGCCGCACGGCCTATCAAGGGAAGGCACAGACAGCCGATAAGCAGAAGGCAGCGAAAACGCATCATCTGAAGTCTCACACCCTGACAAATACTGACCAACCCATTAGGCTGCCGGAATTACTTCTGGCCTGGAATATCCGATGCCCCTTGTCCACCGCTCGGCACTGCCCGCATTGTGCCTGTCGCTGATCCTGCCCTGGACCTTTTCTGTGCAAGCTGCCGACCCGGCTCCAGAAACCAAGACTCCCGAGGAACAACCGGCGCAACGCCAACCCCTGCCTGAGCGTAGCCAGGAAGACGCCGCCGCCCTGGAGCGCCAGTTGCCCGCCCTGGAACAGCAGCAGTTGCAAGCCGGCGGCGATACCTTCCTGGCCCTGTGGAAGCCGGCCAACACCAGCGACCCCAAGGGCGTGGTGATTATCCTCCCGGGAGCGGGTGAAACCGCTGACTGGCCGCAAGCCATTGCACCTTTGCGCAACAAATTGCCGGACACCGAGTGGGCCAGCCTGAGCCTGACCCTGCCCGACATGCTCAGCGAGGCCGCGCAACCACGGGTGGTCGAAGCCGCACCGGCCCCTACGGACAAGGCCAACACCGCCAAGGATGCCAGCACCGAGGCCAAGCCGATCGAGCAGGTCGCTGGCGGCGAAGCCGACGTGGCCGACCGGGTAGTAGCAGAAAGCACGGAAGAGCAGATCAAGGCTGATGCCGAGCGCATCTTCACCCGCGTCGATGCTGCCCTGGCCTTTGCCGAACAGCAGAACGCCCGCAGTATCGTGCTCCTGGGTCATGGTACGGGTGCCTACTGGGCCGCACGCTACCTCAGCGAGAAACAGCCGGCCCAGGTACAGAAGCTGGTGATGGTAGCAGCCCAGTCCCCGGCCAATGGCAAACCGCAACTGGTGGAGATCACGCCTACGTTGAAGCTGGCCACTGCCGACTTCTTCTATGTCGACAAGCCTCTGGCGCAAAAAGCCGCCCTGGAGCGACTGCAAGCGAGCAAGCGCCTGAAGCACTCGAACTTCAGCCAGATTCCCCTCAAGGCCCTGCCCGGCAACAACACCGCCCAGCAAGAGCAGCTGTTTCGCCGGGTACGCGGTTGGTTGAACCCTCAGAACACCGATAGCTGAGCCCACAGGCCGCGACTGCCGCAGCGGCAATCGCGGCCTGCACCCTCAACGGAATTCCCGGCGCTGGCGTATCAGGGCATAGGCGCTGTGCAGCTCCCGGGTCTTTTCCGTAGCCTCACGCACCTGTGCCTCGCTGGCGCCGTTGCCGGCGATCTTGTCCGGGTGATGGCGGCTGAGCAGGCGCCGATAGGCCCGCTTGATCTGCGCCGGCTCGCTGGTAGCTGCAACCCCCAACAGGCGCAGCGCCTCTTGATAAGTCAGGGCGCCTTCGGCCAGTGACTTCCTCGCCGGACCGTAGTCCTGCGCCAACGCCTGCACCTGCTCACGGGTCCAGCCCAGCCATTTGCCCCAGAGCTGGATCAGTTCGCGCTCCGCCGGCCCGACCCGGCCGTCGGCCCAGACCATGCGCCAACAGGCCCGCAGCACGCCTTCGGCGGCATGGGGCTGAGCCGCGAGGCGACGCAGATAGCCGCGCAGACGGTCATTGCCCGACTTGCCGCGGTTGAATGCGGCAATCGCCCGGCGCTGGGCCGCATCGTTCATCTCCAGCGAGCGCATTTCCTGGCGCGCCTGCTGGATATGCCCGTCCATCACCCGGCCATCACTCTTGGCCAGCCGCCCCAGCAGCACGAACAGCAATTCATCATTGCGCAACGCCGGGCGACCGCCCAGGCGTTCACGCACCTGCGCCCAGCTGTGCAGTTGCAGGCGCCGGTCCAGCGCCTGCCCCAGCAACGCACCGAGCATGGCCCCCGGAATACTGGCGATTGCAAATCCAGCTCCGGCTCCGATCAGAGTCCCTGGCCACCACATATCAGCGACTCGCTTGCAGCAAGTGTTCAACCTGGGCCAGACGCTCGACGGTGCCGACATCGACCCAGTGCCCCTGCATATGTTCGCCACTGACCTGGCCTTGGGCCATGGCTTCGCGCAATAGCGGCGCCAGCTTGAACGGACCGGCAACACAACCCTGGAATAACCGCGGATGCAGCACCGATATGCCGCTGAACGTGAGCGCCGCTACGCCTGGCTGGCGGTCGTGCAACTGGCCGTTTACCAGGCAGAAGTCGCCACCACTGGGGTGGTGCGGCGGGTTGTCCACCATCACCAGATGAGCCAGCCCGGCCAGGGGCCGGCGCAGGGCGGCAAAATCGTAGTCGGTCCAGATATCGCCATTGACCACCAGGAACGGCGCGTCCCCCAACAAGGGCAATGCCTGGAAAATCCCGCCGCCGGTTTCCAGCGGCTGGCCTTCGGCCGAATACTGAATGTTCAGGCCCCAGCGCTGGCCATCGCCGAGGGCATCCTCGATCTGCTGGCCGAGCCAGGCATGGTTGATGACGATGTCGCGAAAACCTGCCGCCGCCAGGGCCCGCAGGTGGTACTCGATCAGCGGCATGCCCGCTACAGGCAGCAAGGGTTTGGGAGTGGTCAGGGTCAGGGGGCGCATCCGCTCGCCCTTGCCGGCTGCCAGGATCATCGCCTTCATGCATGGGCTCCCGCCGGCTGGCGCAGGCTGAGCAGCAGTTGCGACAGCTCTGCAAGCTCGGGGCGTCGGGACGTGACCGCCTCTATATAAGCAAAGAAGCGCGGCACGTCGGCCAGGTAGCGTGGTTTGCCATCGCGGTGGCAAATCCGCGAGAAGATACCGATCACCTTGAGGTGACGCTGCACGCCCATCAGGTCGCTGGCCCGCAGAAACTCGTCAAAGTCGTCCTGCACCGGGATACCCCGCGCCCGCGCCTGGTGCCAGTACTGGCTCAGCCAGCCCTGTACCCGGGACTCCGGCCAGCTGAGGAAGGCATCCTTGAACAGACAGGTCACGTCATAGGTCACCGGGCCGTAGACCGCATCCTGGAAGTCCAGCACGCCGGGGTTCGGTTCGCTGTGCATCAGGTTGCGTGGCATATAGTCGCGGTGCACCAGCACCTTGGGTTGCGCCAGGGCGCTGTCGATCAGCAGGTCGCTGGCACGCTGCCATTGCTCGCGCTGCTGTGGACTCAGGCTGATGCCCAGCTCACGGCCGATGTACCACTCGGGGAACAGCTCCAGTTCACGGCGCAGCAGGGCCACGTCGTAACTGGGCAGGGGCGCGTCCATCGACAACTGCTGGAAGGCCAGCAAAGCCTGGAATGCATCCTCGAACAGTGCGTCGGCATTATGTTCGTTGATCACGTCCAGGTAGGTCTGATTGCCCAGGTCATTGAGCAACAGGAAGCCGCGAGGCAAATCTTCTGCATAAATTTTCGGCACGTTGATGCCGCAAGTCGCCAGTAAACGGGCGATATCCACGAAGGGTTTGCAGTTTTCCTGGGGGGGCGGAGCGTCCATCACCACGAAGCTGCGACCCGCGCCCTGCCAACGGAAATAACGACGGAAACTCGCGTCGCTGCTGGCTGCGGTCAATGTTGCCGGGGGCACTTCACCCCAGCCCTGCGCTGCATAAACAATCGCCAACTGCTCATCGAGCCAAACTTTCAGGTGTTGCAAGCGTACATCTTGGTCAGGCATTACAAGGGTCTCCGACGGCGCTAGCCGTCAAGCGGGTCATGCTTTATTATCCAGCATCTTTTTCAGACCATCGAGAGGCGTGCGGCCCACACCGCGGGCAGATGGCACGCAGGAAGCCCGGACTAATAAGATGGCATTGAAATCCCCCGCGTTTCGTAAAAAATTTCCGTTGCTGGTTACCGGCAGTTTGCTGGCCCTGCAACCTCTAGCCACTTCCTTCGTGGTCGCCGCGGAACAGTATGACTGCTCAGTCTCTGCTTCGGGTGGCTGGGCCTGTGCGCCGAAAACCAGCGCCGCCCAACTGCCGCCGCGCCCGGTCCACGACGCCAACTCGGTCAGCTCCAGCGTTGCTACGGCAGCCGATGCTACGGGCGAAGAAGCCAGCGGCGAAAAGTCGAAGCTGGTGACCGAGGCCAAGGGCCGTGGCCTGAAGTCCCGCAGTGCGGACTACAGCCACCTCGACTGGGTACCGCGTGAGAAGCTCACCGCCGCTCAATTGGCCGAGACCGGTCCTTACTGCTCTGGTTCCTATATCGAACCGATTCGTCCTGGCATGAATGACAAGACGAATAAAAGTGACGCCCCGACCTTTATCGGCGCCAAGGCTTCCCGCTATCAGCAGGAAGAACAGGTGGCGACCCTGGCCGGTGACGTGGTCATGCGCCAGGGCAGCATGCAGGTCGAGGCCGACGAGGCCAACCTGTACCAGGCCGAGAACCGCGGCGAACTGAGCGGCAACGTACGCGTACGCGACAATGGCGCGCTGCTGGTAGGCGATCACGCCGACGTCCAGTTGGACACCGGTGAAGCCAAGGTCGACAACGCCGAGTACGTTCTGCACAAATCCCGCGTCCGTGGTAATGCGCTGTACGCCAAGCGTGCGGAAAACGCCATCATCCGCCTCAAGGATGGTACGTACACCACGTGCGAACCGAACAGCAACGCCTGGCAGCTCAAGGGCAACAACATCACCTTGAACCCGGCCACCGGCTTCGGTACCGCGACCAACGTGACCCTTCGGGTCAAAGATATTCCGGTGCTCTACACCCCGTATATCTACTTCCCGATCGACGATCGTCGCCAGTCCGGCTTCCTGCCACCGAGCATCGGCACCAGCAGCGACACCGGTTTCATGCTGGTTACCCCCTACTACTTCAACCTGGCGCCCAACTACGACGCCACGTTGTACCCACGCTACATGGCCAAGCGCGGCCTGTTGATGGAAGGCGAGTTCCGCTACCTGACCAAGAGCAGCGAAGGTCAGTTCGGCGCCGCGTACCTCAACGACGACGACACCGATCGCAAGAAGCAGACCGACTACGAAAAAACCCGCTACATGCTCAACTGGCAGCACAAGGGCGGGCTTGATCAGCGTCTGATGACCGAAGTCGACTACACCAAGATCAGTGATCCGTACTACTTCCAGGACCTGGAAACCGATCAGATCGGCGTGAAGTCCACCGATTACGTCAACCAGCAAGGCGCCGTGACCTACCGTGGCGACGACTACACCGCACGCTTGAACGTGCAGGCCTACGAACTGGCCAGCGTGTCCAACATCACACCGTACAACCGTCTGCCGCAGCTCACCTTAGCCGGTGAGCTGCCGTTCCATCCGCAGGGCCTGGACTTCACCTACGACACCGAGCTGGTGCGCTTTGAACGGGACCTGTTGAAAGGCAACTACACAGATAAAGATGGGGGCCCCATCGATCTGGATACCGGAGCCATTGGTACGCCACGACTGGATACCAACGTCGCCGGCCTGGCTCGCTCCAATGGTGATCGTTTGAACCTCAAGCCTGGTGTCAGCCTGCCGCTGAACTGGAGCTACGGTTATCTGACCCCATCCCTGAAGTACATGTACACCCAGTACAACACCGACCTCGATCGCCAGGGTAAAGATGACCTGGTCACCAACCGGAACAATTCAGCAGCCTTGGGTGAGTCGTTCAAAAGCTCGCAGAACCGTGGCGTACCAATCGCCAGTGTCGACGGCGGCCTGTACTTCGACCGTGATACCCAATGGTTTGGCACCAACTATCGCCAGACGCTGGAGCCACGTGCGTTCTACCTGTACGTACCGGAGAAGGACCAGAAAGACATTCCGGTATTCGACACGGGTGAACCGACCTTCAACTATTCTTCGCTGTTCCGCGAGAACCGGTTCTCCGGCTCCGACCGTGTCGGCGACGAAAACAAGCTGTCCCTGGGTCTAACCAGTCGCTGGATCGAAGACAACGGCTTCCAGCGCCAGCGTGTAAGCGTCGGCCAGGCCATGTACTTCAAGGACCGCACCGTTCAGTTGCCCGGTATCGACTACCGTACCCGCGCCGACGCCACCTCCAACGTCTCGCCTTACGCCCTCGAGTACGAATACCGTTTCAACCGCGACTGGCGCGCCAACGCCGAGTACAACTGGGATCCGGACAGCCACAGCCCGCGTTCCGGCAGTGCGATGTTCCACTATCAGCCTGAAGACAACCCGAACAAGGTGGTCAACGCCGGCTATCGCTATCGCAACGACCAGATTCGCTACGACCAGAACAGCGGTACCTGGAAAATGGGTGGCGACTACGGCACTCCGGGCACTCCGGGCTACGTGAAGGACTACTACAAGATCCAGCAGCATGACTTCTCGGTGATCTGGCCGATCGTGCCGCAATGGAACGCCATCAGCCGTTGGCAGTACGACTACAACCGTAACCGCACGCTCGAGGCCTTCGGTGGTTTCGAATACGACAACTGCTGCTGGAAACTGCGCCTGATCAGCCGTTACTGGGTCAAGTATGACGAGTTCAGTCAGAACGCTCCTGAGAACGAAAAAGGCGACCGCGGCATCTTCCTCCAAATTGTTCTGAAGGGTCTCGGTGGCGTCATGGGCACCAAAGTAGAGAGCTTCCTCGACAAAGGCATCCAAGGTTATCGTGAACGTGAAGACCAAGCTTTCTGATTGTCTGCGCCCGCTGATGCTGGGCGCGCTGTTCCTGAGTACTGCGGCCAGCGCCGCAGTGCAGTCCATCGACAAGGTCGTGGCCATCGTCGACAACGACGTGGTCATGCAGAGCCAGTTGGACCAACGGGTTCACGAAGTCCAGCAAACCATCGCCAAGCGTGGCGGTGGTGTACCGCCTACCAGCGTCCTGGAGCAACAGGTTCTGGAACGCCTGATCGTTGAAAACCTGCAACTGCAGATTGGCGAACGCTCCGGCATCCGCATCACCGATGAAGAACTGAACCAGGCGATCGGCACCATTGCCCAGCGCAACAGCATGAGCATCGAGCAATTCCGTGCCGCCCTGGCCCACGATGGTCTCTCTTATGAGGACGCCCGTGACCAGGTTCGCCGCGAGATGATCATCAGCCGCGTGCGCCAGCGCCGTGTGGCCGAACGCATCCAGGTATCGGAACAGGAAGTGAAGAACTTCCTGGCCTCGGACCTGGGCAAGATGCAGCTCTCCGAAGAACTGCACCTGGCCAACATCCTGATCCCGACCCCGGAAAGCGCCAACTCCGAAGCCATTCAGAGTGCTGCCCGCCAGGCCATGGAGGTGTACCAGCAGCTCAAGCAGGGTGCGGACTTCGCCCAGCTGGCAATCGCCCGCTCCGGCAGCGACAACGCTCTGGAAGGCGGCGACATGGGCTGGCGCAAAGCGGCTCAACTGCCCCCTCCATTCGATCGCGAACTGAGCGCCATGGCCGTGGGCGACATTACCCAACCGGCCCGTACCCCTGGCGGCTTCATCATCCTCAAGCTGCTGGACAAGCGTGGCGGCGGCAATCAGGTGCGTGACGAAGTGCACGTGCGTCACATCCTGATCAAGCCAAGCGAAATTCGCAGCGAAGAAGAGACCAAGCGCCTGGCGCAGAAACTCTACGATCGCATCGAGGCCGGCGAAGACTTCGCCGAACTGGCGAAAAGCTACTCGGAAGACCCAGGCTCCGCCCTCAACGGCGGCGACCTCAACTGGATCGACCCGAACGCCCTGGTGCCGGAATTCCGCGAAGTGATGGCCAGGACCCCACAAGGTCAACTGTCCAAGCCCTTCAAGAGCCCTTACGGCTGGCACGTACTGGAAGTCCTTGGCCGTCGCGCCACCGACAGCACCAGCCAGGCCCGCGAACAGCAAGCCATGACCGTCCTGCGTAACCGCAAGTACGACGAAGAGCTGCAGACCTGGTTGCGGCAGATCCGTGACGAGGCCTACGTCGAAATCAAGCTGCCCGGCGCTGAACAGGCCGCACAGTGAAACCCAGACGTTTCGCTCTGACACCCGGCGAACCGGCGGGTATAGGTCCTGACCTGTGCCTGCTGCTCGCTTCGCAACCCCAGCCTCACCCCCTGATTGCCATTACCAGCCGCGACCTGCTCCTAGAGCGGGCCGCGCAGCTGGGCGTGGCCGTCGATCTGCTGCCGGTAACCCTGGAGCAACTGCCGACTGAACCCGCCCCGGCGAACAGCCTGTATGTCTGGGACACGCCCCTGGCCAAACCTGTGATCAGCGGCCAGCTGGACCAGGCCAATGCGGCTTTTGTCCTGCAAACCCTGACCCGCGCCGGCCAGGGCTGCCTGGACGGGCACTTTGCCGGCATGATCACCGCCCCCGTGCACAAAGGCGTGATCAACGACTCCGGGATCGCCTTTTCCGGCCATACCGAATTCCTCGCCGACCTGACCCACACCGAGCAAGTGGTGATGATGCTGGCCACCCACGGCCTGCGCGTGGCGCTGGTAACCACCCACCTGCCCTTGCGGGAAATCGCCGACGCCATCACTGTCGAGCGCCTGGAGCGGGTCACGCGGATCCTGCATGCCGACCTGCAGCACAAGTTCGGCATCGCCCGGCCACGCATCCTGGTCTGCGGGCTCAACCCCCACGCCGGTGAAGGCGGTCACCTGGGCCGCGAAGAAATCGACATCATCGAACCTACCCTAGAGCGCCTGCGCACCGAAGGCATGGACCTGCGCGGTCCGTTGCCTGCCGACACTCTGTTTACCCCCAAATATCTGGAGCACTGCGACGCAGTGCTGGCGATGTACCACGACCAAGGCTTGCCTGTGCTGAAATACAAAGGCTTCGGTGCGGCCGTCAACGTGACGCTCGGCTTGCCGATCATCCGCACCTCCGTCGACCACGGCACCGCCCTGGACCTGGCCGGCAGCGGCAAGATCGACACCGGCAGCCTGCAGGTCGCCCTGGAAACCGCCTACCAGATGGCCGAGAACCGTATATGACCGAGCAATACCAACACCGGGCGCGCAAGCGCTTCGGCCAGAACTTCCTGCATGACGCTGGCGTCATCGACCGCATCCTGCGGTCCATCCATGCCAAGCCCGAGGACCGCATGCTGGAAATCGGCCCGGGCCAGGGCGCCCTGACCGAGGGCCTGCTGGGCAGCGGCGCCCAGCTGGACGTGGTGGAACTGGACAAGGACCTGATCCCGATCCTCAACCAGCAGTTCGCCGGCAAGAGCAACTTCAACCTGCACCAGGGCGACGCCCTGAAGTTCGACTTCAACACCCTGGGCGCAGCGCCAGGCAGCCTGCGGGTGGTCGGCAACCTGCCCTACAACATCTCTACTCCGCTGATCTTCCACCTGCTGCAGAACGCCGGACTGATCCGCGACATGCACTTCATGCTGCAAAAGGAAGTGGTCGAACGCCTGGCTGCCGGCCCTGGCGGTGGTGACTGGGGCCGTCTTTCAATCATGGTCCAGTATCACTGCCGTGTGGAGCACCTGTTCAACGTCGGCCCGGGCGCCTTCAATCCGCCGCCAAAAGTCGACTCGGCGATCGTGCGCCTGGTGCCCCACGCGGTACTGCCACACCCGGCCAAGGATCATCGCCTGCTGGAGCGCATCGTGCGCGAAGCCTTCAACCAGCGCCGCAAGACCCTGCGCAACACCCTCAAGGCACTGCTCAGCAGCGCCGAGATCGAGGCCGCCGGCGTCGACGGCAGCCTGCGTCCCGAACAACTGGACCTGGCCGCCTTCGTGCGCCTGGCCGATCAGCTGGCAGACCAGCCCAAGCCCGCCACCGACTGAAACGCCCTCGGCTGATATCGGGTAGGACGCCAGACAGGATGTCTGGTCTACTACCCGATACTTGACCTAGACTGACCTCCATCAGTCCTGTCCCGCGTCCCGCTTTGCTTTAAAGGCCTCTTGCATGTCCGATCCTCGTTACCAGGTCGACGTCAGCGTCGTCACTCGCTTTCTGGCAGACCAATCGCAACCCGAGCAGAACCGCTTCGCTTTCGCCTACACCATCACCGTGCAGAACAATGGCTCGCTTCCAGCCAAGCTGCTGTCCCGGCACTGGGTGATCACCGATGGCGACGGGCATGTCGAAGAGGTCCGTGGTGCCGGCGTGGTGGGCCAGCAACCGCTGATCGCCGCAGGCAAAAGCCACACCTACAGCAGCGGCACGGTAATGACCACCCGGGTTGGCAACATGCAGGGCAGCTATCAGATGCTCGCCGAGGATGGCAAACAGTTCGACGCCGTCATTGCGCCCTTCCGCCTGGCCGTGCCCGGAGCCTTGCACTGATGGCGACCTACGCCGTCGGCGACCTGCAAGGCTGCCTGGAACCTCTGCAATGCCTGCTTGAACAAGTAGCCTTCGATCCCGCACGGGATCGCCTGTGGCTGGTGGGCGACCTGGTCAACCGTGGACCGCAGTCGCTGGAAACCCTGCGCTACCTGTATTCGATCCGCGACTCGCTGGTCTGCGTGCTGGGCAATCACGACCTGCACCTGCTGGCCGTCTGGCGCAACGTCGAGCGCCTGAAGAAATCCGACACTCTGCGCGAGATCCTGGAGGCTCCCGATTGCGAGGAGCTCTTGCAGTGGCTGCGCCAGCAGAAGCTGATGCATTACGACGAAGCCCGCAACATCGCCATGGTGCACGCCGGCATAGCCCCCCAGTGGTCGCTGAAGAAAGCCCAGAAATGTGCCGCCGAAGTCGAAGAAGCGTTGCGCGACGACAACCTCTTCGACCCCTTCCTGGACGGCATGTATGGCAATGATCCAGCGAAATGGGACAGTGATCTCAAAGGCGTGACCCGCCTGCGGGTCATCACCAACTACTTCACCCGCATGCGCTTCTGTACCAGCGACGGCAAGCTGGACCTCAAGAGCAAGGAGGGCCTGGACACCGCGCCTCCGGGCTACGCCCCCTGGTTCAGCCACAAGGAGCGCAAGACCCGGGACCTGAAGATCATCTTCGGCCACTGGGCAGCCTTGGAAGGCCATTGCAACGAGCCCGGCATCTTCGCCCTGGACAGCGGCTGCGTCTGGGGCGGGGCCATGACCCTGCTGAATGTCGATAGCGGCATACGCCTGACCTGCGACTGCGATGCCCAGGGCCGCACCGCCGCGCTTTCCCCCGAACCCCTGCCGACACCGGCAAAGCGCTAGCCGGCGCTGATTATCAAGCTCCAGGAGCCCGCCATGAGCGAATTCAAACGCATCCCCCCAGAACAGGCCCAGGCACTGCGCGAGCAAGGTGCGGTGGTGGTGGATATCCGCGATCCGCAAACCTACGCGCTGAACCACATCAGTGGCTCGCAACACCTGGACAATCACTCCATTTCCGACTTCATCCGCGCGGCTGACCTCGACGCTCCGCTAGTGGTGGTTTGCTATCACGGAAACTCGAGCCAGAGCGCGGCGGCCTACCTGGTCAGCCAGGGCTTTTCCGACGTCTACAGCCTGGATGGCGGCTTCGAACTGTGGCGCAGCACTTATCCAGCGGAAACCGCTCAGGGCAACCCTGAATAATTTTTTTCCGACGCTCTAGCCCGCGTACGACGCGGGCTGACGCAGTACCAGACGAACGGTAGCGGGCAACTAATTCCCCATCTCGCCTTGACCTCCCGGATTCCGAACTATCCTTAGCCTCAGGCCATCCAAATCAGGGGAGAGCCGGTACACCGGCGAGCGGGTCATCGGTACTAGCTTTCAAGGTCGATAGCTTTGAAAGTGTTCTGGGGGGTAAACAGCAGCTGGAAACTCAGCTGCATGCCAGCACTTGACTGACTGATCCGACGCCGGCTCCACGTATCGAGCGAGGTGACGTCATGAGTATTTTTAGCCACTTCCAACAACGCTTCGAATCCACACGCCAGGAAGAGTTTTCGCTGCAGGAATACCTGGAGCTGTGCAAGAAGGATCGAAGCGCCTACGCCTCGGCCGCCGAGCGCCTGCTGCTGGCCATCGGCGAGCCCGAATTGCTGGATACCTCGACCAATTCGAGGCTGTCGCGAATCTTCTCCAACAAAGTGATTCGCCGCTATCCGGCGTTCGAAGACTTCCATGGCATGGAAGAATGCATCGATCAGATCGTCTCCTACTTCCGTCATGCCGCTCAGGGCCTGGAAGAAAAGAAACAGATCCTCTATCTGCTGGGGCCGGTGGGCGGTGGTAAATCCTCCCTCGCCGAGAAACTCAAGCAACTGATCGAGAAAGTGCCCTTCTACGCCATCAAGGGCTCTCCGGTCTTCGAATCACCGCTGGGCCTGTTCAACGCCACGGAAGATGGCGCAATTCTCGAAGAAGACTTCGGCATTCCCCGGCGTTATCTCAACACCATCATGTCGCCCTGGGCCACCAAGCGCCTGTCGGAGTTCGGCGGCGACATCAGCCAGTTCCGGGTGGTGAAACTCTATCCGTCGATCCTCAACCAGATTGCCGTGGCCAAGACCGAGCCTGGGGATGAGAACAACCAGGACATCTCGGCCCTCGTGGGCAAGGTGGATATCCGCAAGCTGGAAGAATTCCCCCAGAACGACGCCGACGCCTACAGCTACTCCGGGGCGCTGTGCCGGGCCAACCAGGGCCTGATGGAATTCGTCGAAATGTTCAAGGCACCGATCAAGGTGCTGCACCCATTGCTGACCGCGACGCAGGAAGGCAACTACAACAGCACCGAGGGCCTGGGGGCGATTCCGTTTACCGGCATTCTGCTGGCCCACTCCAACGAGTCGGAATGGCACACCTTCCGCAACAACAAGAACAACGAAGCCTTCATCGACCGGATCTATATCGTCAAGGTGCCGTACTGCCTGCGGGTCACCGATGAGGTGAAGATCTACGACAAGCTGCTGTTCAACAGCTCCCTGGCCAAGGCCCACTGCGCCCCCGACACCCTGAAGATGCTGGCGCAGTTCACCGTGCTTTCGCGCCTCAAGGAACCGGAGAACTCCAACATCTACTCGAAGATGCGGGTGTATGACGGCGAAAATCTCAAGGACACCGATCCCAAGGCCAAGTCGATCCAGGAGTACCGTGACAGCGCCGGCGTCGATGAGGGGATGAACGGGTTGTCGACTCGCTTTGCCTTCAAGATCCTGTCGAAGGTCTTCAACTTCGACCCTCACGAAGTGGCGGCGAACCCGGTGCACCTGCTGTACGTGCTGGAACAGCAGATCGAGCAAGAGCAGTTCCAGGCAGAAACCCGCGAGCGCTACCTGCGCTTCCTCAAGGAATACCTGGCACCGCGCTACATCGAATTCATCGGCAAGGAGATCCAGACCGCCTACCTCGAGTCCTACAGCGAGTACGGCCAGAACATCTTCGACCGCTACGTGCTCTATGCGGACTTCTGGATCCAGGATCAGGAATACCGCGATCCGGAGACCGGCGAAATCCTCAATCGCGTGGCCCTCAACGAGGAACTGGAAAAGATCGAAAAACCGGCCGGGATCAGCAACCCGAAAGATTTCCGCAACGAAATCGTCAATTTCGTCCTGCGCGCCCGGGCCAACAACAACGGCAAGAACCCCACTTGGCTCAGCTACGAGAAGCTGCGGGTGGTCATCGAGAAGAAAATGTTCTCCAACACCGAGGACCTGTTGCCGGTCATCAGCTTCAACGCCAAGGCGAGCAAGGAGGATCAGCAGAAGCACAACGACTTCGTCACACGAATGGTCGAGCGCGGCTACACCGACAAACAGGTACGGCTGCTATCCGAATGGTATCTGCGGGTCAGAAAGTCGCAGTAAAGCAGCTGCAAGCTTCTAGCCCCAAGCTGCGGGCACCTTGCCGTAGAGCCCTTGCGGGCTCTGCTGCAACGCTGCCTACCGCTTGAAGCTTATGTCTTGAAGCTCCCCGGAGGGGCCCATGAGCTATGTGATCGACCGACGTCTCAATGGCAAGAACAAGAGCACGGTAAACCGCCAGCGGTTTCTGCGGCGCTACCGTGACCACATTAAAAAGGCCGTCGAAGAGGCGGTTAGCCGGCGCTCCATCACCGATATGGAGCATGGCGAGCAAATCAGCATTCCCGGGCGGGATATCGACGAGCCGGTGCTGCACCACGGCCGTGGCGGCAAGCAGACCGTGGTTCACCCAGGCAACAAGGAATTCACTGCCGGCGAGCACATTGCCAGGCCTCAAGGCGGCGGTGGGGGCGGTGGCGGCCGGGGCAAGGCCGGCAACTCCGGCGAAGGCATGGACGAGTTCGTGTTCCAGATCACCCAGGAGGAATTCCTCGAATTCATGTTCGAGGACCTGGAACTGCCCAACCTGGTGAAACGCAACCTGACCGGAACCGACACCTTCAAGACCGTACGAGCCGGGATCAGCAACGAAGGCAACCCGGCCCGGATCAATATCATCCGTACCTTGCGGTCGGCCCACGCGCGGCGCATTGCCTTGTCCGGCAGCAGCCGGGCCAAGCTGCGCGAAGCCAAGGAAGAACTGGCGCGCCTGAAGCGGGAAGAACCGGACAATTTCGGCGATATCCAGGAGCTTGAGGCGGAAATCGAGCGCCTGAGTGCCCGGATTCACCGCGTGCCCTTCCTCGACACCTTCGACCTCAAGTACAACCTGCTGGTGAAACAGCCCAACCCCAGCTCCAAGGCGGTGATGTTCTGCCTGATGGACGTTTCCGGCTCCATGACCCAGGCCACCAAAGACATCGCCAAGCGTTTCTTCATCCTTCTGTACCTGTTCCTCAAGCGCAACTACGACAAGATCGACGTCGTGTTCATCCGCCACCACACCAGCGCCCGGGAAGTGGACGAAGAGGAGTTCTTCTATTCACGGGAAACCGGCGGCACCATCGTCTCCAGCGCCCTGAAGCTGATGCAGGAGATCATGGCCGAACGCTACCCGAGCAACGAGTGGAACATCTACGCCGCCCAGGCCTCCGATGGCGACAACTGGAACGACGACTCGCCGATCTGCCGCGACATCCTGATCAACCAGATCATGCCGTTCGTGCAGTACTACACCTACGTGGAAATCACCCCGCGCGAGCACCAGGCCCTGTGGTTCGAGTACGAACGCATCGCCGAGGCCTTTTCCGATACATTCGCCCAGCAGCAACTGGTTTCGGCCGGAGACATCTATCCGGTCTTCCGTGAACTCTTCCAGCGCAGGTTAGTGACATGACCGCCAGAGAGCAGAAGCGCCAACCCATCTCCACCGGCTCGGAATGGACCTTCGAGCTGATCCAGGCCTACGACCGTGAAATCAGCCGTATCGCGGCCCGCTATGCCCTGGACACCTATCCCAACCAGATCGAAGTGATCACCGCCGAGCAGATGATGGACGCCTATGCCTCGGTGGGCATGCCCCTGGGCTATCACCACTGGTCCTACGGCAAGCACTTCCTCAGCACCGAAAAATCCTACAGCCGGGGCCAGATGGGCCTGGCCTACGAAATCGTCATCAACTCCGACCCTTGCATTGCCTATCTGATGGAAGAGAACACCATCTGCATGCAGGCGCTGGTGGTGGCTCACGCCTGCTATGGCCACAACAGCTTCTTCAAGGGCAATTACCTGTTCCGCACCTGGACCGATGCCAGCTCGATCATCGACTACCTGGTGTTCGCCAAGCAGTACATCATGCAATGCGAGGAGCGCCATGGCATCGATGCCGTGGAAGATCTGCTGGACTCCTGCCATGCCTTGATGAACTACGGTGTCGACCGCTACAAGCGGCCCTACCCGATTTCCGCCGAAGAAGAACGGCGCCGGCAGAAAGACCGGGAGGAACACCTGCAGAAACAGATCAACGACCTGTGGCGCACCATTCCCAAGGGCGCGGACAAGTACAGCGACAAGGACAATGCGCGCTTCCCCGCCGAACCTCAGGAAAACATCCTCTATTTCATCGAAAAACACGCGCCACTGCTGGAGCCCTGGCAACGCGAGATCGTGCGCATCGTGCGCAAGATCGCCCAGTACTTCTACCCGCAACGCCAGACCCAGGTGATGAACGAAGGCTGGGCTACCTTCTGGCACTACACCTTGATGAACGATCTGTACGACGAGGGCCTGGTCACCGATGGCTTCATGATGGAATTCCTCACCTCCCATACCAGCGTGGTATTCCAGCCAGGCTTCGACAGCCCCTACTACAACGGCATCAACCCCTATGCCCTGGGCTTTGCCATGTACCGCGACATCCGACGCATCTGCGAGGAGCCCACCGAAGAGGACCGGCGCTGGTTCCCGGAACTGGCCGGCACCGACTGGCTGTCGAGCATCAAGTTCGCCATGAGCAGCTTCAAGGACGAGAGCTTCATCCTGCAGTACCTGTCGCCCAAGGTCATCCGCGATCTCAAGCTGTTCAGCATCATGGACGACGACCAGAAGGACGACCTGCTGGTACCGGCAATCCATGATGAAAGCGGCTATCGGATCATCCGTGAAACCCTGGCCGCGCAATACAACCTGGGTAACCGAGAACCCAACGTGCAGATCTGGAGCATCGACCGCCGGGGCGACCGCTCCTTGACCCTGCGTCATCAGCAACACGACCGTAAACCCCTGGGGGATTCCACCGACGAAGTGCTCAAGCACCTGCACCGCCTCTGGGGCTTCGACATTCACCTGGAAACCCTGCAGGGCGACCAGGTAATGAAAACCCACCACGTACCGCCAAAGAGCGATCACAACGAAAACGACTACGGTCGCCTGGACCTGGCGGTTATCCACCTTTAAGCCCGATAACAAGCCTCCGGATGCGCGATACAAGGGTTATCCTGTCGCGCTAACGGAGGTTTTTTTATGCGGATTTACAAAGTCGGCGGCGCCGTGCGCGACCGCCTGCTCGGCAGGCCGGTTACCGATATCGACTGGGTGGTAGTGGGTGCCAGCGCAGAGGAGATGCTCGCCAAGGGCTTTCGCCCTGTGGGCGCGGACTTCCCGGTGTTCCTGCACCCCAAGAGCGGCGAGGAATATGCCCTGGCCCGCACCGAGCGCAAGAGTGGGCGGGGTTATAGCGGTTTCACCTTCCATGCCAGCCCGGAAGTCACTCTGGAAGAGGACCTGATCCGTCGCGACCTGACCATCAACGCCATGGCCGAAGATGAACAGGGCCGCCTCACCGATCCCTACAACGGTCAGAAGGACCTTGAAGAGCGGCTATTGCGCCACGTTTCCCCGGCATTCGCCGAAGATCCCCTGCGAGTACTGCGGGTCGCCCGCTTCGCCGCCCGCTACGCCGGGCTGGGTTTTCGCGTGGCGCCAGAGACACTCGAGCTGATGCGCGAACTCAGTGAATCCGGCGAGCTTCAGGCCCTGACGGCCGAACGCAGCTGGAAAGAGATATCCCGCGCCCTGATGGAGGATCAGCCCCAAGTCTTTATCCAGGTATTGCGCGACTGCGGCGCGCTGGCGGTGCTGATGCCCGAAATCGACGCACTGTTCGGCGTACCTCAACCCGCGGTCCACCACCCGGAGATAGACACCGGCGCGCACACCCTCAGCGTTCTGCTGCAAGCCGCGTTGCATCAGCAACCCCTCAGCGTGCGCTGGGCCTGCCTGCTCCACGACCTGGGCAAAGGCCTGACACCCGAGGAGGAGTGGCCACGGCACATTGGCCATGAGCGCACAGGCCTGGAACTGATCAAGGCGGTCAATGAACGCTTCAAGGCGCCCCGGGAATGCCAGGAGCTGGCACTGCTGGTGGGCCAGTACCATACCCACGGCCACAAGGCGCTGGAACTCAAGGCCTCGACACTCCTGGAACTATTGCAAAGTTTCGACGTGTTCCGACGCCCACAGCGTTTCGAAGAGTTCGTAGCGGCATGCGAAATGGATGCTCGCGGCCGTCTTGGGCTGGAGTCGCGACCTTATCCGCAGGCCGATTACCTGCGAGGAGCCGCCGAGGCGGCGCGCAAGGTGGCGGTTCAACCCTTGCTGGAACAGGGGTTCAAGGGGCCGCAACTGGGCGAGGCACTAAGGCTGGAACGACTGAAGGCCATCAAGGCCTACAAGGAACAGCACGCGCCTTGAGTGAGTCGCGGACCGCCCCGCCGGGTCCGCGATTAGTCGAGTGCAGCTACAGGTCTGGTGGGGTCAGTTGCATGCCCTGCCATTCGAAGGCGACCGGGGCCAGCACCTGATCGATCTGCGCCTCGGCCCAGAGCGCCCCGAGGCTCTTGCCCGCCAGCGGATGCACCCGCTCGGGCGCCATCAGCGACAGCGGCCACAGCACGAAGGCGTTCTTCAGAATCTCTGCCCGGGGCAGGATCAGGCCATCGAAATTGCCGGTCAGTTCACCGTAGAGCAATACATCGATATCCAGCGGCAGGCCTTTACGATCAGGGGCATAACGGCCGTTATCGGCCTCGATGAACTTCAGGCGCCGGTCCAGCTCGATCAGAGGCAAGTCGGTAAAAGCCGTCACCACCAGGTTGAAGAACGGGCCGCTCTTGATTCCCACCGGCTGGCTTTCGAACACCGGCGAGCAACGCATATCCACCAGAAAACCGGCCAGGGCATCGAGCCCGGCCCGCAGATGAACTTCACGCCCGATATTGCTACCGAGCCCCAGATACACCTGAGTCAGCGACATCCGCGCTCGATCTCCACACCCACACCCGAGGCAGCCGGGACGGCGCCAGGCTTGGTCAGTTTCAAGCGCAACCAAGGGATGTGAAATTCATTCATCAGAACCTCGGCAAGGCGCTCGGCAAAGGTTTCCACCAACTGGTACTGGGCATGCTCGGCAAACGCCTGGATCCGGGTGGAGACACTGGCATAGTCCAATGCCAGCGTCAGATCATCTCCAGCAGCTGCCGGGCGATTGTCCCAGGCAAAGCTCAGATCAAGACGCAGGCACTGTCGGATGCCGCGCTCCCAGTCGTAGGCACCAATCACGGTGTCCACTTCCAGCCCTTCGATAAACACTCTGTCCAAGCACTCTTCTCCGCAGCACGACAAGGGCGCAATGCGCCGTTAGAATCAGGGCTTCCTCGCCCGGAATAGTTAGCATGTTTTGGTTACTGGCGATTTTCGCCTACCTGCTCGGCTCTCTGTCCTTCGCCATTTTGCTCAGCCGCCTTACGGGTAATCCCGACCCGCGAATGAGTGGCTCGGGTAATGCCGGCGCCACCAACATGCTGCGCCTGGCCGGCAAGAAGCTCGCAGTCCTGACCCTGCTGGGAGATCTGTGCAAAGGCCTGGTGCCTGTGCTGATCGCCCACCTCGCGGGCTTGTCCCTGCAACAACAAGCCTGGGTGGGGCTCTATGCCGTCCTCGGCCATCTGTTTCCACTGTACTTCCGCTTCCGCGGCGGCAAGGGTGTCGCCACCGCCGCCGGCATGCTGCTGGGGCTCTACCCCCCGGCCGCGCTGCTGGCCATCGCCGCCTGGGCGCTAACCTTCTATCTCACTCGTACCAGTTCACTGGCCGCACTGATCGCCACCCCCCTGACCTTGCCACTGCTGGCCTGGCAGGAACCGGAGGCGCTATTGCCGATGAGCGTGCTGACACTGCTGATCGTCTGGCGCCACCGCGGCAATTTACGCGACCTGTTTGCCGGGCGCGAACGGCATTTTTGAATCCCTCAGATGTAAAGGCATCAGCCCGAGCCTCCCCGCATGAAATCAGAGAGCTGACAACTGCTCCATCGGCCAACGCGCCTGTACGCTGATCGCCAGGCTTTCCTGCTGCCCGGCCTGCAAGCGCTGGCAACCGGCAAAGGCGATCATCGCTCCGTTGTCGGTGCAGAACTCGGGACGGGCGTAGAACACATTGCCCTTCATTTCAGCCAGCATCTTTTCCAGCGAGGCGCGCAATGCCTTGTTGGCACTTACACCTCCCGCAATAACCAGACGTTTGAGACCGGTCTGCTTCAAGGCACGCTTGCATTTGATGGTCAGAGTCTCCACCACCGCCTGCTGGAACGCGAGGGAGATGTCGCAACGGGTTTGCTCGCCGTCGTCTCCAGCGCTGACGCACTGCTGCCAGGTGTTCAAGGCGAAGGTTTTCAAGCCGCTGAAGCTGAAATCCAGCCCCGGGCGATCGGTCATCGGCCGCGGAAAGACAAAGCGCCCCGCTACGCCCTGAGTCGCCAGGCGCGCAATCTCGGGGCCGCCCGGATAATTCAGGCCGATCATCTTCGCCGTCTTGTCGAATGCCTCGCCTGCGGCGTCATCCAGGGTCTCGCCCAACAACTCGTATTGGCCGATACCATCGACCCGAACCAACTGGGTATGACCACCGGACACCAACAAAGCGACGAACGGGAATTGCGGAGGTTGCTCCTCCAGCATCGGCGCCAGCAGGTGGCCCTCCATATGGTGCACGCCCAGGGCTGGAATGCCCCAGGCAAAGGCCAGCGCCTGGGCGCAGGAAGCCCCCACCAGCAAGGCACCAACAAGGCCGGGGCCAGCGGTGTAGGCAATCGCGTCGATCTCGGTAGGCACGCAGTCGGCCTCGGCCAGCACCTGGCGGATCAAGGGCAGCATGCGCTTGACGTGATCCCGGGAGGCCAACTCCGGCACCACGCCACCGTAGGCGCGATGCAGGTCGATCTGGCTGAACAGCGCGTCGGCCAGCAGGCCCCGCTCACTGTCGTATAACGCGACGCCGGTTTCGTCGCAGGACGTTTCTAATCCCAGTACTAGCATGGGTTTGCGCCTTGTAGAGGCTGAATTCGAAGGCGCGCATAATAGTCGCCACTCCCGCGCCCGACCAGCGGTTTTCGATCAGAGGCTTTGCATTCCGAGCGTTGAGGGGTTAACATCCGCAACCCTTAAAAACCGACGACCTCAGCCGCGATTTTTGCGACGAGAACGTTGACCCCGGTAATGAATGAAGGTAGCTCTGGATGCCAGCCGTCAAAGTTAAAGAGAACGAACCCTTCGACGTAGCTCTGCGTCGTTTCAAGCGCTCCTGCGAAAAAGCCGGTGTTCTGGCTGAAGTTCGTAGCCGCGAATTTTACGAGAAGCCGACTTCTGAGCGTAAGCGCAAAGCAGCTGCTGCTGTTAAGCGTCACGCCAAGAAAGTTCAGCGCGAACAGCGCCGCGCCGTACGTCTGTACTAATACACAGACGTTCGTTGCAAGCTTCTGCCAAGCCCGGCCCTCAGCCGGGCTAATGGCATTTGCGGAATACGCTTGATGCTTCACCGTCGAAGCCGCCCATGCGACCCAGACGATTCTGCTTCACCACGTCAGACCTGGCTTCTTGCCAGCGGTGCACGTCTTTTCTGACGAGCCTTCCAAGGCTACTGACGAGCACACCCTTATCTGACTCCTACAGACGATCAGCCCAAGGCGCCCTTCTCCAGCGCCCGCTTAATGAGCTATCCGAGGCCAGCCCAAAGCCACTGTCGGACTCAGCGCAACACCTTCAAATAGTCGAATACTGATTGAAACTAACGTCAGTGGACGTTCGGCAGATACACTTCCCGACTGCGATCACGCCGAAAACCAGGGTCGAGCCGCGTAACCTCACGCTTGGCCGCCACCTGAACTTTCGACAGTGTCGCCAGGGCTATCTTTGCGCGCAGTGATGACGAGAACGCCATGGCCGGGCTTATTCCCCAGAGCTTTATTGACGACCTTCTGAACCGCACCGACATCGTCGATGTCGTCAGTTCGCGCCTGCAAATCAAGAAAGCTGGCAAGAACTACACCGCCTGCTGCCCCTTCCACAAGGAAAAGACCCCCTCCTTCAGCGTCAGCCCCGACAAGCAGTTCTACTACTGCTTCGGCTGCGGCGCAGGCGGGAACGCCCTCGGCTTCATCATGGACCACGACAACCTGGACTTTCCCCAGGCCGTCGAGGAACTGGCGAAGGCGGCTGGCATGGAAATCCCCCGCGAAGAGAGCAGCCGCGGCCAGCGCAAGCCTCGGCAACCCACCGACTCACCGCTGTATCCGCTGCTCACCGCCGCCGCCGACTACTACCGCCAGGCCCTGAAAAGCCATCCAGCGCGCAAGGCTGCGGTCGACTACCTGAAGGGGCGCGGCCTTACCGGCGAGATCGCCCGGGACTTCGGCCTGGGCTTCGCTCCGCCTGGCTGGGACAACCTGTTCAAACACCTGAGCAGCGACACCCTGCAGCAGAAAGCCATGATCGATGCCGGCCTGCTGATCGAGAACGCCGAGACCGGCAAGCGCTATGACCGCTTTCGCGACCGGGTAATGTTCCCGATCCGCGACACTCGCGGCCGAATCATCGCCTTCGGCGGCCGGGTTCTGGGGGACGACAAGCCCAAATACCTGAACTCTCCGGAGACCCCGGTCTTTCACAAGGGCCAGGAACTCTACGGCCTGTTTGAAGCCCGCAAGAACAACCGCAACCTCGACGAAATCATCGTTGTCGAGGGCTACATGGACGTCATCGCCCTGGCCCAGCAAGGCCTGCGCAACGCCGTGGCCACCCTGGGTACCGCCACCAGCGAAGAACACCTCAAGCGCCTGTTCCGCATCGTACCCAACGTACTGTTCTGCTTCGACGGTGACCAGGCTGGACGCAAGGCCGCTTGGCGCGCCCTGGAGGCGACCCTGACCTGCTTGCAGGACGGGCGCCGCGCGCGCTTTCTCTTCCTTCCCGAAGGCGAAGATCCGGATACCCTGGTCCGCTCCGAAGGCACCGATGCCTTCCGCGCTCGAATCAACCAGCACGCACAGCCGCTGGCCGATTACTTTTTCCAGCAACTGATCGATGAAGCCGACCCGCGCTCACTGGAAGGCAAGGCCCATCTGGCGACCCTGGCCGCGCCCCTGATCGAGAAGATCCCCGGGGCCAACCTGCGTACCCTGATGCGCCAGCGCCTGAGCGAAATCACCGGCCTGACCAACGAAACGGTCAACCAACTGGCCCACAGCGCACCGCCCGAAGCGCCACCCGCCTACGACGCAGGCATCGATTACGACGCGATGCCGGATTATGCCGACTACCATGAGCCGCATCAGGAGGCGTACGCCCCACAACAAGAGTGGACGCCGAAGAAAAATGCCGGCGGCAAGAAATGGGAAAACAAACCCTGGGACAAGAACGGCAAGGGCAAGCGCCAGGGCGATCGCGACCAGCCACGCGGCCCGCGCATTCCCGCTGCAGTGGAACCGCCGACCCTTTCAGCCTTGCGCACTTTGCTGCATCACCCGCAATTGGCAGAAAAAGTTGAAGATGCCGGGCATTTTGCCGATGACGACAACACCAATACCCAGTTGCTGGTGGCTCTGATCGAAGCCGTGCAGAAAAATCCTAAGCTACGCTCTATTCATCAATTGATGGCGCGCTGGCACGGCACCCAGCAAGGGCATCTGCTCACCGCACTGGCGGAAAAAGAATGGCTGATCGACGGAGATAACCTTGAACAACAGTTTTTCGACACCATTAATAGTTTGTCAGCTCGCCAACGCGAGCGTGTTTTAGAGCAACTTCTCAGGAAATCGCGTCAAAGCGAGCTCAGCAGCGAAGAGAAAAAACAGCTGGTTGAGCTTCTAAAACGCAATGTTCCCGCATCAAACCCGACCTCAACTGGCGCGTGAGGTCATAGCTCGGGTATAATCCTCGGCTTGTTTTTTGCCCGCCAAGACCTTCAGTGGATAGGGTGTTATGTCCGGAAAAGCGCAACAGCAGTCTCGCCTCAAAGAGTTGATCAGCCGTGGACGTGAGCAGGGTTACCTGACTTACGCGGAGGTCAACGACCACCTGCCGGAGGATATTTCAGATCCGGAACAGGTGGAAGACATCATCCGCATGATCAACGACATGGGGATCAACGTATTCGAGAGTGCTCCGGATGCGGATGCCCTTTTGTTGGCCGAAGCCGATACCGACGAAGCAGCAGCTGAAGAAGCCGCCGCAGCGTTGGCGGCTGTGGAAACCGACATTGGTCGCACTACCGACCCAGTGCGCATGTACATGCGCGAAATGGGCACGGTAGAGCTGCTCACACGTGAAGGCGAAATCGAAATCGCCAAGCGTATCGAAGAGGGTATCCGTGAAGTGATGGGCGCAATCGCGCACTTCCCTGGCACGGTTGATCACATCCTCTCCGAGTACACTCGCGTCACCACCGAAGGTGGACGCCTGTCCGACGTTCTCAGCGGGTACATCGACCCGGATGACGGCATTACGCCGCCTGCCGCCGAAGTGCCACCGCCTGTCGACACCAAGACCGCGAAAGCGGATGACGACAGTGAAGACGAAGAAGCGGAAGCGACCGAAGACGAAGAAGAAGCCGAAAGCGGTCCGGATCCGGTCATCGCCGCACAGCGCTTTGGCGCCGTCGCCGACCAGATGGAAGTCACCCGCAAGGCGCTGAAGAAACACGGCCGCGAGAACAAGCAAGCCATCGCCGAAATGCTGGCCCTGGCTGAACTGTTCATGCCGATCAAACTGGTTCCGAAGCAATTCGAAGGCCTGGTTGAACGTGTACGCAGTGCCCTGGATCGCCTGCGCCAGCAGGAACGCGCCATCATGCAGCTCTGCGTGCGTGATGCCCGCATGCCACGTGCCGACTTCCTGCGCCAGTTCCCGGGCAACGAAGTGGATGAAAGCTGGACCGACGCCCTGGCCAAAGGCAAGAGCAAGTACGCCGAAGCCATCGCCCGCCTGCAGCCGGACATCATCCGTTGCCAGCAGAAGCTGACCGCTCTTGAAGTCGAAACCGGCTTGAAGATCGCCGAGATCAAGGACATCAACCGTCGCATGTCGATCGGTGAGGCCAAGGCCCGCCGCGCGAAGAAAGAGATGGTTGAAGCCAACCTGCGTCTGGTGATCTCCATCGCCAAGAAGTACACCAACCGTGGCCTGCAGTTCCTCGACCTGATCCAGGAAGGCAACATCGGCTTGATGAAAGCGGTGGACAAGTTCGAATACCGTCGCGGCTACAAGTTCTCGACTTATGCCACCTGGTGGATCCGTCAGGCGATCACTCGCTCGATCGCCGACCAGGCCCGCACCATCCGTATTCCGGTGCACATGATCGAGACGATCAACAAGCTCAACCGTATTTCCCGGCAGATGCTGCAGGAAATGGGTCGCGAACCGACTCCGGAAGAGCTGGGCGAACGCATGGAAATGCCTGAGGACAAGATCCGCAAGGTATTGAAGATCGCCAAAGAGCCGATCTCCATGGAAACCCCGATCGGTGATGACGAAGACTCCCATCTGGGCGACTTCATCGAAGACTCGACCATGCAGTCGCCAATCGATGTCGCCACGGTTGAGAGCCTCAAGGAAGCAACTCGCGAAGTACTCTCCGGCCTCACTGCCCGTGAAGCCAAGGTACTGCGCATGCGCTTCGGCATCGACATGAATACCGACCATACCCTCGAGGAAGTCGGTAAGCAGTTCGATGTGACCCGTGAGCGGATCCGCCAGATCGAAGCCAAGGCGCTGCGCAAGCTGCGCCACCCGACGCGAAGCGAGCATCTGCGCTCCTTCCTCGACGAGTAAGCCCAAGACCCCCAGCCCAGCTGGGGGTTTTGCTTTTTGCAGCCCGTCCTTCTTTCCTTCCCCGCCCCATAGCCGGTCTACACTCGAAACATTCCCCGTGCCATAACGAGACGGTTATGCCCAGACTGTCGGCCATGCTCCTGCTGGCGCTGCTCACCTGGACCGCAACGGCTGGCGCGCTGACTCTCACCGACGAAGAACGTAGCTGGCTCAAGACTCACCCGGAACTGCGCCTGGGTGTGGACGCTTCATGGCCGCCTTTCGAGTATCGGGATGAAGAAGGCCGCTATCAGGGCCTGGCCGCGGACTACATCCACCTGATCCAGGAACGCCTGTCCGTAAACCTCAAGCCCGTCGAGCCCGCCAGTTGGACCGCGGTGCTAGAGGACGCCAAGCAGGGCAAGCTGGACCTGCTGCCCGGGATCATGTCGACCCCCGAACGCCAGAGCTACATGGCCTTCACCCGGCCTTACCTGGACTTCCCCATCGTCATCCTCGCCCATGAAGGCGGCGCGCAACCCCACAACCTCAAGGAACTGTACGGCCTCAAGATAGCGGTGGTGGAAAACTACGCCCCTCACGAACTGTTGCGCACCCACCACCCGGACCTGAACCTGGTGGCCATGCCCAATGTCAGCTCGGCGCTGCAGGCCCTGGCCACCGACGAAGTGGACGCCGTGGTCGGCGACCTCGCCTCCAGTGTCTGGAGCCTGCGTCAGCTCAAGCTCGACGGTCTCTACGTCAGCGGCGAAACCCCCTACCGCTATCAGTTGGCGATGGGCGTCCCGCGGGAAAACAAGGTCCTGGTAAGCATTCTCGACAAGGTGCTCGCCGACCTCAGCCCCGAGGAAATCAGCACCATCCAGCAACACTGGGTGGGCAGCGTGCTCGACCACAGGACCTTCTGGTCGGATGTCCTGATGTATGGCCTGCCCGGTCTACTGCTGCTGGTGACCGTGCTGGCGGTGGTGATCCGTATCAACCGCCGCCTGAGCTCGGAAATTTCCCGGCGGGTCGCCCTGGAACAGGAACTGCGCAGCAGCGAATACCACTACCGCAGCCTGGTGGAAAGCCTGTCCGCGATTGCCTGGGAAGCGCGCATCAGCGACTTTACCTACAGCTATGTCTCGCCCCATGCCGAAGCCCTGCTGGGCTATCCCCTGGCCCATTGGCTGATTCCCGGTTTCTGGCGCAACATCATCCACCCCGCGGACCTGACCCGGGCCCAGGCCTTCTGCGACCACGAAGTGCAGGCCGGGCGGGATCACAGCCTCGATTACCGGGTGATCGCCGCCGACGGTCGCTGCCTCTGGGTGCGCGACATCGTCAGCCTGATCGAGCATGGCCACGAACCGGTGATGCGCGGGCTGATGATCGACATCAGCGAGACCAAGCACACCGAAGAGGCCCTGCGCCTGTCCGAACAGAAGTTCGCCTCGGTGTTCCAGCAATGTCCGGACATCCTGGTGATTGCCCGGCTGTCCGACGGCTGCCTGCTGGAAGTCAACAAGGCCTTCGAGGAGCAGATCGGCCTGAGCGCGCAAAGCGTGGTTGGCCAGACCGCCACCGAGCTCAATATCTGGGGCATCCCCGGGGTCGGGCCGGGGCTGCTGCAACGCTTGCAGGCCGGCAGCATCCGCAATCTGGAAATGCCCTTTCGCCGGCATAACGGCCAGTTGTTCACCGGCCTGATCTCCGCCGAGCCCTTCGACCTCGACACCACGCCGGCGCTGGTGGTAGTGGTACGCGACATCAGCCAACTCAAGGAGACCCAGCAACAACTGCAGACCTCCGAGGAGAAGTTCGCCAAGGCCTTCCATGCCTCCCCCGATGGCCTGCTGCTGACCCGTCAGAGCGACGGGCTACTGATCGAGGTCAACGAAGGCTTCAGTCGCATCACCGGCTTCAACAGCGCCATGTCGCTGGACCGCTCGACCCTGGACCTGGGCATCTGGGTCAATCTCAATGAGCGCAAGCAGATGCTTGACCTGCTGCAGCGCGATGGTTTTGTCCGCGACTTCAACTGCCATATCCGGCGCAACGATGGCCAGATCCGCCTCTGCGAGCTGTCGAGCCGGCCACTGCCCATCGGCGGTGACGACTGCATGCTGACCATCGCCCGGGACATCACCGACCGACGCCTGATGCAGGAGAAGCTGCAACAGGCGGCGACCGTATTCGAAAGCACGGCCGAAGGCGTGATGATCACCGATACCCAGCAGCGCATCAGCGCAGTCAATCGCGCCTTCAGCGAAATCACCGGCTACAGCGAACGCGAAGCCCTGGGCCACACTCCGCGCCTGCTTGCCTCGGGCCTGCATGACAGCGCCTTCTACGCCGCGATGTGGCATCAGTTGACCCTGGAGGGCCACTGGCAGGGTGAGATATCCAACAGGCGCAAGAATGGTGAGCTTTATCCCAACTGGCTGACCATCAATGCGGTGCGCAACCGGGAAAACCAGATCACCCATTTCGTCGCGGTGTTCGCCGATATTTCCAGCCTCAAGCACGCCCAGGCGCGGCTCGACTACCAGGCACACCACGACCCCCTGACCGGCCTGCCGAATCGCACCCTGTTCGAAAGCCGGCTGCTCAGTGCCCTCAATAGCCAACAGGACAACGGCAGCCAGGGCGCGGTGCTGTTCCTCGACCTGGACCGGTTCAAGCACATCAATGATAGCCTCGGCCACCCGGTGGGCGACCTGCTGCTCAAGGGCATCGCCGTGCGTCTGAAGGAACAGCTGAGGGATATCGACACCGTGGCCCGCCTGGGTGGCGACGAATTCATCATCCTGCTGCCGGGCCTGCACCAGGCCAGCGATGCCGATCACATCGCCACCAAGCTGCTGAACTGCTTTACCGCCCCCTTCCAGGCCGGCGAACACGAGTTCTTCATCAGCGCCAGCATCGGCACCAGCCTGTACCCCAAGGACGGCTGCGATGTCGCCACCCTGATCAAGAACGCCGACGCCGCCATGTATCGCTCCAAGGCCAAGGGCCGCAACCGCGTGGAGCGCTACACCCGCGACCTGACCGCCCAGGCCAGCGAACGGGTAGCCCTGGAGCACGAGCTGCGGCGAGCCATAGAGCGCAACGAGCTGTCACTGTATTTCCAACCCAAGATCAGCCTCAGCAACCACGAGCTGGTGGGCGCCGAAGCCCTGATCCGCTGGCATCACCCCACGTTCGGCGATGTGCCCCCAGAGCACTTCATTCCCCTGGCCGAAGAAAACGGCATGATCCTGCTGATCGGCGACTGGGTACTGGAACAGGCCTGCCTGCAACTCAACAACTGGAACCGGCGCTTTGAGGATTTCGGCCCGCTGTCGGTGAACCTCGCCGGCGCCCAGTTGCGCCAGCCCAACCTGCTGGGGCGCATCGAGCAACTGCTGCGCGACTATGACCTGCAGCCCGGAATGCTACAGCTGGAGATCACCGAGAATTTCATCATGAGCCAGGCCGAAGAAGCCCTGGAAGTGCTGCATCAGCTCAAGCGCCTGGGCGTGCAACTGGCCATCGACGACTTCGGCACCGGCTACTCGTCCCTCAGCTACCTCAAGCGCCTGCCCCTGGACTTTCTCAAGATCGACCAGTCCTTTGTCCGCGGGCTGCCGGACGACCCCCACGACGTGGCGATTGTCCGCGCCATCATCGCCCTGGGGCGCAGCATGCAGTTCACGGTGATTGCCGAAGGCGTGGAAAACCAGGAGCAGCAGACCTTCCTCACCCTGGAAGGCTGCGAACAGATCCAGGGTTATATCGTCAGCCTGCCCCTTGAAGCCGAGGAGTTCTGTACGACCTTCCTTCGGATCCGAGTTTCCGATTTTTCGGATAGCACAGCCGAGAAACCATCGCTATAATCCGGCGCCTACTGAGGGCCTATAGCTCAGTTGGTTAGAGCAGAGGACTCATAATCCTTTGGTCCACGGTTCAAGTCCGTGTGGGCCCACCAAACAAGAAAGCCGCGCAATGCGCGGCTTTTATGTGTCTGTTGCTTGAAAAGCAAACCTCATCAAGTCTTGGTCCGATAGCGCTCTTTCAACATGGGGCGAATCTTCAGGCGATCTTCCGGCGCCCACTCCCACACGGTTTCCAGTTCTTCGGTGACGGTTTGCACACTGATTCCCGGAAGCAGGACGACGAAGGTATTCCTTTGCAGGCAGTGCAATTCTGCACGGCCTGCGCCAGGTGCATCCCCCTCCCTCTCCTGAAGGCTTTCATAGAAGGCCAGGGCCTCGACCACCGTGTGGAAATGCTCGACCGCATCCTGAAAGCCTGAAAGAGACAGCCTGTACGTCATGCCGACATCCTTATTCATTCCCACTATTTCGGGATCTGGAAAAGGCGGCTTTTTAGCAAAATACCCACAAACAGTATCTAAGACAGTTCTTATTTACACTCCCCTGCAGTCAACCACCAACGCCCTCCCGGAACATGCCCCGCCTTCCCCAAATTGCAAGGGGCTGAAGCCCGTTGCCTGCGCCCATGAAAAAGCCGCGCATTGCGCGGCTTTTTCATGCTGCTGCCAGGCTGCGCTTATTTCTTGGGCAACGCGTAAGCAATCACGTAGTCGCCACGATCCGTCGACTGCCGCGCACCGCCAGCGGTGAGCAGGATGTACTGGCGACCGGTCTTGGGCGACACGTAGGTCATGGGGCCCGACTGGCTGCCCACGGGCAGGCGCGCCTTCCAGATCTCATTGCCATTGCCGGTATCGAAGGCCCGCAGGTAGAAATCCTGGGTACCGGCGAAGAACAGCAGGCCGGATTGGGTAGCCAGGGACGCGCCCAGGGTCGGCATGCCAATCGGGATCGGCAGGTGCATGCGGATCCCCAGCGGGCCGGTGTCCTGCACGGTACCCACCGGCACTTGCCACACCAGCTTGCGGGTCTTCAGGTCGATGGCCGACATGGTGCCGAACGGCGGCTTCTGGCAGGGAATGCCCGCCGCCGAGAGGAAGCGCTGGCGCATGGCGCCGAACGGCGTGCCTTCCTGGGGCACCACGCCCATCTCGATGCCACTGGCACCGGCGGCGATCTGGTCCCGGGGAATCATGTAATTGGCCAGGCCCAGGCGCATGTCGTTGACGAACATGTAGTTGCTGGTGGGGTCCACCGACACGCTGCCCCAGTTCATGCCGCCCAGGGAGCCCGGAAACTGCAACGCATGATCCAGGCCCGGCGGGGTGTACACACCCTCATGGCGCATGCCCTTGAACTGGATACGGCACATCAGCTGGTCGAAGGGAGTCGCGCCCCACATGTCGGACTCGGTCAGGGTCTGGTTGCCGATCGACGGCATTTCCACCGAGAACGGCTGGGTCGGCGAATACCGCTCGCCCGGCACATTGCCCTGGGGCACGGGGCGCTCTTCCACCCGGGCAATCGGCTTGCCGGTCTCACGGTTGAGCAGGAATATCTCGCCCTGCTTGGTGACCTGGGCCAGCGCCGGTTGCACACCGCCCTTGTCGTCCGGAATGTCGTACAGCAGCGGCTGTGCCGGCAGGTCGAAGTCCCAGAGGTCGTGATGGGTGGTCTGGAAGTGCCAGCGAACCTGGCCGGTCTTCACGTCGATGGCGACGATGGAGGAGTTCCACTTGTCGTCGAACTCGGTGCGCTGGCCGCCGAAGAAATCCGGGGTGGCGTTGCCAGTGGGCAGGTACACCAGGCCCAGCTTGGCGTCATAGGACATTGCCGACCAGACGTTGGGCGTGCCACGGGTGTAGGTTTCACCCGCCGGCGGGCGCTTGGTGGTGGCCGGGTTGCCCGGGTCCCAGGCCCACATCAGCTCGCCGCTGCGCACATCGAAAGCCCGAACCACGCCCGGCGGTTCGCCGGTGGAGAAGTTGTCCGCCACCCGGCCGCCGACGATCACCACGGTGCCCGCCACCAACGGTGTCGAAGTCTGCTGGTAGTAGCCCGGCTTGATCTCGCCCATGTCGGTTTTCAGATCGACCGTGCCCTGGTTGCCAAAGTCTTCACAGGGCTTGCCGGTTTCAGCGTTGATCGCGATCAGGCGCGCATCACCGGTCGGCAGGAACAGGCGCTTGGTGCAGGCCGCCGGAGCAGCGGGCGCCGAAGCATCGGCTACCGGGGTGGCAGAGGCGTCGAAATAACCCAGGCCGCGGCAGCGCTGCCAGTTTGGCGCGTAGCCCTGAGGGTCGAACTTCCAGCGCTCGGCGCCGGTGTCGGCGTCCAGGGCGAACACCTTGCCGTAGGCGGTGCAGGTGTAGACGGTATCGCCGATCTGGAGGGGTGTGTTCTGGTCTTCGGCACCAGCGCCGTTGCTTTCGGGCAGGTCACCGGTGCGGAAGGTCCAGGCCACCTGCAACTGGTCGATGTTGCCCTTGTTGATCTGGTCCAGTGCGGCGAAGCGGTTGCCCGCAGTGGTATTGCCCCAGTGGGCCCAGTCTTTCTGTTCCGTCCCGGGAGCCACCGGCTGGACCGCTGGCACCTTGTCCGCCTTGACCACATGGGTCGGCACGAACATGTAGGCCAGGGTCGCGACCACACCGATCCCCAACAGCCCAGCCAGGCCATAGGCACCGCGCCCGGCATGGGCTCCGGAGGCACGCACCAGGGTCGGGTAGATCAGCGCCACCACGAGGCCGATCACGGCGAAGGTCAGTACCCGCGAGACCAGCGGCCAGTATTCCAGGCCCGCATCCCAGACCGCCCAGATCGCCGTCAGCACCAGGGCCACCCCATACAGCCAGGCACCACGCGGGTTGCGCCGCGCGATCAACAGCCCGGACACCAGCATCGCCAGGCCCATCAACAGGAAATAGGCACTGCCGCCCAGGCTCAGGAGGTAACCCCCGCCTGCGGCCAGGCCCAGCCCGATCAGGGCAATCAGGATACCCAGCCCCCCGAGCAACCATTTGCTGCCGGCGGCAGCCCCCGTGTTTTTCATCTTAAAAACTCTCCCATCTTCAAAACCTGACGGCGAGAATGTACTAACCAGTTACTTATGACAATCTGTCGCAGGTCATTTGTTTCAAAAAAATTCCCGACTCACAGAGCGTAGCTGTCGCTTGCGCCATGTTCTCCGGGAGCTGCGGCGGGTGTTCACGGGAGCCTGTAACATGTGCGCTCCCCCGATAGCCGTGCTGGAGCCCACCTTGTCCGATAGCCGCCCTCCCGTTCTTGACGAAGTCGACCGTCAATTGATCGCAGCCTTGCAGATCAACGCCCGCGAAAGCGTGGCGATGCTGGCCCGGCAGTTGGGTATCGCCCGCACCACCGTGACCTCGCGCCTGGCCCGCCTGGAAAAGACCCGGGTCATTACCGGATATGGCGTGCGCCTGGGGCAGCGGGTAGTCGATGGCGGCTTGCAGGCGTATGTCGGCATCAAGGTCCAGCCGCGCTCTGGCAAGGAAGTGCTGCGGCGCCTGAGCGGCATGGCGCAGGTCCAGCAACTGTGTGCGGTCAGCGGCGAATTCGACTATGTGGCCTGGCTGCGCACCGACTCACCGGAACAGCTGGACCAGTTGCTGGACCAGATCGGCAGCGTTGACGGCGTGGAGAAAACCACCACCTCGATCATCCTCAGCAGCAAGATCGATCGCGGGCACGCGCTGTAAGACGCGCCCTGCCAATCAGTCAATCTGACGCACAAATTCGTCATATCGATAAATAACCGAGCATAACGACGACAGTTTGCGTCTTATTTACGTGTTTCACCCTCTCTAGAATGGCTGCCATCTTTTCCTATACTCAGCACTCTGCTGAGCCGCCCGCCAAGGTCAGCCATGAACAAGAACAATCGCCATCCTGCAGACGGTAAGAAGCCGATCACCATTTTCGGCCCGGACTTCCCTTTCGCCTTCGACGACTGGATCGAGCATCCTGCCGGCCTGGGCAGCATTCCCCAGGCACGGCACGGCACCGAAGTGGCGATTGTCGGCGCCGGTATCGCCGGGCTGGTGGCGGCCTACGAGCTGATGAAGCTGGGCCTCAAGCCAGTGGTCTATGAAGCCTCGAAAATGGGCGGCCGCCTGCGCTCCCAGGCCTTTGAGGGAGCCGAGGGGGTCATCGCCGAGCTGGGTGGCATGCGCTTTCCGGTGTCGTCCACGGCCTTCTACCATTACGTCGACAAGCTCGGCCTTGAAACCAAGCCCTTTCCCAACCCGCTGACCCCGGCCTCGGGCAGTACCGTCATCGACCTCGAAGGCCAGACCCACTACGCCCAGAAACTCGCCGACCTGCCGGCGCTGTTCCAGGAAGTCGCCGATGCCTGGGCCGATGCCCTGGAAGATGGTTCGCGCTTCAGCGAAATCCAGCAGGCAATCCGTGACCGCGACGTGGCGCGCCTCAAGGAACTGTGGAACACCCTGGTGCCGCTGTGGGACGACCGCACCTTCTACGACTTCGTCGCCACCTCCAAGGCCTTCGCCAAGCTGTCTTTCCATCACCGTGAGGTGTTCGGCCAGGTGGGCTTCGGCACCGGCGGCTGGGATTCGGACTTCCCCAACTCGATGCTGGAAATCTTCCGCGTGGTCATGACCAACTGCGACGACCACCAGCACCTGGTGGTGGGCGGCGTCGAGCAGGTGCCCCTGGGCATCTGGCGCCACGTGCCGGAGCGTTGTGCCCACTGGCCGGCCGGTACAAGCCTCAGCTCGCTGCACCACGGCGCGCCGCGTACCGGGGTCAAGCGCATTGCCCGGGCCGCCGATGGCCGTTTCAGCGTCACCGACAACTGGGGCGACACCCGGGAATACGCCGCGGTGCTGACCACCTGCCAGAGCTGGCTGCTGACCACCCAGATCGAATGCGAGGAATCGCTGTTCTCGCAAAAGATGTGGATGGCCCTGGACCGCACCCGCTACATGCAGTCGTCGAAGACCTTCGTCATGGTCGACCGGCCGTTCTGGAAGGACAAGGATCCGGAAACCGGTCGCGACCTGATGAGCATGACCCTCACCGACCGCCTGACCCGCGGCACCTACCTGTTCGACAACGGCGACGACAAGCCGGGGGTGATCTGCCTGTCCTACTCGTGGATGAGCGATGCCCTGAAGATGCTGCCGCAGCCGGTGGAAAAACGCGTGAAGCTGGCCCTGGATGCGCTGAAGAAGATCTACCCCAAGGTGGATATCGCCAGCCGTATCATCGGCGACCCGATCACCGTCTCCTGGGAGGCCGACCCGCATTTCCTCGGCGCCTTCAAGGGCGCGCTGCCGGGCCACTACCGCTACAACCAGCGGATGTACGCGCACTTCATGCAGGACGACATGCCCGCCGAGCAGCGCGGTATCTTCATCGCTGGTGACGATGTCTCCTGGACTCCGGCCTGGGTCGAGGGTGCGGTGCAGACCTCGCTGAACGCGGTGTGGGGGATCATGAAGCACTTCGGTGGCGCTACCCACGCCGAGAACCCGGGCCCGGGGGATGTGTTCCACGAGATCGGGCCGATTGCCCTGGCCGACTGAAACCGGCGGCCGGGCAGGCGCTCGTCCCCGCAGGCTTGCCCTGCGGGGATGTCGTACGAACCTGCGACAGCGGCTACAGTGGCCGGTCTGTCAGTGAGTGGAGTGAAGACCATGCGCGTCGCCCTGTATCAGTGCCCGCCACGGCCGCTGGATGTGGCCGGCAACCTGCAACGCCTGCATCAGGTGGCCATGGAAGCCACCGATGCCGATCTGTTGGTGCTGCCGGAGATGTTTCTCAGCGGCTACAACATCGGCCTGGAAGCGGTGGGCGCTCTGGCCGAGGCCCAGGACGGCCCTTCGGCCCAGCGCATCGCCGCCATCGCCCAGGCCGCCGGCACGGCGATCCTCTATGGCTACCCGGAGCGCAGTGTCGACGGCCAGATCTACAACGCCGTGCAGTTGATCGACGCCCAGGGGCAGCGCCTGTGCAACTACCGCAAGACCCACCTGTTCGGTGACCTCGACCATTCGATGTTCAGCGCCGGCGAAGATGACTTTCCGCTGGTGGAACTGGACGGCTGGAAACTCGGCTTTCTGATCTGCTACGACATCGAGTTCCCGGAGAATGCACGACGCCTGGCCCTGGCAGGCGCGGAGCTGATTCTGGTGCCGACCGCCAACATGATCCCCTACGACTTCGTCGCCGACGTGACGATCCGTGCCCGGGCCTTCGAGAACCAGTGCTACGTGGCCTATGCCAACTACTGTGGCCATGAAGAACAGATCCGCTATTGCGGCCAGAGCAGCATCGCCGCCCCCGACGGCAGCCGGATTGCCCTGGCCGGTCTCGACGAGGCCCTGATCATCGGCACCCTGGACCGCCAACTGATGGGCGAATCCCGGGCACTCAACCGCTACCTGTCCGATCGCCGCCCCGAGCTTTACGACGACCTGAGCAAGCGCTGATCCGGGGATATCCGCTAGCATGAGCGCTTCTCTGTTCTGGAAGTGCTCATGCCCGCGCCGAATCACCCTCTGCCCCCACTGGAAACCCTGGCCAACGGCCTGCGGGTTTCCCTGCGTCATGCTCACCATTTGAAACGCTGCGCCGCGACATTGCGGGTCGCCGCCGGCAGCCACGATGTGCCGCTGGCCTGGCCGGGCCTGGCGCACTTTCTGGAACACCTGCTGTTTCTCGGGACCGAGCGCTTTCCTGTCGAACAGGGGCTGATGGCCTATGTACGGGCCCAGGGCGGGCAACTGAACGCGCGAACCTGCGAACGTGCCACCGAGTTCTTTTTCGAGCTGCCGGCCAGCGCCTTTGCCGGTGGCCTGGAACGTCTGTGCGAGATGCTCGCTCAACCGCGCATGAGCCTGGAGGACCAACACCGGGAGCGGGAAGTCCTGCACGCGGAGTTCATCGCCTGGTCCCGGGATGCGACAGCGCAGCGTCAGTTCGCACTGTTTGACGGTCTTCATGCCGCGCACCCGCTAAGGGCCTTCCATGCCGGCAACCGCTACAGCCTGAACCTGCCCAATAACGCCTTCCAGCAGGCCTTGCAGCAGTTCCATCGCGAGTATTACCAGGCCGGGCAAATGGTCTTGAGCCTCGCCGGCCCGCAGCCACTGGAGGAGCTCCGAGCCCTGGCGGAACGCTACGGCAGTTGCCTGCCGAGCGGTCAACACCTTGAGCAGACAGCGCCTCCCGCCCTAATGGCCACGGGCAACCAGACTTACCAACAACTCAGCGGCCAGCGGCTGGACCTGCTGTTTGCTCTAGAGCGGCTGCCCGCGGGCGCGACTGCCGCTGTGGATTTTCTCTGCACCTGGCTGCAATCGGCCAAGCCCGGCGGGTTGCTGGCGGAACTCCAGCAGCGCCAACTGGCTCACAGCCTCAAGGCAACGCTCCTGTATGAGTTCGCCGGCCAGGCCCTGCTGCACTTGGAGTTCGATCTGACCAGCGTGGCGGCATCAGCCCCGGTTCAGGTACGCGAGCTGCTGACAGAGTGGCTGGGGTTCTTCAGTGCCCAGGCCGACTGGGCACCGTTGCGCGAAGAATATGCCTTGCTGCAACAGCGCCAGATCGAAGTTGCCAGCGCCCTGGAACTGTCCCGACGCGACAGCCGCCAAGCTGCCGATGGGCTGGATGAGTCGGGGCTGGCCGCCCTCAAGCAGGTGCTCAAGCAGTTGCAACCCCAGGCTGTGGAGCACTTCAGCCACGACTGGCGCCTGCCTCCTGCCAACCCCTTTCTACGCAGCACGATCGAGGCACCACGGGCCGGGTTGATTCGCGGGCAGACCAGCGCTCATCGCGGGCTGCGCACCTTTGCCCAGGATCGCTCCCGGGGCCGCAAGGAAAGCTCGGCCCTGAGCTTCAGCCAGGCGCTGCCAGCAGATCCTTCTGGTAGCGCCCTGACTCTGCGCTGGCAACTGGCCTCGCCTGCTCCGATGGGCTTGCATGCCCGGTTGCTGCGCAGCCTGGCGACATTGCGCGACGATGCCCGCCAGGCCGGCGTAGAGCTGATTTTCACCTCTTGTGGCAAAGACTGGCTGCTGAAACTGCACGGTTTGCCGTCCCCCATGCCCGCAGTACTACTGCAAGCATTGAAAGCCCTGGGACGACCTGCCGAGTCGTTCTGGCAGGAGCAGGCAAGCGTCAATGCTGAAGCGCCCCTGCTGCCGATCCGCCAATTGCTCAAGGCATTCAGCGAACAGCCACAGCCCGACAGCCCGGCCCAGCCCGACCCAGAGGCCTTGCAAGCACTCTGGGCCAGCGCTCGCTGGGACGGACTGGGCCTGGCGCTGCCAGCCGCCATCCAGGAAGCCTTGAGCCGAACCCTGCAACAGATGCCCGGCACAGCGGACGCCACCCTCTGCCGGCCGGTGCCAGCAGGCACCGGCCAGCAGTGGCAGAACCTGCCCGGGAGTGCCGGTGAGCATGCCCTGCTGCTGTTCTATCCCGTGCCCAGCGCCAGCCTTGCCGATGAAGCCGCATGGCGCCTGCTCGGCCAGCTCTGCCAGACCCCGTTCTATCAGCGCCTGCGGGTTGAGCTGCAACTGGGCTATGGCGTCTTCAGTGCCGTTCGCCAGCGCAACGGCCGGACGGGTCTGTTGTTCGGCGTGCAATCCCCCGGCGCGACAGTCACCGAGATACTTCAGCACATCGCACAATTCCTTGAGCACCTGCCCGAACAACTCCAGGCACTCGACGAGCCCAGCTGGAATGATCAGCGACAGGCCCTGGCTCAACAGTTGCAGCCCGCGACCCTGCCCCTGGACCAGGCCATGGAGCTGTTGTGGCAGGCAAAACTGGCCGGCCACTCGTCGGATTACCTGCCGCAGTTGCAAGGCTGCATAGAGGCCCTGACGCCCGCCATCGTGATCCAGGCCGCCCGCCAACTCAGAGAGGCTGCCGGCGGCTGCAGCGCGCTGGCCAACAGGCCGTGCCCGGGTACACCCTGGCAAGTGGCAGAATGATCATTACCAGCGCTGCAATGAGCTTTCTTCAGAATTGCGGGCAACCTTTAGTGGGAATTTAGTAAGATAGCCTCCTAAGCATCTGAACATCTCCCGCCGGAGGTGGACTATATGTATAGGCAACACCCGTCCCACCCACCTCAAAGGAGCAATTTTATGACCTGGTCCAAACCTGCTTACACTGACCTGCGTATCGGCTTCGAAGTCACCATGTACTTCGCCAGCCGCTAATTTCTGCCTCTGGCCAGAAACGCAGCGCAACGCCTCGGCCCGTCCGGGGCGTTTTTATTTTCAGTTCTCCGTCCTTTTTTCAGTCTTGAGCCCAGGGAGCGTCCATGTTTGTCCAGATTCTAGGTTCCGCCGCCGGCGGTGGTTTTCCGCAGTGGAACTGCAACTGTGTGAACTGCGCCGGATTTCGCGACGGTAGCCTGCGGGCCCAGGCGCGCACTCAATCGTCCATCGCGATTTCCGATGACGGGGTGAACTGGGTGCTGTGCAACGCCTCTCCGGATATCCGCGCGCAGTTGCAAAGCTTCGCCCCCATGCAACCGGGCCGCGCACTGCGGGACACCGGCATCGGCGCCATCATCCTCATGGACAGCCAGATCGACCACACCACCGGCCTGCTCAGCCTGCGTGAAGGCTGCCCGCACCAGGTCTGGTGCACCGACATGGTCCATGAAGACCTGAGCACCGGTTTCCCGCTGTTCAAGATGCTCAGCCACTGGAACGGCGGCCTGAGCTGGAACCGCATCGAGCTGGACCAGAGCTTCAGCATCCCCGCCTGCCCCAACCTGCGCTTCACGCCGCTGCCCCTGCGCAGCGCAGCGCCGCCCTATTCGCCCCACCGTTTCGACCCGCACCCGGGGGACAACATCGGCCTGATCGTCGAAGACCTGCGCAGCGGCGGCAAACTCTTCTACGCGCCGGGCCTGGGCAAGGTCGACGCGCCACTCCTGGAGATCATGGCCGCCAGCGATGTGCTGCTGGTGGACGGCACCCTGTGGGAAGACGATGAAATGCAGCGTCGTGGCGTGGGCACCCGTACCGGCCGGGAAATGGGCCACCTGGCGCAGAACGGCCCCGGCGGCATGCTCGAAGTGCTGGAACAGTTGCCCCGCCAGCGCAAGGTGCTGATACATATCAACAACACCAACCCGATACTCGATGAAGACTCCGCCGAACGTGCCGAACTGGTACGCCGAAAGGTGGAAGTGGCTTACGACGGAATGAGTATTGAGCTGTAGGGCGAATCGCCCACAAGCTCGCCCCACGAGCCTTGGTCCCTTTGCGTAGGAGCGGGCTTGCCCGCGAAAGGGCTGCCCCCCGGAGAACACACATGACCGACACCCCGCTGTCCGCCGCCGAATTCGAGCAGGCACTGCGCGCCAAAGGCGCCTACTACCACATCCATCACCCTTATCACGTGGCGATGTATGAAGGCCGGGCGACCCGCGAGCAGATCCAGGGCTGGGTCGCCAACCGGTTCTATTACCAGGTGAACATCCCCATGAAGGACGCGGCGATCCTCGCCAACTGTCCGGACCGGGAGATTCGCCGCGAATGGATCCAGCGCCTGCTGGACCATGACGGCGCCCCGGGCGAGGACGGCGGCATCGAGGCCTGGCTGCGCCTGGGCCAGGCCGTGGGCCTGGACCCGGACCAGTTGCGCTCCCAGGAACTGGTGCTGCCCGGTGTGCGCTTTGCCGTGGACGCCTATGTCAATTTTGCTCGCCGGGCCAGTTGGCAGGAGGCGGCCAGCAGCTCGCTGACCGAACTGTTCGCGCCGCAAATCCACCAGTCGCGCCTGGACAGCTGGCCCCAGCATTACCCATGGATCGACCCCACTGGCTACGAGTACTTCCGCACCCGCCTGGGCCAGGCCCGCCGCGATGTCGAGCACGGCCTGGCGATCACCCTGCAGCACTACACCACCCGTGCCGGCCAGGAACGCATGCTGGAAATTCTCCAGTTCAAACTGGACATCCTTTGGAGCATGCTCGACGCCCTGAGCATGGCCTATGAACTGAACCGCCCGCCCTATCATAGCGTCACCGATCAGCGGGTCTGGCATAAGGGGATCACCCTATGAGTTTCGACCGCAGTAAAACCCCACGCTGGCGCCCCGGCTACCGCTTCCAGTATGAACCGGCGCAAAAGGGCCACGTCCTGCTGTACCCCGAGGGCATGATCAAGCTCAACGACAGTGCCGCCCTGATTGGCGGCCTGATCGATGGCGAACGTGACGTGGCGGCGATCATCAGCGAGCTGGAAATCCAGTTCCCGGGGGTGGCCGAGCTCGGTGAAGATATCGAGCAGTTCATGGAGGTCGCCCGTGCTCAGCACTGGATCGAACTCGCCTGAACCGGCGGTTCTGCCCGGCAAACCGGAAGTTGGCCTGCCGCTGTGGCTGCTGGCCGAGCTGACCTACCGCTGCCCGCTGCAGTGCCCCTACTGCTCCAACCCCCTGGACTTCGCCGAGCAGGGCAAGGAGCTGAGCACCGAGCAGTGGATTAAGGTATTTCGCGAAGCGCGGGAAATGGGTGCAGCGCAGCTGGGTTTCTCCGGCGGCGAGCCGCTGGTGCGCCAGGACCTGGCCGAACTGATCGGCGAGGCGCGCAAGCTGGGCTTCTATACCAACCTGATCACCTCCGGCATCGGCCTCACCGAGCAGAAGATCAGCGACTTCAAGAAAGCCGGCCTGGACCATATCCAGATCAGCTTCCAGGCCAGCGACGAACAGGTGAACAACCTGCTGGCCGGTTCGAAAAAAGCCTTCGCGCAGAAGCTGGAAATGGCCCGTGCGGTCAAGGCCCACGGCTATCCGATGGTGCTGAACTTCGTCACCCACCGGCACAACATCGACAAGATCGACCGCATCATCGAGCTGTGCATCGCCCTGGAAGCCGATTTCGTCGAGCTCGCCACCTGCCAGTTCTACGGCTGGGCCCAGCTCAACCGCGTGGGCCTGCTGCCGACCAAGGAACAACTGGTGCGCGCCGAGCGCATCACCAACGAATACCGCGCCAGGCTGGAAGCCCAAGGGCATCCCTGCAAGCTGATCTTCGTCACTCCGGACTACTACGAGGAGCGCCCCAAGGCCTGCATGAATGGCTGGGGCAGCATCTTCCTCACCGTGACTCCGGACGGCACCGCACTGCCTTGCCACGGCGCGCGGCAGATGCCGGTGCAGTTCCCCAATGTGCGCGACCACAGCATGCAGCACATCTGGTACGACTCATTCGGTTTCAACCGCTTTCGCGGGTACGACTGGATGCCCGAACCCTGCCGCTCCTGCGACGAGAAGGAAAAGGACTTCGGCGGCTGCCGCTGCCAGGCCTTCATGCTCACCGGAGATGCCAGCAATGCCGATCCGGTGTGCAGCAAATCGCCACACCATGGGATGATCCTCCAGGCCCGTGAAGAATCTGAAACGGCCACCCACACCATCGAGCAACTGGCTTTTCGCAATGAACGAAACTCCCGCCTCATCGCCAAGGGTTGAGCCCTTCAGCGCCAGCCAGGCCACTACGGCCGGGGTCGATTTTGCCGAACTGCAACTGACGACCCACGGCCTGTTCTGGAATGAATATCGTCCCGAGGACGGCCGCTGTCGGATCTGGCAGTGGCATCAGGGCCAGGCCCACTGCCTGACGCCAACCGGCTTCAGCGTGCGCAGCAGGGTCTATGAATACGGTGGTGGCGCCTTCTGCCTCAGCGATGATGCCCTGCTGTTCGTCAACGAGGCGGACCAGCAGCTGTATCGCCAGCCCCTGGCCGGTGGAGCGCCCAGCGCCTTGACTCAAGGCACGTGCCGCTACGGTGACCTGCGATGCCACGCTGGCCAGGTGCTGGCCGTCGAGGAGTGCGCCGAGCAACACCAACTGGTGAACATTGACAGCATCACCGGTCAACGCCGGCTACTGGCTGCCGGGGCCGACTTCTATGCCGCTCCTACCCTCAGCCCCAATGGTCTGCGCCTGGCCTGGATCGAGTGGGACCGGCCCCATCAACCTTGGACCAGCACCCGCCTGATGCTTGCTGAGCGCCTGGGCAACGGGACCTGGGGGGATCCCCGCTGCGTGGCGGGCGATGGCGAGCCAGAGTCACTACAACAGCCGCGCTTCGACCAGCACGATCAGCTGTATTGCCTCAGCGATCGCGGCGGTTTCTGGCAACCCTGGACCGAGTCGAGCGATGGTTTGCGGCCGTTGCCCAGCACCGCCGCGGACCATGCCCCGGCGCCTTGGCAACTGGGAAGTTGCACCTGGCTGCCCCTGGGCGGCGATGCCTGGTTTGGCAGCTGGACCGAGCAGGGTTTTGGCCGCCTCGGGCTGCGTCAGGACGACGGTTTCCAGCAGGACTTTAGCGGCGACTACAGCCGCTTCCGCAGCCTGGCGCTGGACCAGCACTACCTGTACTGCATCGCGGCCTCGCCTGTCAGCCCCTCGGCCGTTATCGCCATAGACCGCAAGACCCGGCAGGTCCAAGTCCTGGCGGGAGGGATTGCCCCTCTGCCGGCGGAACGCATCAGCCGCCCGCAGACCCTGTGCTACCCCAGCGGCGACGGCCAGGCCCACGGCTTCTTCTACCCGGCCATGAACGGTGTCAACCGGCCGCCCCTGGTGGTGTTCATCCACGGCGGCCCGACTTCGGCCTGTTACCCGATACTCGACCCGCGTATCCAGTTCTGGACCCAGCGCGGCTTTGCCGTGGCCGACCTGAACTACCGCGGCAGCACCGGATATGGCCGGGCCTATCGCCAGGCCCTGCACCTGCGCTGGGGCGAGGTGGATGTGCAAGACGCCTGCGCCGTGGTGGCCCACCTGGATGAGCAGGGGCTGATCGATCCGCAACAGGCATTCATACGCGGCGGCAGCTCGGGGGGCTACACCACCCTCTGCGCCCTGGCCTTCGCCAAGGTCTTCTGCGCCGGGGCCAGCCTCTACGGAGTCAGCGATCCGATCAGCCTGGCCCGCGCCACCCACAAGTTCGAAGGCGACTACCTGGACTGGCTGATCGGCGATCCTGAACGCGACAGCGAACGTTATCTGGCCCGTACTCCCCTGGCCCACGCCAGCAGCATCGGTGTGCCGGTGGTGTTTTTCCAGGGCGAGCAGGATGCGGTGGTGGTGCCCAAGCAGACTCGCGACATGCTCAAGGCACTACAGGACCAGGGCATCGCCGCCGAGGCCCACTACTATCCCGATGAGCGCCACGGCTTTCGCAAGGCCAGCAACCAGGCCCACGCCCTGGAGCAGGAGTGGCGGTTTTACCGCCGAGTGTTGCAGGCACAGCACTGATCAGCTACTGCCCGTTCCCCTGGAACGGGCAGACCATCAGCGTTTGGCGATGATGTACACCGCATGCACGATCCCCGGAATGTAGCCGCACAGGGTCAGCAGGATGTTCAGCCAGAAAGCGCCGCCAAACCCCACTTGCAGGAAGACCCCCAGGGGCGGCAAGAGAATGGCGAAGATGATGCGGATCAAGTCCATGGGCAGCTCCTGATAACAATCGGCTCGAATGAGCCTTACCTGCAATCGACCTTGGCTATACGCCAGGGTTCAGAGCGAATTCGAGGCCGCGCAGCCACTCGGGCGAGGATCTGGAGGCCATGTTCCTGCACCACGCTCAACAGCTTGAGGGCCATGGCGCCCGTACAACGAGCCGGTACTTGAAGGAGGTTGCAAGAACAAAGAGGGGGGGTTGAAAAAGCTGGAGATAAAAAAACGCCCCGTGCGAAAAATCGGACACGGGGCGATGCGTTATACCGCGAGACGGTTCAGGAAGTCAGTCAACGTAAGGTCGCATGTGGCCCGGAAAGGTAATCCAGCACCCGGAACAGCGTGGGTGCCAGACCACTGCAATGCGGGATTCCGGCGAGAATCGCCTGTTGATCCTCGACGCTATCGGGCTCGGCGCTGTGTTCAGCGCTCAGCCAACCGTTGGGGCGCGCCTGCAAAAGTGCCTCGATGCTGTGCAAGTCGCTCTGCAACAGGCATTGCAAGCCGATGGCCCGCTCCTGCCAGATAAAGCCCTGGTGATCGCAGGCCGCCGAGCGATAGAGCGGCAACGCGCCCTTGGGGAGATCGAAGCTTTCGCCGTGCCAATGAAAGGCCATCAGACGTTCCGGCAAGGCCAGCCCCAAAGGCGAGTCCTGGGCATTGGGGTACTTTTCCACAGGCCACCAGCCAATCTCCCGCGCTGCACTGGGGCGAACCTGCGCCCCCAGCGCCTGCGCCAGGAGCTGGCCACCCAGGCCGATGCCCAGCACGCGCTTGCCGGCGGACAGGGCCTTGCGCAACAGGCGTTTTTCCGCGGCCAGCCACGGAGTCTGGGCCTCGTCGTGCACACTCATGGGCCCACCCAGAGCGATCAGCAGGTCGAAACTGTCGAGCCGCGGCAAACGTGCCTGGGCGTACAGATGGCAGATGTGCACGGCGCTCGCCCGCTCCAGCAGCCACTGGTTGATCCGCCCCGGCCCGGAGGCAGGCGAATGTTGCAGGATCAGTACACGCATCAGACGGCCACTCCCTTGCGACAGTGCAATTGCGCCGTGCGCACCCGGGAAAAAGCCCGGGCCAGGCGCAGGAGCATCTCGTCGATATTGCCTTTGCTGACACTCAATGCCGGGGTAAAACGCAGGCAGTCCGGTTGCGGCGCGCTGAGCAGCAAGCCTTCATGCAAGGCGGCCTTGACCACCGCGTCGGCGGACTCATCCGCCAGGGTCATGCCCCAGAACAAACCCTGCCCCCGCACTTGGCCCTGTGCATACCGGCTCGCCAGGCGGGTCAGTTCCTGCCCCAGGTACTGGCCGTTATGGCGCGCCTGCTGGAGAAAGCCATGCTCCTGCAGGCTGTCCAGGACCGCCAGGCCGGCCGAGGTCATCAGCGCATTGCCATGGTGAGTGCCATCCAGCTCGCCCGCCTCGAAACAGCAGGCCTTGCCCCGTGCCAGCAGCGCCGCCAGTGGCACGCCACCGCCGAGCCCCTTGCCCAGAGCGATGATGTCGGCACGCACGCCATACAGCTGTTCGGCCAGCAGGGTGCCGCAGCGGCCGATGCCAGTCTGGACCTCATCGAGAATCAGCAGGATGCCCAGTTCACGGCACAGGCGCTCGACACCCTTGAGGTAATGCTCGGTCGCCGGAATGACACCAGCCTCACTCTGGATCGGCTCCAGCATGATCGCCACGGTTTGCGCATCCACCGCCGCGTGCAAAGCCGGCAGATCGTTGAACGGCACCTGGCTGAAACCCGGCAGCCCGGGGCCGAAACGATTGCCCGGAGCGCCGCTGCCAGCCGCCAACAACGCAGCAAAGCCACGACCATGGCAGCTCTGGCTGGCGGTGATGATGCCAGCCGCGCCGCCACGATGCAGTTGCCCCCATTTACGCGCCAGCTTGATTGCGGCCTCGCAAGCTTCAGTGCCGCTGCTCAGCAGGTAGGCCTGGTCGCTGCCGGTGCTGCGGCACAGGCGATCGGCCAGCTTGAGCATGCCCCGATTGTAGAACCCGGAACCCGGGTTGATCAGCGACTGCGCCTGCTCGGCAAGCGCGGCGACCAGGACCGACGGGCTGTGGCCAAGACTGTTGGCGGCCCCAGCCTGGGTGAAATCCAGGTAAGTACGGTCTTCACTGTCCCACAGCCAAGAGCCCTGGCCGCGCACGAAGACCGGTTGGGGACGCTGCACACTGGGCATCAGGCACTCGTTGGAAAAGGCCGGGGCCGAAGCGTTTGCATAGGGCTCGGCGGCCAGATCTTCCAGGCTCGGCACAGTGCGGCGCAGGTTGAACAGATTCATGCCCGCAGGCCCTCCAGCGGCAGCCCCAGCAGGCGCGCGGACCAGTCTTCAACCCGGCCAGTACGCATGCGCTTGATAGCAATATCACGCCAGCGCGAGGAAAGCGCCGGGCAATCAATGAGGGTTTTCAAGCCAGCATGCTCCAGAGGTTCCTGGAAAAAACAGCGCAGGGCCCAGGCCACGGTGAGGCCGGGGTAACTGCGCTGAATCAGTTCAAAGGGTTCATCCGCTTGTACGAAACCTGGCTTGAGGACCCGGTAAAACCAGCCGCAACGACCATTGTCCTGGGCCTGTTGCGGCAGATTGGCCAGGCCCCAGCGATGGCTCAGGCGATAGCAGGGCGAACGCGGCTGGCTGACCTGCAATAGCGCACCGCCCCAGCGAAACAGATCGCCCAGGCACACCTGTTCTTCGGTGAGGCCATGGGTGGACAGGTTTTCACCGAAGGCCGGCGCGCACCAGGCGAACTGTGGGTAACGTTTGCGCCAGTGGTCATAGTGTTCAGCGGGGTAATGATGCAAGGCGCGCTCGGGACCGGTGTGAAAGCGCGGATCGCCGTGCTCATCGCTGCCCAGGCCTTGTGGCCACAACCAGAGTCGGTTGGCAACCGGGTACTTGTCGGTGTCGCTGACCAGACCCTGGCCGAGATTTTTTGCCTTGCCTATGTAAACACCATCGACGCAAACGGTATTCATCGCCCTTCGTGGCCCTGTAAGCCTTGTGAATAGGCGCTAGACTAGGCCCCTCAGGGGCTTCGGGCCATTTCGTTTTTTAAGCTTTTTCGATAAGAAATACTTATGGATTTTAAGCAGCTGCGTTATTTCGTCGCGGTGTATGAAGAAGGTCATGTGGGACGTGCCGCCGAACGGCTGTCGATCTCGCAACCGGCGCTTTCCCAGCAGATCCGCCAGCTGGAACAGAACCTCGACGTCAGCCTGTTCGAGCGCAGCAGTAAACGCCTGTTGCCGACACTGGCGGCGCATACGCTGTACAACCACGCCCTGCCCCTGCTCGACGGCTTGCAACAGGCCCGTGAAGCCTTGCGCAACTTCAAGGGCCAGGCGCTGCGCACCTTGGCGATCGGCGTACTGCAAACCGTGCATACCAGCCTGGTGCCGCAGATGCTTGAGCGTGTACGCAAGGCCCAGCCCCATCTTGTGGTGCAGATCTATGAATTGACCGGCCTGGAGATCGAAAGACGCCTGCTCAATGGCTCGCTGGATATCGGCATCAGCTACTTGCCGCCACGCCAGCCAGGTCTGCATGGGGTACCGCTGTACGAAGATGAACTGACCCTGGTCATTCCGGAGCAGCATCCGCTGCGCGAGTTCAAGAAGGTCTCCATGAGCCAGGCAGCAGAGTTGCCGATGCTGTTGTTGGGAGAGGAGTTCCAGATCCGCCAGATCTGGCAGGCTCAACTGGCCAATCTGGGGCGGCGCCCGCAGGTGCAGGCGGAGCTGAACAACATGGCCGGGATTCTCGACAGCCTGCCCCATACACGGCTGGCCACCGTGCTTCCCGGGCGCTCCCAACAGCAGCACGGCAACAAGGAACTGTTGTGGAAACCGCTGAGCGAGCCCAGGGTGCCGCTAAAGGTGGGGTTGGTCTGCCGGGATCTGCAGCGTCAGCAAGGGACGCTGGAGCTGCTGCGCAGTTTGTTGGAAGACTCGATGAATGCGCAGGAACCGCGCCTGGGGGGAACTTCCGCCGTGGAGGTGCCGGGATAAGCCTGCCAAAATAAAAACCCGGACAAAAGAAAACCCCGCCGAAGCGGGGCTTTGCAGACTGTTTCCCTGACATCCTTTTCACTCCACCATCCTGGCGGAATCCTACGTGTCCGTGTTGTTGCTTTGCGCTTCCTGCGCGACGTCCATGTGAAGTAGATTAGCTTCAGCCGTCATCTACCGATATGGACGATCAGCAGCACGTTATGTAAGAGATGACTTACAAACGCCCTTGCTGGTTAAAACTGCTCAGCCTGCAACAGGAACAGCGATTCGCTACCGGCCTTGACCGAGGCGCTAAGCGAGTGGATACGCGGCAGCAGGCGGGCGAAGTAGAACCGCGCCGTCCCCAGTTTGCTGGCATAGAAGTCGTCTTCCTGCTCCTTGCCCAACGCAGCCTTGGCCATCAGTGCCCACATGTAGGCGTAGGCGGTGTAGCCAAATACCTGCAGGTATTCCACCGACGCTGCCCCGATTTCGTTGGGGTTGCTGGCGGACCGGTCCAATACCCAGGCGGTCAGCTCATCCAGATTGTCCAGCGCCGCGTTCAGCGGGCGGGTGAACTCCCCCCATTGCTCATCCGCCGTAGCGGTGAAATGGCGGATCTCGTCGGCAAACAGCTTATAGAACGCACCGCCGCTCCCGACGATCTTGCGTCCCACCAGATCCAGAGCCTGGATACCGTTGGTGCCCTCGTAGATTTGGGTAATCCGTACATCGCGTACCAGTTGTTCCTGGCCCCACTCACGGATATAGCCGTGGCCGCCGAAGATCTGCTGGCCATGAACCGTGGTTTCCAGACCCAGGTCGGTCAGGAAAGCCTTGGCCACCGGGGTCAGCAAAGCCACCAGGCTTTCCGCGCGCTTGCGGGTATCCGGATCTTCGCTGAACTTGGCGGTATCCAATTGCATCGCCACATAGGTGGAAAATGCCCGGCCGCCTTCGTTTGCAGCCTTCATGGTCAGCAGCATGCGCCGCACATCCGGGTGCACAATGATCGGGTCGGCTACCTTGTCCTTGGCTTGCGGGCCGGTAGGCGAGCGGCTCTGCAGGCGATCACGAGCATATTCAATAGCGTTCTGGTAGGAACGCTCGCCAGTGGCCAGCCCCTGGATACCTACCCCCAAACGCTCGTAGTTCATCATGGTGAACATGGCCGCCAGGCCCTTGTTCGGTTCACCCACCAGGTAACCGATGGCCTGATCGAAGTTCATCACGCACGTGGCCGAAGCCTGGATGCCCATCTTGTGCTCGATCGAACCACAGGTCACCGGGTTGCGCTCGCCCAGGCTGCCATCGGCATTGACCATGAACTTGGGCACCAGGAACAGGGAAATACCCTTGGGACCAGCCGGCGCATCCGGCAGCTTGGCCAGCACCAGGTGAATGATGTTTTCCGTCAGGTCGTGCTCACCACCGGTAATGAAGATCTTGGTTCCGCTGATGGCATAGGAGCCGTCGGCCCGAGGCTCGGCCTTAGTGCGGATAATCCCCAGATCGGTACCGGCATGGGGCTCGGTCAGGCACATGGAGCCTGCCCAGACACCGGCATACATGTTCGGCAGGTAGGTGGCTTTCAGCTCTTCGCTGGCATGGGCGTTGATCGACAGGCAGGCCCCGGCAGTCAGCATCGGGTACAGGCCAAAGGCCAGGCTCGCGGAGTTGACCATTTCCTCGACCTGGGCCGATACCGCCTTGGGCATGCCCATGCCGCCGAACTCGGGATCGCCACCCACACCGACCCAACCACCTTCGGCGTAGGTCTGATAGGCCTGTGGGAAACCTTCAGGGGTGGTCACCTCGGTGTTGTCCCAGTGGCAACCTTCCTCGTCGGCACCGCGACTCAGCGGAGCAATGCTTCTGGCGGTGACTTTGCCCGCTTCCTCCAGAATCGCCTCGACCGTCTCGACATCCACAGTCTCAGCCAGAGCCGGCAACTGGGCCCAGAGTTTGGCGACCTCGAAAACTTCATTGAGGACGAAGCGCATATCGCGCAAGGGCGCTTTGTAGTCAGCCATGGCAAACCTCGCAAGAACTAAAAAAGCGGGCCGAAACGGACCCATTTAGAAAACCAGAGTGTACCCGAACAACTTTTGCGACACATAGGGTCAACTAGTGACCTTTATGTAATTTTTAGTCACAGATATTCCCAAGCACGAAAAAACCCGCAGCAGCGGGCTTTGTTCGTGCCGCCCTAGCAGTTACAAGGCGAACAACTGCGCGGGAAGCTTCATCAGGCAATCACTGCCGGCCTCGATGGCCGCCCGATGAGCCCCCGTACGGGGCAGCAGGCGCTTGAAATAGAACTCGCAGGTGATCAGCTTGGCGGTGGCGAAGTCCTGGTCGCCCTGCCCGGCGTCCAGTTGCTGCTGTGCGACCAGAGCCATGCGCAACCAGAAATAGGCCAGGACGATGTAGCCGCTGTACATCAGGTAATCCAAGGCCGCGGCCCCCACTTCGTCGGGGTTGTTCATGGCTGCCATGCCGACCTTGGTGGTCAACTCGCCCCACTGACGGTTCAAGGCATCGAGTTGCGCGACATAAGCCTGGAGCTGCGGATGTTCGGTATGCGCGCTGCAGAACTTGTGCACAATCCGGGTAAAGCCCAGCAGCAGCTTGCCCTGGCTGCCCAGCACCTTGCGGCCCAGCAGGTCCAGGGCCTGGATGCCATTGGTACCTTCATAGATCGGAGCAATGCGGCAATCACGTACCAACTGCTCCATGCCCCATTCGCGAATAAACCCATGACCGCCGAACACCTGCATGCCGTGGTTGGTCACTTCCAGCCCGGTCTCGGTCATGAAGGCCTTGCAGATCGGGGTGAGGAACGCCAGGAGGTTCTCGGCGTCCTGGCGCTGGGCTTCATCGCGGCTGAGATGCGCCACATCCAGCAACTGGGCGGTGAAGTAGGCCAGGGCCCGGTTGCCTTCGTTGAACGCCTTCATGGTCAGCAGCATGCGCCGCACATCAGGGTGGACGATGATCGGGTCCGCCGCCTTGTCCGGAGACTTGGGGCCGGTCAGCGACCGCATCTGCAAACGATCGTTGGCGTATCTGATCGCCCCCTGGAAGCTGGTTTCACCCAGACACAGGCCCTGCATTCCGGTCCCCAGGCGGGCGTGGTTCATCATGGTGAACATGCAGTTCAGGCCTTTGTTGGCCTGACCAATCAGAAAGCCCCTGGCACCGTCGAAGTTCAGTACACAGGTCGCGGACGCCTTGATCCCCATCTTGTGCTCGATGGAGCCGCAGCTCACGCCATTGCGCTCGCCGGCCTCACCTGCCGCATCCGGCAGGAACTTGGGCACGATGAACAGCGAAATACCCTTGGTTCCGGCCGGCGCGTCCGGCAGCTTGGCCAACACCAGGTGAACGATGTTCTCGCTCATGTCGTGCTCGCCGGCGGAGATGAAGATCTTGCTCCCCGTCACCGCATAGCTGCCGTCTGCCTGGGGCACCGCGCGAGTCTTGATGATGCCAAGATCAGTGCCGCAATGGGCTTCGGTCAGGCACATGGTGCCGGTCCATTGCCCGGCGGTGAGCTTGCCCAGGTACAACTGCTTCTGTTCCGCGCTGCCGTGGGCATGAATAGCCGACATGGCACCGTGGGTCAGGCCCGGGTACATGCCCCAGGAGGTGTTGCTGGAGCCCACCATCTCGCTGATCACCAGCCCCAGCGAGTGGGGCAGTCCCTGGCCGCCATAGGCCGGATCGGCGGCCAACCCGTGCCAGCCGCCTTCAACGTACTGGGCGAAGGCCTGCTTGAAGCCCTTGGGCGTGGTGACCACGCCGTTATCAAAGTGGCAACCTTCCTCGTCACCGGAACGGTTCAACGGGGCCAGGACGTTTTCGCAGAATTTCGCGCCTTCCTCGAGGATGGCACTGACCATGTCCGGGCTGGCGTCAGTGGCCCCCAACGCCGCGTAACTGGCATGAAAGTCGAAGACGTGATCGATCAGAAAGCGCATGTCGCGCAAGGGGGCTTGATACTCGGGCATGGTGGTTTCTCCGGCAGCAGATCAGACCAACCTACTGCCGCCGCCCTCAGCCTGCCAATGACTGTGCAGGCGCTGAATGCGCCATCATCACTCAACCCGCAGCTGTATCCATGCGCACCGCGCCGCGGCGGTTCTGCCCGAATGCAATGACACAGTTACGCCCCGCCCCCTTGGCGCTGTAGAGCGCCTGGTCTGCAGCCTTGAGCACTTCCTCCGGAGTCCGGTGCTCTGCCAGCCGCTCGGCGACGCCGATACTGATGGTCACCGAGACACTGGACGCGGCAGCGACACCGCGACGCTGGCGACCCTGCTGGTCGTCCTGAGGGCGGTTGTCCTGATTACGCAGTTGAATGTTGTAGGTGGCGATGATCTCGCGAATCATCTCCAGATGCGGCATGCATTCGTCCATGGTCTTGCCGGCGAACACCACGGCAAACTCCTCGCCTCCGTAACGGTAGGCCCGGCCGCCCCCGGTAACTTTCGAGAGCTTGCTGGCCACCAGGCGCAACACCTGGTCGCCCACATCGTGCCCGTGGGTGTCATTGAATTTCTTGAAGTGATCGACGTCGGTCATCGCCAGCACATAGTTGCGCCCCAGGCGCTGCATGCGCTCGTTAAGCGCGCGGCGTCCCGGCAGGCCGGTCAGCTCGTCGCGGAACGCCATCTGGTAGGCCTCGTGGGCGACAGCAGCAGCGATCATCAGCATCACCTGGCTGCACATGATGTTCAGGGTGAACGGCAGGATGAAGGTCTTGGGCAGCATCCAGAACAACCCCAGGAGCCCCACCAGTTGCGCCGCGTGCAGCGGACGCGGGCTGCGCCAGTACTGGATCGCCAGCAGCAGGAAGGCTGCGAAGAACACTGGATACGACAACTGGATCAAACTCATCCAACTGCCATGCAGGGCCGGCCAGCGGATCTCCGCCAACCAGTTCAGCAGAGCCTGCGGGTAACTCTGCTCGAGCCCCAGAGCCACACTGCCGAAGGCCAGCAGCACGGCAAAACGCGCCACCATGTCCTGGAACAGGTGCGTGCGCTCCTGCCAGGCAGCGAACAGGCCGAACAACAGGGGCAGCAACAGGCAGCAGAGATGGAACACCACCGCCGCGTCTTCCCGGACCCTGCCGTTGTCCCGGTAGTAGTCGGTCTGGGTGTCCAGCAGGAAATAGGCGATGTACACGGTGACCATCAAGAACAGCTCGCGCTGGCGCCGATACACCGCGCAATACGCCCCGCCCAGCAACAGCACCAAGGTTGGCAGCACGTTGAACAGCGAGGTGAAGAAGACGTTGAGGTCCTTGACGTAGGCGGCCGCCAGCCCCGCAAGCAGAAGCAGTAAAGACGGTACAAAGTGACTGAAACGTACAGCGAAAGAACGCGGCAAGGGTAAAACTCCGACCCGGCTGATCAATGAATGGCATTGTGCCTTCATTTGTTGAAGTTAAGCACACGCGGTGTGATGGACATCACATTGCCATCTCTTTAACGGCAGGAAATCGCTTCTGCTTAGCGATTTAGTCGGGAATTTTCATGAAGATTCTGCGGGCATAAAAAAACCGCTCGCCCCAAGGGGCGAACGGCTTTTCGAACCACTGCGGTCGGGCTTAGTAAGCCAGGCCGAAGTCTTCTTCCTTCATGTCCATCAGGTTGTTGGCACCCGAAAGCATGGTTGCAACGTGAGTGCGGGTACGCGGCAGGATGCGCTGGAAGTAGAAACGCGCAGTCTGCAGCTTGGCGGTGTAGAACGCCTCTTCGGTGGTGCCGGCTGCCAGCTTTTCAGCCGCCAGGCGTGCCATGTCGGCCCAGAAGTAGGCCAGGCAGGCATAACCGGAGTACATCAGGTAGTCCACGGAGGCCGCGCCGACTTCTTCGCGATCTTTCATGGCAGCCATACCGACCTTCATGGTCAGCTCGCCCCATTCTTTGTTCAGTGCAGCCAGGGGTGCGACGAATTCCTTGACGGCTTCGTTGCCTTCGTTGTTCTGGCAGAACTTGTGGACGATCTTGGTAAAGCCTTTCAGAGCCTCGCCCTGAGTCATCAGCACTTTACGGCCCAGCAGGTCGAGTGCCTGGATACCGGTGGTGCCTTCGTACAGCATCGAGATACGGCTGTCGCGAACGTTCTGCTCCATGCCCCACTCGGCGATGAAGCCGTGGCCGCCATAGATCTGCACACCGTGGTTGGCGGATTCAAAACCAACTTCAGTCATGAACGCCTTGGCGATCGGAGTCATGAACGCCAGCAGTGCGTCGGCTTTCTTCTTCTCTTCTTCATCCACACCGTACTTGACGATATCGACCTGCTTGGCAGTGAAGTAGACCATTGCCCGGTTGCCTTCGGCGAAGGCCTTCATGGTCAGCAGCATGCGGCGCACGTCAGGGTGCACGATGATCGGGTCGGCAGCCTTGTCCGGCGCTTTCGGGCCAGTCAGGGAGCGCATTTGCAGGCGATCGCGAGCGTACTTCAGGCCGCCCTGGAAGCCGATTTCGGCATGGGCCAGGCCTTGCAGAGCGGTACCCAGGCGCGCGGTGTTCATGAAGGTGAACATGCAGTTCAGGCCTTTGTTCGCCGGGCCGATGAGGAAACCGGTGGCCGCGTCGAAGTTCATCACGCAGGTGGCGTTACCGTGGATCCCCATCTTGTGTTCCAGGGAACCACAGCTCACGGCGTTGCGCTGACCTACACTGCCATCAGCGTTAGGCAGGAACTTGGGCACGATGAACAGCGAAATACCCTTGGTACCGGCCGGTGCGTCCGGCAGGCGGGCCAGAACGATGTGGACGATGTTGTCGGCCATATCGTGTTCACCGGCAGAGATGAAGATCTTGGTGCCAGTGACTTTGTAGGAACCATCGGCCTGAGGTTCGGCCTTGGTGCGCAGCATGCCCAGGTCGGTGCCGCAGTGCGGCTCGGTCAGGCACATGGTGCCGGTCCATTCGCCGGACACCAGCTTGGTCAGGTAGGCCTCTTGCTGCTCGGCAGTACCGTGCTCGGAAATGGTGTTCATCGCGCCATGGGACAGGCCAGGGTACATGCCCCACGACCAGTTGGCTTCGCCAACCATTTCGCTGACCGCCAGGCCCAGGGATTCAGGCAGGCCCTGACCACCGTGCTCAACGTCGTGAGCCAGGCTTGGCCAGCCGCCTTCGACGAATTGCTTGTAGGCTTCCTTGAAGCCGGTAGGGGTCTTAACGCCGGATTCACTCCAGGTGCAACCTTCCAGGTCGCCCACACGGTTCAGCGGAGCCAGCACCTGCTCACAAAACTTGGCACCTTCCTCGAGAATGGCGTCAACCATGTCCGGAGTGGCGTCCTGGCAAGCCGGGAGGCTCTGATAATGCGCCTCATAGCCGAGCAGCTCGTCACGAACGAAGCGAATATCACGCAAGGGGGCCTTGTAGTCAGGCATAGCGATAAACCTCTGCTGATGTAACCGGGAATGAACAACCGCGTTGAGTTTTTATAGCGGTCAAACAGTTGTTTGAAACATACGTTTACGCCCAAATCTTGTCAAGCGTCGCGCCAATGCCTTTCGTCATCGAAACAAAATGCATACGCAGGCGAACACCCACGGCACTGCCATGAAGTGTAGGAGCCGACGCACCGGCAATCAGTCAGGGAAAGGAATCAGCGAGAGCCGCTATCAACGGAAAAGGCATGAAAAAGCCCGGTCTCTTTGGGAGGCCGGGCTTTTGCAGAGGGTAATCAGGCGTAGGTATCGATCAGGGTGCCGAGGACTTCATCCGAGGCCTTGGCGACATTGACGCCCAGCTCTGCCTGGATCTTGCCCATGGACATCTCCACCATGCTGCTGGCCAGATCCGATTCCTGGCTGCGATCCACAGCGCGCAGGCGGTCAACCTGAACATCCGACGACTGGCTGCCGGCAGAGCGTTCAACTGCAGTGCTGGCAATCTGGCCGGCGGCTTGATCGACGCGATTCTGCCCGGTCTGGATAGCGTTCAGCCCGGCGTAGAAAGCGGTGTTCCCGGAGATTTGCATGGGAGAACTCGACCTTGAGAATGAGTGACAGGTGTCATTGAAGCAGACCCGTCAAGAAAACACCCGTCAAAAACACTAATGGCAATATGCCTTGCAATAGGCAAAATCTAGTCCAGCAGATCCAGTTGCAAATGCTCGGCCACCGCCTCGGCGCTGGCCGGCTTGAGTTTCGGCACCCTGCCCAGGCACGGGGCCGGCAAGCGCTCGGCCAGGGTTGCGAGGTTTTCCTCCAGACGAGAGGTCTTTGGATCGATGATATTGGCCACCCACCCCGCCAGTTGCAGGCCGTCCTGAGCGATGGCTTCGGCCGTCAGCAACGCATGATTGATGCAACCCAGACGCACGCCCACCACCAGGATCACCGGCAGCCCCAGCGCCATGGCCAGATCCGACAGATTGTCCTGGTCTGCCAGGGGTACCCGCCAACCACCCGCGCCTTCGATCAGCGTGAAGTCCGCGCCCTTGGCCAGCAGATGGCGCATGGGCGTCAACAGCGACTGCACGGTCAGCGCCACCCCGGCCTCTCGCGCTGCCAGATGAGGGGCGATGGCCGGTTCGAAGGCAACCGGATTCACTTCTGCATAGGCCAACGGCAACGAAGACTGCGCCTGCAATGCCAGGGCATCGGCGTTGCGCAAGCCCTTGGCCGTCAGCTCGCAACCCGAAGCCACCGGCTTGCCCGCAGCAGTACTCAGGCCGGCCAGACGCGCCGCATGCAGCAAGCCGGCCGCAATGGTGGTTTTCCCCACATCGGTATCGGTACCCGTAATGAAGTAGGCAGGGCTCATAGCGGTTTCTCCAGCACGGCATAGACCACTTGATAAGTCGCCGGCAGGCCCTTGGCCTGTCGGAAACCCTCGTAGGCATCGATCAACCCGGCGATCCGCGCCCGTCCGGTCAAGCCGCCCGGGCGTCCGGGATTGAGGTTGTGCGCGCCCAGGGCTTTCAACTCATGGGTCAGGCTGCGCACATCCGGGTAATACAGGACATGGGGCGCCTTTTCCAGACTGCGCACTTGCAAGCCACTGGCTTCACACAGCTGTCGATAACGTTCGAACTCACGGAAGCGATTGACGTGAACCTGGCCATCGACCTGCGCCCAACTATCGCGCAGTTCCTGCAAAGTACCCACGCACAGGCTGGCAAAAGCCAGCACGCCGCCCGGCTTGAGCACCCGCATCGCTTCACTGAGCACGGCAGAGAAATCGTCGCACCATTGCACCGCCAGGCTAGAGAAGATCAATTGGCAACTGTCGCCTTGCAACGGCAGGCGTTCAGCGTCCCCGGCGATGAAATGGTCCGCGCCACCCAAAGGCCGGGCGTGATTGAGCATGCCCTCGGCAATATCCAGGGCCAGCCCCTGGGCAGCACTGAAACGCTGCCCCAGCACCCGGCTGAAATGCCCGGTGCCGCAGCCCAGGTCCAGCCAGCACCGTGGCTCAAGGCCCGGGGGCAGACGGCTGAGCAATTGTTGCCCGACCGCACGCTGCAGCTCCGCAACACTGTCGTAGCTGGCCGCCGCGCGGGAGAACGAAGCCGCGACCTGGCGCTTGTCAGGCAGGCGACCGGGAAAGGCAGTCAGAGAAAGATCAGTCATCACCGGACTCATGCAAGAAAGCCTGGATCGCTCCCGCCACTCCATGGGGGTCCTCCAGGAGAAATCCGTGGCTGGCGTGTTCAATCAGGCCAACTTCAATATCCGGCAGCAAGGCCAGCAATTCACCGGCCGCCTCGGCAGGCACCAGAGCATCGAGCCCGGCAAACAAGTGCAACTGCGGCCCGCGAAAGCCTTGCAAGGCTTCGCGGGTATCCAACTGCGCCAGCAACTCCAGCCCGGCCATCAGCACCGCCGGCGCCGTGGTCGGCGCGCCGCTCAGGAGCAACCGCGACAGGCCTCGCGTGTCCGCGGCGCCCTGGGCGCAGAGCAAGGCAAAACGCTTGAGGGTGGTTCGCGGATCGGCCGCGCAGCCGGCCAGGAAGCCGTCGAAGGTTTCCCCGGCCATGGCACTGGCCCATTGTTCATGGGCGACAAAACTGGGATTGCTGGCCAGGGTCAGCAGGCCGCAGCAGCGCTCCCCACGGCGCGCCGCCAGTTCCGAAGCCAGCATGCCGCCGAGGGACCAGCCACCCAGCCAGGCATTGTCCGGCACGGCGTCATCGAGTTCGTCCAGCCAGTCCTGCGGGTCGCTGGAGGTCAACTCCGGCAAGGGCTCGATCTCCACCCGCAAGTGTTCATCCAGCCCCTGCAAGGCCGCCGCCAGAGGTTCCAGCGGCGACACGCCCAAGCCCCAGCCCGGCAACAGAATCAGTCGATCACGCATGGCTCGGCTCCGCTTGCAGTTCTCTGAAACAGTCTGCCAACGCGCTTAACAATAGCTGCACCTGAGCTTCGCTGTGGGCCGCGGACAAGGTCACCCGCAGCCGCGCGCTGCCGGCCGGCACGGTAGGCGGGCGAATGGCGCTGACCATGATTCCCCGTTCACGCAGCATCTGCGACAGGCGCACGGCCCGAGCACTGTCGCCCACCAGGATCGGCTGGATCGGGGTGAAACTGTCCATCAGCTGCAGGCCGATCTGCTCGGCGCCCTGGCGGAATTGACGGATCAAGGCCGCCAGGTGCTCGCGCCGCCAATGCTCGCTGCGCAGCAGTTCCAGGCTTTTCAGGGTGGCGCAGGCCAGGGCTGGCGGCTGGCTGGTGGTGTAGATATAAGGCCGGGCAAACTGGATCAGGCTCTCGATCAGATCCTCGCTGCCGGCGACAAAGGCTCCGGCGGTGCCGAAAGCCTTGCCCAGGGTGCCCATCAGTACCGGCACCTCATCCAGCCCCAGGCCGAAATGCTCCACCAGCCCGCCGCCATTGGCCCCCAGCGGCCCGAAACCATGGGCATCGTCCACCATCAGCCAGGCGCCACGGGCCTTGGTTGCCCGAGCCAGGGCCGGCAGATCGGCGACATCGCCGTCCATGCTGAACACCCCATCGGTGACCACCAGGGTATTGCCGGTGGCCTTTTCCAGACGCTTGGCCAGGCTGTGCGCATCGTTGTGCAGATAGCGGTTGAAGCGCGCACCGGAAAGCAGCCCCGCATCAAGCAGCGACGCGTGGTTGAGACGATCCTCCAGCACCGTATCGCCCTGCCCCACCAGCGCCGTCACCGCCCCCAGGTTGGCCATGTAGCCGGTGGTAAACAACAGCGCCCGAGGGCGGCCAGTGAGTTCGGCCAGCGCCTCTTCCAAGGCGTGATGGGGCGTGCTGTGGCCGATCACCAGATGGGAAGCACCACCGCCCACGCCCCAGCGGCTGGCACCGGAGCGCCAGGCTTCGATCACTTGCGGATGGTTGGCCAGGCCCAGGTAGTCGTTGTTACAAAAGGCCAGCAATGGCTGACCGTCGACCACCACTTGCGGCCCCTGGGGGCTCTGCAGCAGCGGGCGCTGGCGATAGAGGTGTTCGGCACGGCGAGCAGCAAGGCGCGCGGCGAGATCAAAAGACATGCAGGCCTCGATATTGGCTTACGGACAGTTCATCGCCAGGAGCTGGCTTGCCGGCGAAGCAGGCGACGCGAAATCCATGAGGCTCGCGAGATTCGCCGGCAAACCGGCTCCTACGGCAGAAGGTCAGACGGCGGCGTTGTAGAACTGCTCGCTGCTTTTCTGCTCCACCAGGGCCTGTTCGATGGCGGCCTGGTGCACCTCGTCGGCGTGTTCTTCGCGGGCTTCGGGCTGGATGCCCAGGCGCGCGAACAGCTGCATGTCCTTGTCGGCCTGCGGGTTGGCGGTGGTCAGCAACTTGTCGCCATAGAAAATCGAGTTGGCGCCGGCGAAGAACGCCAGGGCCTGCATCTGCTCGTTCATCGCCTCACGGCCCGCCGATAGCCGCACATGGGATTGCGGCATGAGAATCCGCGCCACCGCGAGCATGCGGATAAAGTCGAAGGGGTCTACCTCTTCGGCATTTTCCAGCGGCGTACCCGCCACCTTCACCAGCATGTTGATCGGCACCGACTCCGGATGCTCCGGCAGGTTGGCCAGCTGGATCAGCAGGCCGGCGCGGTCATCCAGGGATTCGCCCATGCCGAGAATGCCGCCGGAGCAGATCTTCATGCCCGCGTCACGCACATAGGCCAGGGTCTGCAGGCGCTCGCTGTAGGTGCGGGTGGTGATGATGTTGCCGTAGAACTCCGGCGAGGTATCGAGGTTGTGGTTGTAGTAGTCCAGGCCGGCCTTGGCCAGCGCCTCGGTCTGGTCCTGATCGAGACGGCCCAGGGTCATGCAGGTTTCCAGGCCCATGGCCTTCACGCCCTTGACCATCTCCAGCACATAGGGCATGTCCTTGGCAGAAGGGTGCTTCCAGGCCGCGCCCATGCAGAAACGGGTAGAACCGATGGCCTTGGCCCGGGCGGCCTCTTCCAGGACCTTCTGCACCTCAAGGAGCTTTTCCTTTTCCAGGCCGGTGTTGTAGTGACCGGACTGCGGACAATATTTGCAATCTTCCGGGCAGGCGCCGGTCTTGATCGACAGCAGCGTGGAAACCTGGACCCGATTGGCGTCGAAATGCGCGCGGTGCACCGTCTGCGCCTGGAACAACAAGTCATTGAAGGGCTGGACGAACAGGGCTTTGACTTCAGCCAAAGTCCAATCATGACGCAGGGTGGCGGTGGTGCTGGCGCTCATGGGCGATTCCTTGATTATGCTTGGCAAGCGGCGCAGGACAGGAAAGCCCACAGCCGCGACACGGATGTTCGGCATATTTAAGGAAGAGTCATGCACTGTCAACCCAGATACAAAGGACAGGTTTACATCTGGTTAAAAAACAATCAGGCATGTTTATTGTGTGACGAACCCAGCGATTCGGCCCTGGCCCTGTGTGCTCCCTGCCTGGACGAGCTGCCCTGGCTCGGCGCCCAGTGTTCAGTCTGCGCCCTGCCCCTGCCTGGGCCCGGCCTCACCTGTGGCCAGTGCCTGCAAGAGCCGCCGGCGTTTCAGCGGGTGATCGCACCCTGGCGCTACGATTTCCCGGTGGACAGCCTGATCAGTCGTTTCAAGCACCATGAGAAATGGCCTTTTGGCCGGCTGATGGCCGAACTTCTCGGCCAGTTCCTCCACTATCGCTTCGATGAAGGCCTGCCACGGCCTGATTGCCTGCTGCCGGTGCCACTGTCCCGCAGGCGGCTGCGCCAGCGCGGCTTCAATCAGGCAGGCATGCTGGCCCAGTGGCTGGGCGCTTCGTTGCAATTGGTGGTGCAACCCAAGCTCCTCCTGCGCACCCAAGACACCCCCGCCCAGCAGGGCCTGGATGCCCGGGCCCGTCAGCGCAACCTGCGCCAGGCCTTCGCCCTTGCAGATCAGGCCCAGGTTGCAGGACGACACCTGGCCCTGGTGGACGATGTCCTGACCACCGGCGCCACCGCCCAGGCCCTGGCCCGTTTGCTGATCAACGCCGGTGCCCGTCGGGTGGATATCTACTGCCTGGCCAGGACCCCAAGCCCCGGCACCGGCGACTGACTTGACTCTCGTCGCCCAAGCCGCAAACTCCCAGTCCCACCCCAGTGTTCAAAGCGCCCCCGCCATGTCCTTGCCCACTCTGTTGACCCAGCACATCGTCCGCCGCCCGCAACGCATTGCCTTGCTGCAACACATCGCCGAACAAGGCTCCATCACCCGCGCGGCAAAAAGCGCCGGCCTGAGCTACAAGGCAGCCTGGGATGCCATCGACGAACTGAACAACCTGGCCCAGAGCCCGCTGGTGGAGCGCAGCGTCGGCGGCAAGGGCGGCGGCGGCGCCAAGCTGTCCGCCGAGGGCGAGCGGGTGCTGCGTCTTTACCAGCGCCTGCAAGCTCTGCAGGCCCAGGTACTGGAAGCAGCGGAAGACACCAGCGACCTCGACTTGCTCAGCCGCCTGATGCTGCGCACCAGCGCGCGCAATCAGTTGCATGGCAAGGTCCGGGCTGTCGAAAGCCAGGGCTGCAACGACCTGATCGTCCTGGAACTGCCCGAGGGCCTGCAACTCCAGGCGCAGATCACCCACGACAGCACCCTGCGCCTGGAACTGCTGCCGGGGACCGAAGTGGTGGCACTGATCAAGGCTGGCTGGCTGGACGTACAAGCTGCGGGCGCCCAAGTAACAACTGGACACAATTGCCTGAGGGGCACGATCGAGCAGATTCTCGACGCCGAGGACGGCCCCTGCGAGGTGCGAATTGCCCTGCCCAATGGTCAGACGTTGTGCGCCCTGGCCGAGCCGTTGCTGCTCAAGACCCTGGAGTTGAAGGAGTCCTCGACCGTCCAGGTGCAGTTCTCACCGTCCCACGTGCTGATCGGAACCCCGCTCTGACCAAGGCTCCACCGCCATTTCACTGCAACATATTCGTCATGGGGGCTCATTAAGGTGGCTGCAAAAACCTGCAGGGAGCCTGATATGAGCCTGTTACTAGAAGAAGACCAACCCACCGACCTGGAACAGCTGGTCGGCCTCAGCCGCCGCGGTTTCATCGGTGCCGGCGCCCTGTGCGGTGCAGCGCTGTTCCTGGGCGGCAACCTGTTGAGCCGCAGCGCCCTGGCCGCCAGCGTCAGCGCCGGCACCAGCCAGTTGCTGGGCTTTGCCGGCATCCCTGCCGCCACCAGCGACAGCATCACCTTGCCACCTGGCTACAAGTCCTCGGTACTGATCAGTTGGGGCCAGCCCCTGGCCAAGAACGGCCCGGCCTTCGACCCCAGCGGCAATGGCACCGCCCGGGCCCAGGAAGTGCAGTTTGGCGACAACAACGACGGCATGAGCCTGTTCGCCTTCCCGGACGACCGCCACCGCGCGCTGATGGCCATCAATAACGAATACACCAACTACCGCTACCTCTACCCCCATGGCGGCTTGCCGCAATCCGCCGAAGACGTGCGCAAGGCCCAGGCCAGCGAAGGCGTGTCGGTGATTGAAGTGCAGCGCAAGAATGGCCAGTGGCAGTTCGTCCAGGGCTCACGCTACAACCGACGGATCCACGGCAACACGCCGATCCGCCTGAGTGGCCCCGCAGCCGGTCACGATCTGCTCAAGACCAGCGCCGACCCCAAGGGCAGGAAAGTCCTCGGCACCTTCCAGAACTGCGCCAACGGCAAGACCCCATGGGGCACCTACCTGACCTGCGAAGAGAACTTCACCGACTGCTTCGGCAGCAGCAACGCCGAGCAGAAATTCGACGCCGCGCAGAAGCGCTACGGCGCCGTGGTGGCCAGCAAGGAGATCAACTGGCACCTGCACGATCCGCGGTTCGACCTGGCGAAGAACCCCAACGAACTCAACCGTCACGGCTGGGTGGTGGAAATCGATCCGTTCGACCCGCAATCGACCCCGGTCAAGCGCACCGCCCTGGGTCGCTTCAAGCACGAAAACGCCGCCCTGGCCGAAACCCGCGACGGCCGCGCCGTGGTCTACATGGGCGACGACGAGCGTGGCGAATTCATCTACAAGTTCATCAGCCGCGACAAGATCAACCACCGCAACCCCAAGGCCAACCGCGACCTGCTGGACCACGGCACCCTGTACGTGGCGCGCTTCGATGCCGGCGACGGCAACCCGGACCACCCCAAGGGCCAGGGCCAGTGGATCGAGCTGACCCACGGCAAGAACGGCATCGACGCCAGCAGCGGCTTCGCCGACCAGGCCCAGGTGCTGATCCAGGCTCGCCTGGCCGCCAGCGTGGTCCAGGCCACGCGCATGGACCGCCCGGAATGGATAGTGGTCAGCCCCAAGGACGGCCAGGTCTATTGCACCCTGACCAACAACTCCAAGCGTGGCGAGGACGGCCAGCCGGTAGGCGGCCCCAACCCGCGGGAGAAGAACGTCTACGGGCAGATCCTGCGCTGGCGCACCGGCGGCGACGACCATGGTGCCATGAGTTTTTCCTGGGACCTGTTCGTAGTGGCCGGCAACCCGGGGGTGCACGCCGGCCAACCTAAGGGTGGGTCGTCCAACATCACCCCGCAGAATATGTTCAACAGCCCCGACGGGCTGGGTTTCGACAAGGCCGGGCGCCTGTGGATCCTCACCGACGGCGACTACAGCAACAGCGGCGACTTCGCCGGCATGGGCAACAACCAGATGCTCTGCGCCGACCCGGACAGCGGTGAGATCCGCCGTTTCATGGTCGGGCCGGTGGGTTGCGAAGTCACCGGCATCGCCTTCGCCCCGGACCAGAAGACCCTGTTCGTGGGTATCCAGCACCCTGGGGAAAACGGCGGTTCGACATTCCCCGAACACCTGCCCAACGGCAAGCCACGCTCCTCGGTCATGGCCATCACCCGGGAAGACGGCGGCGTCATCGGCGCCTGACCCCGCCTCGCGCCCAGCCGGCTTCTGCACCCGCAGGAACCGGCTGGGCGGCGAACCCGACGCACGGCCGAACCACCGGCAAACCCTCCCCCGCTGGCTCCCCGTCTGCGTTACCATGCTTGGCCGGACGCGGCAGCCTGCTGCGCGCAGGAGTAAGCATGTCGCACCCGTTTGAAACACTGACCCCCGATCTGGTCCTGGACGCCGTTGAAAGCATCGGCTTTCTCAGCGACGCCCGCGTGCTGGCGCTCAACAGCTACGAAAATCGCGTCTATCAAGTCGGCATCGACGAAAGCGAGCCACTGATCGCCAAGTTCTACCGGCCCCAGCGCTGGACCAACGAAGCGATCCTGGAAGAGCACCGCTTCACCTTCGAACTCGCCGAATGCGACGTGCCGGTGGTGGCGCCGATCATTCATGACGGCGCCAGCCTGTTCGAACACGCGGGCTTTCGTTTCGCCCTGTTTCCCCGCCGCGGCGGCCGCGCCCCGGAGCCAGGCAACCTGGACCAGCTCTACCGTCTCGGCCAGTTGTTGGGCCGCCTGCACGCGGTGGGTGCCACCCGCCCGTTCGAACACCGCGAAGCCCTGGGGGTGAAGAACTTCGGTCACGATTCCCTGGCAACCCTGCTGCAGGGCAACTTCATCCCCAAGAGCCTGCTGCCAGCCTACGAGTCGGTGGCCCGGGACCTGCTCAAGCGGGTGGAAGAGGTCTACCAGGCCACGCCACACCAGAACATCCGGATGCACGGCGACTGCCACCCCGGCAACATGATGTGCCGCGACGAGATGTTCCATATCGTCGACCTGGATGACTGCCGCATGGGCCCGGCGGTGCAGGACCTGTGGATGATGCTCGCCGGCGACCGCCAGGAATGCCTGGGCCAGTTGTCCGAGTTGATGGATGGCTACAGCGAGTTCCATGATTTCGACCCGCGGGAGCTGGCCCTGATCGAACCACTGCGAGCCTTGCGCCTGATGCACTACAGCGCCTGGCTGGCACGACGCTGGGACGACCCGGCGTTCCCCCACAGTTTCCCCTGGTTCGGCAGCGAACGTTATTGGGGCGATCAGGTGCTGGCCTTGCGCGAACAGCTGGCGGCCCTCAACGAAGAACCCCTCAAGCTGTTCTGACCCGACCTGCAGGAGCTGGCTTGCCAGCGAAGGGGGCCCGAGAAACCGCCTTCGCCGACAAGCCGGTACCCACACAAGGGCGCCAGCTGTAGGAGCTGGCTTGCCAGCGAAAGGGCCCGAGAGATTGCCCTCGTCGGCAAGCCGGCGTCCACAGTGGGCGGCGGGGTAAAAGTCAGGACAGGTCTAGACAATTGTCCTTACAATTGCGGCTTTGTTAGCTGCCTAAGCAAGGATTCTGCATGCAAGCCGCCAACCCGCGCCGCGGGTACATCCTGGGTCTGACCGCCTACATCATCTGGGGTCTGTTCCCGCTCTATTTCAAAGCTATCGCCAGCGTTCCCGCGGTCGAGATCATCATCCACCGGGTGCTCTGGTCGGCGCTGTTCGGCGCCCTGCTGCTGATGGTGTGGAAGCACCCCGGCTGGTGGCGCGAACTGCGGGACAACCCCAGGCGCCTGGCGATCCTGGCCCTGAGCGGCACCCTGATCGCCGCCAACTGGCTGACCTACGTCTGGTCGGTGAACAACGGGCGCATGCTCGAAGCCAGCCTGGGCTACTACATCAACCCACTGGTCAACGTGCTGCTGGGCATGCTGATTCTTGGCGAACGCCTGCGGCGCATGCAGTGGCTGGCGGTAATCCTGGCGGCGGTGGGCGTGGCCCAGCAAGTGTGGCAGGTAGGCAGCCTGCCCTGGGTCTCGCTGATGCTGGCGCTGAGCTTCGGCTTCTACGGGCTGATCCGCAAGCAGGCGCCGGTCAAGGCCCTGCCCGGCCTGGTGGTGGAAACCTGGATGCTGGTGCCCATCGCTCTGGGTTGGCTGCTGCTGCACCCCGATGCCAGCAGTGCCCATGCCGAGTTCTGGAGCAGTTCCCAGGCCTGGTGGCTGGTGGCTGCCGGCCCGGTGACCCTGGTACCTCTGGTGTGCTTCAACGCTGCCGCGCGGGACCTGCCCTACACCACCCTGGGTTTCCTCCAGTACCTGGCTCCCACCCTGGTGCTGCTGCAGGCCGTGCTGCTGTTCGACGAGCACCTGTCCTCCAGCACCCTGCTGGCCTTCATGTTTATCTGGGCCGGCCTGGCGGTATACAGCGTGGATGCCTGGCTCAGCCTGCGCGGGCGTCGCTGATCAATAAACGCACAAAGCCCTGCAGGCCACGTTCTTCGTGGCTTGCAGCGGTTCTTCCCAAGGTTATCCACAACCTGATCCCCGTCCTTTGTGCACAAGCCCTTGAAACTGCTGGTTTTTTGATCAACTGGCGCAACGCCGCGCTGGCTCTGGGCCAGGGCCTGGTCTCTACAGGTTATCCACAGGCACATGCACGGTTTACTGGGATAACCCTCACAAGGCTCAGGGCTCGCTGCGCAGGACCAATTCCACCATCAAGTCGTCCGCCAGGGTTTCCAGGCGCGCCTGCAGCACTTCCAGGGACAGGGTCAGGGGCACCGCAAGGATCGCCTCGGCGTGGAACAGCGGCTCGCTGCTCATGGGCGCTGGGCGCACCTCGGTCACCAAGCGCTCCAGGTTCACCCCCTGCTCGGCCAGCAGCCGGGTGATGTCGCGCACGATTCCCGGGCGGTCGTTGCCCACCAGTTCCATGGCGATGGGTTTCCAGGTGCAGGACTGCTCCACGCCGCTTTCGGCGATCAACACGCGAATGCCCTGGGCCGACAAGCCTTGCAGGGCATCCACCAGTTCATCGTAGGCTTCGGCCGGCACTGCCACCCGCAGGATCCCGGCGAACTGCCCGGCCATGCGTGACAGGCGGCTTTCCAGCCAGTTGCCGCCATGCTCGGCGATGCACTGGGCAATGCGCTCGACCTGGCCGGCCTTGTCCGGGGCGAATACCGTGAGAACGAGATGGTCCATGGCGCAGCCCTCTTTGAGCAATGAAAGATCCAGTATAGGCAGCCTCATTCCCCGCGCCTTCCAGCCCATAGCAGCCGGCTCCTACGAGGGTGCGCAAGGCAAAACACAAATCGTGTACAACTTTTTGTATTTATATGGAACAATCCACCGGCTTTTTGAGAACATCGCATCCCCCTGCGTGACCGCACTGCACTTTAAAGTCGCGGAACGACGCTTTTAGTCTAATTTTCACAACCGCAGTTCATCATGTAGTATGCCGCAGCGCGCACTACATAACGTTGGAACGATGTCCGCCAAGGCCTGATCGCAACCCCCGCAACAGCCCGTCAGCAAGGCTCCGCCGTTGATTGGAAGGACCCAGCCGCCAGCGATGGCATGTACTGGAGAACAGGGTTGTGCTTTAAATGGCCGCCGGCTTCATTGTTAATTTGAAGAGCTGAAAAGCGAAATAGCTGAGCAGAGTGAGGCAAGCAATGACTGAGCACGTTCAAGTCGGTGGCCTGCAGGTCGCCAGAGTCCTGTTCGACTTCGTGAACAACGAAGCCATTCCCGGTACCGGCCTCACCGCCGACTCGTTCTGGGCCGGTGCAGACAAGGTCATTCACGACCTGGCGCCGAAGAACAAAGCCCTACTCGCCAAACGCGATGACTTCCAGGCACGTATCGATGCCTGGCACCAGTCCCGTGCCGGCCAGGCGCATGACGCTGTGGCTTATAAAGCCTTCTTGCAAGACATCGGTTACCTGCTGCCAGAAGCGGCGGATTTCCAGGCCACGACGCAAAACGTCGATGAAGAGATCGCCCACATGGCCGGCCCGCAGCTGGTGGTGCCGGTGATGAATGCGCGCTTCGCCCTCAACGCTTCCAACGCTCGCTGGGGCTCGCTGTACGACGCCCTGTACGGCACCGATGCCATCAGCGAAGCCGATGGTGCGGAAAAAGGCAAAGGCTACAACAAGGTCCGCGGCGACAAGGTCATCGCCTTCGCCCGCGCCTTCCTCGATGAATCCGCGCCGCTGACTGCCGGCTCCCACGTGGACTCGGTGAGCTACAAGATCGTCGGCGGCAAGCTGGTGGTCGGCCTCAAGGGTGGCAGCAACAGCGGCCTGCGCAACGACGCGCAACTGATCGGCTACCAGGGCGACGCTGCGGCCCCTACCGCGATCCTGCTCAAGCACAACGGCCTGCACTTCGAGATCCAGATCGACGCCACAAGCCCGGTCGGCCAGACCGACGCCGCCGGGGTCAAGGACCTGCTGATGGAAGCGGCCCTGACCACCATCATGGACTGCGAAGACTCGGTCGCCGCAGTGGATGCCGACGACAAGGTGGTGATCTACCGCAACTGGCTCGGCCTGATGAAGGGCGACCTGGCGGAAGAAGTTTCCAAGGGTGGCAAGTCCTTCACCCGCACCATGAACGCCGATCGCGAATACACCGGGGTCAATGGCGAGCCGGTGAAACTGCACGGTCGTTCGCTGCTGTTCGTGCGCAACGTCGGCCACCTGATGACCATCGATGCGATCCTCGACAAGGATGGCAACGAAGTGCCGGAAGGCATCCTCGACGGCCTGGTCACCAGCCTGGCGTCGATCCACAACCTCAACGGCAACACGTCGCGCAAGAACAGCCGCACCGGCTCGATGTACATCGTCAAGCCGAAGATGCACGGCCCCGAAGAAGCGGCGTTCACCAACGAGCTGTTCGGCCGCATCGAAGAGGTGCTGAACCTGCCGCGCAACACCCTGAAAGTCGGGATCATGGACGAGGAGCGCCGCACCACGGTCAACCTCAAGGCCTGCATCAAGGCGGCCAGCGAGCGCGTGGTGTTCATCAACACCGGCTTCCTCGACCGCACCGGCGACGAAATCCACACCTCCATGGAAGCCGGCGCCATGGTGCGCAAGGCCGACATGAAAGCCGAGAAATGGATCGGCGCCTACGAGAACTGGAACGTCGATATCGGCCTGAGCACCGGCCTGCAAGGTCGCGCGCAAATCGGCAAGGGCATGTGGGCGATGCCGGACCTGATGGCAGCGATGCTCGAACAGAAAATCGCTCACCCACTGGCCGGTGCCAACACTGCCTGGGTTCCATCCCCGACCGCCGCTGCGCTGCACGCGCTGCACTATCACAAGGTCGACGTATTCGCCCGCCAGGCCGAACTGGCCAAGCGTGCCCGCGCCTCGGTGGATGACATCCTGACCATCCCGCTGGCGGTCAACCCGAGCTGGACGCCGGAGCAGATCAAGAACGAACTGGACAACAACGCCCAGGGCATTCTCGGTTACGTGGTGCGCTGGATCGACCAGGGCGTGGGCTGTTCGAAAGTGCCGGACATCAATGACGTCGGCCTGATGGAAGACCGCGCCACCCTGCGTATCTCCAGCCAGCACATCGCCAACTGGCTGCGCCACGGCGTGGTCACCCAGGAGCAGGTGCTGGAAAGCCTCAAGCGCATGGCTCCGGTGGTTGACCGGCAGAACGCCAGCGACCCGCTGTACCGTCCCCTGGCACCAGACTTCGACAGCAACATCGCCTTCCAGGCCGCCCTGGAACTGGTGATCGAAGGCACCAAGCAGCCAAACGGCTACACCGAGCCGGTCCTGCACCGCCGGCGTCGCGAGTTCAAGGCCAAGAACGGTCTGTAAGCCCGCGTAACCAGCAGTAATTAAAAAAGCCCCGGTCGCAAGGCCGGGGCTTTTTTTCGCCTGTGTGGCAAGGGATCGGCTAGAGCACCACGCCCAGCTCGTGCTTGACCAGGGCCAGCAGCTTGGTGGTGTCGATCGGCTTGAGCAGGAAGTCCACCACGCTCAGGTGCATGGCGGCGATGGCATCGCGGACATCGGCGTCGCCGGAAATGATGATGATCGGCAGCGCCGCCCGCTCCGATTCACGCACCTGGCGGATCAGGTCCAGGCCATTGCAGGGCGCCATGCGCAGATCGGTGATCAACAGGCCGATGGATTTATTCGATTCAAGCAACTCAAGTGCGGCCTTGCCACTGGCCGCCGTGATGCAACGGATGCCATCCAGGCCAAGAATCTCCGCAAGCAGCTCCCGTGCATCCTTGTCGTCATCGGCGATCAGCACCCGCTGGGGCGGCAGATCCGGTTCCAGCATGACCGCACTCAGGGCCTCGCGCTCGGCGTCACTCAAAATATCGTGGTCGGGCATACATTTCTCTACATGAACAGATCAATCCCCTAGCACAGTGGTCAGACATCGCTAAGCAGGCCTCCAATGTGCACTTCGTCGGAAAAATTGCCAAGAGTCTTGATCAGAGCTTTTTCGCATTGATTGCCGACGCTTCAAAGCCAAATGTCCGGCCCCTAGGGCGCTACCTAGACTTACGTCCAATGGGCACCCCAGACGTTGCAGCCGACCATGCCGTGATCCGACCACAACAAATCCAAAAAGACTGCGGTAATCGTTATGAGTAAAGCGGACGCCTTCACCCAGGCCGGGAAGACCGCGGTGTTGCAGAACATCCAGGGGACCGTGCAGTTCCTGCAACGGTTCCCGCCGTTCAACCAGATGGAGCAGCTGCATCTGGCCTACCTGGTAGAACAATGCCAACTGCGCTTCTACGGCCCCGGCGACAGCATCATCAAGCCGGCCGACGGCCCGGTTGAGCACTTCTATATCGTCAAGCAGGGCCGCGTGGTGGGCGAACGCACACACGCCGCCAAGGGCAGCACCGAGACCACCTTCGAAATCACTTCCGGCGAGTGTTTCCCCCTGGCCGCGCTGCTGGGCGAGCGCGCGACCCGCACCGAGCATCGCGCCGCCGAAGATACGTTCTGCCTGCAACTGAACAAGGGCGCTTTCATCAAGCTGTTCGCCCTGTCCGCGGAGTTTCGCGACTTCGCCCTGCGTGGAGTCAGCAGCCTGCTGGACCAGGTCAACCAGCAAGTCAAACAGAAAGCCGTGGAAACCCTCGGCACCCAGTATTCCCTGAACACCCGCCTGGGCGAGCTGGCCATGCGTCATCCGGTGGCCTGTTCACCGCAGACGCCGCTGCGCGAAGCCGTGGCGCTGATGCATGAGCAGCAGGTCGGCAGCATCGTCGTGGTGGACGAACGCAAGGCCCCGCTGGGGATCTTCACCCTGCGCGACCTGCGCCAGGTGGTGGCCGACGGCACCCAGGACCTCAACCAGCCCATCGAACAGCACATGACCCAGGCGCCGTTCTTCCTCAGCCCGGACCACAGCGCCTTCGACGCCGCCATCGCCATGACCGAGCGGCACATCGCCCACGTCTGCCTGGTGAAAGAACAGCGCCTGTGCGGGGTGGTTTCCGAGCGCGATCTGTTTTCCCTGCAGCGGGTCGACCTGGTGCACCTGGCGCGGACCATCCGCAACGCGCCCCGGGTCGAACACCTGGTGGCGCTGCGGGGCGAGATCGGCCAGTTGGTGGAGCGCATGCTGGCCCACGGCGCCTCCTCGACCCAGATCACCCATATCATCACCCTGCTCAACGATCACACCGTGTGCCGGGTCATCGAGCTGACCCTGGCCGACAAGGGCGACCCCGGCGTGCCTTTCAGCTGGCTGTGCTTTGGCAGTGAAGGCCGACGCGAACAGACCCTGCACACCGACCAGGACAACGGCATCCTGTTCGAGGCCCGGGACGCGGCCCACGCGGCAGAAATCCGCGGCAAGCTGCTACCCATCGCCCAGCAGATCAACCAGAGCCTGGCCATGTGCGGTTTCACCCTGTGCAAGGGCAACATCATGGCCGGCAACCCCGAGCTGTGCCTGTCCCGTGCTGAATGGGCCAGGCGCTTCGCGGCCTTCATCCGCGAGGCCACCCCGGAAAACCTGCTGGGTTCGAGCATCTATTTCGACCTGCGGGTGGTCTGGGGCGATGAACAGAGCGCCGAACAACTGCGTCGGGGCATCCTCGACCAGGTGGCGGACAACCGTCTGTTCCAACGCATGATGGCGGAAAACGCCCTGCGCCAGCGCCCGCCCGTGGGGCGTTTTCGCGAGTTCGTGCTGGCCAGGAAAAATGGCGAAAAGGCCACCCTGGACCTCAAGGTCCAGGGCCTCACCCCCTTCGTCGACGGTGCCCGGTTGCTGGCCCTGGCCAACGGCATCGGCGCGATCAATACCCTGGAGCGCCTGCGCCAGCTGGTGTCCAAACAAGTGATCGAGCCCCTGGACGGCGCCGCCTATGAAGAGGCCTATCACTTCATCCAGCAGACCCGCATGCAGCAGCACCAGCGCCAGACCCGGGAGAACCAGCCCTATTCCAACCGGGTCGACCCGGACAGCCTGAACCACCTGGACCGGCGCATCCTGCGTGAATCCCTGCGCCAGGCCCAGCGCCTGCAAAGCAGCCTGGCCTTGCGGTACCAGCTATGAGCCTGTTTGCCTGGTTCCGCCCCGCAGTCAGCCTGCTGAGTGCCGAGCAGCAACAGCGTCGCGATCGGCTACCGGCCTTCACCGAGCTGAATGAAAGCAGCCTGCGAGAGCAGCGCTGGGTAGTGGTGGACGTGGAAACCACCGGCCTCAACCTCAACCGCGACCAGGTGCTGTCCATTGGCGCGGTGGTGATCGAAGACGGTGCCATCGACTTCAGCCAGCAGTTCGAGCGCACCCTGCAACGCGAGGGCCACAAGCTCAGCCCCAGCGTACTGATCCACGGCCTGGGTCCCAGCGCCATCGCCGCCGGCTGTGATCCGGTGGAGGCCCTGCTGGATTTCATGGAGTTCGTCGGCGACAGCCCGCTGCTGGCCTTTCATGCCCCGTTCGACCAGCACATGCTCGGCCGGGCGCTGAAGGACAGCCTGGGCTACCGCCTGCAACACAGCTTCCTCGATGTGGCGGACATGGCGCCGCTGCTGTGCCCCCAGGCCCAGATCCGCGAAGCCGGGCTGGACGACTGGGTGCGCTGGTTCAACCTGCAAGTGGTGGAGCGGCATAACGCGGCGGCCGATGCCCTGGCCACCGCGGAGCTGGCGCTGATCCTGTTCAACCGCGCCCGCCAGCAGCAGATCCACAGCCCGCTGAACCTGCAACAGCGCCTGGGCCAGTGGAAACGCCGGCAGCAGGCCCCTTCGTTTTGAGCAGCCGCACTGTGGCGAGGGAGCTTGCTCCCGCTCGGCCGCGCCGCGGCCGTAGAACCTGAGTCCTGGATCTAACAGATACAACGCCTTGGGCGTGCTGCGCACGCCAACGGGAGCCAGTTCCCTCGACACAACTGGTTCCTTGTCTTGGGCACCCGCCCTCTTCAGCCACAAGGCAGCCGACCAGCGTCAATTGCGCCACTGTTTCGCCTCTGCCACAATCGCGAATAATTCTCGTTAGTTTAAACTTCTCGATTGGTGAGTTCCGTTGTCGTCAGTCCAAAGCCCTCACAATGAGCTGGTTGGTGCGTTGTATCGCGACCATCGTGGTTGGCTGTTGGCCTGGCTACGGCGCAACGTTGCCTGCAGCCAGCGGGCCGAGGACCTGAGCCAGGACACCTTCGTGCGCCTGCTGGGCCGCGACGAACTCAAGGCGCCCCGGGAGCCGCGGGCGTTTCTGGTGGCCATCGCCAAGGGCCTGCTGTTCGACTATTTCCGGCGCGCCGCGCTGGAACAGGCTTACCTCAGCGAACTGATGCTGATCCCCGAAGGCGAACAACCGTCGCCCGAAGAACAGCAGATGATCCTCGAAGACCTCAAGGCCATCGACCGCCTGCTGGGCAAGCTCTCCAGCAAGGCGCGCATGGCCTTCCTCTATAACCGCCTCGACGGCCTGAGCCACGCCGAGATCGCCGAACGCCTGGGGGTCTCGGTGCCAAGGGTGCGCCAATACCTGGCCCAGGGCATCCGCCAGTGCTACATCGCCCTGTACGGGGAGCCGCTATGACCCCCATGAGTTCCAAGCCGGTGTCGGCCCAGGTGCTGGATGCCGCCATCGCCTGGCAGCTGTCGCTGGATGGCGGCGCCAGTGCCGTGGAGCGCGAAGAGTTTGCCAAGTGGCACGCTGCCCATGAAGAACACGCCCGCGCCTGGCGCCAGCTGGGCATGCTCGACCAGCGCTTTGGCGTGGCCACCGGCCCGGCCCGCAACGCCTTGCTGCAATCGCGCGAAGGCTTGCGCCGGCGGGTACGCAAGCTGGGTCGCGGGGTCGCCAGCGTCGTGCTGTTCGGCGGCCTGGCGCTGTTTGCCGGGGAACGCTACCTGCCGATGGACTACTGGCTGGCAGACCAGCGCACCGCCACCGGCGAGCAGCGCACCCTGCGCCTGGCCGACGGCACGGTGATCAACCTCAATACCCACAGTGCGCTGGATGTGCGCTTCGACGAGAAGCAGCGGCGGATCGTGCTTCAGGAAGGCGAGATCCTGATCGAGACCGGGCACAACGACAGCCGGCCGTTCATCGTCGAAACCCGCGACGGCCGTATGCGCGCCCTGGGCACGCGGTTCCTGGTCAAGCGCGAGGACCAGGGCACCCGCCTCGGGGTGCTGCAATCGGCGGTGGCGGCGCGGCCGCAAGCCGGTCAGGACGAGCAAGTGTTCAAGGAAGGCCAGCAAGTGCTGATGCGCCGCGATGGCCTCGGCCCGCTGCAGGCCCTGAACCTGGGGGCCGACGCCTGGACCCGGGGCATGCTGGTGGTGGACAACGCCCGGCTCGGTGACCTGATCGATGAGCTGGGCCGTTACCGCCGTGGTCACCTGGGCGTCGCACCGGAACTGGCCGACCTGCGGATCACCGGCAGTTTCCCGTTGCATGACACGGACCTCGCGCTCAATGCCCTGCTGCCGACCCTGCCGGTGAAGATCGAACGGCACACCCCCTGGTGGGTGACGGTGGTGGCCAAGGCCGACGCCAAGCACTGAGGTCGGTGTCGCAGCCTTCGCCGGCAAGCTGGCTCCTGCACCGATCCCGTAGGAGCTGGCTTGCCGGCGAATTAGCCTCAATCAGTCTAAATCTAAATTATTTTCAATCCGCCCTATCACTTTTCCAATCTCGTCCGGCACCTAGGCAATTGCGAAACATTTCCATTCAGGAGCCGCCGTATGTCCCGCCCGCTAGACACCCTGTTGCGCCCCAGTCTCTTGGCCGTTGCCATCGCCCTCTGCGCCCCCCTGGCCAGCCCGGCGCTGATGGCTGCCGAACAGTCCACCAGCGTGCGCGCCTACAACCTGCCGGCCGCACCGCTGGCCAGCACCCTGAACCAGATCGCCAGCCAGGCCGGCCTGGCCCTGAGCCTGAATCCATCCCTGGCGGCGGGCAAGACTTCGGCCCCGGTCAAGGGCCAGTTCGATGCGCCGGGCGCCCTGCGTGAGGCCCTGCGTGGCACCGGCCTGCAACTGGAGCACAGCAGCGCCGGCACCTACAGCCTGGTGGCGACACCGGAAGGCGTGGTGGCCTTGCCGCAAACCAATATCAGCGGCCAGAGCAGCTATGAAACGGCGTGGGGTCCAGTCGAGGGTTACATGGCCAAGCGCACTGCCGTCGGCACCAAGACCGATACCGAACTGCGTGAAGTGCCTCGATCCATCTCCGTCGCTACCCGTGAGCAGATGAGCGACCGTGCGGTACAGAACCTCGACGATGCCGTGCGCTACATGCCCGGCGTCACCGCCAGCAGCTACGGCAGCGACAGCCGCGCCGAGTGGCTGAAGGTGCGGGGCTTCGAACCCACCCAGTTCCTCGATGGCCTGCCCCTGCCAAAGGGCACCTACACCATGCCCAAGCTGGAAACCTGGGACCTGGAGCGTGTAGCCCTGCTCCGCGGCCCGGCGTCCTCGGTCTACGGCCAGACACCACCCGGGGGCTTGCTGGACATGGTCAGCCGCCGCCCGGAAGACAGCAGCAGCCACGAAGTGCAACTGCAGATCGGCAGTTACCAGCGCAAGCAGATCAGCTTCGACAGCACCGGCCCCATCGATGACGAAGGGCGTTTCCTGTATCGCGTCAGCGGCGTGGTCCGCGACAGCAACACCGCCATCGAGCACAACCAGGACAAGCGTTACAACCTGGCCCCCAGCCTGACCTGGAACATTGACGAAGACACCAAGCTGACCTTCCTCAGCCAGTTCAATCGTGACGATACCGGCATCACCAGCCAGTTCCTGCCGTTGCAGGGCACCAAACTGGCGAGCCCGGCGGGCGAGATCAAGTACCACAAGAACCTTGGCGATCCGAGCTGGGAATACTACGACAAGACCTACTACGCACTGGGTTACGCCTTCGAGCACCGCCTGGATGACGTCTGGCAGTTCCGCCAGAACCTGCGCTACACCAAGAGCGATCTGTCGTTCCAGGGCATTACCGCCGGTGGCAGCTACTGGCCCAACAAGCCCGACCAGGCGGTGAGTGCCGACGGCACCGTGCGCCGTGGCGCCAACATCGTCAACGAGGACATCAGCCAGTTCGCCGTGGACAACAACTTCCAGGCCGACTTCGACACCGGCGAGCTCAAGCACACCCTGTTGCTGGGCCTGGACTACCAGCGCGTCAACACCAACTACAAGTGGCTGTACGGTGAAGCGCCAACCAGCAACATCATCAACCCGGTCTACGGTCAGGATTTCAGCAAAGTCGCCTACTTTGCCTACAACGACTACAACCAGAAGCGCCAGGGCACCGGCCTCTACGTCCAGGACCAGATGGCCCTGGACAACTGGCGCCTGACCCTGGGCGGGCGCCAGGACTGGCTGCACACCGAATCCCGGTTCTACAACATCGCCAACAAGCCCCACGATGAGCGCAACGACCAGGCCTTCACCGGCAACGCGGCCCTCAGCTACGTCTTCGATTCCGGCTTCACCCCTTACATCTCCTACGCCGAATCCTTCCAGGCCGAACCCGGCGGCAACGCCAAGGGCCAGGCCTTCGAGCCCAGCACCGGCAAGCAATACGAACTGGGCCTCAAGTACCAGCCTCCTGGCAGCGACATGCTGTTCACTGCCGCGGTGTACGACCTGACCCGGCAGAACATCGTCCTTACCGACAGCCTGGGTGTCAGCCGGCCCCTGGGGGAAGCCAAGGTCCGTGGTTTCGAGCTGGAAGCGGTGGGCAACGTCAATGAGAACCTCAAGCTGACGGCGGCCTATACCTATGCCAACAGCAAGATGACCAAGGTCGGCGACCCTCAGGACAAAAACCGCCCACTGCCATTGACCCCGGAGAACCAGGCCTCGATCTGGGCCGACTACACCTGGCACAACGGCTTGCTGGACGGCTTCGGCGTAGGCTTCGGCGCCCGCTATATCGGCGAGACCAACAACGTGCCGGCAGGCAACCTGGCCTATGTCGCGCGCAAATCCGACGGCGATACCGCGTCCTACACCGTGTATGACGCCGCGGTGCACTACGATCTCGGCCGCCTGGACAGCTCGCTCAAGGGCGCCAGCGTGGCCCTCAACGCCAACAACGTGTTCGACAAGGAATACATGTCGACCTGCGACGGCACCTACTGCTACTACGGCGACCGCCGCAACGTCATGGCCAGCGTGAATTACAAATTCTAAGAAGGGAAAACCCTCGCCGAAGGGCCGCCTGAACCGCGGCCCTTTTGCCATTGGAGCCTCGATGAAAAGCAAGACAATCCGCCGCTGGTCCTTTATCCACACCTGGACCAGCCTGATCTGCACGGTGTTCCTGCTGATGCTGGCGCTCACCGGCCTGCCGCTGATCTTCCACCACGAGATCGACCACCTGCTGGGGGATTCCCCCGAACTGCGGGAGATGCCTGCCGACACCCCGCACCTGGACCTTCAACAACTGGTCAAGGCCGCCGAGGCTCATCGCCCGGGTGAGGTCATGCAGTACTTCGGCTGGGACGAGGACGAACCCAATGGCGTGATGACCATCATGGCCAGGACCGCCGGCACCGAGCCCAACGCCTCCCACACCTTCATGCTCGACGCCCGCACCGGCGAGGCCGTGGCCATGCCCTCGGCCAATGGCGGGTTGATGATGGTCATGCTGCGCCTGCATGTGGACATGTTCGCCGGGCTGCCGGGCAAGCTGCTGCTGGCCTTCATGGGCATCCTCTTCGTGCTGGCGATCATCTCCGGCACGGTGCTCTACCTGCCGTTCATGCGCCGCCTGAAGTTCGCCACGGTGCGCCAGGACAAGTCCAGCCGCCTGCGCTGGCTCGACCTGCACAACCTGATCGGCGTGGTAACCCTGACCTGGGCCCTGGTGGTGGGCGTTACCGGCGTGATCAGCGCTTGTGCCGACCTGATCATCGCCGCCTGGCGCAACGACAGCCTCAGCGCCATGGTCGCGCCCTACCGCGACGCGCCGCCACTGACCTCACTGGCGCCGGCCAGCCGCCTGCTGGATATCGCCAGGGAAGCCGCCCCGGGCATGCAGCCGGACTTCATCGCCTTCCCCGGCACACGCTTTTCCAGCGAGCATCACTACGCGGTGTTCCTCAAGGGCAGCAGCCACCTGACTTCGCACCTGCTGACCCCGGTGCTGATCGACGCCAGTAGCCTGCAGGTCACCGCCGTGGCCGGGCGGCCCTGGTACATGGACGCCATGGGCATGTCCCAGCCGCTGCATTTCGGCGACTACGGCGGCATGCCGATGAAGGTGCTGTGGGCGGCGATGGACGTGCTGACCATCATTGTCCTGGGCAGCGGCCTGTACCTGTGGCTAGCCCGCCGGCGAGCCGGCAAGTCGATGCCGCAGGTGCGCCCATGAAACCCCGGCAATCGAACTTCTGGAAGGTCTTCGCCGCGCCCCTGGGCATTGGCCTGCTCTGCGCCGCCGGGTTGTTCGCGGCGCTACTGGGAGACGGGGCCTGGGACAGCCTGAGCTGGCTGGGCCTGGGCCTACCGACGCTGATCGCCCTGCGCGGCCTGTTGCGGCGCAAGCCGGCGGCCTGAACCTGGCGCCGGGAAACCACGCCACAGGTACATCGAGAGCCCGAGGCCGATCAGCATCACCGGGATGAACAGGCGATTTTCCAGCAGCGCCTCGATGGCCACCAGCACGCTGAACAACGCCAGCCCCAGCAGCGGCACATAGCTGGCCGCCAGGCTCCAGCGCCAGGGCTGGGTCACCGGGTCGGGCCCGCGCCAGGCCAGCAGTGCGCAGCCCAGGCCCGGCAGGGCCAGTGCCGGCAGGGCCCAGTACCAGGCCATGTAGGCGAACGCTATGACCAGCTCCGGCTCCCCTTCACCCTTGCGGCGGAACTCGTATTGCAAGGCCAGATACACCGCCAGCGCGCCCAACAGGGTCAGGGCCAGGCTGTACAACCCGTGTAGAAGATAGGACCTGCGCACTCATCACTCCTCGTCTGTATCGCCAATCGCCCCTGTGGCCAATGCCACAGGCTGCGCTAAGATCCCCGGGCTGCGAGACTTCCACCCGCGAGGAATATTCATGTCCACCCCAAGCATGACGCTGTTCCACAACCCGGCATCACCTTACGTACGCAAAGTCATGGTGCTGCTGCATGAAACCGGGCAGTTGAACCGGGTCGCCCTGCAAGCCAGCCAGTTGAGCCCGGTAGCTCCGGACGCCGCGCTGAACCAGGACAACCCCCTGGGCAAGATCCCCGCCCTGCGCCTGGACAACGGCCAGGTGCTGTACGACAGCCGGGTAATCCTCGACTACCTGGACCAGCAGCACGTCGGCAACCCGCTGATCCCCCGGGACGGCTCGGCCCGCTGGCGGCGCCTGACGCTCGCGGCCCTGGCCGACGGGATCATGGACGCCTCGGTACTGGTGCGCTACGAGCTGGCCCTGCGTGCCCCGGAAAAACACTGGGAACAGTGGCTCGACGGCCAGCGCGACAAGATCCGCCGAGCCCTGGCGGTGCTGGAAGCCGAAGCGATTGCCGAACTGGCCAGCCACTTCGATATTGCCGCCATCAGCGTTGCCTGCGCCCTGGGCTACCTGGATTTCCGCCACCCCGACCTGGAATGGCGCCAGGACCATCCCCAGCTGGCCGCCTGGTACTTCGAGATCAGCCAGCGCCCGTCGATGCTGGCGACCCGGCCGCCGGTCTAATCGGTCAGGCGATCGGGCCTCTTCGCCGGCAAGCCGGCTCCTGCAGCACGGGGCATGGCTTGCTGGCGTACCAGCCACCAGGCATCGAGCGGAAACAACTGACCGATGCGCTGCGCCAGATGCTCCCGCTGGCGCTGATCCTCACGCAAACCCAATGACCTACTCATGGACGGCCTCCAGATCGAACTGCAAAGGCTGCGCTGCCTTGCGCTGGCCAATGCCATACCAGTCCAGCTTGCGGGTCAGCACCATGAACACGCCCAACAGCCCGAACAGCAGCAGCGAGCCCATCAGCAGCGCGTAATCCTCGGCGCTGAGCAGGCCATAGAGCAGGCCGTACAAAGCCGCCAGCGCGATCGCGAACAGCGCGCCGTTACGCCAGCTGTGCAGCACATGGCTGACATAGAAGCCGATCAGCCCCACACAGGCTGCCGCCGACACGCCATAGGCCAGCGCAAAGCCCAGGTGCTCCGATAGCGACAGCAGCAACAGGTAGAAGAACGCCAGGGCCACGCCCACCAACCCGTACTGGATCGGGTGCACCGACAGACTCTTGAGTACCTCGAAGAGAAAGAAGCCGGCGAAGGTCAGGCCGATGAACAGCAAGGCGTACTTGATGGCCCGGTCGCTCTTCAGGTACTGGTCCACCGGGTCGATGAAACTCACGCCGAAGCTGCGGCCGTTGAAGTCCTGGCATTGCGTGCCGAATGCGCAACGCTCCATGGCCTGTTCCAGGTTGGTGGAGAAGAACGAGGTCTGCCAGATGGCTGAAAAGCCCTGCTCGGTCACTTCACGCTGCACCGGCAGGTAGTTGCCGATAAAGCTCGGGTGCGGCCAGTTGGCCGTCAGCAGGACCTTGCTGGTCTTGCCCACCGGCAGCACCTGCAACTGGCCGGTACCCTGCAGGCGCAGGTCGAAGGCGAAATCCAGGCGGGTGTTCTTTTTCAGGTCCAGGGGCGGCAGCAGCACATGCACGCCTTCATCCAGCCAGCTGACGAAGGTGCCCGGGGCGAAGTCCAGGGTCTGGCCGTTGAGTTGCAGTTGCAGGGCGTTCTCGATGCCGCGGATATCGCTGATGCCCACCGCCAGGAAGGGCTGGTCGAACTGGTAGTCGGCAAAATCTTCCTTGATCCCGTATTGCTCGGGCACGGCGAAATGGCCGCTGATGTGGTTGTCGGCGTGGAACAGCCGAGCCTCGTAGATGCCCCGGGCACGCAGCTCGGTCTGGGCCTTGCCGTCCAGCTCGAAGTGTTCCGGCAGGAAGAACATGCGCCCTTGCTCCTCGCCGATTTCCTGATAGCGCTTCTTGGTCTTTTCGTCGGTCTTCCAGGTGCGCACGGTCTTGCGGTAATCCACCACCATCACCGGGCCGCGGATCTGCTGCTGGGTGCTGGAACTGCGGGCAATATCGTCGAGCACGCCGTCGCGCAGGCTCTGGCGCTCGCTGATCAGGCCGCTGATCATCAGCAGCGGTATCAGCAACAGCAGGATCAACAGGCCAATGGCCCCGAGTTTGAAGGTCAGGTTGCGGTTCATGAGGTTCTCCCGGTTCGAATGGGAGAGAGTCTGGAACGCGGCTATGGGGGTTTTATGGAAGCAATGTGGAGAGTCTGTGGAGAATCCCCGCTCAGGGCAGGCGCAAGGTCACCTGCACCCCGCCCGGAACGTTGTCGATACGCATCTGGCCGCCATGCAACTGCACCACTTCCTCGACGAAGTTCAGCCCCAGGCCGGTGCTCTTGCGTCCGCTGTCCGGGCGCGGCAGGGAATAGAACCGCTCGCACAGGCGTGGCAGGGCATAGTCCGGAATCGGCTCGCCCTGGTTGAACAGCACCAGCTCCACGCCCTCCTCCACAGGTTGCGCGCTGCAACGCAACAGGCCGCCCACGGGGCTGAAGTCCAGGGCATTGGTCAGCAGGTTGCCCAGGGCCTGGCGCAGCAGGAACGGCTCGCCGGACCAGGCCAGGTCCGCCGACACCCGAAGTTCCACCTGCAGTTGCTTGCCTTCGATACGCCCGTGCTGGCTGTTCAGCAGCTCCTTGCACAACGGCGCCAGGGGCACATTCACCCGCTCTTCCAGGCCCTGGCGCTGCTCCACCTGCGCCAGGTTCAGCAGGCGCTCGATCAACTGCTGCATGCGCGCGCTTTCGCTGTCGATATTGCCGACGAAACGCTGGCGCTGTTCCAGGGGCATTTCGCCCTGCAGCAGCTCCGCCGCCCCGCGAATCGCCGCCAGGGGGCTTTTCAGTTCGTGGGTCAGGGTATGCACGTAGCGCTCGACGTAGGCCTTGCCTTCGAGCTGGGTGCGCATGTGTTCCACCGCCGTGGCCAACTGTTCCATTTCACCGCCGCGATAGTGCGGCAACTCGGCCCGGCGCCCTTCGCTGACCGCCAGGGCATAGGCGGTCATGCGCCGCAGCGCGGCGCTCAGCCACCAGGACAGCAAGGCACCGAACAGCAGGCCCATGGCGATCAGCCCGGCGCCGTACCACAGCAGGCGCCGCTCGGTGCGGTCGACATAGGGCTGCAGGGAACTGTTGGGCTTGGCCACGGTGACCACGCCGATGATCTGGCCGTTGTCGCGGATCGGCGCACCCACGTGCATCACCGAGGAATTGGGATCGTCGGCCAGCGAGCGCGACGAGCGCGCGCCGTACTGGCCGCGCAGGGTCAGGTACACGTCGTTCCAGCGCGAATAGTCCTGGCCCACCGCCAGGCCGCTGGAATCCAGGACCACGATGCCCTTGGCGTCGGTCACGTAGATGCGGTGGTTGACCTGATTCTTCGGCAGGCCCCAGATGGTCGCCGCCGGTTGCCGCTCGCCATAGGCACGCAACAGCTGCGGCCAGCGGTTCTCGCTGAGGGTGCCGGCCTTGAAGTCATCCCGCAGGATCTCCGCCAGCAGGTTGGCGGTGTCCACCAGGGTTTCCTCGGTGGACTGGCGGACCCCGGGACGAATCTCCTTCATCACCGTGCTCAGCACGAAATAGCCGGTCAGGCTGATGAACAGCAAATAGACCAGGAAGATCCGCAGCCCCAAGGTCATCAGGCGTGGCTCGGGCTGTAGCTGTAGCCCAGGCCGCGATGGGTCTGGATCGGTTCGGCCTGGGCCGCCACCAGGCGCAGCTTGGCCCGCAGGCTCTTGATATGGCTGTCGATGTTGCGCTCATAGCCCACATCCGCCATTACCCCCAGGGCGTCCAGCAACTGCTCGCGGCTGAACACTCGCTCGGGCTGTTCCAGCAGGCATTGCAGCAGGCGGAACTCATGCCGGGTCAGGCTCAGGGGCTGGCCACGGTAACTGATCTGCACCCGCTCAGGGTCAATCACGAACAACGCCGCGACCGCCTCGGGAGCCACCCGCGGGACCATGCGCTTGAGGATCGCCTTGACCCGCGCCGCCACTTCCCGCGGGCTGAAGGGCTTGACCACATAATCGTCGGCACCGATTTCCAGGCCCACCACCCGGTCGATCTCGCCGTCCCGGGCACTGAGGAACATCACCGGCACCTCGCTGAAGCGCCGCAGTTGCTTGCAGGTTTCAAAGCCGCTGATATCCGGCAGGCCGATGTCGAGGATGATCAGGTCCGCCGGGCTCGCCTGTTGATGCTCCAGGGCCGCACGGCCCAGGCTCAGCCAGGTGGTAGTGAAGCCTTCGCCTTGCAGGGCAAAGATCAGGGTGTCGGCAATCGCCGCTTCGTCTTCGACAATCAGGATATGGGGCATGGCATCCAAGCACGCAAATTCAGTGGGCGAACGGTGCCGGATGCCTGGTAAGTCGTCAATCAGCAGTCGGGTTTATCGGCGGTATAACGCCGCGCCGGGTTCACCGCCGCACCGAATTCGCGCAGGGCCTTGGCGCCAATCAGCAGCGGGTAGTTGAAGCTGCTGCGGTCGGTGAGGTTGACCTCCACCGTGCGCTTGACGTTGCCCAGGCACATTTCCAGTTCCACCACCGGGCGCTTGGCCGCCTGCGGCTCTTCCCGGTCATCGTCCTCGTCGGAACGGCTCTTGATCTTGCTGATGCGCGCCACCTTGTGTTCGTAGACCTTGCTGCCAGCGTCCTTGGTGGCCAGGCGGAAGCGCACCCAGTCCTCGCCATCGCGGGTGAAGGTCTGGATATCCTTGGCCGACAGCGAAGCGGTCAGGGCCCCGGTGTCCATCTTGGCTTGCAGGGTTTCGCCGATTTCCGGCAGGCGGATGTATTCGTAACGGCCATACAGGGTCGGCTCGGCAGCCATCACCGGCAGCGCCAACAGAGACACAAGAGCAAGGACAGATTTCACGACGGTGGATTCCTTGAAGAAAGTGGGCAGCGGGATTTTAGACCGCCGCCAACGAATTGGTTCTACCCGAGCCCCGTAGGAGCCGGCTTGCCGGCGAAAGGGCCCCGATAGACACCCCAGCCAATTGCCACCCACCCTACCCGCCCCCAGGTGAAACATTCGTCAGCACACTAGAATTTGGCCTGCCCGCCGAAGCTGCTTATCATGGCGCGCCCAAAAGATTGCAAAGAGTGCCTTATGCGCCGCCTGCTCACCGGCTGTTTCGTCACCCTGCTCCTGCTGCTCAACACCCTGGTGCTGTTCGGCCCGTTGATGGTGTTCGCCCTGCTCAAGCTGGTCCTGCCCGGGCGCCTGCGCGACTACGCCTCGGCCGCGGTGATGTGGATCGCCGAGACCTGGGCCGAGATCGACAAGCTGATCTTCGCCCTGTGCATCCCCACCCGCTGGGACATACGCGGCGGCGAGGGCCTGCGGGTCGACACCTCCTACCTGGTGGTGAGCAACCACCAATCCTGGGTCGACATCCCGGCCCTGATCCAGACCCTCAACCGGCGCACGCCGTTCTTCAAGTTCTTCCTCAAGAAGGAACTGATCTGGGTGCCGTTCCTGGGGCTGGCCTGGTGGGCCCTGGACTACCCCTTCATGAAGCGCTACAGCAAGGCCTTCCTGGCCAAGCACCCGGAACTGCAAGGCAAGGACCTGGAAATCACCAAGGCTGCCTGCGAGCTGTTCAAGCGCCAGCCGGTGACCGTGGTCAACTACCTGGAGGGCACCCGCTTCACCCCGGCCAAGCGCCAGCAGCAGGGCTCGCCCTTCCAGCACCTGCTCAAGCCCAAGGCTGGCGGCGTGGCCTTTGTCCTCGCGGCCATGGGCGAACAGCTGGACGCCATGCTGGATGTCACCGTGGTCTATCCCCAGGAACGCATTCCCGGTTTCTGGGACCTGATCTGCGGCAGCGTGCCCAAGGTGATCATCGACATCCGCACCCGCGAACTGGACCCCGCGCTGTGGCAGGGCGATTACGAAAACGACCCGGCGTTCCGCCAGCAGGTGCAGGACTGGGTCAACCGGCTGTGGACCGACAAGGACCAGCGCATCAGCGAGTTGCTGGGCGAAAGCCGCTGATCAATCGCTGATCACGTGGGGCAGGAAGCGGCTGCTGTCCTTGGTGATCGGCGAGTTGTCCTCACGAATGCCGATACCCGCCGGCTGGTCCCCGATCACCCAACTGCCGATCACCGTGTGGTTGCCAGCAAACACCGGCAAGGGGTGGAACTGCTGGCGGATGCAGGGCCCGCCGCCGTAGGGCCCGGCCTCGATCAAATGCTCGCCGCCTTCGGTGCAGATTTCCACATTGGCGCCCTCTCGGGAAAAGAACGGCTTGCGCACCCACCCCGGGCCCAGGCTGGCGGCGGGGTCGTCGTCGATAAACGCCGGCAGCAGGTTCGGGTGCCCCGCATGCCGTTCCCAGAGCAGGGCCAGCGCGCCCTTGTTGGAGAGAATGGCTTTCCACGGCGGCTCGACAAACTGCGTGCGGCTGCCGGCAATGGCCGGGCCAAAGGCTTCGTTGAACAGGTGCTCCCAGGGGTAGAGCTTGAACAGGCTGTCGATGGGGGTGCCCAGCAGGTCGACGAAACGCCCGCCGGCATTCAGACCGATGTCCTCGATGTCGAGCAACCGCGTCCCCAGGCCGGCCTGACGGGCAATGTCGCGCAGGTATTCGACCGTGCCGCGGTCTTCGAGCGAATCCCTGACCGAGGCAAAGTGCATCGGCGACTTGAAGCCGCCCTGGACGAAGGCCTGGAGCAGCTTGTCCTCGATGCTGTTGAACTGGTCGCAGCCGGCCGGCAATTGCCCGCGCTGCATCTGCTGTTCGAGCCAGACGTACTGGAAGAAGCTCGCCTCGTACAGCGAGGTCGGCGTGTCGTAGTTGGTTTCCAGGAGCTTGGCCGGGCCGGTGCCGTCGTAGCACAGGTCCATGCGCCCATAGAGGTGGGGGTCGCCCTGCTTCCATGACTGGCGGATCAACTCATGAAAGGCCGCAGGGATAGCCAGGCGCTCCAGCAGTTCCTCGCTGTCCACCACCTCGGCCACCAGGGCCATGCACAGCTCGTGCAGTTCCTGGGTCGGGTCTTCCAGGTCGTCCTCGATCTGCCGCAGGCTGAAGCGGTAGTAGGCCGACTCGTCCCAGTAAGGCTCACCGTCGAAGGTGTGGAAGGCAAAACCCAGTTGCTCCGCCGTGGCTTGCCAGTCCGCACGCGGGGTGCTGGGGATGCGCTTCAAGAACCGAAGCTCCAACTGCTGCGGCTGGAGGAACCGAAGCCGCTGCGGCTGACCACTTCATGGGCGCCGGCCAGCGGGTTGCCGGCGCTGGTGAAGTGTTCCGGGCTGGATATCCCGAAGCGCCCGCCACTGGCGCCGGAGAAGGTCTTGCCGGCCTCCACCTGCTGGCTGAGGGTGCTCAGCTGGGTACCGCCACGACCATCGCGCTGCTTGTACAGGGCCTCGCTGAAATAGCGCGGTTCAGGGGTCGAATCCAGGCCGATCCAGCGCCAGAAGCGCGAGCCCGAGCTGGAGCCACCACCACCACCACCACCACCACCACTGGAGCTGGTCTGTTGTTCTTCTTCGGGCTTGTCCGGCACCGTGCGCTGGGAGGTCAGGGCAAAACCGCTGGAAATCGGTACATAGGCTCGGTTATCGCGCGAGACCATGCAGTTGGCGGTGACGAAATCCTCCTCGCAACGTTGCAGGTCCAGGTAACGCGGGGCCACACGCTCCCCACGCTCGCGGGCGTCATCGCGGGCGGCCTGGCAAATGGCGGACGGAATCTGTGCCCGTTCGCATTCGCTGACGCTGCTGAAATTCTGGGTCTGGCGCACTTCCCGGGTCGCCTGGGACTGGCCGTCACAGGCGGCCAGGGCAAACGGCACGCTGCCCAGCAACACCAGGCGCACGCTCTTGCTGCGTTTCATGGCCGCGCCCTCAGACCGAAGGGGTCATGCAGGCCGCGTTCAGCAGGCCGACACCGACAGAAACCGATGCCACCAGGATGGCCGCCGCGTACTCCTGGCTGGCAATGCGCTGGGACAGGCCCTTGAGGGTCAGGCTGACCACAAAGAACGCCAGCAGCTGCACCACCGCGGCGATGCCGGCCCAGAGCAGGAAGTCGATGATCGAGATTGAATGGGAAATAGCGCTGGCCACCGGAATGGCAAAACCCAGCAAGGCACCGGACAGGGCGATGGAAGCCGCGCTGTTGCCCTCGCGGATCAGGGCGAATTCGTTATAGGGGGTCAGGCGCGTATAGATGAACGCATAGAGGGCAAAGACCAGGGCCGCGCCCAGCATGTAGAGCATGAAACCGAGCACCGCATCGGCGGGCAGAGACATCTTCAGTGCATCCATGAACATCGCGTTCAAGCTTCCTTGGAAAACGGGGCGCGAGATATAGCACAGGCCCGATTCGGCGAAAACTCCGGGAAAGGTAAAGACCAGGATTGCAGGAAACTGGGAGGGCCCCGGCGCGCCAGGCGCCGGGGCCGGAGCGCGCTACTTGGCCACGCCCCATATGCCGCTCAGGCTTTGCAGCAGGGAGCCGCCAACGCCCTGCTGGCCCAGGTACTGCAGGATCACCGGCGCAAACTGGCCGATCATGCCGCTGTCCATGCCCAGGGCGCCGAAGGCGTTGTTCAGGTCATTGGTGTCCTTGACGTCGCCCAGGGCGCTGTCCAGGCCCTTGGTCTGCCCGGACGACTGGCCCAGCAGGCCGCTCAGGGCACCCAGGCTGCCCAGGGCGTTGCTGCCCGAGAGCTTGTCCAGGCCCGGGACACTTTTGCTCAACTGGGAATAGTCGGTGCTGCTCAACTGGTTCTTCGCCAGGCCAAGCATGGCGCCCGTACCGCCGATGGCTTGCTGGGGAGTGACATTCAGTTGCGAACCCAGGGCTCCGAGCAGGCCGGCGGTCTGGGAAGTGGGGGCCGCGGCGGCAGCCTTGTCGCCGCCCTGCATGCCGGAAATGGCATTGGCCGCGTCGTTCAGGCTGAAACCGCCGGCCAGGGCCGAACCGGCTGCCAGGGTCATCAGGGTAGCCAAGGCGAAACCGCGTGGAATATTCATCGAAACAACCTCATGGGGCAGGAAACCACCCGTGTTCGGATGGCTGGAAAACAGCCTTTTGACTGAAGCATCGGGCGAATGTTCCGAAAGTGGCGCAGCGGCGCCCGCACCCTGTGGATTTTAGTCGAGAATCACGCATCCACGGCTCGCCGCTCTGCGTATATGCAGCAACGACGACCGGCGCAGGCACATCGGCACCGGCCGTAGCAGGAGGTCGCAACCCGTGAATGGAACAACCGCCCACCCTGGACTACCCTCTGGCTGGATCGACCGTTGCCAGCCGTGGTCCATTCATTTGCCACCTGCCTGGAGAACCGCCATTTCCGCTCTCGACCCCGATCAACTGCGGCACTTGCTGGCCCAGTGCTCACTGGGCGATCGCCGCGCCTTCGAAACCCTGTACCGCAGCGTTGCCCCGTGCCTGAATGGGGTGGCCCTGCGCTTCATGGGCCGCCGCGACCTGGCCGAGGAGGTGCTGCAGGAAAGCTTCGTGCGCATCTGGAACAACGCCGTGCGCTACCAGCCGCACCTGTCCGCCCCCCTGACCTGGATGATCAACATCACCCGCAACCAGGCCATCGACCAACTGCGCAAGCACCGCGAGCGGCCCCTGGGCGAGGGGGAGCAACAGCAATTGATGGACGACGCCCCCTCGGCCCACGAACAACTGGACAGCGCCCGCCAGGCCCGGGCCCTGAACCGCTGCCTGGAAAGCCTGGAGGGTATGCAACGCCAATCCATCACCGTGGCCTACTTCCAGGGCCTGTCCTGCTCCGAACTGGCCGAGCAACTGGCCGCGCCCCTGGGCTCGGTCAAGTCCTGGATCCGCCGCGGCATGGAACGCCTGCGCAGGTGCCTTGAATCATGAATTATCGAACCCCCGAACGGCGCCGCGCCCTCGCCGCCGACTACGCCATCGGCCTGATGCAGGGCGCCGCGCGCCGGCGCTTCGACATGCTCCTGCTGGACGACCCGGCCCTGCGCGAGGAACTGGCGCAGTGGCAGGAGAGCCTCGCCAGCCTGACCGCAGGCCTGCCCGAGCAGGAAGTGCCGGAGCATGTGTGGCAAGGCATCCAGGCGCGTATCCAGCCCCAGGTCCTGCACATGCCGCAGAAAAACCCGCTGTGGATGCGCCTGCGCCTGGCGATCGCCGCCTGCGCCGTGCTGGCCACCCTGTACATCGGCTTTATCCGGCAGGACGACCAGGTACGCTACAGCGCCACCCTGCTCAGCGCCGACCAGCAACCGGCCTTGCAGATCAAGGCCCACGCCCAGTACCTGCAGGTGGAACCCCTGGCCCTGGCCGCCATCGGCCTGGACCGCAGCCTGGAACTCTGGGCGATTCCTGCCGATGGCAAGCCTATTTCCCTGGGCGTGGTACCGGTGGGCGGCAAGGGCCGGATCAACCTGACCCAGGCCCAGCGCGACCTGCTGGGTACCCCGATCGCCCTGGCGGTGAGCCTGGAACCCCACGGCGGCTCGCCTACCGGGCAACCCACCGGGCCGGTGCTGTACCAGGGGCAATTGGCGGCGCTCTGACGGGAATCTTCGCCGGCAAGCCGGCTCCTGCAAGGCTTGTGTAGGAGCTGGCTTGCCAGCGAAGCCGCCAACGCTAAACTGCCCTGCCCACTCACCAGCAGGGTCTGCGCCAGCCCCGGGTTGCCGCGCAAGCCCCCCGCACCTTTCGGCACTTGCAGTGAAACGATCTCCAATCAGAACGGCCCTCTACAGCTGCATCGCCCTGGTCCTGGCCATCCCCCTCGTCATCTGGATCATCGGCCGCCCCATCGACGGCAACCGTTGCTCGGACGCAGCCCATGCCACCGGCCCCCTGACCGAGGTCATCAGCCAGTACTTCCAGGAGACCCACGGCGCCGACTGGCAAGAGGAGATCCACTCACTGATCATTCTCGAAGTCCCGGCGGCCCAGACCCTGGCTCGCCAGCCCCAGGCCCATTACTGCGAAGCCCTGGGCCTGCTGGAAAACCCGCAACGAGCGCCCACGGAAAAATTCCATACCGCCGTGCTGATGCTCTCGCTGCCCATCGGCTACTACCTGGATTTCATGGACCGCATTCACCAGTTGTATCAGCGCGGGCTCATCGACCAATCCGTCCTGAGCATGGTGCTTTTCCCAAGAGGCACGGCGCTCAACTACTGGTGGCTACCCCAGTGGCGATCGCGTTTCCAGCGGGATGCGCCAGGTGTGTTTAGCGAGGCCGCCGCGCAGTACATCCTCAGTGGAGAACACTGGGTCGACTACCCGGGCAAGGGTTTCTGACTCGATATCGGCAGCGCCCGACGCAGGATCGCCACGCAAGGTCCTGCGGACCTTTGCGCAGCCTCGCAAGCTCGACAGCGGCTACAGGGGGGTGTTTTTAGCCACGGGGTACGAAGTGCTCGCGGCGGTCTCGGGCTTATGCCACAACGCAAAAGGGCGACCCGTGGGTCGCCCTTTTTCTTCTATCGCCTCAAGTCTCAGGCAGCACTGAACAGCTTGTGCGGATCGATGACGAATTTCTTCGGCACGCCGGCATCGAACTCGCCATAGCCGCGCGGGGCGTCGTCGAGGCTGATGACTTCAACCCCTACCACGTCGGCAATGTTGATGCGGTCCCACATGATGGCCTGCATCAGTTGGCGGTTGTACTTCATCACCGGGGTCTGGCCGGTGTGGAAGCTGTGGGACTTGGCCCAGCCCAGGCCGAAGCGGATGCTCAGGCTGCCCATCTTCGCCGCGGCGTCCACGGCGCCCGGGTCTTCGGTGACGTACAGGCCAGGGATACCGATCTTGCCCGCCACCCGCACCACGCCCATCAGGGAGTTGAGCACGGTGGCCGGGGCTTCGTGCTGGGCACCGGCATGGCCGTGGCCCCGGGCTTCGAAGCCCACGGCGTCCACGGCGCAGTCCACTTCCGGCTCGCCCAGCAAATCGGCGATCTGCTCGTGCAGCGGGGTGTCCTTGGACAGGTCGGCAATTTCAAAACCCTGGGCCTTGGCGTGGGCCAGGCGTACCGGGTTGACGTCACCGACGATCACCACCGCGGCCCCCAGCAGGCGCGCCGAAGCAGCGGCCGCCAGGCCCACCGGACCGGCACCGGCCACGTAGACGGTGCTGCCAGGGCCGACACCGGCGGTGACGGCGCCGTGATAACCGGTGGGCAGGATGTCGGAAAGGCAGGTCAGGTCGCGGATCTTCTCCATGGCCTTGTCGCGGTTCGGCAGTTTCAGCAGGTTGAAGTCGGCGTAAGGCACCAGCACGTATTCGGCCTGGCCGCCGGTCCAATCGCCCATATCGACGTAGCCATAGGCACCGCCGGCGCGAGCCGGGTTGACGGTCAGGCAGACCCCGGTGTGCTGTTCCTTGCAGGAGCGGCAGCGCCCGCACGCCACGTTGAACGGCACCGAGACCAGGTCGCCGATCTTCAGGTTCTCGACGTCGCTGCCCTTCTCGATCACCTCGCCGGTGATTTCATGGCCCAGCACCAGGCCGACCTGGGCGGTGGTACGACCACGGACCATGTGCTGGTCCGAACCGCAGATGTTGGTGGAGACCACGCGCAGGATGACGCCGTGCTCAATCTTCCTGCCGCGCGGGTCCTGCATTTTTGGATAGTCGATTTTCTGTACCTCGACCTTGCCGCTGCCCAGATACACGACACCACGATTACCAGACATGCTTTCACCTCGCTGTTGTTGTTATGGAACCGCGTAACCCAAAGGGGAAACACGTGGATTGCTCGGGTACAGATGCTGTTTCGTTTTCAAAATCGCTTTCGCGCGAACAGGCGCAACGCCTGTAGGAGCGAGCTTGCTCGCGAAGGGCTGCGCAGCAGCCCTGGGAATCATCAGAGCACCACCGTCCGGTTGCCGTTCAGGAACACCCGCCGTTCGATGTGATAACCCACCGCCCGGGCCAGGGTCAGGCCCTCGATATCCCGCCCCTTGGCGATTAGGTCTTCGGGGTAGTAACTGTGGTCCACCACCTCCACGCCCTGGGCGATGATCGGGCCTTCGTCCAGGTCGTTGTTGATGTAGTGCGCCGTGGCTCCCACCAGTTTCACCCCCTTGTTGTAGGCCTGGTGATAAGGCTTGGCGCCCTTGAAGCCCGGCAGCAGCGAGTGGTGGATGTTGATGGCCTTGCCATCGAGCTTGCGGCACAGCTCCGGCGACAGCACCTGCATGTAGCGGGCAAGGATCACCAGTTCGGCGCCGGAGTCCTCGATCACCTGCCACACCTGGCGCTCCTGGGACGGCTTGTCGTTGGGATCGAGGGGGAAGTGGTGGTAGGGAATCTGGTGCCAGTCGGCCAGGGGCTTGAGGTCCGGGTGGTTGGACACCACCGCCACCACGTCCATGGGCAACTGGCCGATGCGCTGGCGGTAGAGCAGGTCGTTGAGGCAGTGGTCGGCCTTGGAGACCATGATCACCACCTTCGGCCGGTAGTGCGGCGCGGTCAGTTCGAAGTTCATCTCGAAAGCCTTGGCCCGCTGTGCCAGGCCCTCGCGGAAACCCTGCTCGTTCAGGCCATCGGGCTGGCGGAACTCCACGCGAATGAAGAAACGGCCCGAGAGCCGGTCATCGAAGGAATGGTGCTCGGTGACGTAGCAGCCCTGCTCGAACAGAAAGCGGGTCACCGCGTCCACCGTGCCGAGCACGCTGGGGCAGTCGGCGGTGAGGATCCATGTGTCGGGGGCGCGGCTCATGCGGGATAACTCCTGTTCGTTGGGGCAACCGCAGCGCGGTCGGTTCTCTGTAGGAGCGGGTTTCAGGCCTGGACGCTCAGGCCATATTCGGCCGCGGCATCCTGCAGCCACATCCACCAGTAATCGGAAAAGCTGCGGCGCACCAGCAGCTCCCAGGTGTCTTCGCCGGTACGGCGGATCACCAGTTGCGACTTGGCGAACACCGTGCCCACGGCCTTGCCCACCGGGAAGTTGTTGGGGTGCACGTCGTAGCTGGTGGACTTCATCAGCACCTGGCGCACGTTGGGCCCGGACAATTCGAGAATCTGCTGGCCGCCGCTGACGTTGACGATCTGGATATGCAGGTCGCCCAGGGCGGCCCGCAGGTTCTGCTCGGCGGCGAACTCTTCGCCGCTGGGCACGATCAGCAGCCACTCATCCGGGCCCAGCCATTGCAGGCTGGTCTCGCCCTTGACCACTACGCTCAGGGCGCCCGGCAGTTCGATGCCCAGGGCCTTGTGCACGCCGGCGGCGAAGGCCGGATCGTGGCCGTCGCCACGGATCGTCAGGTGGCCGAGGAGTTTTTTCTCGCGCAGGGTCACCCCGGCGTTCTTGCGGCCCTTGCCCACCAGGCTCGGCAGGTCGGCGTGGTGCAACGACGACTCGGCCTTGGCCCCGGTGGTGGGGCGCTGTTGGTAAACGTTGACTGCGGTCATAGAGCACCTGTCCTGAATTCTATTGATAACACCCTGTAGGAGCCGGCTTGCCGGCGAAGAGGCCCTTGGGCCTTGTGGCAGCCTTGAGGCCGCCTTCGCTGGCAAGCCAGCTCCTACATGAGCGTGTTGTGCCTTAGATGTTCTGGCGGTCGCCTTTGGGGTCGAAGAACACCGAGGAAACGATTTCCGCCTCGATCACCCGGCCATCGGCCAGCGGTGCGAAGACCCGCTCGCCCAGGCGCTTGAGCCCCCCCTTGACCACACCCAGGGCGAAGGAATAACCCAGGGAGTTGTGGGCATAGCTGGAGGTCACGTGGCCCACCATGCTCATCGGGATCGCCTGCTTGGGGTTGAACACCAGTTGCGCACCTTCCGGCAGCCACTGGGTCGGGTCGATCGGCTTGAGGCCCACCAGTTGCTTGCGCTGCTCGCGCACGCAGTCTTCACGGTTCATGCCGCGCCAGCCGATCCAGGAGAACGGCTTGGTCCGGCCCACGCACCAGCCCATGTTCAGGTCGTCCGGGGTCATGGAGCCGTCGGTGTCCTGGCCGACGATGATGAAGCCCTTCTCGGCCCGCAGCACGTGCATGGTCTCGGTGCCGTAGGGGGTCAGGTTGTACTTCTTGCCGGCCTCGACGATCTGCTCCAGCACGCCCATGGCGTAGTCGGCCTGGACGTTGACCTCGTAGGACAGCTCGCCGGTGAACGAGATACGGAACACCCGCGCCGGTACGCCACCCACCAGGCCTTCCTTCCAGGTCATGAACGGGAAGCCGTCCTTGTCCAGGTCGATGTCGGTGACTTCGCTCAGCAGCTTGCGGCTGTTGGGCCCGGACAGGGTCATGGTGGCCCAGTGGTCGGTGACCGAGGTGAAGTACACCTTGAGGTCCGGCCATTCGGTCTGCTGGTAGATCTCCAGCCACTGCAGCACGCGAGCCGCGCCGCCGGTGGTGGTGGTCATCAGGAAGTGGTTGTCGGCCAGACAGGCAGTGACGCCGTCGTCGAAGACCATGCCGTCTTCCTTGCACATCAGGCCGTAGCGGGCCTTGCCCACGTCGAGCTTGGTCCAGGCATTGGTGTAGATGCGGTTGAGGAACTCCCGGGCATCGGGGCCCTGGATGTCGATCTTGCCCAGGGTCGAGGCGTCCAGCAGGCCGACGCTGTCGCGCACGGCCTGGCATTCACGCTTGACCGCGGCATGCAGGTCTTCGCCGTTCTTAGGGAAGTACCAGGGGCGTTTCCACTGGCCGACGTCTTCGAACTCGGCGCCATTCTTCACATGCCAGGCATGCAGCGCGGTGAAGCGCACCGGCTCGAAGATGTGCCCGCAGTGCCGGCCAGCCACGGCGCCGAAGGTGATCGGCGTGTAGTTCGGACGGAACATGGTGGTGCCCATCTGCGGAATGCTGACGTTCAGCGAGCGGGCGGCGATGGCCAGGCCGTTGACGTTGCCCAGCTTGCCCTGGTCGGTGCCGAAGCCCAGGGCGGTGTAGCGCTTGACGTGTTCCACAGACTCGAAGCCCTCGCGGGTCGCCAGTTCGATGGCGGCCGCAGTGACGTCGTTCTGCAGGTCGACGAATTGCTTCGGCGCACGCGCCGTGCCTTTTTCGTGGGGCACCTGGAACAGCGCCAGGGTCGGTTCTTCAAGACGGGCCAGGGCCTTGGGCAGAACGCCCTCAACGGCCTGGAAACCGGCTTCGCTGGCGGCGCGCACACCGCCTTCGAAACCGTCGGCCAGGGTATCGCCGAGGCTGTAGACGCCGTTGATGCCACCGACGCACACACGTTTCTGCGGCGCTTCACCGGGCACGAAACCGAGGATGTCTTCGCGCCACACCGGCTTGCCGCCCAGGTGCGAGGCCAGGTGCACCACCGGGCTGTAGCCGCCGGAGCTGGCGATCAGGTCGCAGTCGAGCCATTCGCCGGGGCTGGTGACCTTGTGTGCCTTGACGTCGATGGCCGCTACACGCGCGCCGGTCACGTGCTTGCTGCCACGGGCCTCGATCACCGCGCTGGAGGTGAGGATGCGAATACCCTTGGCCCGGGCTTCTTCCACCAGGGCGCCGCGCGGGTTGTGCCGCGCATCGGCGATGGCCACCACTTGCAGGCTGGCGTCGAGCCAGTCCAGGGCCACACGGTAGGCGTGGTCGTTATTGGTGGACAGCACCAGTTTCTTGCCCGGGGCCACGCCGTAGCGCCGCACATAGGTGGAGACCGCGCCAGCCAGCATGTTGCCCGGCACGTCGTTGTTGCCGTAGACCAGCGGCCGCTCATGGGCGCCGGTGGCCAGCACCACGCGCTTGGCGCGGACCCGATGGATGCGCTGGCGTACCTGGCCGATGGGCGCGCGGTCGCCGAGGTGATCGGTGAGACGCTCGTGAATGGTCAGGAAGTTGTGGTCGTGGTAGCCGTTGACCGTGGCCCGTGGCAGCAGCAACACATCCGGAAGCGACTGGAGTTCGGCAACCACACTGGCCACCCACTCCGCCGCCGGCTTGCCGTCCAGGCTCTCGCGGCTGTCCAGCAGGGTACCGCCGAACTCTTCCTGCTCGTCGGCGAGGATCACCCGGGCGCCACTGCGGGCCGCTGCCAGGGCGGCGGCAAGGCCCGCGGGGCCGGCGCCGACGATCAGCACGTCGCAGTGCTGGTTCATGTTGTCGTAGGTGTCCGGATCGTTCTCGGTGGGCGAACGGCCCAGACCCGCGGCCTTGCGGATGTACTTCTCGTAGGTCATCCAGAACGATTGCGGGTACATGAAGGTCTTGTAGTAGAAGCCCGGCGGCATCAGCTTGCCGCCGACCTTGCCGAGAATCCCCATCATGTCGTTGTTGACGCTGGGCCAGCCGTTGGTGCTGGTGGCGACCAGGCCCTGGTACAGCGCCTGCTGGGTGGCGCGCACGTTGGGGATCTGGGTGGCTTCGGTGGCACCGATCTGCAGCACCGCGTTGGGCTCCTCGCAGCCTGCGGCGAAGATGCCCCGGGGCCGGGAGTACTTGAAGCTGCGGCCGATGATGTCCACGCCGTTGGCCAGCAGGGCCGAGGCCAGGGTGTCGCCCTCAAAACCCTTGTAGCTCTGGCCGTTGAAGGTGAAGGTCAGGACCTTGTTGCGGTCGATGCGTCCGCCGTTGGACAGGCGATTGGTCTGGCTCATACCTTCTCTCCAGCAGCCTTGGCGGTGAATTGCGGCTTGGTGCCGATCTTGTAGGTCTCAAGAATTTCGTAGGTCACGGTGTCGCGGGTAGCGTTGAAGTACTGGCGGCAACCGGCGGCGTGGATCCACAACTCGTGGTGCAGGCCGCGAGGGTTGTCGCGGAAGAACATGTAGTCGCCCCACTCCTCGTCGGTGCAGGCGCTGGGGTCCAGGGGCCGTGGAATATGCGCCTGGCCGGACGAATGGAATTCCTCTTCGGAGCGCAGCTCGCCGCAGTGAGGACAGAAGATATGCAACATAGGGAGTTGTCCTTTTAGTGGGCGACCGCAGCAGCGCCGTGTTCGTCGATCAGCGCGCCGTTGTGGAAACGGTCGATGGAGAAAGGGGCGGCCAGAGGATGCATCTCGCCCTTGGCGAGGCTTGCGGCAAACACGTTGCCCGAGCCCGGGGTGGCCTTGAAGCCACCAGTGCCCCACCCGCAGTTGAAGAACATGTTCGGCACCGGGGTCTTGGAAATGATCGGGCAGGCGTCCGGGCTGGTGTCGACGATGCCGCCCCACTGGCGGTTCATGCGCACACGGGAGAGGACCGGGAACATCTCGACGATGGCCTGGATGGTGTGCTCGATCACCGGGTAGGAACCGCGCTGGCCGTAGCCGACCCAGCCGTCGATACCGGCACCGATCACCAGATCGCCCTTGTCCGACTGGCTGATGTAGCCGTGCACCGCGTTGGACATGATCACGCTGTCGATGATCGGTTTGATCGGCTCCGACACCAGCGCCTGCAGCGGGTGGGATTCGATCGGCAGGCGAAAACCCGCGAGCTTGGCCATGTGCCCGGAGTTGCCGGCGGTGACCACCCCGACGCGCTTGGCACCGATAAAGCCCTTGTTGGTCTCGACGCCGATGCACACGCCGTTTTCCTTGCGAAAACCAATGACTTCGGTCTGCTGGATCAGGTCCACGCCCAGGGCGTCGGCGGCGCGGGCAAAGCCCCAGGCCACGGCGTCGTGACGGGCCACGCCGCCGCGGCGCTGGACCGTGGCGCCGAGCACCGGGTAGCGAGTGTTCTTCGAGCAGTCCAGGTAGGGGATCTCGTCCGCCACCTGCTGGGTGTTGAGCAGTTCGCCGTCGATGCCGTTGAGCCGGTTGGCGCTGACCCGGCGCTCGGAATCACGGATGTCCTGCAGGGTATGGCACAGGTTGTAGACCCCGCGCTGGGAGAACATCACGTTGTAGTTGAGGTCCTGGGACAGGCCTTCCCACAGCTTCATGGCGTGCTCGTAGAGCTGCGCCGACTCGTCCCACAGGTAGTTGGAACGCACGATGGTGGTGTTGCGCGCGGTGTTGCCGCCGCCCAGCCAGCCCTTCTCCACCACCGCGACATTGGTGATGCCGTGTTCCTTGGCCAGGTAGTAGGCGGTGGCCAGGCCATGCCCGCCGCCGCCGACTATGACCACGTCATAGACTTTCTTCGGGGTCGGGGTGCGCCACATGCGCTGCCAGTTTTCATGGTGGCTGAGAGAGTGCTTGAAGAGGCCGAAGCCCGAATAGCGTTGCATAGTCATTGCTCCAGTTGCGGCTCTCAGCGGTAAACCGGGAAATCAGCACACAGGGCCGCCACCTGACGGGCGACATTGGCCTCGACGTCGGCATCGCCGAGGTGGTCGAGAATGTCGCAGATCCAGCCCGCCAGTTCGGTGCACTGGGTGACCTTGAAACCGCGGGTGGTGACCGCCGGGGTGCCGATGCGCAGGCCGGACGTGACAAACGGCGACTGCGGGTCGTTGGGCACGGCGTTCTTGTTCACGGTGATGTGGGCGCGGCCCAGGGCGGCATCGGCATCCTTGCCAGTCAGGCCCTGGCGAATCAGGCTGACCAGGAACAGGTGGTTGTCGGTGCCGCCGGACACTACATCGTAGCCACGTTTGATAAATACGCCGGCCATGGCCTGGGCGTTGTCGATCACTTGCTGCTGATAAGCCTTGAAGCCAGGTTCCAGCGCTTCCTTGAAGCACACTGCCTTGGCCGCAATCACATGCATCAGCGGACCGCCCTGGGCACCCGGGAAAACGGCAGCGTTGAGTTTCTTCTCGATCTCTTCGTTGGCCTTGGCCAGGATCAGCCCGCCACGGGGACCGCGCAGGGTCTTGTGGGTGGTGGTAGTGACCACGTCGGCATAGGGCAGCGGGTTGGGATACAGACCGGCGGCCACCAGCCCGGCGACGTGGGCCATGTCGACGAACAGCAGCGCCCCGACCTTGTCGGCGATCTGCCGGAAGCGCGGGAAGTCCAGGGTCTTGGAGTAGGCCGAGAAGCCGGCGACGATCATCTTCGGCTTGTGTTCCACGGCCAGGCGCTCGACTTCGTCGTAGTCGATCAACCCGGTGCGGGTGTCGATGCCGTACTGCACCGCGTTGTACAGCTTGCCCGAGGACGACACCTTGGCCCCGTGGGTCAGGTGGCCGCCATGGGCCAGGCTCATGCCGAGGATGGTATCGCCGGCCTGCAGCAGGGCCAGGTACACCTCGCTGTTGGCCGAAGAACCGGAGTGCGGCTGGACGTTGGCGTAGTCGGCACCGAACAGTTGCTTGGCGCGCTCGATGGCCAGGGCCTCGACCTTGTCCACGTGCTCGCAGCCACCGTAGTAGCGCTTGCCCGGATAGCCTTCGGCGTACTTGTTGGTCAGCCCGCTGCCTTGCGCCTGCATCACCCGCTTGCTGGTGTAGTTTTCCGACGCGATCAGCTCGATGTGATCTTCCTGGCGTTGTTCCTCGGCATTGATGGCCGCCAGCAGTGCATCGTCGTAACCCTGGATCTGGTCTTGCTTGCTGAACATCACGTCTCTCCCAGCGGCGGCGGTGCGCCTTTCGTCTCGGTGAGGCGAGCCTTACAGCTACGCCCTTTGGATGCGATGGTATGACCGGGAAGGGGAACTCAAATGCCTATGGACGCCACGCAAAGGTGCGTTTACGACATGCCCTGGCGTGCGGAGATAAATGCCTGCCCGCACCACCCGCCAACGGCTCTGGATCGGGCCTGTCCTTCCCCCGGAACGCAACGCTCTCTGCCGTAGGAGCCGGCTTGCCAGCGAAGAGGCCCGCAAGCCGGGCGCAAACCCTCACGGGCGCCTTCGCCGGCAAGCCGGCTCCTAAAGGGCTGCGCGCAGGGCCAGCAGCAGGAGAAAGTGCGCCGGGTACAGCAGGTAGGCCCAGCGGCGCATGGCCGGCACCGACCTGCCACGCAGCCCCCGCAGCAGCATCAGCCCCAGCCACGGCGCCAGCAGACAAGCGGCAATACCGCAGGTCGCCACCTGATTGCCCAGGCGCGCCGCCGGGAACAAGGTTTCCCATTGATTGGCCGCCAGGCACAGCGCCCCAGGCAGCAGGCTGAAATACCAGGGCCGGCGCAACACCAGTACCAGGGCCAGCGGCAGCAACACCCCGAAGGCGCCGAACATCAGCCGCTCGCTGAAAACCACCGCCAGCAGCAAGGCCAGCAGGCCAAGCCCCAGGTCCAGGCCTCTGCGCCGCTGCCAGCCGCGAGCCACCAGCAGGCCCAGGGCCAGGGAGGGCAACACATTCAAGGTATCGGGGTCGGGAATGAACAGGCGATAGGGAATCTCGCTCAGCAGGCTGAACAGCAGCAACCAGCCCAGGTAGCGCCATGGGCCGGGCCGGCGGTCGATTTCATCCCTGGCCCGGGTCAGGTTCACCGCCATGGCCAGGCAGAACCAGGGAAACGCCAGGCGCCCGGGTACGTAAAGCCAGTCCAGGCTCAGGCCCACATAACGCAGGTGATCGAGGACCATGCTCAGCAGCGCCAGCCATTTCAGCGCATCCAGCGCCCCGTCGCGCCGGGCAGTGTCGGGTTTCAGCATCGCGTCACGCATAAATCCTTATGGGCCATGCATTATTCCGGCATAAACAGAGCGTGTGCTGGGCCATTATTCTTGGTTAAAGTGCGCACCATCATCGACCACGGAGCCGGCCATGACCGACAAGAGCCAACAATTCGCCAGCGACAACTACTCCGGCATCTGCCCCGAAGCCTGGGCCGCCATGGAGCAGGCCAACCACGGCCACGAGCGCGCTTACGGCGACGACCAGTGGACCGCTCGCGCCTCGGATCATTTCCGCAAACTGTTCGAAACCGATTGCGAAGTGTTCTTCGCCTTCAACGGCACCGCCGCCAACTCCCTGGCCCTGTCGTCGCTGTGCCAGAGTTACCACAGCGTGATCTGCTCGGAAACCGCCCACGTCGAAACCGACGAGTGCGGCGCCCCGGAGTTCTTCTCCAACGGCTCCAAGCTGCTGATCGCCGGCACCCAGAACGGCAAGCTGACCCCGGAATCGATCCGCGAGATCGCCCTCAAGCGCCAGGACATCCACTATCCCAAGCCGCGGGTGGTAACCCTGACCCAGGCCACCGAGGTGGGCAGTGTCTACACCCCGGAAGAAGTTCGCGCCATCAGTGCCACCTGCAAGGAACTGGGGCTGAACCTGCACATGGACGGCGCGCGCTTCTCCAACGCCTGCGCCTTCCTCGGCTGTACCCCGGCGGAGCTGACCTGGAAGGCCGGCGTGGACGTGCTGTGCTTTGGCGGCACGAAAAACGGCATGGCGGTGGGTGAAGCGATCCTGTTCTTCAACCACAAGCTGGCGGAAGACTTCGACTACCGCTGCAAGCAGGCTGGCCAGCTGGCCTCGAAAATGCGCTTTCTCTCCGCGCCCTGGGTCGGCCTCCTGGAAAACGACGCCTGGCTCAAGCACGCCCGCCACGCCAACCACTGCGCGCAGCTGCTGGCCCAACTGGTGGCCGACATTCCTGGCGTGGAACTGATGTTCCCGGTGCAGGCCAACGGCGTGTTCCTGCAACTCTCGGAACCGGCCATTGCCGCACTGACGGCCAAGGGCTGGCGCTTCTATACCTTCATCGGCAAGGGTGGCGCGCGCTTCATGTGCTCCTGGGACACCGAGGAAGACCGCGTGCGCGAACTGGCAGCCGACATCCGCACCGTCATGAGCGCCTGACCCACCCCCCGCCTGTAGGAGCTGGCTTGCCAGCGAAGAGGCCCGCAACCCAAGCGCCGCGCTCACCGACGCCTTCGCCGGCAAGCCGGCTCCTACAACGGCCAGCACGCCTCCCGCCCCGTAGGAGCTGGCTTGCCAGCGAAGAGGCCCGTCAAGCCCCCCACATCAGTTCACAAATTCCTGAACTGATTATTTGCCCCCACTGATTCAACAACCGCAGCGTTTGTCCGAGACTCCGGGGTCGACCTATAAAAATAAGGCTGTACCCCATGACGACTTCTTCTTGCGTCACCGAGAACGCCCAGCCTCCCGGCCTGAAGATCGAAACCCGTTCCATCGACTACGTGCCGCGCAACGAGCGCCACGGCAAGGTCTGGCATCAGGGGCCCTTCTGGTTCACCGGCAACTTCGTGCTCACCACCATGGTCACCGGTTTCACCGGCGCAGCCCTGGGCCTCGCCCTGCAATACGCCATCCTGGCGATCGTCATCGGCGTCTGCCTGGGCACCTTCTGCATGGCCTTCCACGCCAACCAGGGCCCGCGCATGGGGCTGCCGCAGATGATCCAGTCCCGCGCCCAGTTCGGCCTGCGTGGCGCCATCGTGCCGTTCACCGCCGTGGTGTTCGTCTACATCGGCTTCAACGTGTTCAACGTGATTCTCGCCACCGATGCCATCAACACCGTGATGCCCGGCGCCCGGGCGCCCTGGTACACCCTGATGATCGCCGTGGCGGTGCTGATCGCGGTGATCGGCCATGACCTGCTGCACACCGTGCAGCGCTGGCTGACCTACGTGATGATCAGCGTGTTCGCGGTGCTCACCGTCAGTGCCCTGCTGACCCTGCAGGCCGACTCGGCCCTGGCCGACCCGCAGTTCTCCTGGTCGGCGTTCCTGATCCAGCTGTCGGCCGCCGCCGGCTACCAGATCAGCTATTCGGTGTACGTCTCCGACTACTCACGCTACCTGCCGCACAAGACGCCGTCGCGCCAGGTGATCTTCTGGACCTACCTGGGCGCCGCCGGTTCGGCCCTGTGGCTGATGTCCCTGGGGGCGTTCCTGGCCTCGGCCCTGCCCTCCCCCGATGCCATCGCCAGCGTGCGCGAAGTGGGCAACCGGGTGATCCCCGGCTTCGGCACCTTCACCGTGCTGATCGCAGTGCCGGCGCTGGTGGGCATCATGGCGGTCAACTGCTACGGCGCCATGCTCACCGGCATCAGCGCCATCGACGGCTTCAAGTCGATCAAGCCCAACCTCAAGAGCCGGGTCTGCGGAATCGTGCTGGTGGCGGTGGTGATCTTTCTCATCGCCATGAACATTCCCGAGAGCTACCTGGGCAGCTTCAACACTTTCGTGCTGCTGATGCTGTATTTCCTGGTGCCCTGGACCGCAGTCAACCTGGCGGACTTCTACCTGGTGCGCAAAGGTCGCTACGCCATCAGCGACATCTTCAATCACACCGGGATCTATGGCCGCTGGTCCAGCGCCGGGCTGCTGGCGTATTTCCTCGGCCTGCTGGCGATGGTGCCGTTCATGTCCCTGAGTTTCTTCCAGGGCCCGCTGTCCCAGGCCCTGGGCGGCGCCGACATTGCCTTCGTGGTTGGCCTTGCCGTGGCCGCGCTGGTCTACTGGGCACTGACCCGCAACCTGGACCTGGACGCGGAGCGCCTGGCCATCCAGGCCAGCGAGCAGCAACTGGAAGGAGGCGCGCAATGATTCCTCAGGCGTCCCTCAAGGTGGCCTGCCAGCAAGTGGCCCCGCGCATCGGCGACCTTAAGTACAACCGCGCCCTGGGCGCCGAGGCGATACGCCAGGCCGCCGCCCGCGGCGCCCAGGTGGTGGTGCTGCCGGAACTGGTGCAGAGCGGCTATGTGTTCAGCGACCGCAATGAAGCCCTGGCACTCTCGGAAAGCCTCGACGGGCCGACCCTGAGCCTGTGGAAAACCCTGGCCGAAGAGCTGCAGGTGGTGATCGTCGGCGGCTTCTGCGAGCGCCTGGACCAGGAGCGCGTGGCCAACAGCGCGGCGCTGGTCGAACCCGAAGGCAGGCTGACGCTGTACCGCAAGGCCCACCTGTGGGATCGGGAAAACCTGATCTTCACCCCGGGCGACGAGCCGCCGCCGGTGGTGCCGACCCGCTTCGGGCCGATCGCCATGATGATCTGCTACGACCTGGAGTTTCCCGAGTGGGTGCGCCTGCCAGCCCTGGCCGGCGCGGCCCTGCTGTGCGCCCCGGTGAACTGGCCGGATGGCCCGCGCCCGCTCGGCGAGCGGCCGGCGGAGATGGTCCGGGTGCAGGCCAATGCGGCGGTCAACCGGATGTTCATCGCCGCCTGCGACCGCTGCGGCGAGGAACGTGGAGTGAACTGGGTGGGCGGCTCGACCCTTGTCGATGCCGACGGTTATCCACTGGCGGGCAGGGATCGGAAAAGCGCCGAGCAGTTGCTGCTGGCGGAGCTGGACCTGACCCAGGCCTGGCACAAGTCCATCAGTGAACATAACCATGTGCACCTGGATCGGCGCCCGGCGTTGTATCAGTAACCGAAGGATCAGGTTGCACCTGTTCGCTGGCAAGCCGGCTCCTACAGCAAACGGATGCAGGGGCCGGTTTGCCGGCGATCAGAACTCCACGCGCACGTCGCCCTTGGGCACGCTGCAGCAGGACAGGATGTAGCCTTCGGCTTCGTCTTCCTCGGTGATCCCGCCGTTGTGCTCCATCTCCACCTCGCCCCCCAGCTTGAGCACCTTGCAGGTGCCGCAGATGCCCATGCCGCAGGCCTTGGGAATCATCAGGCCAAGCTTGGCCGCCGCCGCGTGCACGGTTTCCCCGGGGGCCACGCGGATGCTCTTGCCCGAAGCGGTGAACTCCACCTGATGCAGGTCCGCCAGGTCCGGCTCCGGCGCCTCGGCCGCCTGTTCGGCGTGTTCCACCGCATCGGCCCGGGCTTCGGCCGGGGTCGCGCCGAAGGATTCCTCGTGGTAGCGGGCCATGTCGAAACCGGCGGCTTCCAGCAGCCGCTTGACCGCGCTCATATAGGGCGTGGGGCCGCAGCAGAACACTTCCCGCTCCAGGAAATCCGGGGCCATCAACTCCAGCATCTTGTGGTTCAGGTAGCCGCGATAACCGGCCCAGGGCTCGCCCAGGCCGTGCTTTTCGCAGATCAGGTGCAGGCTGAAGTTGTCGATCCGCGAGGCCATGTGCTCCAGCTCGCGGTGGTAAATGATGTCCTTGGGGGAACGGGCGCTGTGGATGAACACCATGTCGACGTTGGCGTTGGTGTCGTAGAACCAGCGCGCCATGGACATCACCGGGGTAATGCCGACGCCGCCGCTGAGGTAGAGGATCTTCGGCGCCGGAAAGTCGATGGCGTTGAACAGCCCCACCGGCCCGTGCACCGCCAGTTCCTGGCCTTCGTGCAGGGTGTCGTGCAGCCAGTTGGAGACCTTGCCGCCGGGCACGCGCTTGATGGTCACCGAGAAGCTGTAGGGCACCGAGGGCGAGCTGGAGATGGTGTAAGAACGCATCACCGGCTGGCCCTCGATCTCCAGCTCCAGGGTGACGAACTGCCCCGGTTTGAAGAAGAACATGATCGGCTGGTCAGCCATGAAGCAGAAGGTCCGCACGTCCCAGGTTTCCTGGATGACTTTGACGCAACGGACGATGTGACGGCCATTGGCCCAGGTCTGGGTGGTTACCGGGTTAAGGAAGGTGTTGGACATGCTGTTCTCCACGGCCGACGGTCGGCGTCTTGTCAGCGATTCTGCGTAAGGCTTCTCGCGCCCATTTACCTATCTGCGACATTCACATGCTTATCGCGACCAGCCCCCAGCTGCCGGGGCTGGCGCGTCGGGAACAGATTGGGCCATGTCGCCCATGGATAAGGTTCTTGGCGCCTGCGGACCCACACTCGCCTCAACGACAACAGCCGTTTTTTTCGTGACTTGCGTAGCACCCACCGTAGCCACTAATTAATTCGCCGGCCGCACTGAACGGCCATGAGGACTTGAACGATGGACGTCACCGCAACCCTGAGCTTGGGCGATCCGCTGGAACCTGCACGCAAGGCCACTGCACAGATGCTGCAGGAACGTGAGCGGACCTTTTCCCTGCCGCAGCCGTTCTACTGCGATGAAAGGCTGTTCGATATCGACATGCAGGAGATCTTCCAGAAGGAATGGCTGATCGCCGGCATGACCTGCGAAATCCCCACCAAGGGCAACTACATCACCCTGCAGATCGGCAAGAACCCGATCATCGTCATCCGCGGCGCCGACGGCGTGGTCCACGCCTTCCACAACGTCTGCCGCCACCGCGGCTCACGGCTGTGCACCAGCGACAAGGGCAAGGTCGCCAAGCTGGTCTGCCACTACCACCAGTGGACCTACGAACTGGACGGCCGCCTGCTGTTCGCCGGCACCGAGATGGGCGCCGACTTCGACATGAAGCAATACGGCCTGAAACCGGTGAACGTGAAGACCGCCGGCGGCTACATCTTCATCTCCCTGGCCGAGAACCCGCCGGCCATCGACGACTTCCTGGCGACCCTGGCCCATTACATGGAGCCCTACGACATGGAGAACACCAAGGTGGCGGTGCAGACCACCTTGCATGAAAAGGCCAACTGGAAGCTGGTGCTGGAGAACAACCGCGAGTGCTACCACTGCGGCGGCTCGCACCCCGAATTGCTGAAAACCCTGCTGGAATGGGACGACGTCACCGACCCGCGGGCCGACCAGGCGTTCAAGGACCACGTGGCCGCCTCCGCTGCCGCCTGGGAAGCCGAGAAGATCCCTTACGCCCACGCCAGCTTTGGCCTGCGCAACCGCATCGTGCGCATGCCGCTGCTCAAGGGCACCGTGTCCATGACCCTGGACGGCAAGCAGGGCTGCGCCAAACTCATGGGCCGGATCAAGAACCCGGACCTGGGCTCGATGCGCATCCTGCACCTGCCCCACTCGTGGAACCACTGCATGGGCGACCACATCATCGTGTTCACCGTGTGGCCCATCAGCGCCCAGGAAACCATCGTCACCACCAAGTGGATCGTGCACAAGGACGCCGTGGAAGGCGTGGACTACGACGTCGAGCGCATGCGCCAGGTGTGGGACGCCACCAACGCCCAGGACCGGCGCCTGGCGGAAGAGAACCAGCGCGGCATCAACTCCACCGCCTACCAGCCCGGCCCGTACTCCAAGACCTACGAGTTCGGCGTGGTCAACTTCGTCGACTGGTACAGCGAGCGCATGCTGAGCAACCTGGGGGCGGAACCGGCGCCTTACCTCAAGGGTGTTCCGGTCACCGGCTGACACTGCAAGCACCGTAGCGGCTACAAGGCTTGTGTAGCCGCTGCCGCAGGCTGCGAACGGCTTGGGCGGCACTCCGACGCAGCAGGCGCAGCGATCTTGAGAGCGCCTGAGGTCCGGCGGAAAACCGTCAAGCAAGGTCCTGCGGACCTTGTCGCAGCCTCGCGGGGTCGGCAGCGGCTACAGGGCCTTCAGGGCCGCGACCAGCTGACCGCGCCGGTCTCGCCGATGAAGGTCTCGCTGATCTGCGGGCCGTCCAGCCTCACCTTCACATAGCCATTGCGCACCCGTAGCGGGTAGTTCGGATCGTCTGCCGAAAGGGTTTCCGACCATTGCACCTGGGCGTTGCCCTTCAGTTCGCTGGTAACGCCATAGGGAATCGCCCCATGGCCGATGCAGCGCCCGTACATGCCGTCCCTGGGCGCATAGCAGATGCCGTTGTGCAGGTGCCCCCAATACCAGTAGTCCGGTGCCCGGCCCAGGGCCGCGAAGACTTGCTTGTACAACGCGGTCTGCTGCTGGCCACTGATGTCCAGGCCCTGATGATGGCTGAGCAGCATGATCCTGCGTCCCTGCCCCTTGCTGGCCACCAGGTCCTTGAGCCATTGCGCCTGCGTGGGGTCCAGGTTGCCGTCCATGTACAGGTTCATCTCGTCGGCGGCATAGGCGCTGTCCAGGCCAATGATCAGCCAGTGGCTGTTGAACAGGGCGAAGTAGCTGGTGCCTTGCTGCCTGGGAAACAGCGCGTCGATCTCGGCGAAATAGCCATGGGCGCCGCTGTACATCTCATGGTTGGAGTTGAGGCTGAACGAGGCCTGGGAACCCTGGGGCCAGTCCGCAAGATCGGCGTTCTCTTCGCTGCCGGTGCCGGCGTAATACACATCCCCCAGGTGAATGGTGAAGTCCGGCTTGTCCTGGGTGATCAGGTTCGCCACTCGCTGCGCCGCCGACTGGCTGTCGAAATACCCGGTGCCCCAGTCGCCGGCCATGTCCAGCAGCACGTCGTCGGCCATCTCGATCAGCGCCGGGGTGCTGCCGAAGGGGGCATGGTCGCGCAGGTTCTCCAGCCAGTTGAGCAAGGCCTCGCTCCAGCGCAGATCCAGCAGCTCCCACTGGCGACAGCCCAGCAGGGTGCCGTCCTTCATCACCTGGGTCTGCAGCTCGGCCACGGTCTGTGGCAAGGGCGCGGCGTTGCCCAGGTGCAGCACCGACAGGCCGTGGGCCAGTTCCCAGGGCACCGGTGCCTGGCCGGGCGGCAGCTCGCCATGGAGGATGGCGTACTGCGCCTGGTCATGGGCGCGCTGCAACAGGCTGACAATGCCCTGCAACTCCTTGGGTTCGAGCTGGTTGCTGAGTTTCTTCCAGGCCAGATCGAGCCTGGCGAGCAGGCCGTCGACCCGGGTCTTCACCTGGTCGTATTCGTGTTCCAGGTTGCTCACAAATGACATGGCGGCATCCCTCTTGATGGTGCTTTGCCCTGATATCCCGTGGCACTCACAGGGTTTTCATGTACTCGATCAACTGCCATTTCTGCTCGTCGGAAAGCTGCGTGCCGTACAGGTGGCCGCTGTTGCTGTTGCCCTCCAGGCGGGTGTCGTACTTGAAGTAGCCCGGGCCCTGTACCGTCGGACCGCTGGTGATGAAGCCGACGTTCTGCGGGTCATAGACGTCCGAGCCGGTGAAGAACACCTGGGGCCGCCGTTGGGGAGCCTGCAGCAGGTCCCAGAGGCTGGGCACCGAGCCGTTGTGCAGGTAAGGCGCACGCAGCCATATGCCGTCGGTGGGAGTGTTGCTGTAGCTCTGGGTCTTGCGATAGGCACCAAAATCGAAGGGCGGTTTCTTGAAGCCATGAAAGGCCTGCACCAGCCCGGTGGTGAAGGAATCCAGGCGGTGGGGGTCGGTGCCCAGCTCCTGGATGCCGGTGGTGACCTGGCCGGTGTCAGCCTTGCCGAACTCATGGCAACCGGCGCAGTTGGCCTCCCACAGCGGCTTGCCCTGGGCAGCCTTGGCCTGATCGAGGGCGAACGGCCAGGCCGGCGGCTTGTGCCCCAGCAACCAGTTGGTGACCCGGTTGAAGCTCTGCGGCAGCACCGATTCCGGGGTCGCCCCCACCGCCATTGCCGCAGCGTAGTTGCGTTCGCGAATCTGGTTGTTGTTGCCATCCCAGTGCAGGTACATGGACTCCCGCGGCTTCTGGTTCCAGATTTGCGGCAGGTCCACGGTGCCGATGGTGGAATCGTCGGGGAAGCCGAACACCACCATCTTGGTCGGGTTGAAGGTGTCGGTGCGCCCCGGCCCCTGCTGTGGCCGCAGCTTCTGCCAGGCGTAGGCCTGCTTCTGCTTGAGCAGCGCGCTCTTGGCCATGGGCATGATCAGGTAGCGGTTGTACAGGCGCTCGATCAGGCCCAGCTGGAACTTGGCGTTGATCGCGGTCATCAGCGCATCCACGGTGAATTTCGGGTCGTTGGCGCAATCGTAGGCGAACCACTGGAAGGCCTGGAGCTGCATCAGGTTGGCCGGCGCGGTGGGCACCACTCGGGATACATCGCTGGCGCTGGCGCGGTAGGCGCCGGTGTGGCACAGGGCGCAATTGGGTTCCACCGTCGGGTAGCCCAACTGCCGCTTGGCCATGCCCACGGGCAGGTCCCGGCCATTCTCGTAGAGGAAGCCGAAGACCTCATAACCGCCGGGCCGGGGCAGTTTTTCCGGGCACAACTGCGGCAGCACGGCGAACAGGTAGTAAGGAATCCGTGCCTCGATGCCCAGGCCGATGGCCGCGTACTTGAAGTGATCCTCATCCGTGGCCTCCACCGGCTGGGGCACCTCGCGCAGCATGTTGACCCAGGTTTCATAACCGACGAACCCCAGCACCAGCAGCGCCAGCAGGCTCGCCACACGAAAACTGTGGCGCCTCCAGCAGGCTTCCCAGCCCTGGCACCATGCGCGCAGGCCGGCCTTGAGCAAGGCCCAGGGCCGGTTGGCCGGGACATTGCCCAGGTACAACAGAATGCCGAGGACCAGGAACATGCCCAGATCACCCATGAGCATGGGCACAAACACCTGGGGCTGGTTGCTGGTGTCGATCAGGTAGATCCAGAACGCCACGGCCACCAGCCGCGACAACACACAGAGCCAGGAATGCACTACGTAGCGCGGCGCATTGAAGCCCGAGGGCATGTAGAACAGGCTGATGCCCACCAGCAGCATGCCGGCGTTCTCCAGCCAGGGATCGGAGAGCACCGGCGGCAGCCCGACCACGGCGGTCAGCAGGGCCGGGGCAAACAGCGCCGGCAGGGCGAACACCATGTTCATGGCGATGCCCAGCCAGATAAAGCGTTGGAACCAGCGAATATAAACGTTCATTTCAAGCATTCCTGCATCCATGTGGAACTGCTGCCGAAGGCGCCCCAAGGCCCTGGGCACCTTGGCCTGCGGTGCTCGTCACCCGGGCGAGGCCTGTGGCTGCGGCACCTGAGGCACCGCAGAGCGGGAGCCGGCAGGGATCAGCCCTGGGCGGTCTTCTCCAGGTGCGCGAGGATCAGCGGGTACACATCGACCACGGCGTTCTCACCGAAGATGCAGTCGATATGCCCATACCCCGGCACCACATGGCGGCTGAACAGCTCGGGACCATGCATCTGGCACAGGCGCTCATAGGTCTTCTGGGTGCTTTGCGGCAGGTAGCACTGGTTATCGGCCCCGCTGATAAAGCAGATGGGCAGCTTCAACCGGTCGAAATGCGGCATGTAGACGTCGCGTCCCTTGAAGTCCACCAGGTGCCCCTTGCGACAGATCAGCGCCAGGTGCTCGAAAGTCTGGATGTTGGATTCGCCGAACAGCTCGTGCAGGTTGTCGTGCAGGGTCTGGTTGAGGGTGTCGTGGCGGTACAGCGAGGCATACATGAAGGTGATGCGGTGGCACACCGGGTTGGTGCAATAGCCCTGGGCCTCAAGCCGGGCATAGCCGTTGAGGGCCGTGTCGTAGAGCTTGTTGAACCAGCTTTCCTTGCTGTCGGCATAGGCGGTCAGGGACTTGATGCCAATGGCATCGAGCATTCCCGGCAGGTGCAGGCCGGCCTTGATCCCGGTGGCCGTGGCCACCACGGTGTCGGCGGCGATCTGCGAGCAGACCACCGAGCGCACATCCTGCAGGCCTGCCAGCAGCGACATGAAGAAGGTGGTGGCGCCGTAGCAATGCACCACGCATTGCACGTCCCGGGCCCCGGTCGCCTGCCGGATCTGGCCGATGGCAGCCTTGAAGTCATACGCCGCGATCTGGTCGCCATTGCACTCCTGCTTGCTCGCCGGCAGCAGAATGCTGACCCGAAAATCCAGGAGCCAGACGTCATAGTCGTGCTTGCACAGGTACTCCAGCAGGTTGGCCTGGATGGTGTCGGTGGAAAAGATATTGGAGCCCACGCCCAGGCCGTGCACCAGCATCACCGGGCCCTTGCCGCCGGCCTGGTAGCGGGTCAGGCGCAGTTGCACCCGGTCTTCGGTCTCGAAGAAATGCACCGTGGGGGCCGGCGCATCCAGGGGGCGCTTGATCCGGGGCGGTGCGTCGGGGTTGAAGTAGATGTCCCCGGCGAATACCCCGCCGTAGCTTTCCCAGAGGATCCCGGCGAAGAACTTGCCGAAGCGCGCCAGGGCTTCGATGCGCTCGCGCTCGTTGCGAGCGTTGAGCACCTTCATGGTGGTCATCTGCCTGGCGAAGTCCGCCGGCAGGATGTGCATCACACCAGAGCCCAGCACCGGCCCGGCCTTGTCCCGGCCCCGGTACAGGGTCACGTAGAGAGTGCTGGTGTCGGGCCAGATGTTCAGCACCCCGTGGTCCTCGGGCACGGTCTTGAAGGCACTGAAGAAATACTCGTTGCCGTCCTCGGCGCTCAGGCGCATGTCGTAGTTCATGTGGCGCACGCCGACCTGCTGCTGGAATTCCTCGAACAGGTTGAACACCCCGTGGCTGGCCACCAGCGGCTGCGCCGACAGCAGCGGAGCATTCAGGGTGCCCACCAGGGTGGCGGCGTGCTGTGGCTCCTTGATCATCCGGTTGAGGTCGTCGGCGGTGATGGTCAGGGTGAATTCGATGGGCGAGTTTTGCGTTTCTCCGCGCTGGGCCGCCGCCTCGTACAGCTTGAGGTCGGTGCCCTGGGGCTGGGTGAAGGCGGTAGAAAAATAGCCCTTCATGGTTTCCGTGAACTGCACTCCCAGGGTCGGCGCCGGTACCGCCTTGCTCGGTGCCGAGGGCAGCCGGTAGTCGATCTGCCAGCCGCGATCCTCCGCCAGCAGGCGCATGTTGCGCTCGCTCACCGCAGAGATGGTCAGCAGCGGGTTGACCGCCAGCGAGGTGGGAATCACCGCACCGTCCGTCACATACAGCCCGGGGTACACCGCATCGCCGCTGGGGCCGCTGAACACCTGGCCCTTGTGGTTGACCACCCCCTGCCCGGCGTCCTCGCCCATCACGCAACCGCCCAGCGGATGCACCGAGACGATGCTGTGCTTGAGCAACGGGGTCCAGATCGGGTTCTCCACCCAGATCCCACCCAGGGCCCGGGTGGCCTTATGCAGCCGCTCGTTGCCGAGGACCACGTTGGGTTGTTCGCCGACGCCCGGCCAGTCGATGCGCAGTTGATCCTGGGCATCCAGCAGCATGCGGCCGCGACCGTCGTCGTGGCTCATGATCAGGTAGGTCTGCATGTTGTGCAGCGCACCGTGGTAGGGCCCGCGCAGGAAGCTTTCGGCCTCCCGCTCCTTGTAGCCCAGCTTGCCGCTGAGGCTGGTGTCGGTAGGCTGGCCCAGGGTAGCGGCGAACAGCGCCATGCTTGGCACCATGGCCTGGCCCATTGCGCCGGGAATCGAACCCTCCTCGATCACCATGCGGCTGCGCCAGTCGCCTTCGGTGCGCATGTCGATGATCGAAGTGATGCAGGGCCCCACCGGTTTCAGTTCGCTGGCCGGGTGGGTACCGAAGCCGATGCCGTTGATCGGCTGTTCGCAGTTGTGACCGAAGCCAAGGATGTCGCCATTGCCACTCATGTGCTCGCCGAGCTGGTCCGAAGTGGCCAGGCCCTTGGCCCGGGAACGCAGAAGAATCTCGGTGGAGCCCAGGGTGCCGGCGGACAGCACGACAATGTCGGCCTTGACGAACAGGGTCGGCGCCGAGAACTTCTCGCGGCCGCTGTCCAGGTACTGGAAGTGCACGATCCAGCCGTCGCCATCACGCTCCAGATGACGCACCTGGGCCTGGCAGAAAATCTGCGCACCGTGATTGCAGGCGTCCGGCAGGTAGTTCATCAGGGTGGTGTTCTTGGCCTTGTTGTTACAGCCCGAGACGCAGTCGCCACAGTGGTTGCACGGCAGTTGCTCGACCCCGACGTGGTTGAGGTTGTTGGGCAACTTGGTGAAGGTCACGTTGATCGGCGGCTTGTAGAAATGCGCCCCCTGCTTGAGAAAGTCCGCGGACTTCTGGTTGGCCTGGAGCTTGGCCAGGGGCGGCGCCGAGTTCGGATAGGGGTTGGGCTTGAGCATTTCCCGGGCCCGGTCGTAGCCCTCCTTGAGCAGTGTGTCACGGTGCTCGCGCACTGCCCGGGGCCAGCGTGGGTCGTCGAATACTCCGGGCTCGGGCTCCAGGGCGACGTTGGCATTGATCAGCGAAGTGCCGCCCAGGCCACACCCCACCACCACGTTCTGCTGGGCGTTGACATGCAAGTCGAACAGCCCGGTGCGCGAGCCGACATGGCCTTCGGGGTCATGTACCTGGAGTTCTTCGGTGGCGCTGGCCAGGGTGTTGGGGTACTCGCCGGGCTGGATCTCCCGGCCCCGCTCCAGCAGGCAGACCCGGCGGCCGGCCCGGGACAATCGAGAGGCCGCAATGCCGCCCCCGTAGCCCGAACCGATGACAATAACGTCGTAGTGTTCCTGGATCTCGCTGATGGGGGTCGCGATCCGAGTCATGACGGGATTCCTCTCAGGCAGATGGGGCCACTCTTTGGTCGCCTCTGATAGGTGAAGCCGAACGCGCACCGAGCAGCCGCACAGGCAGGCCTGGGTGCCAGAAACACAAACTGTGGAAAAAGTGCCAACGGGCGACAGCCCGGGGGCGCAGCTATAGGCGGGCGCGCTGGTTGGTGGCGCGGCGGCGGGTGCGTCGAGGGAGAAAGGCGCGGATCGCAGAAGCCTGTGATAAACGACAGTCCATTGCCTGAGCTCCCGGGAACCGGATGTGGATAAGTAACTGCCAAGTCCTTGTGGCATCAGTGAAGACAGGCCACTTGCCAGTGTCAAGGCAGCCATTAGAACTGTATGAAATTTGATCTATTGCCGCACAAGCTATGGATTACAAGGGGTGCAGCCTTCGACGAACACCTTATCCACACCTTGGCCCACAGCAACTGTGGGCAAGTTCCTCTGGCATGGGGATATTTCGCCGGGCAATGGCAATAAAATCCGTGACTTATGAAGAAAGTGCTGTTTCACAAGGTATTGATCATTTTTTGAACATGGCCATCAAAGCCACGTATTCAGAGGGCTACAGAGGAAGGCGAACACCTTATCCACAGAACGGCCAACAGACTTTGGGGGCAACTCGGGTGCACGAGTCGGGCACTGTGGAAAACCGCCAAAAGCCGCGCATTATCAGGGGCACGCCAGGATATTCTGCGGAAAAACCAGCATTTGGTCGTTTTTTGAACAAAATCTTGAAAGCCCCGTTCTGCAAGGGATACAGCGCTAAGCGAACATCTTATCCACAGAAGCGCCAACAGACTTTGGGGGCAACTGCTGTGCAAAAGTCTGCCCGAAGGTTTTCCCATCATGGAAAAAACGCCATAAAAAACCTCGACTTAGCCTGATCAAAAATCGTACAGGCGGCGCCAGGGCCTGCTGAACAAGGGCTGGAGCGAGGCGCGAACACCTTATCCACAGGTCCGCACACAGGGATTGTGAGTAACCCTACCCCCCTGTCGCGAAAGACGGCCGGAAATTGTGCAAAACCGCGCAGGCCTCTTCGCCGGCAAGCCGGCTCCTACAGGGCATCGGTGCATTTCCCCTTGTGGGAACTGGCTTGCCAGCGCACGGCTGCGCACGGCTGCGCCCGGGAATTGTGCAAAACCGCGCTGGCCTCTTCGCCGGCAAGCCGGCTCCTACAGGGCATGGGTGCATTTCCCCCGTAGGAGCTGGCTTGCCAGCGAACAGCGGTGCCTGGGGTTGTGCATAACCCTGAGGTCAGCGCACTACGCCTTCTTCGATGAGCAATTTGAGAATGGCTTCGGCACCCGCCTCAGGACTGACGCCCTTGAGTACCTGGCCGGTGCCGCCGCTGGCCTTGGCGGTAGCGGCTTTCATGCGGTCGGCGCCGCTCTTGGCCTTGATCACTTTCAGGCGCTTGGGGCGCGGCTTGGCCGGCTGCAGGCTGGAGCCTGTGAACAACTCGTCCTCCACCACCAGCACCTGGTCGGTTTCGAGCACGCCGCGGCGCGCCGGGCCGTAGGCGCTCTGGCGCGGCTTGGGTGCGGCGTTATCCACAGTGGCGAGGAATGGCAGGCGCACCTTGAGCCGGCGTCGCTGGCCGCGAGGCAAGGCTTGCAGGACATGGGCCACGCCATCGCCCAGGGACTCGACCTGGGCCAGCCCCACCACCAGCGGCCAGCCGAGGTTTTCCGCCAGCAGGAATGGCAGCATCCCCGAGCCCTCGCCGGTTTCCGCCTGGCTGCCGGTGAGCACCACCTGGGCGCCGGCATGACGCAGGTACTGGGTCAGTGCCGGCAGGGCATCGGCGCCCGCCGGCTGCTCCAGCACATGCAGCTGTTCCAGGCCCATGCCCAGGTAGGCGCGCAGGGCCGGTTCGGCTACATCGCCGGCATGCAGCACCTGCAACTGCGCACCGGCCAGTTGCAGGCCCAGTTCCACTGCCCGGGCATCCTGTTCGGCACGCCGCGGGCGGCCGGAGGTGGGGTGGGCGCCAATCGAAATCAGGCTGATTACATTGCTATGCATAACATCCCCTTAAGCCGCATCGCGCTTGGCGTCGTTGCGGTAGGCCGCTACCGCCGCGATCAAGGCCTTGAGAATCTCCGCGCTGTCGCCAATCACCGACAGGTCGGCACGCTTGATCATGTCGCAACCCGGGTCGAGGTTGATCGCCACCACCTTGTCGCAGGCACCAATGCCTTGCAGGTGCTGGATCGCTCCGGAAATCCCCACCGCCACATAGACCCGCGCGGTGACCCAGATACCACTGGCCCCCACTTGCCGGTCGCGGGCCATGAAGCCGTCGTCCACCGCCACCCGCGAAGCGCCTTCGGTGGCCCCCAGGGCGGCGGCGGTCTGGTGAAACAGCGGCCAGTCCTTGACCCCGTTGCCCCCGGAAAAGATGAATTCGGCCTCGGCCATGGGAATCGCCGCCGGGTCCACCGCCACTGCGCCCAGGTCTTCGATCCGCGCCAGGCTGCGGGCCACGCTTGTGGATAACTCCACCGGCAAGGCTTCGTGGCGGGTTTCACTGACCGGCTCCGCGCATTCGGCGGCGGCCAGGATCAAGCGCGCCACCGGCCGCGCCAGGTCCTGCAGGCCCGCACCGGCACGGCCGATGCACTGCCCGTCCTTGGCCTGCCAGACCCGGGTCGCCGGGCGTTCGCCCAGGGCGGCGGCAAGGCGCCGGCCCAGTTCGCCGCCGCCGGTGCGGCTGTCGGGCAGCAGCCAGTGGCGCGGGCTGAACTGGTTATCCACAGCCCGCAGGCCCTGCACCCGTTGCTCCGGTGCATAACCTTCGAACTCGCTGCCTTGCAGCACCAGCAGGCGGTCGACACCCGCGGTGGCGAAGGCCGATTCCTTGTGCTCGCCGAACACCACCGCCAGCACCGCGCCGTCCTGGCCCGCCAGCTGATGGGCCAGGCCCAGCAGGTCGCGGTCGTGGCTGCTCAGGCGGCCACCGACCATGTCCGGCACCACGCTGATGTAGAACGCCGGCTGCGCCACTTGATGCAGCGGCAACTGCACCTCGGCCGCTGCCGTGCGCTTGGCGCTGCCGCCCTGCTGGGCGCCACTGCGGTCGATGCGCTTGAGGCCGTTGGGGCCGATGAAACCGATGCCGTGGGGGTTCTTGCGGATGAGGCCATTGGGCCCCATCCAGCTGTGTTGCGCCGGCTGCATGGCCGCGTGCAGCGGGTGCAGGCGGTTGCGGGCGATCCACTCGGCCCGGGGATCGCGGCGGATAATGTCGCTCATCAGTGCACCTCCGCAGGTTCAGGTTTCACCGACGCCGGCGCTTTGCTCGGGGCGGCGTCTTCGAGCAAGGCATCGGCTACCAGTTCGGCGATGTCCTTGATCATCGGCCGCGGCTCCACCACCCCTTCGAGCATCGCCGTGCACTGTGGACAACCCACGGCCACCAGCTCGGCGCCGGTTTCGCGGATGTCCTGCATGCGCATGTCGGGAATCCGTTGCTTGCCCGGAATGTCGGTGATCGGCGCGCCGCCGCCACCGCCGCAGCAACGGGAACGGAAGCCCGAGCGCTGCATTTCCTTGATCTCGATGCCCAGGGCACGCAGTACGTCCCGAGGGGCTTCGTACTCACCGTTGTAACGACCCAGGTAGCAAGGATCGTGATAGGTCACGCTGCTGCCCTTGTGCTGGCCCAGGTTCAGCGCACCGGCGCCGATCAGCTCGGCCAGGTAGGTGCTGTGGTGCTGCACCAGGTAGTTGCCATCGAAGGCGCCATACTCGTTCTTCAGCACATGGAAACTGTGGGGATCGCAGGTGACGATGCGCTTGAAGCGGTACTTGGCCAGGGTCTGGATGTTGCGCTTGGCCAGCAGCTGGAAAGTCGCTTCGTCGCCCAGGCGCCGGGCCACGTCACCGCTGTCGCGCTCTTCCAGGCCGAGCACGGCGAAGTCCACCTTGGCCGCCTTGAGCACTTTGACAAAGGCCCGCAGGGTGCGCTGGTTGCGCATGTCGAAGGCGCCGTCGCCGACCCAGAACAGCACGTCGGTGCTTTGTTTGTCGCTGAGCAGGGACAGGTTCAGGTCCGCCGCCCAGTTCATCCGCCCGCCGGGGTTGAAGCCGCCGGGGTTGTCGGTGGCAATGAGGTTTTCCAGGACCTCGGCGCCCTTGTTCGGCGTGGCGCCCTTCTCCAGGGTCAGATGGCGACGCATGTCGACGATGGCATCGACGTGTTCGATCATCATCGGGCATTCCTCGACACAGGCCCGGCAGGTGGTGCAGGACCACAGGGTCTCGGCGTCCACCAGGCCGTTGACGATGGGCTGGTGCGGGTTGCCGCCGTGTTCGCCGATGGCCTTGCCAGGGTACGGGCTGCCAGCGAACTGCGCGTCGGTACCGCCGGCCAGGCCGACCACCATGTCCTGGATCAGTTTCTTCGGGTTCAGCGGCTGGCCGGCGGCGAAGGCCGGGCACGCCGCCTCGCACTTGCCGCACTGCACGCAGGCGTCGAAGCCCAGCAACTGGTTCCAGGTGAAGTCCTTGGGCTTTTCCACCCCCAAAGGCGCGTTCGGGTCTTCCAGGTCCAACGGTTTGAGGCCGGTGGAGCGTCCGCCACCAAAGCGCTCGGCGCGCCGGTGCCAGGCCAGGTGCAGGGCGCCAGCGAAGGCGTGCTTCATTGGCCCGCCCCAGGTCATGCCGAAGAACAGCTCGGACACGCCCCAGAGCACACCCAGCGCAAGCAGCGCCGCCAGCAGCCAGCCACCGAAGTTTTCCGGAAGGATCCCGGCCACCGGCAGGGTCGCCACGAAGAAGCTCACGGAGAATGCCAGCAGGCTTTTGGGCAGGCGCATCCACGGCCCTTTGGACAGCCGCGCCGGCGGGTTGCGCCGGCGCTTGGCGACGAACAGCGCGCCGACGAACATCAGCGTGGTGGCCAGCAGCAAGGCATAACCCAGGATGCGGTTGTGCAGGCCGAAACCGTGCACCAGGATCGCCAGCACGGCGGCCAGGACAAAGCCCCCCGCCGTGGCCACGTGGGTGTTGGCCATGTATTTGTCCCGGGCCACCACGTGGTGCAGATCCACCATGTAGCGCTTGGGCATGGCCAGCAGGCCGCCAATCAGATCGACCTTGGAGGCTCGCCCCCGACGCCACATGGCCACGCGTCGCAGCGCGCCAAGGACCGCAAGGCCGATGGCGGCGAACAACAGAATGGGAAGAAGGGTGTTCAACATGGTGGAGCTCCCAAAGACCTGGGGCCTTGTAGGAGCTGGCTTGCCAGCGATCAGGCAGCACGCGGTATCTCGCCAGTGCCGATCGCCGGCAAGCCGGCTCCTACAGGAAGTGGCTTAGAAATCCTTGCACAGGCGCAGTGCGTCGTAGATCGCGGCATGGGTGTTGCGCTGGGACACGCAGTCGCCGATGCGGAACAACAGGTAGCCCTCCCCCGTCTCGCTCAGGCACGGCTGCGGCTTGATCGCGAACAGCGCCTCGACGTCCATCTGGCCCTTGTTGCGCGAACCTTCCTTGAGCCCGTAGTAGAGCTCTTCGTCAGGACGCACGCCGTTTTCCACCACCACCTGGTCCACCACCCGTTCTTCCCGGGCGCCGGTGTATTCGTTCTCCAGCACCGCCACCAGCTTGTCGCCCTCGCGGTAGACCTTCTCCAGGGTCAGGTCCCCGGTCATGATCACTTCCTTGGGGTACAAGCTGCGGTAGTAGGTAGGGAACGAGGTGCCGCCCACGGCGATGCCCGGCTTGATGTCGTCGGTGACGATTTCCACTTGCGAACCCTTGTCGGCGATGAAGTCGGTGACCGACATGCCGGTGAACTCGCAGATGGTGTCGTACACCAGCACGTTCTTGCCCGGCGCCACCTTGCCGTCGAGGATGTCCCAGCTGCTGACCACCAACCCTTCGGCGGCGCCCCAGTGCTCGTTCTGCTCGATGAACGGATGGCCGCCCACGGCCAGCACCACCACGTCGGGGCGCAGGTCGAGGATGGTCGCGCTGTCCGCCGCGGTGCCCAGGCGCAGGTCGACTTTCAGGCGCGCCAGCTCCAGCTGGTACCAGCGGGTGATACCGGCGATCTGGTCCCGTTGCGGGGCCTTGGAGGCCGTGGTGATCTGCCCGCCAATGGCTTCCTTCTTCTCGAACAGGGTCACGTCATGGCCGCGTTCGGCGGCAACGCGAGCGGCTTCCATACCGGCAGGACCGGCACCGACCACCACCACCTTGCGCTTGATGCCGGTGGTTTTCTCGATGATGTGCGGCACGCCCATGTATTCACGGGACGTGGCGGCGTTCTGGATGCACAGCACGTCCAGGCCCTGGTACTGGCGGTCGATGCAGTAGTTGGCGCCGACGCACTGCTTGATCTGGTCGATCTGGCCCATCTTGATCTTGGCGATCAGGTGCGGGTCGGCCATGTGCGCGCGGGTCATGCCCACCATGTCGACGTAACCGCCTTCGAGAATCCGCGTGGCCTGGTTCGGGTCCTTGATGTTCTGTGCGTGCAGCACCGGCACCTTGACCACTTCCTTGATGCCCGCCGCCAGGTGCAGGAACGGCTCCGGCGGGAAGCTCATGTTGGGGATCACGTTGGCCAGGGTGTTGTGGGTGTCGCAGCCCGAACCCACCACGCCGATGAAGTCCAGCATGCCGGTGTCGTCGTAGTACTTGGCGATCTGCTTCATGTCCTCGTGGGACAGGCCGTCCGGGTGGAATTCGTCGCCGCACAGGCGCATGCCCACGCAGAAATCGTCGCCCACTTCAGCGCGTACCGCCTTGAGCACTTCCAGGCCGAAACGCATGCGTTTCTCGAAGGTGCCGCCCCATTCGTCGGTGCGCTTGTTGACCCGCGGGCTCCAGAACTGGTCGATCATGTGCTGGTGCACCGCCGACAGCTCGACACCGTCCAGGCCACCGGCCTTGGCCCGGCGCGCGGCCTGGGCGTAGTTGCCGATCACCCGCCAGATTTCCTCCGGCTCGATGGTCTTGCAGGTGGCGCGGTGCACTGGCTCGCGCACCCCGGACGGCGACATCAGGGTCGGCCAGTTGAAACCGTCCCAGCGCGAGCGCCGGCCCATGTGGGTAATCTGGATCATGATCTTGGCGCCATGCTTGTGCATGGCGTCGGCCAGGTTCTGGAAATGCGGGATGATGCGGTCGGTGGACAGGTTCACCGAGCTCCACCACTCCTGGGGGCTGTCGATGGCCACCACCGAGGAACCACCACAGATCGCCAGGCCGATGCCGCCCTTGGCCTTTTCCTCGTAGTACTTCACATACCGTTCAGTCGTCATGCCGCCGTCGGTGGCGTAGACCTCGGCGTGCGCAGTGCTCAGCACACGGTTGCGGATGGTCAGTTTGCCGATCTGGATCGGCTGGAACATCGCTTCGAAAGCCATTTGTCTTAACTCCGCTTACAACGGTTTGACGACGAACAGGCCATCGTCGTGGCCTTCTTCGGAACCACCGTAAACCTGCTCTGCCACGGTGCGGATCTTGCTGCCACGGGCCGCCAGGATCTGATCCATGGCACCGGCGAACCAGCCGGTGAACATGTAGTCCACCTTGCGCCCGACCTTGCCGTACACGTAGACGAAGGCCGAGTGTTCGAGCTTGACGCTGGCGGTGCCTTTATCCAGGTCGATGTCCTGGATCTTGAACAGGCCCCAGCCGCGCTGGGACAGGCGCTTCATGTAGTGCTCGAACACCGCGACGCCTTCCAGGCCGTGGCATTCGGCTTCTTTTTCGCACCAGTGCCAGGCGGACTTGTAGCCGGCCTTGTAGAGGATCTCGGCGTAGGCATCGGCGCCCAATACCTCCTCGATGCCCATGTGGTTGTTGACGAAGAAATGCCGTGGCACGTAGAGCATCGGCAGGGCGTCGGAAGTCCAGACACCGGTTTCGCTGTCGACTTCGATAGGCAATTGCGGGGCGATCTTGGCCATGTTTCAAAACTCCGGAATTCTGTGGATAAGTACGTCTGTAGCCGCTGCCGCAGGCTGCGAAAAGGCTCGAAGAGCCTTCCGAGGGCCGCAAGAGCGCGTCTCCTTCGGAGCCGATCGCAGCCTGCGGCAGCGGCTACAGGAATGTGCTGTTGGGGGTGGCCTTATTCGCCCCAGACGTCCTTCAGGACGCTGACCCAGTTCTCGCCCATGATCTTGCGCACCACGCGCTCGCTGTGGCCGCGCTTGAGTAGGGTCTCGGTGAGGTTGGGGAACTCGCCCACGGTGCGGATGCCCAGGGGATTGATGATCTTGCCGAAGTTGGTCAGGCGCCGGGCGTAGCCCTTGTCGTGGGTCAGGTATTCGAAGAAGTCCTGGCCATGGCCCTGGGTGAAGTCGGTGCCGATGCCAATCGAATCTTCACCGACGATGTTCATGGTGTATTCGATGGCTTCGGCGTAGTCGTCGATGGTGGAGTCGATGCCCTTGGCCAGGAACGGCGCGAACATGGTCACGCCGACGAAACCGCCGTGGTCGGCGATGAATTTCAGTTCGGCATCGGACTTGTTGCGCGGGTGCTCCTTGAGCCCAGACGGCAGGCAGTGGGAGTAGCAGACTGGCTTCTTGGATTCGAGGATCACTTCCTCGCTGGTCTTGGAACCAACGTGGGACAGGTCGCACATGACCCCGACGCGGTTCATCTCGGCGACGATCTCGCGGCCGAACCCGGAGAGCCCGCCATCACGCTCGTAGCAGCCGGTGCCCACCAGATTCTGGGTGTTGTAGCACATCTGCACGATGCCCACGCCCAGCTGTTTGAACACCTCGACGTAGCCGATCTGGTCTTCGAAGGCATGGGCATTCTGGAAGCCGAAGAGGATGCCGGTCTTGCCCAGCTCCTTGGCCTTGCGAATGTCCGCGGTGGTGCGCACGGGCATCACCAGGTCGCTGTTTTCGCGTATCAGCTTCTGGCTGGAGGCAATGTTGTTGACCGTGGCCTGGAAACCTTCCCAAACCGACACGGTGCAGTTGGCTGCGGTCAGGCCGCCCTTGCGCATGTCCTCGAACAGCTCGCGGTTCCACTTGGCAATGATCAGCCCGTCGATAACGATGCTGTCGGCGTGTAGTTCGGCTGGGCTCATCAGGCTGTCCCCTTATTGGCGATTCATGCGCCGAATCGTCTGCCGGCGCTTTGGGGTCAGCATATGCTTGAGGGCCGGGGCGCCTGGGTGCAAAAACGACAGGGGAATTGCCGAAAGCGTCAAGCGCCGACAAAGGGCCGGACGGAGGGCATGGGTGGCCTCTGTTCTTTGCCCGGGGCTTGCGCCAGAATTCGCGCCTTTAGTGGATGCTTCACCGGATTAGGGGCAGCGATGCAATGAAACCGATCTTCCTGGCCTTGGTACTGATGGCGACGGGCGTACAGGCAGCCGAGGAGACCGACAGTTCTCCCTGCGACGGCGTGGAAAACGACGTGCAGACCCTGGAATGCGCGACCTACAACAGGACCACCGCCGAACAGTTGCTGGGCGACAACGTGCAGAGCCTGCTGGAACGCCTGGGCACCCTCTATGGCAGCGACAAAGGGCAACTGGCCGACATCAGCGCCAAGGTCAAAAATGCCCAGCAACTGTGGCAGAAGCAGCGCGACGCCGACTGCGCGATGGAGTCCTTTCCGGCCAAGCCCGGCACCAAGGCCTACACCATCGCCACCAATGACTGCCTGGCGCGCATGAGCGACGAACGCTCGGAGTTCATCGAATCCATCGCCCAGGAATGACCCGCCACCGCTAGGAGCGGGCCGGCCCGCGAAAAGCGCTCTGGCGAACCGGTTGTGGTGGCTGCGAGCGTTTCGCGAGCAAGCTCGCTCCTACAGGTCAGCGCCGGGTCAGGCGCCACCGCGAAAGCACGAGACGCCCCAGGCGGTGAGTTTGAACGGCAGGTGGTAGTGCTGGCGCGGATCATCCAGGCCGAAGCGGTACGCCAGCACCTCGAGGAAGGGCACCGGCGGCAGCGCCTGGCCTTGCTCGCGATAGAACGCCGCCACGTCCAGCTCCACTTCGTAGACGCCCTGGCCGAAGCTCGCCGACCGCTCGGCAAGCTCGCTCAGCAAGCCGTTGCCGGCAATTCGCCCTGCGCAGAGCAGCTCGCCGCCCAGGCGGCGCACCCGCACCGCCATGCCTTCGGCCACCTTGCCGCTGGCGACGTCCACCACATGGATGGATAGGCCGCCGTTCATTTCCAGAAGCCCTTGTGCGCCAGGGCGGCCTCGCTCTCAAGCATCGGCCCGAACACCGGGATCTGCCGCTGCCCACGGGCGAACACTTCGCGGCACGGCAGGGAAAAGGTCGGGTTTTCCGGGTGGTCGCCGGTCAACTCCAGCAGCTCATGTTCGGACAAGGCGTAGACCACCCGACCAATGCCGGTCCAGTAGATGGCCCCGGCGCACATGCAGCAGGGCTCGGCGCTGGTGTACAGGGTGCACTCGGCCAGGGCCTGGGGGCTGAGGCGCTTGGCCGCCAGCGCCGCTGCCGCCAGTTCGGCGTGCTGGGTCGGGTCGCCTTCGGGGGGCATCGAGTTGTTGCCGGCGCTGGCGATGACCTTGCCGTCGCGATCGGCCACCAGGGCCGCGAACGGATGACGGCCGCGGGCCTTGGCCTCTTCGGCGAGCTGGATGCTCTGGCGCAGCAGGTGCAGGTCCAGTTCGGTGACGCCGGCAGGGATGGAAGAAAGAATCTGGGTCATCTTGACCTCCTTTTCATGGGCAGGAGCCGCCACAGCAATGGCGGCGAGAAAAACGTCAGTCATTGAGCTCGACATGGGCTGCCAGCACCTGGGTGGCGGCCTCACGGGGGTTGAGCAGCAGGTTGAGAACGATGGCGGTGATGGCGCCAAGGAAGATGCCGCTTTCCAGCACCAGCCTGAGGGGACCGTGCAGATGGGCGAACAGCGCCGGGAAGGACATCGGCAGCACCCCGACGCTGACCGACACCGCCACCACGATGGCGTTGCGCGTACCTTCGAACGGCACCCGCGACAGTTCCTGGATGCCGGCCACTGTAGTCATGCCGAACATCACGATGGCGCAACCGCCAAGCACCGGGGTCGGCACCGCGGCCACCAGGGCACCCAGCTTGGGAAACAGCCCCATGAGCACCATGATTGCCCCGGCCGCAGCCACCACGAAGCGGCTCTTGACCCTGGACAGCGCGATCAGCCCGGTGTTCTGGGTAAAGGCGTTGTAGGGAAAGCTGTTGAACAGGCCGCCGAGCAGGGTCGACAGGCCATCGGCGCGGAACGCATCGCCCAGGGTGCGCTGAGTGGTCGGCTTGCCGGTGAGCTTGCCGATGGCCAGGCAGTTGCCGGTGGTCTCGGCCATGATCACCAGCATCGCCAGGGTCATGATCAGGATCGGCACCAGGGAAAACTGTGGAGCCCCAAACGCCATGGGCCGGCTCAGTTCGAACCAGGCCGCCTGGCTCACCTGGGCAAAGTCGGTCATGCCGAACGCCGCGGCGATCAGGCTGCCCACCAGCAAGCCGATGAGCACGCTGAGGTTGCCGATAAAGCCCGAGAACTTGCCGTAGATCACCAGCGTCACCGCTACCGTGGCCAGCCCCAGCAGCAGGTTGGCCGGCGCGCCGAAATCGTCCGCCGCGGGGTTGCCGCCGCCGAGCCAGATCGCCGCTGCCGGCATCAGGGAAATGCCGATGATGGTGATCAGGCTGCCGATCACTACGGGCGGGAAAAACCGCAGCAGACGGCTGAACAGCGGCGCCAGGGCAATGGTGATGACGCCTGCGGCGATCACCGCGCCGAACACCTCGGTCAGGCCGAACTGCTTGCCGATCATGATCATCGGTGCCAGGGCGATGAACGAACAGCCCTGGATCAACGGCAGCCGCGCGCCAAAACGCCAGAACCCCAGGGTCTGGACCAGGGTGGCGATGCCCGAGGTCAGCAGGTTGGCGTTGATCAATAGCACCACCTGCGCCGGGGTCAGGCCCAGGGCATTGCCTAGAATCAACGGTACCGCCACCGCACCGGCATACATCACCAGCACATGCTGCAGGCCGAAGGTGAACAGCTGGCGGACGGGCAGGACCTCGTCCACGGGATGCACGCGGGAAATTGTCATGTCGCAGGTCTCCTGAAGGTGCAGCTTTTGCTTTTGTTTTGGCAGGCATCCGGGGCAAGCGCCGCCGGCAGGAAGTACGGACGTCGGGGCCATGATCTGTGCTTGAATACGATGAAACAAATGAGCAGCCATCGTTTTTAACGATGGATCAGACAGCCCTCTTCCAGGGCCGGGAGCCGCGATGCGCTTTTCGCTGGATCAACTGCAGATGTTCGTACAGGCCGCGCAAAGCGGCTCGTTCTCGGCCGCCGCACGCAAGCTGGGCAAGACCCAGTCCACGGTCAGCGTGGCCATCGGCAACCTGGAGGCGGACCTGGGGGTCGAGCTGTTCGACCGCAGCGCTCGCAGCCCGGTGCTGACGGCCACCGGGCAGAAGATGCTGCTGCAGGCCGAGGCGGTGCTGGAGCGCTGCCTGACCCTGCAGGCCAACGCCGACTGCCTGTCGCAGGTGGTGGAGCCACACCTGTCGATCGTCATCGAAACCCCCTATGGCCCGCTGATGCCGGCCCTGCGGGAGTTCGAACAGGCCTTTCCCTATGTCGACCTGCTGATCCGCCACCCGCTGTCCGGGGACGCCAGCGAGCTGGTGGCCCGGGGTGAAGCGGTGCTGGGCATCGCCTTCTCGCAACCGGGCTACCCCCAGGAGCTGGAGTTCCAGCAATTGGGCAAGCTGATCATGTTGCACGTCTGCCACCCGGACCACCCGCTGGCGCAGCTCGACAGCGTGACCTTCGACGACCTGCACGTGCACCGGCGCCTGGCCTTCAGCGCCCACGCCAACAAGCTGCCCAGCAGCGAATACCTGCGCTCCACCCAGCTGTGGCAGGCGGAAAACTACCTGGCGCTGCTGGAAATGGTCCGCGCCGGCCTGGGCTGGGCCACCCTGCCGCGGCAACTGATCCAGCGTGAACTGGCCAAGGGCGAGCTGGTGGAACTGCAACTGGGGGCCTACCCCCATACCGACTGGTTGATCGGCGTCGACCTGCTCTGGGCCCGACAACGGGTGATGGGCAAGGCCGAGCGCTGGCTCAAGGAGCGGCTGCTGCGCCAGAAGGTGTACGAGGTGGACCGGCGCGGGCAGTCCACGACCTGGTAATGCTGGCGCGGGCAACAAAGGGACAAGGTTCTGCACTTGGCCGGGCAGGAAATATAAGCAAGGATTCGCATTCCTTATAAAAGACTTATATAGTCCGCCATGAACGAGATCCTCTGGAGTAGAAAAGCGGTCAAGCAGTTGATGCGACTGCACCACGAGCATCAGGTCCAGGTTCGCGATGCGATTGCCCTGCTGGCCGACATGCCCGCCAGTGGCAACGTCAAAGCCCTGTCCGGCCACACTTATGCCTATCGTCTTCGGGTCGGGCAGTACCGGGTCCTGTTCGACTGGGACGGAGCCATACACATCGTCAGTGTTCAAGAGGTCAAGAAACGTGATGAACGTACCTACTGACATCCAGATCATCCACGGCCCGGACGGCAGCCCGGCATTCGTGGTGATTCCCTACGCGCAGTACATGGCGCAGTACAAGGAAGCCGATCTGATACCCCATGACGTGGTCAGCCGCATGGTCGACGGCGCCACGCCGATCCGCGCCTGGCGCGAGCACCTGCACCTCACCCAGGACGAAGTCGCCAGGCGCCTGGGGATCTCCCAGCCGGCCTTTGCCCAGCAGGAAAGCGTCGCCCGGCCGCGCCGGGCCACCCGGGAAAAGATCGCCGCCGCCTTCGGCATACGCGCCGACCAGCTGGAGCTGTAAGCTGCGCCTCACTCACTGATTGAAAGGGTTCCCCATGAGCATCTGCGGTATCGAGATCAAAGGCAGCGAAGCCATCTTCGCCCTCGCCACCCTGCAAGACGGCGCGGTGCAACACCAGCCGCTGGCCACCAAGAAAATCGCCCTGGAAGACGATGACGAGGCCGCCAACGTCAGGGCCTTCGCCAGCCAGGTCGGGGCCTTCGTGCGCGAACACGGGATCACCCGCATCGCCATCAAGAAGCGCAGCAAGAAAGGCGAGTTCGCCGGCGGCCCCACCACCTTCAAGATCGAAGGCGTGTTTCAGTTGCTGGAGAATTGCGAGGTGACCCTGCTGTCGCCCCAAACCATCAACGCCCAGTACAAGAAGCACGGCTTCGCTCTGGCCGCGAGCCTCAACAAATACCAGCACGAAGCCTACAAAGCCGCCTGCGCCGCCCTGCTGAAAAAGTAACCGTAGGAGCCGGCTGGCCGGCGCTACCGAGCCCGAGTCAAGCCAGCTCGCGGCCGCCGCCCGACGGGCGCCGGTCTTCCCGCGGGCACCGCACGAAACGCGCGCGGTAACTGCGGGTGAAGTAGGACGGCGATTCAAACCCGCAGGCAATGCTCACCTCCAGCACGCTCATGTCGGTCTGGCGCAGCAGTTTGCGGGCTTTCTCCAGGCGCAGGCCCAGGTAGAAATTGCTCGGGGTGTCGTTGAGGTGCAGGCGGAACAGGCGCTCCAGCTGGCGCCGGGTGACCTTGATCGACTCGGCCAGGGCCAGGGTGCTCAGGGGCGGTTCGCTGTGCTGTTCCATTTCGCCGATCACCTGCACCAGCTTCTTGTTGCTGATGCCGTAGCGGCTGGCGACTTCCATGCGCTGGTGATCCTTGCGCGGGCGGATGCGCCCCAGCACGAACTGCTCGCTGACCTGGACCGCCAGTTGCGGGCCGTGGGCCTGGGCGATCAGGTCGAGCATCATGTCGATGGACGCCGTGCCGCCGGCACAGGTGATGCGCCGTCGATCGATCTCGAACAGCTCCTGGGTCACGCTCAGTTGCGGGTAGGACTCCTTGAAGGCCTCGATGGCCTCCCAGTGCAAGGTCACCCGGTGCCCCTCCAGCAAACCGCTCTCGGCGAGGATCACGCTACCGGTGTCGATCCCGCCCAGGGTCACGCCCTCCACCTCCAGCCGCCGCAACCAGTGCTCCAGGGCCGGGGTGAGAAACTTCAGCGGCTCGAAACCGGCCACCACCCACAAGGTCGCGCCTTTCTTCAGCGGCTCCAGGGCCGCATCGACATTCACCGACATGCCATTGCTGGCCAGCACCGCGCCGCCGTCGGCGCTCAGCACATGCCAGCGGTACAGCTCGCCACGAAAGCGGTTGGCCACCCGTAGCGGCTCGATGGCCGAGATGAAACCGATGGCGGAAAACCCCGGCATCAGCAGGAAATAGAAGTCCTGGGACATGCAACGCACTCCGGTGACGGCCAGCGTGGGCCTTGTGATACGCCAAATGCCCCCGTGCCACAAGGGGGCAGGTCGCTGCAGTGCAAGAGTCGGTCGCCGCTGTGCGCTTGCCACCGGCGGCGCCTGCGTACCTTGGCAACACCTGCGCACAAAGACGCCGGGACCGACAATAACGACCTGCCGAGGAAAGCATCATGAAACGACTGATCAGCAGCTGTGTGCTTGCGCTTAGTAGTAGCGTTTTTCTGAGCAGCGGGGCCCTGGCCGCCGATGCCGCCAGTTGCCAGAACGTGCGCCTGGGCGTGGTCAACTGGACCGACGTGATCGCCACCAGCGCCCTGACCCAGGTCCTGCTCGACGGCCTCGGCTACAAGACCAAGCAGACCAGTGCTTCCCAGCAGATCATCTTCGCCGGCATCCGTGACCAGCGCCTGGACCTGTTCCTGGGCTACTGGAACCCGCTGATGACCCAGACCATCACCCCCTTCGTAGACGCCAACCAGGTCAAGGTCCTGGCCGAACCGAGCCTCAAGGACGCCCGCGCCACCCTGGCCGTGCCGGCCTACCTGGCGGACAAGGGGCTGAAGACCTTTGCCGACATCGCCAGGTTCCAGAAGGAACTGGGGGGCAAGATCTACGGCATCGAACCGGGTTCGGGAGCCAATACCCAGATCAAGGAAATGATCGCCAAGAACCAGTTCGGCCTGGGCAAGTTCCAGTTGGTGGAGTCCAGTGAGGCGGGCATGTTGTCGGCGGTGGCCCGAGCGGTGAAACGCAACGAGGCCATCGTGTTCTTCGGCTGGGCGCCGCACCCGATGAACGTCAACTTCAAGATGACCTACCTCAGCGGCAGCGAAAACGCCCTGGGGCCCAACGAAGGCCAGGCCACGGTGTGGACCGTCACCGCGCCTGACTACGCCGAGCAGTGCCCGAACGTGCACCGGCTGTTGACCAACCTGACCTTCAGCGCCGAAGACGAGAGCCGCATGATGCAGCCGCTGCTGGATCACAAGGATGCCCTGGAATCCGCGCGGCAATGGCTCAAGGACCACCCGCAGGACCAGCAGCGCTGGCTGGAAGGGGTCACCACCTTCGATGGCAAGCCGGCCGCCGAGCACCTGCAACTGACCAGCAAATAAGCCACCGCCACTGCCGCCCCGCAGCCCGCCCTGGGCTGCGCACGGCCACCTCACGCCCTCAGCAAACACGCCTGTAAGGAACCGCACCATGAACCACGACGTCATCATCACCTGCGCACTCACCGGTGCTGGCGACACGACCGCCAAGAGCCCGCACGTGCCGGTCACCCCGAAACAGATCGCCGCGGCCGCCGTAGAAGCCGCCAAGGCCGGCGCCACCGTGGTGCACTGCCATGTGCGCGACCCCGCCACCGGCAAGTTCAGCCGCGATGTGGCGCTGTACCGCGAAGTGATGGAGCGGATCCGCGAGGCCGACATCGACATCATCGTCAACCTCACCGCCGGCATGGGCGGCGACCTGGAGATCGGCGGCGGCGAGAACCCCATGGAGTTCGGCCCCAACACCGACCTGGTCGGCCCCTTGACCCGCCTGGCCCACGTCGAGGAACTGCTGCCGGAGATCTGCACCCTGGACTGCGGCACCCTGAACTTCGGCGACGGCGACACCATCTACGTCTCCACCCCGGCTCAACTGCGGGCCGGCGCCAAGCGTATCCAGGAGCTGGGAGTGAAGGCCGAGCTGGAAATCTTCGACACCGGGCACCTGTGGTTCGCCAAGCAGATGATCAAGGAAGGCCTGCTGGACAACCCGCTGTTCCAGCTGTGCCTGGGCATTCCCTGGGGCGCCCCGGCGGACACTACCACCATGAAGGCCATGGTCGACAACCTGCCGGCGGACGCGGTCTGGGCCGGCTTCGGGATTGGCCGCATGCAGATGCCCATGGCTGCGCAAGCGGTGCTGCTGGGGGGCAACGTGCGGGTCGGCCTGGAAGACAACCTGTGGCTGGATCGCGGCGTGCTCGCCACCAACGGCCAACTGGTGGAACGGGCCACGGAAATCCTCAGCCGCCTCGGCGCCCGGGTCCTGACCCCGGCCGAAGGCCGGCAGAAAATGGGCCTGAAGCAACGCGGCTGACCCCAATCCACCTCTCCCCCCGTAGGAGCGAGCTTGCTCGCGAAGAGGCCGTCACATCCGAGCTCGTAGCAGCCGGCGTGCCGGCGAAGGGGCCCGCAAGGCCGCCAATAGCTTCGCTGGCAAGCCAGCTCCTACGAACTCTTTATCCAGGAAGACGCGATGACTTTTATTACCGATATCAAAACTTTCGCCGCCCTGGGCAGCGGCGTGATCGGCAGCGGCTGGGTGGCCCGAGCCCTGGCCCACGGCCTCGACGTAGTGGCCTGGGACCCGGCGCCCGGCGCCGAAGCGGCCCTGCGCAAGCGCGTCGCCAACGCCTGGGGCGCGCTGGAAAAACAAGGGCTGGCCCCCGGAGCATCACAACAGCGCCTGCGCTTCGTCGACACCATCGAGGAATGCGTGAAGGATGCCGACTTCATCCAGGAAAGCGCTCCCGAACGCCTGGAGCTCAAGCTGGAACTGCACAGCAGAATCAGCGCCGCGGCCAAGCCTGAGGCGCTGATCGGCTCCAGCACCTCGGGCCTTTTGCCCAGCGAATTCTACGAGGGCTCGACCCACCCGGAACGCTGCGTGGTGGGCCACCCGTTCAACCCGGTGTACCTGCTGCCGCTGGTGGAGGTGGTGGGCGGCAAGCGCACCGCGCCCGAAGCGGTCCAGGCCGCGATCAAGGTCTATGAATCCCTGGGGATGCGCGCCCTTCACGTGCGCAAGGAAGTCCCGGGGTTCATCGCCGACCGTCTTCTCGAAGCGCTGTGGCGCGAGGCCCTGCACCTGGTCAACGACGGCGTGGCGACCACCGGGGAAATCGACGATGCGATCCGCTTTGGCGCCGGCCTGCGCTGGTCGTTCATGGGCACCTTCCTCACCTACACCCTGGCGGGCGGCGACGCCGGCATGCGCCACTTCATGGCCCAGTTCGGCCCGGCGCTGCAACTGCCCTGGACCTACCTGCCGGCCCCGGAGCTGACCGACAAGCTGATCGACGACGTGGTCGAAGGCACCGCCGAGCAACTGGGCACCCACAGCATTGCGGCCCTGGAGCGCTATCGTGATGACTGCCTGCTGGCGGTGCTGGAGGCGGTGAAAACCACCAAGGCCAAGCACGGCATGCACTTTCACGACTAACCCAACCCCGTAGGAACTGGCTTGCCGGCGAACGGGCCGCCAAGCCAGGCGCAAACCCAACGGACGCCTTCGCCGGCAAGCCGGCTCCTACCGTTATCCGGTGACCTTATGCCTGCCCTGACCACCTACAGCACCCGCATCATCAGCGACTGGGTCGATTACAACGGCCATCTGCGCGATGCCTTCTACCTGCTGATCTTCAGCTATGCCACTGACGCCCTGATGGATCGCCTGGGGCTCGACAGCGACAACCGCGAAGCCAGCGGCCACTCGCTGTTCACCCTGGAACTGCACCTGAACTACCTGCATGAGGTGAAGCTCGACACCGAGGTCGAAGTGCGCACCCAGATCATCGGCCACGATCGCAAGCGCCTGCACCTCTACCACAGCCTGCACAGACTCGATGATCCCCGGGAGCTGGCAGGCAACGAGCAAATGCTGCTCCACGTCGACCTGGCCGGGCCGCGTTCGGCGCCGTTCAGTGAGCCGGTGCTGCAACGCCTGCAAACCCTGGCCGCCGAGCAGGCGGACCTGCCGCGCCCGGCCTGCCTCGGCCGGGTGATCGCCCTGCCCGCGGAAAAATAGCCCTCAGAAGAAAAGGAGATCGCCGTGAACACCGCCGCCCTTGCCGACTACCGCAGTTACCCGTTGATCAGCGCACTGGCCACTGTCCAGGTCCTGCCGGACCGGCTCCAGGTGCACTGGGCCGACGGCCGTCTCAGCCCTTTTCATCATCAATGGCTGCGGGACAACTGCCCTTGCCCGCAATGCGTCTACAGCGTGACCCGCGAACAGGTGCTGGAAATCGTCGATGTTGCCGAAGACCTCGAGTGCAGCGCCGCACGCATTGATGCCGACGGCTGCCTGAACCTCGACTGGGCGGACGGCCACCGCAGCCGCTTCGACCCCGGCTGGCTGCGGGCCCATGCCTATGATCGACAGTCGCGCGAAGAACGGCAGGCCGCCAAGGCCCGGCACTCGCTGTGGGACGCCAGCCTGCAACTGCCCGAGTTCCAGTACCAGGCGCTGATGGAGGACCCCCAGGTGCTGCTGCAATGGCTGCTGGCCCTGCGCGATACCGGCCTGACCCAGGTCCGTGGCGCGCCCACCGAACCCGGCTCGCTGGCCCTGATTGCGCGGCGTATTTCGTTTATCCGCGAAAGCAATTTCGGCGTGCTGTTCAACGTGCAGTCCAAGGCCGATGCCGACAGCAACGCCTACACCGCCTTCAATCTGCCGCTGCACAGCGACCTGCCGACCCGCGAGCTGCAACCGGGGCTGCAATTCCTGCATTGCCTGGTGAATGACGCGGTAGGCGGCGAAAGCATTTTCGTCGACGGCTTTGCCATTGCCGACGCCCTGCGCCGGGAAGACCCCGAGGCGTTCCGCGCCCTGTGCGAAATTCCCGTGGAGTTTCGCAACAAGGACCGCCACAGCGACTACCGCTGCCTGGCGCCGGTCATCGCCCTGGATGCCCGGGGCCAGGTCGCGGAAATCCGCATGGCCAATTTCCTGCGTGGCCCCTTCGACACCACGGAAGAACAGATGCCCCGGCTGTACCGCGCCTACCGGCGCTTTATCGCCCTGACCCGCGAAGCCCGGTTCCGGGTCATTCGCCGCCTGGACCCGGGCCAGCTCTGGTGCTTCGACAACCGCCGCACCCTGCACGCGCGCAACGCCTTCGACCCGGCCAGCGGCGCCCGGCACTTCCAGGGCTGCTACATCGACCGCGACGAACTGCTCTCCAGAATCCTGGTGCTGCAGCGCTGATCCTCACCCCTCCCGCCCCCGGCTCCCCTGTAGGAGCCGGCTTGCCGGCGAAACTTGCCGGAGAGCTTTCCACAGGCAAAAAAAAGCCCCGATCAAGCCGTGACAGGATCGAGGCAGGGACTACTTCTGAGGAGCTGCGGTGAGAAGGTGACCAAACCGACACGACGCGAGCTGGTTTCAGTCTGCCCACTCTGCCTTCCCGCGAGTTAGCCGAGAGCGACCTGCTCATAGGTAATAGGGCCACTGCCACGCCTTCAGATGTCCTCGGTATACAGCACCACCGTCACATAGAAATAGCCGATCTTGTGCCAATCCTGGCGCTGGTTGTAGGGCGTCTCTTCAGAGCCCATGCCAATCTGGTAATTACGCCCGGTCTTTCTATCCCTATAGGAAATGAAGCCCTTCGTTTCCCAGCCGCAGCAGACAAACCTGAGCCCCTCCTGCCCCCCCAACTCCCGCTGCAGATAGCGCTCTACCTCATGGGCGTCCTTACCTTTGACCCGGTAACTGGCAGTCAGCGGTGCGCCCTGATCCTGGGGCCTCGACTCACAACGGAAAAACTCCAGGGACTTCGGTGGATCGGTCATGGCCTTCAGAAAATCGTCGCACTCGGGAGCGGCCAGAGCGGCGCCGGAAACCATCAACAACAAACAGGCGAACCCCATTCTGAACATCACTTTCATCCACTCCAGCTCCATGGTTTGCCACTCGGCGGCCATCCTACCGAACACCCAGCGCTTGCACAGAAAGTCTTTGCGCGGCAGGAACGCTCATTACCCCACCCTTCAGGCAAGCCCGAGGCCTCACAAGCAAGCGCCGCAAGACTTGATTGCGCCGCCTTTTCCCAACGCTCTGGCAACCGGCCATGGCCATCGACTTAGCCGAAAACGACCTGTTCATAGGTAAACGGGCCATCGCGACAATCTGCCCTTGCCGCCACCCGGACGCCCTACCAGAATCGGCTCACGACCACGCTCCCTGAACAAGGATAAGAGTCATGATGCACGCGGATCTGATTGACCAGGACGACCTGCTGGGACAACTCCGGGCCCTGGGTTTCGAAATGCCCGCAGGTGCCAGCGCCGAGCAGGCCTGCGAATGTGCGGTAAGGGGCTTGAGCGATGCACGGGCCAAGGCGCTCAAGGGCATGGTCGAGCAGATGCTCACCGGCAATGCGACCATCCTGCCTGCCGTACGCCAGGCCATCGACCGCCAACTGCTGCCGGCCCTGGCCGAGTACCAGCAGCAAAAACGCGCGTGAACGCCCCCGGGGCCCGGGCGGGTTGCTAAAGTGGGTTTCCTCCACAAACCACAGGCCCGCTCATGACCCCCATTGAACCTGGTTCATCCGCCAACGCTGGCGGGTGGCTGCAATTGCGCCAGGGCCTGTGGCCCGATTGCCCGCAGGATGAACACCAGGCCGAAATCCAGCAGATTCTGGCCGAGCCCCAGCGCTATGGCTGCTGGCTGGCCTGCACCGAGAACGGTGAGGCCGTGGGCCTGGCCGAGGCTGCATTGCGCCACGACTACGTCAACGGCACCGACAGCTCCCCCGTGGTCTTTCTTGAAGGCATCTATGTGGCCCCCGGGCATCGTCGCCAGGGCATAGCCCAGCGCCTGATCGAGCAGGTCGCCTATTGGGGGCAACAACAGGGATGCGTGGAAATGGCCTCGGACACCAGCCTCGACAACCTGGCCAGCCAGGATCTGCACCACGCGCTGGGTTTCGAGGAAACCGAGCGCGTGGTGTATTTCAAGAAACGCCTGTGACTACAGGCGCACGCTGGCGAAGGTCGATTCGTTGCGTGCCTGGCTCAGGGCCGACAATGGCCCGGACAGCGGCGCCAAAACCATGGCTTGCGGCAGCGGCATCATCGCCACCTGCTGAGTGGTGTTGGAACCGATGCGCTCGTCACGCGGTGGAATGCCGAAGTACTCGCGGTAGCACTTGGAGAAGTGCGGCGTGGAGACAAAACCACAGACCGACGCCACTTCGATGATCGACATGGGAGTCTGCTTGAGCAGTTGCCGGGCGCGGATCAGCCGCAGCTTGAGGTAGTAGCGCGACGGCGAGCAATGCAGGTACTTCTGGAACAGCCGCTCCAGCTGTCGCCGGGACACGGCGACGTACACCGCCAGTTCGTCGAGGTCGATCGGCTCTTCGAGGTTGGCTTCCATCAGGGCGACGATTTCCTGCAGCTTGGGCTGGTTGGTGCCCAGCATGTGCTTGAGGGGTACGCGCTGGTGATCCTGCTCGTTGCGGATGCGCTCGTAGACGAACATTTCCGAGATCGCCGCCGACAGCTCGCGGCCATGATCGCGGCTGATCAGGTGCAGCATCATGTCCAGCGGCGCGGTGCCGCCGGAGCTGGTGAAGCGGTTGCGGTCGAGGGTGAACAGGCGGGTGCTCATGGCCACCCGGGGAAAGGCTTCCTGCATCGACGCCAGGCATTCCCAGTGCACGCTGCAATCGAAGCCGTCCAGCAGGCCGGCGCAGGCCAGGGCCCAACTGCCGGTACACACCGCACCCAGACGGCGCGACTGGCGGGCCTGGCTCTGCAGCCAGGACACATGTTCGCGGGTGACGGTGCGCTGGATGCCGATACCGCCGCAGACAATCACGGTATCGAGGCTGGGGGCTTTGTGCATCGCGGCATCGGGGGTGATCTGCAGACCGTCACTGGCCCAGACCTGGCCACCATCGACGCTGAGGGTGGTCCAGCGATACAGCTCGCGACCGGACAGTTGGTTGGCCATGCGCAGGGGTTCGACTGCGGAGGCCAGGGAAATCAGCGTGAAATTGTCCAGCAGCAGAAAGCCGATGGATTGAGGCGCACGGTTCTGGGGTTGGGCCCCGGAGTTGAACGACGTCATCGCGATATCTCCTCACACAAAGCGGGTGATGGCCTCAGGCGGAGGCTCTTTTTATGTGCCCTGTTCCTCAAGGGAGACGGGCTTGATATTCACAGAGCAATTGCCATGCCTAAAGTTGAATGGGCATTCAATAACTCCTGAAAACGACGTCGCGACGTGTCTACATAGCCCTTGTCAATGTGCGGATAAGAAGCGCCGCCGTCGGCGTGCGGTGGCCAGGCTCAGAGAGCTGTGAGCAGTTAGGTAGCACTTGCGCGGCAGGCACTTCGCACAGGGGCGGGCGAGTGTCACTCAAAGCACAACCGGGCCACGGGCACGGGGGCTGCCCGGCCCGGTTGGCGACTTGTCTATTCACGACGCGCTAAAAGGTGGCGCGCCCCTGGGCATGTGAGCGATTTGTGCGCGCCGGCAATCAGCACTCCACGGCGCTGACCGCCAGGCCGCCACGGGAGGTTTCCTTGTATTTGTCGTGCATGTCGGCGCCGGTATCACGCATGGTGCGAATTACCCGGTCCAGGGAAATGAAATGCTGGCCATCGCCGCGCAAGGCCATTTGCGCGGCATTGATCGCCTTCACCGCGGCAATCGCGTTGCGCTCGATGCACGGCACCTGCACCAGCCCGCCCACCGGATCACAGGTCAGGCCGAGGTTGTGCTCCAGGCCGATCTCCGCGGCGTTGCACAACTGCTCCGGGGTCGCCCCGAGAATTTCCGCCAGCCCGGCCGCCGCCATGGCGCAGGCCGAACCCACCTCACCCTGGCAGCCGACTTCGGCACCGGAGATGGAGGCGTTCTTCTTGCACAGGATGCCGATGGCCGCCGCGCCGAGAAAGAAATCCACCACGTTGGCGTCGGTGACGTCTTCGCTGAACTTCATGAAGTAATGCAGCACCGCCGGAATGATCCCCGCCGCGCCGTTGGTGGGGGCGGTGACCATGCGTCCGCCGGCGGCGTTCTCTTCGTTCACCGCCAGGGCAAACAGGTTGACCCACTCCATGGCGCTGAGGGTGGAGCCGATCACATTGGGCTTGTTCAGTTCCTGCAGGCTACGGTGCAACTTGGCCGCGCGGCGACGCACATTGAGCCCGCCAGGCAGGATGCCCTCGTGCTTGAGCCCCTGTTCCACGCAGTCCTGCATGGCACGCCAGAGCGCCATCAGGCCGCTGCGAATTTCCTCTTCCGAACGCCAGACTTTCTCGTTGGCCAGCATCAGTTCGGCGACCCGCAGGTTGTGCTTCTGGCACAGGCCCAGCAGTTCCACCGCACTGGAAAAGTCGTAAGGCAGCTCGCTGCGGTCCAGGTCCGCCACACCGCTGTCGGCCTGGGCCTGGTCGACGACAAAACCGCCGCCCACCGAATAGTAGGTATCGCGGTGCAGCTCACCCTCTTCGCCCGCGGCCACCAGGGTCATGGCGTTGGGATGGAATGGCAGGTTGCGGTCCACCAGCTGCATGTCCCGGGCCCAGATGAAAGGCACTGGCAGCCGCCCGTCCAGCAACAGGGTGTCGGTTTCCCGCAGCAGCTCGATGCGCGTGCCGATCAGCGACGGGTCGATCGCGTCCGGCCACTCCCCCATCAGGCCCATGATCACCGCGTTGTCGCTGCCATGGCCGATGCCGGTGGCGGACAGCGAACCGAAGAGCTGCACCTCGACCCGGCGTACCTGCTCCAGCAGTTGCCTTTCCTTTAATACCTGGACGAACAAAGCCGCTGCGCGCATGGGCCCGACCGTGTGGGAACTGGAGGGGCCGATGCCGATCTTGAACAGGTCGAAAACACTGATAGCCATTGCTGCGTAACTCCTGGTTGAGCACTGTCCGGGCGCCGGAAACGCCCTCTGACGGAGCTGCTACGCTCAAGCTGCAATCCGCCGAGAAGGGCGCATCATCAGGCTTTTGCCAAGGCCCGCGACGTCTGACACCGACTCACTCATGCCCACTAACGCCGCCAGGCGCAACGCAGGGGTTTTGGGCGTTTTTTGCGGCTCAGTTGTAGGAAAAATCGCTCGAAAACACTGTAAGCGACCTCACCGACACTGGATGCGACCCTCCCTGTACTGGATACGACGCACCCTGTAGGCGACAGATTTTCACTGGTACATGATCAGTCTCGACTCGATTGCAAGGCACGGTGGTAGAGCTGTTCCCGACACACCAACCGCCACACTTATAAGCGCGGTCCAAACGCCGCCAAAAAAACATCCAGGAGTCCCCCCTATGAAAGGTTCCCCGTCGTTGTTGTTGGCCGCCATGCTGAGTCTGCCGCTTCTGGCACAAGCCGCAGAACCGGCACAATGCAGCACCGTAAACTTCTCCGATGTCGGCTGGACCGATATCACCGTGACCACCGCCACCACCAGCGTCGTGCTCAACGCCCTGGGCTACAAGACCAAGACCACCATGATTTCCGTGCCCGTGACCTACAAGTCCCTGGCCGACGGCAAGAACATGGACGTGTTCCTCGGCAACTGGATGCCGACCATGGAAAACGACATCAAGCCCTACCGCGACGCCGGGACCGTGGCCACCCTGCGGGCCAACCTGGAAAACGCCAAGTACACCCTGGCGGTGCCCGAGTCGCTGTACGACAAGGGCCTGAAGGACTTCGCCGACATCGTCAAGTTCAAGAAGGAACTGGACGGCAAGATCTACGGCATCGAGCCGGGCAACGACGGCAACCGCACCATCCAGACCATGATCGACAAGAATGCCTTCGGCCTGAAGGACGCCGGCTTCAAGGTGGTGGAATCCAGCGAGGCAGGCATGCTGTCCCAGGTCGAGCGCGCACAGCGCCGTGACACCGCGGTGGTGTTCCTGGGCTGGGAACCGCACCCGATGAACACCCGTTTCAAGATGAAGTACCTGACCGGCGGCGACGAGTTCTTCGGCCCCAACTTCGGCCAGGCCACCATCTACACCAACACCCGCAAGGGCTATGCCGAAGAGTGCAGCAACGTCGGCCAGTTGCTGAAGAACCTGTCGTTCACCTTGAACATGGAAAGCACCCTGATGGGCAACGTGCTGGACGACAAGATGAAGCCTGAGGCGGCCGCCAAGGCCTGGCTGAAGCAGAACCCTCAGGTGCTCGATACCTGGCTCGCCGGCGTGACCACCATTGACGGTAAACCTGGCCTGGAGGCCGTGAAAGCCAAGCTTGCACAAGCTTCAAATTAAGTAGTGCGCTTACGCCGGGCGGGCTCGCCCGCCCGGGCTGTTTTTCCCTTGCATGCGGACGTTCAATACCATGCTCACTGATCAGAAAATCCCCCTGGGCCAGTACATCGCGGCTTTCGTCGAGTGGTTGACGAAGCACGGCGCCAGCACCTTCGACGCGATCGCTACCACCCTGGAAACCATGATCCACGGCGTGACGTTCGCGCTGACCTGGTTCAACCCCCTGGCCCTGATCGGCCTGATTGCCCTGCTGGCGCACCTGATCCAGCGCAAATGGGGCCTGACCGCCTTTGTCGTGCTGTCCTTCCTGTTGATCCTCAACCTGGGGTACTGGCAGGAAACCATGGAAACCCTGGCCCAGGTGCTGTTCGCCACCCTGGTCTGCGTGCTCATCGGCGTACCGCTGGGCATAGTCGCGGCGCACAAGCCGCTGTTCTACACCATGATGCGGCCGGTGCTGGACCTGATGCAGACCGTGCCCACCTTCGTCTACCTGATCCCGACCCTGACCCTGTTCGGCCTGGGGGTGGTGCCCGGCTTGATTTCCACGGTGGTGTTCGCCATCGCCGCGCCGATCCGCCTGACCTACCTGGGCATTCGCGATGTTCCACAAGAGTTGATGGACGCCGGCAAGGCCTTTGGCTGCTCGCGCCGTCAGTTGTTGTCGCGCATTGAACTGCCCCACGCCATGCCGAGCATCGCCGCCGGCATTACCCAATGCATCATGCTGTCGCTGTCGATGGTGGTGATCGCCGCCCTGGTGGGCGCCGATGGCCTGGGCAAGCCGGTGGTCAACGCCCTCAATACCGCGGATATCGCCCTGGGCTTCGAAGCCGGCCTGGCCATTGTGCTGCTGGCGATCATGCTCGACCGCATCTGCAAGCAACCTGAAGCCAAAGTAGGAGGTGACGCATGAGCATTATCCGCTTCGACAAGGTCGACGTGATTTTCTCCAAGGACCCGCGCGAGCCCCTCAAGCTGCTGGACCAGGGCATGACCCGCAACGAGATCCTGAAGAAGACCGGGCAGATCGTCGGCGTCGAGAATGCCAGCCTGGACATCGAGAAAGGCGAGATCTGCGTGCTGATGGGCCTCTCCGGTTCCGGCAAGTCGAGCCTGCTGCGCTGCATCAACGGCCTGAACACCGTGAGCCGCGGCAAGCTGTTCGTCGAGCATGAAGGCAAGCAGATCGACATCGCCTCCTGCAGCCCCGCCGAGCTGAAGATGATGCGCACCAAGCGCATCGCCATGGTGTTCCAGAAGTTCGCCCTGATGCCCTGGCTGACCGTGCGCGAAAACATCAGCTTCGGCCTGGAAATGCAGGGCCGCCCGGAAAAGGAACGGCGCAAGCTGGTGGACGAGAAGCTTGAGCTGGTGGGCCTGACCCAGTGGCGCAACAAGAAGCCCGACGAACTCTCCGGAGGCATGCAGCAGCGCGTGGGCCTGGCCCGTGCCCTGGCCATGGACGCCGATATCCTGCTGATGGACGAACCCTTCTCGGCCCTCGACCCGCTGATCCGCCAGGGCCTGCAGGACGAACTGCTGGAGCTGCAACGCAAGCTGAGCAAGACCATCGTCTTCGTCAGCCACGACCTGGACGAGGCCCTGAAGCTGGGCAGCCGCATCGCCATCATGAAAGACGGACGGATCATCCAGTACAGCAACCCGGAAGAAATCGTGCTCAACCCGGCGGACGACTATGTACGGACTTTCGTTGCCCACACCAACCCACTGAACGTGCTGTGCGGGCGCAGCCTGATGCGCAGCCTGGACAACTGCAAGCGGGTCAACGGCTCGGTATGCCTGGACCCGGGTGGCGATTCCTGGCTCGACCTGGCCGAAGGCAACACCATCAAGGGCGCACGCCGCAACGGCTCGCAGCTGGACCTGCAGAACTGGGTTCCGGGGCAAGCCGTGGAAGAACTGGGCCGACGCCCGACCCTGGTGGACTCCAGCATCGGCATGCGCGATGCCCTGCAGATCCGCTACCAGACCGGCAACAAACTGGTGCTCCACGACAACCAGAAAGTGGTGGGTATCCTTGGCGACAGCGAGCTCTACCACGCGCTGCTCGGCAAGAACCTGGGTTAAGCAGCAGACACAAAAACGCCGCGAGCAATCGCGGCGTTTTGCTTTAACCACCCACCCCCTTCTGTAGGAGCTGGCTTGCCAGCGAACAGGCCCTTAAGCCTTGCAGTGCCCTTGAGGACGCCTTCGCCGGCAAGCCGGCTCCTACAGCGGCTGGAACCGCTCCGTAGGGAGCGGCCCGTGACTTCACTCAGCTATAGACACGGCCAAGGAGCTGCCGATGGCTTTCGAACTGATCGAGCACATCCCGGGTGATCTGCTCCTGGGTGAAGCCCATCAAGTCGTATTCCTGGCTGCCGTTGTGCAGATACACCTCGGCGCGGTAGAAACGGCTGCGCACTTCGCTGTCGGCCCCTTCCGGCTGGGTCGATTCGCTAGGCGTCGCCAGGTAGCCGTCCAGGCTCACTTCATAGACGAAGGGATTGCCTTCATCCATTTCCACGCGCAGGCCCAGCAGGTTCTTCGACTTGCCCAGGTTGGTCTGCACTTCCAGGCTCAGGTTGCGCAACTGCGCCGCCGCTTCCTGCAAGGCCGGGCTGACGTGCTTGTCCATGTAGCGCTGCACCACCGACTGGGTCGGTTGCAGGTCCAGCTGGCTCAGGCGCTCGCTGAAACCGCGGCGGCCACGCTCGGCCAGTTGCGCCTGTTCCTGCTCGATCTGCACGTCCTGGCGCATGGCCTTGTGCAAGCCGAACATGAAGCAGATCAGCACCACCGAGAACGGCAGGCCGGCCAGCACCACCATGGTCTGCATGGCTTCGAAGTTGCCGGCGAACAGCAGGCCGATGGTCACCAGGGTGATCACCACCGACCAGAAGATCCGCAGCCAGTGCGGGGCGTCTTCGTCGACGTTGCCGCCCTTGCACGAAAGGTTGGCCATCATCACCGCCCCGGAGTCGGCGGGGGTCAGGAACAGCACGAATCCTACGAAGATCGACACACCGATGACAATCTTCGAGGCCGGGTAGTGCTCGAGCAGTTGGTAGATCGCCATGGACGGCTGTTCCAACGCCGTCTTGCCCAACTCCACGGCTCCCTGATTGACCACCAGATCCAGGGCCGAGTTACCGAAGATCGACAGCCAGGCCAGGGTGAAGCCCAGGGGAATCAGCAGTACGCCGGCCACCAGTTCACGCACGGTGCGACCACGGGAAATACGCGCGATGAACATGCCTACAAATGGCGCCCAGGAAATCCACCAGGCCCAGTAGAACAGGGTCCACAGGCCCAGCCAGCGATCGGACTTGGCGCTGTCGCCCTCATACACATAGAGGTCGAAGGTCTTGAGCACTACACCGTTCAGGTAGTCGCCGATGTTCTGCACGAAGCCGTTGAGCAGGTGCAGGGTCGGGCCGAACAGCAGGACGAAGATCAGCAGGCCGCTGAACAGCACGATGTTCAGGTTGGACAGGCGGCGGATGCCGTTTTCCACGCCGGACACCGCGGCGATGGTGGCCACCGTGCTCATGACGATGATCACGATCAGCAGGTTGGTGTTGCTGTGCTCCATGCCGAACAGGTTTTCCAGGCCGGAAGACACCTGCATCGAACCAATCCCGAGGTTGGTCACCAGGCCCAGCAGGGTCACGAACATGCCGAAGCCGTCCACCGCGTGGCCGGCCGCGCCCTTGACCCAGCGCTCGCCCACCAGCGGGTACAACGCCGAACGCAGCGCCAGTGGCTGGTTATGCCGATAGGCGAAGTACGCCACCGCCAGGCCCACCAGGGCATAGATGGCCCAGCCGTGCAGGCCCCAGTGCAGGAACGTCAGCTGCAGCGCCTGGCGTGCGGCCAGGTTGCTGCCCGGTACGCCTTCCGGCGGGTTGAAGTAGTGGTCCAGGGGCTCGGAAGCACCGAAGTACAGCAGCGAGATGCCGATGCCGGAGGAAAACAGCATCCCCGCCCAGGCGCCGTAACTGAAGTCCGGGGTGTCCTGCTTGGTCCCCAGCTTGAGCTTGCCGTAGGAGGAGAACGCCAGGCCCACCACGAACACCAGGTAAGCGGCGATCACCACCATGTAGTACCAGCCGAAGCTGCGGGACAACCAGGCCTGGGCAATGCCCAGCAGTCGGCCGGCCTCTTGCGGGGCGATGATCAGAATGGCGGTCAACAACAGGATCAGCGCGGTGGAGGTGTAGAACACCCAACCGTTGACCCGCACCTTCTCCGGTGGGGTCTTTATAAGAGAGGCAGAACTCATTGCGCAGATGCTCCGGGCAGTGCGAGAGAAGGACACAAGGCAACACGGCACCCGACCAATCGGTTAGTTGGCAGCCGATCATCGGGTGTTATAAAGACACCCCGAAAACACCCGAAACCGCAAAAGCCGCGTTGCGCAACCGCATCCGGGGCCGGTGACGAACCTGCAGTTCGTCGCCTGGAACCCGGAGCGTCCTGCCCCTTCAACACGTGTGCTCTCTTGCCGGTCCACGCTATGCCGCGTGTAAGTTTCGGGCATTTTCGGAGGTCGTTTTTCCGCCATCTGCGAGCAGGAGAAACTCCCCAGGCAGCGACGATTTGTCGCAGATCTTATTCTTTGTTGATTGAACGTTCAATCAAAACAAAATAGACTGGCCCACAAGTCGACGGGCGTCATACGCCAATCGACAGGCCTAAGGAGAGGTATCAGATGCCCAAGGTCGGTATGCAACCCATACGCCGCCAGCAATTGATCGAAGCCACGCTGCAAGCGGTCGATCAGGTCGGAATGGGGGACGCCAGCATTGCGCTGATCGCCCGTTTGGCCGGTGTCTCGAACGGCATCATCAGTCACTACTTTCGGGACAAGAACGGCCTGATCGCAGCGACGATGGGTTACATCATGAGCATGCTCAACGAAGGCGTCAGAGCACGCCGCCAGGCCCTGACGGACGACAGCCCGCGCGCTCATCTGAAAGTGATCATCGAGGGCAACTTCGATGCCAGCCAGGTGAACGGCCCGGCAATGAAAACCTGGTTGGCCTTCTGGGCTTCCAGCATGCACCAGCCCGATTTGCACAGGTTGCAGCGGATCAACGACCACCGCTTGTATTCCAACCTGTGTTGCCAGTTCCGCCGTGCCCTGCCGCTCTACCATGCGCGCAAGGCCGCCCGCGGCCTGGCGGCCTTGATCGACGGTTTGTGGCTGCGTGGTGCCTTGTCGGGTGATGCATTCGACACCGACCAGGCGATACGGATCGCTTACGAATACATGGATCTACAACTGGCTAAGCAGGAGCGCTAGAGCACAAAAGAGACGCTCGGCCCCTGAACCGCCACTGATCAGCGCGCCCCGAACTTAGGGGCATGCCCGGTGGTCAAGCCCACTACTTAATGCACTTGCGAGGACACTATGGCCCGTTTCGAACTGCAAAAACTCTACATCGACGGCGGCTACACCGATGCCGGCAGCGACGCCACTTTCGATGCCATCAACCCGGCCAACGGTGAAGTTCTCGCACAAGTGCAGCGTGCGACCAAGGAAGACGTGGAACGCGCCGTGGTCAGCGCCGAGAAAGGCCAGAAGATCTGGGCCGCCATGACCGCCATGGAGCGTTCGCGCATCCTGCGTCGCGCCGTGGAAATCCTCCGCGAGCGCAACGACGAACTGGCCGCCCTGGAAACCCTGGACACCGGCAAGGCCTTCTCCGAAACCAAGTACGTGGACATCGTCACCGGCGCCGACGTGCTGGAATACTACGCTGGCCTGGTACCGGCCATCGAAGGCGAGCAGATCCCGCTGCGCACCACTTCCTTCGTCTACACCCGTCGCGAGCCCCTGGGCGTAGTGGCCGGTATCGGCGCGTGGAACTACCCGATCCAGATCGCCCTGTGGAAATCCGCACCGGCCCTGGCGGCCGGTAACGCGATGATCTTCAAGCCGAGCGAAGTGACCTCGCTGACCACCCTGAAACTGGCCGAGATCTACACCGAAGCCGGCCTGCCGGATGGCGTGTTCAACGTCCTGACCGGCAGCGGCCGCGAAGTCGGCACTTGGCTGACCGAGCACCCGCGCATCGAGAAGGTCTCCTTCACCGGCGGCACCGACACTGGCAAGAAGGTCATGGCCAGCGCTTCCAGCTCCTCGCTGAAAGACGTGACCATGGAACTGGGCGGCAAGTCGCCACTGATCATCTTCGACGACGCCGACCTGGATCGCGCCGCCGACACCGCCATGATGGCCAACTTCTACAGCTCCGGTCAGGTCTGCACCAACGGCACTCGCGTGTTCGTGCCGAGCCACCTGAAAGCCGCTTTCGAAGCCAAGATCGCCGAGCGCGTTGCGCGCATCCGCATCGGCAACCCGGAAGACGAAAACACCAACTTCGGCCCGCTGGTCAGCTTCCCGCACATGGAAAGCGTGCTGGGCTACATCGCCAAGGGTAAAGAAGAAGGTGCCCGCGTACTGTGCGGCGGCGAGCGCCTGACCGACGGCGAATTCGCCAAGGGCGCCTTCGTTGCACCGACCGTGTTCACCGACTGCACCGACGACATGACCATCGTCCGTGAAGAAATCTTCGGCCCGGTCATGGCGATCCTGACCTACGAAACCGAAGAAGAAGTGATCCGCCGCGCCAACGACACCGACTTCGGCCTGGCTGCCGGCCTGGTCACCAAGGATCTGAACCGCGCTCACCGCGTGATTCATCAGCTCGAAGCCGGTATCTGCTGGATCAACGCCTGGGGCGAGTCCGACGCCAAGATGCCGGTTGGCGGCTACAAGCAGTCGGGCGTGGGCCGTGAGAACGGCATCAGCTCGCTGAACAACTTCACCCGCATCAAGTCGGTGCAGGTCGAGCTGGGCGACTACGCCTCGGTGTTCTAAGCAGCCGCTAGCAGCCAGCTACAAGCGGCAAGCCAGGACAACAGCCTGTCTTGCCGCCTGCTCCTCATTCAACGCCAAGCCCGCTTCGCTGCCTTTTCTCGCAGCTTGAAGCTTGAGGCTTGCAGCTCTCCACGGAGGCTCCAATGGCCCAAGAATTCGATTACATCATCATCGGTGCCGGCTCTGCCGGTAACACCCTGGCGACCCGTCTGACTGAAGACGAAGGCGTCACCGTCCTGCTGCTGGAAGCCGGCGGCCCGGACTACCGTTTCGACTTCCGCACCCAGATGCCGGCGGCACTGGCCTTCCCCCTGCAAGGCCGGCGCTACAACTGGGCCTACGAGACCGATCCAGAGCCACACATGGACGGTCGTCGCATGGAATGCGGTCGCGGCAAGGGCCTGGGCGGCTCGTCGCTGATCAACGGCATGTGCTACATCCGCGGCAACGCCATGGACTACGACGGCTGGGCCAAGCTGCCAGGCCTGGAAGACTGGACCTACCTGGATTGCCTGCCGTATTTCCGCAAGGCGGAAACCCGTGACATCGGCCCCAACGACTACCACGGCGGCGAAGGCCCGGTCAGCGTGACCACGCCCAAGGCCGGCAACAACCCGTTGTTCCACGCCATGGTCGAAGCCGGCGTGCAGGCTGGTTACCCGCGTACCGAAGACCTGAACGGCTACCAGCAGGAAGGCTTCGGTCCGATGGACCGTACCGTCACCCCTAAAGGTCGTCGCGCCAGCACCGCCCGCGGTTACCTGGACACCGCGAAAAAGCGTTCGACCCTGACCATCGTCACCCACGCCCTGACCGACAAGATCCTCTTCGAAGGCAAGCGCGCCGTGGGCGTGAGCTACCTGCAAGGCAGCACTGAAGAGCGCGTGGAAGCCCGTGCGCGCAAGGAAGTCATCGTCAGCTCCGGCGCCATCGCGTCGCCGCAATTGCTGCAACGTTCCGGCGTAGGCCCTCGCGCCCTCCTGGAAAGCCTGGACATCCCGGTGGTTCACGACCTGCCGGGCGTGGGCGAGAACCTTCAGGACCACCTGGAACTGTACCTGCAGTACGCCTGCACCCAGCCGGTGTCGCTGTATCCATCGCTGCTGTGGTGGAACCAGCCGGCCATCGGTGCCGAGTGGCTGTTCAACGGCACCGGCATCGGAGCCAGCAACCAGTTCGAAGCCGGCGGTTTCATCCGTACCCGCGAAGAGTTCGAATGGCCGAACATCCAGTACCACTTCCTGCCGGTGGCGATTAACTACAACGGCAGCAATGGTGTGAAAGAGCACGGCTTCCAGGCGCACATGGGCTCCATGCGCTCGCCGAGCCGTGGCCGCGTGCAGCTCAAGTCCAAGGACCCGCGCCAGCACCCGAGCATCCTCTTCAACTACATGGCCACCGAGCAGGACTGGCAGGAATTCCGCGACGGCATCCGCCTGACCCGTGAAATCATGCAGCAGCCGGCCCTGGACCCTTTCCGCGGCCGCGAGATCAGCCCGGGCATCGAGGTGCAGACCGACGAGCAACTGGACAAGTTCGTCCGCGAGCACGCCGAGACCGCCTTCCACCCATCCTGCTCGTGCAAGATGGGCACCGACGACATGGCTGTAGTGGATGGCCAGGGTCGCGTGCATGGCATGCAAGGCCTGCGCGTGGTGGATGCCTCGATCATGCCGATCATCACCACCGGCAACCTCAACGCGCCGACGATCATGATGGCCGAGAAAATCGCCGACAAGATCCGTGGCCGCCAGCCACTGCCACGCAGCACCGCGGCCTACTACGTAGCCGGTGAAGCCCCGGTACGTGGCAAGCCGATGCGCGATGTGACTCCCGCCGCGCAGTAAGCCTGACGGGCGCCGACCGCAAGGGTCGGCGCCCTTTTTCTCTTCCCTTCATTCCTTCAGAACTACTTCCTTGATCGCAGCCTTCGGCAGCGGCTACAGTTCTGCAACTTGCACATCCCCTTTCGCCCCCGCGCCCATCAGCACCTATACCTGTAGGAACCGCCGGGCGGTGTTCCGTTTGCTGGCGAAACGCGTCGACCCGCTATCGCGCCTCACAAGGAGGTCCTCCATGTTCGACTTTCACCCCCAGCTCAAGCAGCGCTTCGCTGCCTTGCGCACGGGCGCCGAATTCTTTTCCCTGCGTTATGTCCGCGAATCGGACCAGTACCTGTCGGTGCGCAAGAACGTCGCCGAGCCGCCGAGCCTGGGCCGAGACGAAGGGGCGATGCTGACCGTGCGGGTGCGCGGCGTGGAAGCCTACGCCGCCACCAACGACCTGTCGCAAAGCGGCCTGCAGGCCGCCCTTGACCGCGCCGAGCAGCAGGCCCGGGTCATCGCCGCCCATGCCCTGCTGGACCTGCGTGAGCAACCGGTCTCCAGCCACCGCGCGGACTATTTCTCGCCCAACCTGGAGCAGCCCTTCCCCTCCCTCAGCGACTGCTATCAGCTGCTGGGCGATGAGTCGGCCTCGGTGCCCAAGGATGAACGCCTGGTGAACTGGCAGGTGGGCATCGGCGTGACCCAGGTCGAGCAGATCTACCTCAACAGCGCCGGCGCCGAGCTGCGCCAGGCCCAGCGTTTCGTCTACCCGGGCCTGGACGTGACCGCCTACGACGGCAGCGACAGCCAGACCCGCAGCCTCGGCCGGGAGAACTTCGGCCAGCAGGGCGCCGGCGATGTGATCAGCCGCTGTGGCCTGCTGGGGGCTGCGCCGCGGGTCGCCGACCAGGCCCTGCAACTGCTGCTGGCGCCCAATACCCCCCAGGGCCCGCGGGACCTGCTGCTGATGCCGGACCAGATGATGCTGCAGATCCACGAATCCATCGGCCATCCCCTGGAGCTGGACCGCATTCTCGGCGACGAGCGCAATTACGCCGGCACCAGCTTCGTCAAACAGCAGGATTTCGGCCGCCTGCAATACGGCTCCTCGCTGCTCAACGTGACTTTCGACCCGCAGATCCCCGAGGAACTGGCCAGCTACAGTCACGACGACGACGGCACCGCGGCCAGCAAGCAGTTCCTGATTCGCGAGGGCCTGCTGGTACGCCCCCTGGGCAGCGCCCTGTCGCAATACCGCAGCGGCCTCGACGGCGTCGCCAACAGCCGCGCCAGCAGTTGGAACCGTGCACCGATCGACCGCATGGCCAACCTCAACATCGAGCCCGGCGACCAGCCCCTGGAGCAAATGATCGGGCACATCGAGCACGGCATCCTGATGTCCACCAACCGTTCCTGGTCCATCGACGATGCGCGCAACAAGTTCCAGTTCGGCTGCGAATGGGGCCAGTTGATCGAGAACGGCGAACTCCGGGGCGTGGTCAAGAACCCCAATTACCGGGGGATTTCCGCGCAGTTCTGGCGCAACCTCAGCGCGGTCGGCGACCGCAGCACCTTCCAGGTGCTGGGCACACCCAACTGCGGCAAGGGCGAGCCCAACCAGGTGATTCGCGTCGGCCATGCTTCGCCGGCCTGCGTATTCAGCAAGATTGATGTATTTGGAGGAGACGCCTGATGACCAGGACAGCCGATCAGGCCCAGCCATTCAAGGCCTTGGTGCAGTGGCTCAAAGACGCGCTGCGCGAGACCGAGCAGTTCACCCTGAGCTACGCCGCCGAAGCCTCGGAGTTCATTCGCTTCAACCACGCCAAGGTGCGCCAGGCCGGGCAGGTGCAACAGGCCAGCGTGCATTTCAAGCTGATCGACAATGGCCGCCACGCCGACCTCAGCATCACCCTGAGCAATGACCCCGAGGTGGATCGCCAGCGCCTGGCCGATGGCCTGCAACAACTGCGCGAGACCCTGCCGCTGCTGCCGGCCGACCCGTACCTGATGCTCAACCACACCCATTGGCAAAGCCATCACGTGCAGGACCAGCCGCTGCCCGGCAGTGAGCAGGTGGTGGAAGAAATCGGTCGCGCCGGCGCCGGCCTGGACCTGGTGGGCATCTACGCTGCCGGCCCCATCAGCCGTGGCTTCGCCAGTTCCGGCGGGGCCTTCGGCTGGCACCAGGCCAACAGCTTCAACTTCGATTTCAGCCTGTTCCACGAAAACGGCGAGGCGGTGAAGGCCAGCTACGCCGGGCACGCCTGGGACAGCCAGGCCTTCGCCCTGCGCTTCCAGCAGGCCCGGGAACAACTGGAATTCCTTGGCCGGCCACTGCGCACCCTGGCGCCCGGGCAGTACCGGGCCTACCTGGCGCCGGCGGCCCTGGAGGAGATCATGGGCATGCTGGCCTGGGGCGGCTTCTCGGCCCAGTCGATCGCCAGCAAGCACAGCCCGCTGCAGAAGCTCTATGCCGGTGATGCCGCGCTGAACCCGCTGGTGTCGCTCGACGAACAGGTCAGTGGCTCCCTGAGCCCGGCGTTTTCCGACGAAGGCTACCCGCGCAGCGACCTGTCACTGATCGTCGCGGGCAGCGCCAATGCCCAACTGATCAACTCCCGCAGCGCCGCCGAGTACGGCCTGACCACCAATGGTGCCGGCAGCGGTGAGTACCCCAGTGCACTGAACATGGCCGCGGGGCAGTTGTCCCAGCAGGAGATCCTCAAGCAGCTGGGCACCGGGCTGTACATCAGCAACCTGTGGTACCTGAACTACTCGGACCTGCCGGCGGCGCGCCTGACCGGCATGACCCGCTTCGCCACCTTCTGGGTGGAGAACGGCGAGATCCAGGCGCCCGTGAGCACCATGCGCTTCGATGACAGCGTCTACAGCCTGCTGGGCTCGCAGCTGGAGGCCCTGACCGAGCAACGCGAGCTGCTGCTGTCGGCCAGTACCTACGGCCAGCGCCAGACCGCTTCGATGCACTTGCCCGGAGCGCTGGTCAGCCGCCTGACCCTGACCCTGTAGAAACCGCCCTCAAACCTGAACTCACCCAGAGGTCCCATGCCCGAACGCGCGCCACTCGATGCCACCACCGCCCGCTGGCTGCCCTGGGTGGTGGCCATCGCCTTCTTCATGCAGTCCCTGGACGGCACCATCCTCAATACCGCCCTGCCGGCCATGGCCCAGGACCTGGCGGAAAACCCGCTGCGCATGCAGGGGGTGATCATCGCCTACATGCTCACTGTGGCCCTCTTGATCCCGGCCTCGGGCTGGATCGCCGACCGCTTCGGCACCAAGCGGATCTTCTTCGGCGCCATCTTGCTGTTCAGCATCGGTTCCCTGCTCTGCGCCCTGTCCAACACCCTGACCCAGCTGATTGGCGCCCGGGTGATCCAGGGCCTGGGCGGTGCGCTGATGCTGCCGGTGGGACGGCTGGTGGTGCTGCGTGCCTACCCGCGTTCGGAACTGGTGCGGATCATGGGCTTCATCACCATTCCCGGGCTTCTGGGGCCGCTGATCGGCCCGACCATGGGCGGCTGGATGGTGCAGTACCTGACCTGGCACTGGATCTTCCTGATCAACCTGCCGGTAGGCGCCGTTGGCTGCTATGCGGTGTGGCGTTTCATTCCCGACCTGCGCGGCAGCGAGCGCACACGCTTCGACAGCCTGGGCTTTGTGCTGTTCGGCGCGGCGATGGTGCTGATCACCATCGCCATGGAAGGCCTGGGGGAACTGCACCTGCCGCACTTGCGGGTGATGTTGCTGCTGTTCGGCGGGCTGGCCTGCCTGGCGGCCTACTGGCTGCGGGCCGTGCACACCGACAACCCGCTGTTCGCCCCGTCACTGTTCAAGGTGCGGACCTTTGCCGTGGGCATTCTGGGCAACCTGTTCGCCCGCCTGGGCAGCGGCGCCCTGCCGTTCCTGGTGCCCCTGCTGCTGCAAGTGGCCCTGGGCTATTCACCGTCCCAGGCGGGGATGAGCATGCTGCCCCTGGCGGCCGCGGCAATGCTGGCCAAATCCATCGCCCGGCCACTGATCGAGCGCCTGGGCTACCGCATCGTGCTCACCGGCAACACCCTGGCCCTGGGCATCATGCTGGCCAGCATGGGGCTGGTCAGCGAACAGACGCCCTACCCGCTGCTGCTGGGCATGCTGGCGGTGCTGGGGGCGATCAACTCGCTGCAGTTCACGGCGATGAACACCGTGACCCTGATCGACCTCGACGATGCCGCCGCCAGCAGCGGCAACAGCCTGCTGTCGGTGGTGGCGCAACTGTCCCTGAGCCTTGGGGTGGCCTGTGCCGGCGCGCTGCTGGGCGGCTTTACCGCTGAGTTGGGCAACGATGGCGTGGACACCGTGCTCGGCGCCTTCCAACTGACCTTCCTCACGGTAGGCATCATGGCGATGCTGGCGGCGGCGATCTTCCTCCAGCTGTCGCCCACCGATGGCCGGCGCGCGCGCAAGCTCGAGGAGCAGCACATCGAACACTGAACCCACGCACCTCACCCCGTAGAAGCCGGCTTGCCGGCGAAGAGGCCCCCGGGCCCTGCGCCAACCTCGCGGCCGCTTTCGCTGGCAAGCCAGCGCCTACACAAAACCGCCCCTGCAAGGCTGCTCGTCCAGAATTTGCAGGTTGTGGGAGCGGGACTGATACACTGCGCGACATTTTGTTTTGCAGGCCAGTCCCGTGACCACCATTGCCACCGCTTTTAATACTTTGCCCCTGTCTCCCGCCATGCTGGCTAACCTCGACTCCCTCGGTTATGCCCAGATGACGCCGATCCAGGCGCAGAGCTTGCCGGTGATCCTCAAGGGCATGGACCTGATCGCCCAGGCCAAGACCGGCAGCGGCAAGACCGCGGCCTTCGGCATCGGCCTGCTGAACCCGATCAACCCGCGCTACTTCGGCTGCCAGGCCCTGGTGATCTGCCCGACTCGCGAGCTGGCCGACCAGGTGGCCAAGGAAGTGCGCCGGCTGGCTCGCGCCGAAGACAACATCAAGGTCCTGACCCTGTGCGGCGGCGTGTCGTTCGGGCCACAGATCGCCTCCCTGGAGCACGGTGCGCATATCATCGTCGGCACCCCAGGGCGTATCCAGCAGCATCTGCGCAAGGGTTCGCTGGTGCTCGACGGCCTGAACACGCTGGTGCTCGACGAAGCCGACCGCATGCTCGATATGGGCTTCTACGACGCCATCGAAGACATCATCGAAAAGACCCCGTCGCGCCGCCAGACCCTGCTGTTCTCCGCCACGTACCCGGTGGGCATCAAGCAACTGGCGTCGAAATTCATGCGCGATCCGCAAACGGTGAAAGCCGAAGCGTTCCACGACGATACGCAGATCGAGCAGCGCTTCTACGAGATTTCACCGGAAGAGCGCATGAGCGCAGTGACCAAAGTCCTGCACCACTTCCGCCCGGCCTCCTGTGTGGCGTTCTGCTTCACCAAGCAGCAAGTGCAGGAAACCGTCGATCACCTGACCGCCAAAGGCATCTCCGCCGTCGGCCTGCACGGCGACCTGGAGCAGCGTGACCGCGATCAGGTGCTGGCGATGTTCGCCAACCGCAGCACATCGGTACTGGTCGCCACCGACGTCGCCGCCCGTGGCCTGGACATCGATGCGCTGGACATGGTGATCAACGTCGAGCTGGCCCGCGATTCGGAAATCCACATTCACCGCGTTGGCCGTACCGGTCGCGCTGGCGAGAAAGGCATCGCGGTCAGCCTCGTCGCACCGTCCGAAGCCCATCGCGCGCAAGCCATCGAACAACTGCAGAAAGCCCCGTTGAACTGGGATCAGGTCGATAACCTCAAGTCCCAGGGCGGCGCCCCGCTGCAGCCACCGATGAGCACGTTGTGCATCGCCGGCGGGCGCAAGGACAAGGTACGTCCGGGGGATATTCTCGGCGCACTGACCGGCGACGCCGGCATCCCGGGCGCCCAGGTCGGCAAGATCGCGATCTTCGACTTCCAGTCGTATGTGGCGGTTGAGCGCACCGTGGTCATGCAGGCGCTGCAGCGCCTGAACAACGGCAAGATCAAGGGCCGTTCGCTGCGCGTGCGCGTCCTCTAACCCCACTGCTTGACCTGTAGCCGCTGCCGCTGGGTCGTTCGCTCCTAATGAGGACACCGTTTTGCGTTCTACCGAAGTCGTGATCATTGGCGCCGGCGCCGCCGGCCTGATGTGCGCCCTGACCGCGGCCGGCCGGGGCCGCCAGGTGTTGCTGCTGGACCACGCCAACAAGGCCGGCAAGAAAATCCTGATGTCCGGCGGCGGTCGCTGCAATTTCACCAATATGTACACCGAGCCGGCCAACTTCCTGTCGCAGAACCCGCACTTCTGCAAATCGGCCCTGGCGCGCTACACCCAGTGGGATTTCATCGGCCTGGTGGCCAAGCACGGCGTGCCCTACCACGAGAAGAAACTCGGCCAGCTGTTCTGCGATAACAAGTCCAGCGACATCCTCGGCATGCTGCTCGACGAGTGCGATCATGTCGGCGTGGAGCTGCGCCTGGACACCTCGATCCAGACCATCGAAAAGGTCGAAAGCGGCTACCTGCTCGACACCACCCTCGGCCAGGTTCAGTGCCAATCGCTGGTGATCGCCACCGGCGGGCTGTCGATCCCGACGCTGGGCGCCACCGGCTTCGGTTATCAGGTGGCCAAACAGTTCGGCCATGAACTGCTGCCGACCCGTGCCGGCCTGGTGCCGTTCACCATCACCGACCAGCTCAAGGAGCTGTGCAGCGAGCTATCGGGGACCTCGGTGGATTGCCTGGTGAGCTGCAACGACCAGAGCTTTCGCGAGAACATCCTGTTCACCCACCGCGGCCTCAGCGGCCCGGCGATCCTGCAGATTTCCTCCTACTGGCAGCCCGGCGACAGCGTCGAGATCAACCTGCTGCCAGACCACGACGCCCTGGGCTGGCTGCAACAGCAGCAGGCCGAGCGCCCCAACAGCGAGCTCAAGACCCTCCTGGGGGAGATCTTCACCAAGAAGATGGCCGGCCTGCTGGCCGACCACTGGTTCGTCTCCAAGCCGATGAAGCAGTACACCCCGGCGGAGCTGGCGGACGTGGCGCAGAAACTCGGCAGCTGGCAACTGGTACCGGCGGGCACCGAGGGCTACCGCACCGCCGAAGTGACCCTGGGCGGCGTCGACACCCGGGAAGTTTCGTCCAAGACCATGGAATCGCTGAAGAGCCCGGGGCTGTATTTCATCGGTGAAGTGCTGGACGTCACCGGCCACCTGGGCGGCTTCAACTTCCAGTGGGCCTGGGCCTCGGGCTACGCGGCGGCGCAGTACGTCTGAGCCTGTGGCCAGGGCGCCGTAGGAAAGAGGAACAGATTTTGCTCAAGGATGTGACGACGGCATTGCGCCGTCGTCAATACTGGCTCAATTTAGCTGCATCGCCCCGGAAGGCCTGCCCTACTCCATGTCCTCGACCTCTTTTCGCCAATCCCTGCGCCGCCTCTGGGCGCTGGATAAATTCAGCTACAGCGTGCGGGTGTTCATCGCCCTGACCGGCAGCATGGCGCTGTGCTGGTATCAGGATGAAATGGCCCTGCTGATCCCGCTGTTCCTCGGCATCATCGCCAGCGCCCTGGCGGAAACCGACGACAGCTGGCAAGGCCGGCTCAATTCCCTGGCCGTGACCCTGGTGTGCTTCAGCATTGCCGCGCTGTCGGTGGAACTGCTGTTCCCCTACCCCTGGATCTTCGCCATCGCCCTGGCCCTGGCCAGCTTCGGCCTGACCATGCTGGGGGCGCTGGGCGAACGCTATGGCGCCATCGCCTCGGCGACCCTGATCCTCTCGGTCTACACCATGATCGGCGTCGACCAGCGCGGCGGCGCGGTGATCGATTTCTGGCACGAGCCGCTGCTGCTGGTGGCCGGCGCCGCCTGGTACGGCCTGCTGTCGGTGCTGTGGCAGGCGCTGTTTTCCAACCAGCCGGTGCAGCAGAGCCTGGCCCGGCTGTTTCGCGAACTGGGTTACTACCTCAAGCTCAAGTCCTCGCTGTTCGAGCCCATCCGCCAGCTGGACGTGGAGGCCCGGCGCCTGGAACTGGCCAAGCAGAACGGCAAGGTGGTGGCGGCCCTCAACGTCGCCAAGGAAATCATCCTGCACCGGGTGGGCAACGGCCGGCCGGGGTCGAAGGTCAGCCGCTACCTGAAGCTGTACTTCCTGGCCCAGGACATTCATGAGCGCGCCAGCTCTTCCCACTACCCGTACAACGCCCTGACCGAGGCGTTTTTCCACAGCGACGTGCTGTTCCGCTGCCAGCGCCTGCTGCGCCAGCAGGGCAAGGCCTGCCGTGCCCTGGCCGAATCCATCCAGTTGCGCCAGCCGTTCGTCTATGACGCCACCTTCGCCGAGGCCCTGGGCGACCTGCACGCTTCCCTGGAACACCTGCGGATCCAGAGCAACCCGGCCTGGCGCGGGCTGTTGCGCTCATTGCGAGCCCTGGCGGCCAACCTCGGCACCCTCGACCGCCTGCTCAGCGACGCCAGCAACCCCGACGCCCTGGCGGACGCCACCGACAGCAGCCTGCTGGACCGTTCGCCACGCAACTTCAAGGATGTCTGGACCCGCCTGCGCACCCAGCTGACGCCAACCTCGCTGCTGTTCCGCCATGCCCTGCGCCTGCCCCTGGCGCTGAGCATCGGCTACGGCATGGTGCATTTGATCCACCCTTCCCAGGGTTACTGGATCATCCTCACCACCCTGTTCGTCTGCCAGCCCAACTACGGCGCTACCCGGCGCAAGCTGGGCCAGCGGATCATCGGCACCGCCATCGGCCTGACCATCGCCTGGGCGCTGTTCGACCTGTTCCCCAGCCCCTTGGTGCAGTCGCTGTTCGCCATTGCCGCCGGGGTGGTGTTCTTCACCAACCGCACCACCCGCTACACCCTGGCCACGGCGGCCATCACCCTGATGGTGCTGTTCTGCTTCAACCAGGTGGGCGACGGTTATGGGCTGTTCCTGCCGCGGCTGTTCGATACGCTGCTGGGCAGCCTGATCGCCGGGCTGGCGGTGTTCCTGTTCCTGCCGGACTGGCAGGGCCGACGCCTGAACAAGGTGCTGGCCAACACCCTGACCTGCAACAGCATCTACCTGCGCCAGATCATGCAGCAGTACGCCGCCGGCAAGAGCGACGACCTGGCCTACCGCCTGGCCCGGCGCAACGCCCACAACGCCGACGCCGCGCTGTCCACCACCCTGGCCAACATGCTCATGGAACCCGGGCATTTCCGTAAGGAAGCGGACGTGGGCTTCCGCTTCCTGGTGCTGTCCCACACCTTGCTCAGCTACCTCTCGGGCCTGGGCGCACACCGCGAGACCCGGCTGCCGGACGAGGTTCGCGAGCACTTGATCGAAGGCGCCGGGGTCAGCCTGGCGGCCAGCATCGACGAGATTGCCCAGGGTCTGGCCAACAAGACCCCGATCGATATCCAGAGCGATGCCGAAGAAGCCCTGGCCAATGAGCTGGAGCAAATGCCCGACGAGGTCGACGAAGGCCAGCGCCTGGTGCAGACCCAACTGGCGCTGATCTGCCGTCAGCTGGGCCCGTTGCGGACCCTGGCGGCGCATCTGATCAAGGACACCAGCGACAACGCAAAACCGTAGGAGCCGGCTTGCCGGCGAAAGGGGCCGCAAGACTCATGCACGGTCCGGAGTCGCTTTCGCTGGCAAGCCAGCTCCTGCACCTTCGGTTACATGCCGTGCTGGCGCAGCAGGCGGTCGTAGCTGCCGTCAGCTTTCATGGCAGCGATTTCCTTGTCGAACCTGGCCACGATCTGCGCATGCTCGGGGTTCTTCAGGCTGACCAGGATATGCAGGCTGTTCTCGCTCAGGGGCTTGGGCAGGAACTCCACCGCATTGCGTACCCGCGGTGACTCCCGGGCCAAGTAGTAGCGGGCCACGTATTCGTCCTCCAGGGTCAGCTTGACCCGATCCGCCGCCAGCATGCGCACCGCCATGGCGAAGTTGTGCACCGGCACCTTCTGCAGATCGGGGTCATTGTCGAATTCGGGGGAATAGGCGTAGCCACGCACCACTGCCACCGGGTACTCATGCAGCTGCTTGAGGTTGCTGTATTCCAGCGGCGCGTCCTTGCGCTTGATGAAGCGCACGCGGTTGACCATGTATTCCGCGGAGAACTGCCCCAACTGGGTGCGCTCTTCGTTGTACCAGGCATTCACCAGCACGTCGTAGCGCCCCTCGCCGATGCCCAGCAGGGCCCGGGCCCAGGGCACCTGCTCGAATTCGCTGGAATAGCCGGCGCGGGACAGGGCGGTGCTGACAATGTCGGTGGCCACGCCGCCATTGACCAGGGTCGCGTCGGTAAAGGGTGGCCAGGCATCGGCGACCAGCCGCAGCCTTTCGGCAAAAGCGCTCTGGCCCAGCAACAGCAATCCGATCAAAGCCAAAGCTCGATGCAGTCGCAGCATGCTAATAGATCCTTAGCGGGCCCTGGGCCCAGCGCGTTCCAGCCCATACTCCAGGGTCGCGGCCTGTGCGGCACAGGTCGGCCCAGCTCCTAACATTAGCTCATCAGAACCCATGCACAGGTCTTGAAAACAGATTACACAAAGAAGACAAATACCAGTGATCTCAGTAGTGGCATTTTGACCCATCTCACAGAAACAATTTCTGCGTGACAACCGGCAAGACATCCCGTGGCGATGTGCTTACTATTTCGCGCAGCACTCAATACAGGATATGAAGATGACCATCGAATGGGTCTGCAAACACCACACCGACCTGGGCAAGGAACAGTTGTACGCGATTCTGCAATTGCGCACCGAAGTCTTCGTGGTGGAACAGAAATGCCCTTATCAGGAAGTCGACGGCCGCGACCTTGAAGGCGATACCTGCCACCTGATGGCCTGGGACGGCGACCGGTTGCTGGCCTACCTGCGCCTGCTGGACCCGACTTCCCAGGGCGGCGACGTGGTCATCGGCCGCGTGGTCATCGCTGAACAGGCCCGTGGCCAGGGCCTGGGCCACACCCTGATGGAGCAGGCGCTGAAGCAGGCCGAGCGGCACTGGCCGCAAACGCCGATCTACCTCTCGGCCCAGGCTCATCTGCAGGCCTATTACGGCCGCTACGGTTTCGTGGTGGCGGGCGAAGCATACCTGGAGGACGGTATTCCTCACATCGGCATGCGTCGCTCCTGAGCCTCAGGGATAGCCCAGCACGGCCTTGATCTGCCGCAGGTTGGGCTCGATCCAGCCCTTGTCGATGGCACCCCAGTTGTGGATCCGGTAACGCCCGGCATGGTTGCGCGCGCCGTCCTGCTGCTCGAACTCGCAGAGGATGTCCAGGTCCGCCAAGGCCGCGATGGTGTCCTGGGCGGTGCGCCGCGGCATGCCGGTGACCTCGGTCAGCGCCGGCACGCTGCTGGCCAGGCCGCTGTCGATCAGGTACGCCACATACAGGCGGCGGTAGAAACTACTCTTGGTCTTGCTCACATCCATCGCCCACTCCTTGCCTTCAGGGGTTAATCCGGCGCTCCCGCCTTGCCTTGCAGGTCGCGCCAGGTCAGGTAGACCCGCAGGTCGAACTCCAGCTGGTGATAGCCCGGCAGCATATGCTCGCAGAGCTTGTAGAACGCCTTGTTGTGATCCGACTCCTTGAAGTGGGCCAGCTCGTGCACCACGATCATCCGCAGGAATTCCGGCGCCGCCTCCTTGAACAGCGAAGCGATGCGGATCTCTTTCTTGGCCTTGAGCTTGCCGCCCTGCACCCGGGAAACCGTGGTATGCAGGCCCAGGGCACGGTGGGTCAGGTCCAGACGGTTGTCGAACAGCACCTTGTCGATGGCCGGCGCATTGCGCAGGTATTCCTGCTTGAGCTCCAGAGCGTAGCTGTACAGCGCCTTGTCGCTCTGTACGGCGTGCCGGCCCGGGTAACGCTGGCTCAGGTAGTCGCCCAGGCGCTGTTCATCGATCAACTGGCGCACTTGCTGCTGCAAGGCAACGGGATAGGCCTGGAGGTATTTGAGTGCGGTCATGAAGGGGCAACGCAGGGCATAAAAGGCGCCAGTGTAGCGAATTCAGGCCTGTAGCGCGCTCCAGTCAAAGGGCTGGGCAAACTGGCTGGCGATACTGGCGGTCAGCGGCCGAGCCACCAGGAAACCTTGCACATACTCGCAGCCATTGGCCTTGAGCCACTGGTATTGCTCGAGGGTTTCCACGCCCTCGGCGATCACCAGCAGGTCGAACTGCTTGCACAGGTCGATCACGCAGCGGGCAATGGCGGCATCCCTTGGCGAGGTCAGCAGGCGGGCAATCAGGTGGCGATCGAGCTTGAGGGTGTCCAGTTGCAGGTCACGCAGGTAGGCCAGGCAACAACTGCCCGAGCCGAAGTCATCCAGGGCCACCCGCACCCCCAGCTGACGCAGGAGCTGCAACTGTTTGCGGGTGTCATCCAGGTTCTGGGTCAAGGCGGCCTCGGTAACCTCCACCTCCAGTTGGCGCGGTTGCAGGCCATGGCGCGACAGCACCTGGCGCAGCTCGGCCACCAGGTTGGGCATGTTGAACTGGGTGGCACTGAGGCTGACGCCCAGCACCAGGTCGGGGCTGAACACCTGCTCCCAGTCCTTGCGCTGGGCCGCGCCCTGTTGATAGATCCAACTGCCCAGGCGGCTGATCAGCCGTGCCTCCTCAAGCAGGGGCAGGAACAGCCCCGGAGGCACGTCGCCCACACTCGGATGACGCCAGCGCAGCAAGGCTTCGAAACCGCGCAGGCGCCCGTCGGCAATGGCCACCTGGGGCTGGTACACCAGGGTGAATTCCTTGCGCTCCACGGCGCTGCGCACGCTTTCCTCGAGCATCAGCCGCGAACGGGCGCGGCCATTCATCTCGTGATCGTAGTAGCGGTACTGCTGGCGGCCGGCGCGCTTGGCTTCGTACATGGCGATGTCCGCCGCCCGCAACAGGCCGTCCAGGTTGGAGCCGCAGTCGGGGTAGATGGCGATGCCGATACTCGCCCCCAGCACCACCTCCAGGCCATCGATCTGCTGGTTGATGGACAGGCGTTCGATCAGCTTCTCGGCGATCTTCGCCGCTTGCTCGGGGAAGCTCAGCTCCAGCAGCGCGGTGAATTCGTCGCCGCCCATGCGCCCGAGAATGTCGAAGGAGTGCAGGCAGTCCTTCAGTTGTTCGGAAACCCAGCGCAGCACCCGGTCGCCGGCGTCGTGCCCCAGGGAGTCGTTGACCCGCTTGAAGCCGTCGAGGTCCAGGTAGAGCAGGACCAGGGACTTTCCCGAGCGGTCGCTGCGCAGCAGGATGTTTTCCACCGTCTGATAGAAACCGCGGCGGTTGAGCAGGCCGGTCAGCGGGTCGGTCACGGCCTGGTATTCCAGTTGCTGGTGCAGGTGACGCACTTCGGACATGTCCAGCAGGGTGACCACCATCGCCTTCTGGTCACTGGGCAAGGGCGCACAGGACAAGGCCACGCTGATCAACTGGCCGGGCACGGTGCGCATCTGAGCGTCGTGCAGGCGATAGGTTTCGCCCCGGCGATAACAGGCGTAGAGCTCGGAGCCGCTCCAGTCGGGAACGTGGGGCTTTTGCAGGTAGTCGAGAAAGGGCGAGCCTTCCAGCTCCTTGACCTGGGCATTGAGCAGGCGCGAGACCGCCGGATTGGCGAAACGCACGCACCCGCCCTCGTCCACCACCAGGATGCCCTCGGCAGCGTTGTCCAGCACCGAGGCATTGAAGGCCCGTGCCACCTCCAGGTCGTGGCTGAGGTGCTGCAGGGCCCGGCGGTTGCGCTGATGCTCCAGCAGGGCCTGGACCTTGGGCTTGAGAATCTGTGGGTCGAACGGTTTGAACAGGTAGTCCACGGCGCCACTGGCATAGCCCTTGATCACAGCGTCCTGAGACTGTTCGTTGGCGGTGAGAAAGATGATCGGGGTCAGCCGGGTACGTTGGCTGCCACGCATCAGGCGGGCGACTTCGAAGCCATCCATGCCGGGCATCTGTACATCCAGCAACACCAGGTCCACTTCATGTTCGAGCAGCAGGCCCAGGGCCTCGACCCCCGAGGCGGCGGTCATCACCTGCCAGTCCTGGCGCTGCAACAGAGCACGCATGCTGAGGAGGTTTTCAGGATAGTCATCGACGATCAGAAGAGTGGAGTGGCCTTCGGCTGCCTCTGGTTGCACGCATTCCATGCTGCTTCTCTTGTCTGTAATAAGACTGAACGGATTTAAAAACCCGGTAAAACCTGAGGTTTCACTCTAGACCCGGATCCTCAAAAGCAGAAGCTGTCAGCACGCCATCACTTCGCCAATGGCCGCAGCTCCCGACTAACGGTCACAGAGTTGCCGCATAAAAACCGGGATAGATGGCATTTCGACATTTTGCTGACGCCATATATCCGCCATACGGGCCTCGCCAAGCGCCGCTTCTGCGCTATAAAGACCCCCTAAGAAGCGCAGGCTAAAGCCTTCGGCCATCTGCATCAGTCATGCCTTGCGGAAAACCACCATGATCGACCTGGCAACCTGGAACCTCAGCGTTCCCGTCGGCAGCCCGCCGGCGACCATCGACACCCCGACACTGGTCAAGGGGTTCAAGGACCAGTATTTCCACTCCGATACCGGCACCCTGTTCTTCTGGTCGCCGGTGACCGGCTCGAAAACCGAGAACGCCATCTACCCGCGCACCGAGCTGCGCGAGACCTACTCCAACGGCACCTTGCGCAACTGGACCTACCCCGAAGCAGACAACCTGCTGTACGCGACCTTGGCGGTGAACCAGGTGCCCTCCTCGGGCAAGATCGTCATCGGCCAGATCCACGCCTACAACAGCACCAAGCCGCTGGTGAAGGTCGAGTACCAGTACAAGACCAGCAAGGGCAGCGGCAACATCGTGGCCAAGGTGCGCCTGCACCCGGACGACGAGGAAGGCCGTGTCATCACCATTGCCGAGAACGTGCCCATGGACCGGGAGTTTTCCTACCTGATCCACCTGAGCCCGGGCGGCGCCCTGGGCGTCAGCGCTGCCGGCTATCAGTGGGACAGCCAGTTGAGCGCGACCTGGCGCGACAAGCCGCTGTACTTCAAGGCCGGGGTTTATGTGCAGGACAACACCGGCTATACCAGCGAAGGCGGCAAGGTGACCTTTTCCAAGCTGGACATCGACCACAACAAGACCTGACCCCCCCTCCCTGCGTAGGAGCCGGCTTGCCAGCGCCTACGAAGGCAAGAATTCCGGATACAAAAAAGCCCGCATCGCTGCGGGCTTCTTCGTTCGACGCTTAGGCTCAGTTGACCTTGGCGTTCAGCTCACCCTTGAGGTAACGCTGGAACATGGCTTCCAGGGAGATCGGCTTGATCTTCGAGGCGTTGCCGGCGGTGCCGAAGGCTTCGTAACGGGCGATGCAGACATCGCGCATGGCGGTCACGGTGGCGCCGAAGAACTTGCGCGGGTCGAACTCGCTGGGGTTGGTGGCCATCAGGCGGCGCATGGCACCAGTGGATGCCAGGCGCAGGTCGGTGTCGATGTTGACCTTGCGTACGCCGTACTTGATGCCTTCGACGATTTCTTCAACCGGCACGCCGTAGGTTTCTTTGATGTCGCCGCCGTACTGGTTGATGATCGCCAGCCACTCTTGCGGAACCGACGAAGAGCCGTGCATCACCAGGTGAGTGTTAGGGATGCGCTTGTGGATTTCCTTGATGCGGTCGATGGCCAGTACGTCGCCGGTAGGCGGCTTGGTGAACTTGTAGGCGCCGTGGCTGGTACCGATGGCGATGGCCAGGGCATCCACCTGGGTCTTCTTGACGAAGTCCGCGGCTTCTTCCGGGTCAGTCAGCATCTGGCTGTGATCCAGCACGCCTTCGGCGCCGATGCCGTCTTCTTCACCGGCCATGCCGGTTTCCAGGGAACCCAGGCAGCCCAGCTCGCCTTCTACCGACACGCCGCAGGCGTGGGCCATGGCCACGGTCTGCTGGGTAACACGGACGTTGTATTCGTAGTCGGTCGGGGTCTTGCCGTCTTCACCGAGGGAGCCGTCCATCATCACCGAGGAAAAGCCCAGCTGGATGGAGCGCTGGCAGACGTCAGGGCTGGTGCCGTGGTCCTGGTGCATGCACACCGGGATATGCGGAAACTCTTCGATGGCAGCCAGAATCAGGTGACGCAGGAAAGGCGCGCCGGCGTATTTGCGGGCGCCGGCCGAAGCCTGGACGATCACCGGGGAGTCAGTCTTGTCAGCGGCTTCCATGATGGCGCGCATCTGCTCAAGGTTGTTGACGTTGAAGGCTGGAACGCCGTAGCCGAACTCGGCTGCGTGGTCCAGCATCTGGCGCATGCTGATGAGTGCCATTGTGTGTGTCTCTCCCGGTCGAGGGTCGTTAATCGTGCAAGCCTGCCGTAGCGGCGACTGCTATTCAAGTGATTGCAGATCGGGGGTCAACCCGCTCTGTTCCATTCGTTAAAACCAAATCTCTACAGCCACGCAGGAGCCGGCTCGCCAGTGAAAGGGGCCTTGAACCTTGCACAGGTCTGGAGGCCGCCTCCGCTGGCAAGCCAGCCCCTACATGGCCTTGCAGCCGCGGCCGATCAGGTCATTGGTGGCGACCCAGTAGACCAGGCCCTCCTCGCCCTTGACGTGAAACGCCAGCATGTCGTCGCTGTACAGCGAGCCCGAACCGCTGGGCTCAAGCTTCAGGCGGCGTACCTGGTCGTCGCCCCCCAGGCGCACGTCGACGGCCTTGCGGCTGTCGTCGGTGTAGCGCCAGAGCACCTGGGCCTGGCTGTCGCAGGTCCAGGTGGTCCAGTTGTCAGTGGTCGGCGACTTGAGCAGGTTCAGGTTGGCACAACCTGCCAACAAGCCCAGCATCGCCACGGCGATCAAACCTTTCATCAATGTTCCTCGGCGGGAGGCCAACAGGCCCCGGCGCGTTGCGTTAACCCATCTGACCCGTCAAGGGCAACCCTGTTCCCTGGCCTTTGACGGCGTCTCGTACTTCTCCAGGCCCTCAGGGCCCAGACGCTTGTTGATCACCGGAGCCGTCTCGGCCTGCCAGTCAGCCTGGTAGCAGCCTTTCTGCACCTCGCCGGCATCCTCCGCAGGCGTTGCCTTGGGGGCACTGGAGCAGCCCGCCAGCAACGCCACGGCGATCAACAGTGGCAACGTCTTGACCATCAGAACACTCCTTTGCCCGGCCAATCGAGGCCTCAGGCCTTGGCCCGGGCTTCCAGGACTTCAACCGCCGGCAGCACCTTGCCCTCGACGAATTCGAGGAAGGCGCCGCCACCGGTAGAAATGTAGGAGATCTGCTGCGCTACGCCATATTTGTCGATGGCTGCCAGGGTGTCGCCGCCGCCGGCAATGGAGAACGCGGCGCTGTCAGCGATGGCCTGGGCCAGGACCTTGGTGCCATTGCCGAACTGGTCGAATTCGAACACGCCCACCGGGCCGTTCCAGAGGATGGTCCTGGAGGATTTCAGCAGTTCGGCGAACTGCGCGGCAGTCTGCGGGCCGATGTCGAGAATCATGTCGTCATCGGCCACATCGGCGATAAGCTTGACGGTGGCCGCAGCGCTCTCGGCAAATTCCTTGGCCACCACCACGTCCACCGGCAGCGGTACGCTGACCTTGGCGGCGATGGCGCGAGCGGTGTCCAGCAGGTCCGGCTCGTACAGCGACTTGCCCACCGGATGCCCGGCAGCGGCGAGGAAGGTATTGGCGATGCCGCCACCGACGATCAACTGGTCGCAGATCTGGCTCAGGCTGTTGAGCACGTCCAGCTTGGTCGACACCTTGGAGCCGGCAACGATGGCCGCCATCGGCTTGGCCGGGTTGCCCAGGGCCTTGCCCAGCGCGTCCAGCTCAGCGGCCAGCAAAGGACCAGCAGCAGCCACTTTGGCGAACTTGGCCACGCCATGGGTCGAACCCTCGGCGCGGTGCGCGGTGCCGAAAGCGTCCATCACGAACACGTCGCACAGGGCAGCGTATTGCTGGGCCAGCTCGTCGGCGTTCTTTTTCTCGCCCTTGTTGAAGCGTACGTTCTCGAACAGCACGATGTCGCCGGCCTTGACCTCGACACCACCCAGGTAATCGGCCACCAGCGGTACTTCACGACCCAGGGCGCGGCTCAGGTAGTCGGCCACCGGCTTGAGGCTGTTCTCGGCGGAAAACTCGCCTTCGGTCGGGCGGCCCAGGTGCGAGCAGACCATCACTGCCGCGCCTTTTTCCAGGGCCAGCTTGATGGTCGGCAGCGAAGCCAGGATTCGCGCATCGCTGGTGACAACACCGTCCTTGACTGGGACGTTGAGGTCTTCACGGATCAGCACGCGCTTACCTTGCAGATCGAGGTCGGTCATCTTCAACACGGTCATGGGTCGCAATTCCTGGGTTACTGTTCTTCAGAAACAGAGAGTTGAGTGTCAGTGCGTGGAGCGGCTGTGTGCAGGTAGTGCCCAGCTACGTCCAGCATTCGGTTGGCAAAGCCCCATTCGTTGTCGAACCAGGCCAGGATGTTCACCAGCCGGGGGCCGGAAACACGGGTCTGACTGGCATCGACGATCGCCGAATGGGGATCATGATTGAAATCACAGCTGGCATGCGGCAGCTCGGTGTAGGCCAGCAGGCCCTTGAGCGGACCGCTGGTGGCGGCCTCGCGCAGGATCCGGTTGACCTCGGTGGCGTCGGTATCGCTCACGGTCTGCATGGTGATGTCCAGGCAGGACACGTTCACTGTCGGCACCCGCACTGCTTTGGCCTGAATTCGCCCGGCAAGTTCCGGCAACAGGCGCTCGATACCCCGCGCCAGACCGGTGGACACCGGGATCACCGACTGGAAGGCCGAACGGGTACGCCGCAGGTCTTCATGGTGATAGGCGTCGATCACCGGCTGGTCGTTCATCGCCGAGTGAATGGTGGTGATCGATACGTACTCCAGGCCAATGGCCTGATCCAGCAGGCGCAAAAGCGGCACGCCGCAGTTGGTGGTGCAGGAGGCGTTGGACACCAGCCGTTCGTCGCCGCTCAGGCAGTCCTGGTTCACCCCATAGACGATGGTGGCGTCGACATCCGCCTCGCTGGCCATCGGCTGGGAGAACAGCACCCGCGGCGCGCCGGCGTCGAGGAAACGCTGGCCGTCTTCGCGGGTGTGGTAGGCACCGGAGCATTCCAGCACCAGATCGACGCCCAGGGACGCCCAATCGATGCCTTCGGGGGTGGCACTGCGCAACACTTTCACGCAGTTGCCATTGATATGCAGACAATCGCCATCGACCTTCACCTCACCGGGAAAACGCCCGTGGGTGGAATCGAAGCGTGTCAGGTATTCAACGCTGGCCATGTCGGCCAGATCGTTGATGGCAACGATCTCGAACCCGGCCGCAGCCCCTCGCTCGAACAGAGCACGCAAGACGCAACGACCAATCCGGCCGTAGCCGTTGAGTGCAACTTTGTAGGGACGCGGTTGAGGCATGGGGTTCTCAATGACCGGTGGTGAAACCATCAGCTTCGTGCTGCCTGCGCCATCGTCATCGCGAGCAAGCTCGCCCCCACAAGGACGGTATACATCCCTGCAGGAGCGAGCTTGCTCGCGATTGCGTCAGTACAGACAACCCGGCTTCCGGGTTTAGTCTTCCAGCAACTCTTCAGCCTGGCCCAGGATGTTGTCCAGGGTGAAGCCGAACTCTTCGAACAGTGCCGAAGCCGGAGCCGATTCGCCGTAGGTGGTCATGCCGATCACGCGACCTTCCAGACCCACGTACTTGAACCAGAAGTCGGCATGAGCCGCTTCGATCGCGATACGTGCGCTGACCTGCAGCGGCAGAACCGATTGCTTGTAGCCAGCGTCCTGAGCATCGAACACGCTGGTGCAAGGCATGGAAACCACGCGCACCTTGCGGCCTTGCTCGGTCAGTTTGTCGTAGGCCTGAACGGCCAGGCCGACTTCCGAACCGGTGGAGATCAGGATCAGTTCAGGCTCGCCTGCGCAGTCCTTCAACACATAGCCACCGCGGCTGATGTCGGCGATCTGGCCGGCATCGCGGGTTTGGTGCTGCAGGTTCTGGCGCGAGAAGATCAGCGCCGAAGGGCCGTCTTTACGCTCCAGCGCGTTTTTCCAGGCCACCGCCGATTCAACGGCATCAGCCGGGCGCCAGGTGTCCAGGTTCGGCGTGGTACGCAGGCTGGTCAGTTGCTCGATCGGCTGGTGCGTCGGGCCGTCTTCGCCCAGACCGATGGAGTCGTGGGTGTAGACATGGATCACACGCTTCTTCATCAGCGCCGACATGCGCACTGCGTTGCGGGCGTATTCCATGAACATCAGGAAGGTCGCGCCGTAAGGCACCAGGCCGCCGTGCAGGGCAACGCCGTTCATGATGGCGGTCATGCCGAACTCGCGCACGCCGTAGTACATGTAGTTGCCGCTGGCATCTTCAGCGCTGACACCCTTGCAACCTTTCCACAGGGTCAGGTTGGAACCGGCCAGGTCGGCCGACCCACCGAGCACTTCCGGCAGCAGGGGGCCGAAAGCATTCAGGGTGTTCTGGCTGGCCTTGCGGCTGGCGATGGTTTCGCCCTTGGCGGCTACTTCGGCGATGTAGGCGTCGGCCTTCTCGGCGAAGTCGGCAGGCAGGTCACCGCTCAGGCGACGTACCAGTTCGTTGGCTTCGGTTGGGAAGGCAGCGGAATAGGCCGCGAAACGCTGGTCCCACTCGGCTTCGGCAGCGCGACCTTTTTCCTTGGCATCCCACTCGGCATAAATGTCGGCCGGGATTTCGAACGGGCCATAGTTCCAATTCAGCGCCTGGCGGGTCAGGGCGATTTCCGCGTCGCCCAGTGGCGCGCCGTGGCAATCTTCCTTGCCCTGCTTGTTCGGCGAACCGAAACCGATGGTGGTCTTGCAGCAGATCAGAGTCGGCAGCGGGCTCTTGCGCGCGGTGTCGATGGCGGTCTTGATCTCTTCCGGATCGTGGCCGTCGACGTTGCGGATCACTTGCCAGTTATAGGCTTCGAAACGCTTGGGCGTGTCGTCGGTGAACCAGCCTTCGACTTCGCCGTCGATGGAGATGCCGTTGTCATCGTAGAAGGCGATCAGCTTGCCCAGGCCCAGGGTGCCGGCCAGGGAAGCGACTTCGTGGGAAATGCCTTCCATCATGCAGCCATCACCCAGGAACACGTAGGTGTGATGGTCGACGATGTTGTGGCCTGGACGGTTGAACTGCGCCGCCAGGACTTTCTCCGCGAGGGCAAAGCCCACAGCGTTGGCCAGGCCCTGGCCCAGCGGGCCGGTGGTGGTTTCCACGCCTGGGGTGTAACCGAACTCCGGGTGGCCCGGGGTGCGGCTGTGCAGTTGGCGGAAGTTCTTCAGGTCATCGATCGACAGGTCGTAGCCGGTCAGGTGCAGCAGCGAGTAGATCAACATCGAGCCGTGGCCATTGGACAGCACGAAGCGGTCGCGGTCGGCGAAGGATGGGTTGCTCGGGTTGTGCTTCAGGTAGTCACGCCAAAGTACTTCGGCGATATCCGCCATACCCATAGGGGCACCTGGATGGCCGCTGTTGGCTTTTTGCACGGCATCCATGCTGAGGGCACGAATGGCGTTGGCACGCTCACGACGGCTTGGCATCGCTGATCTCCTGGGGATTGAATAAAACGAAACGGAAAAAAGGCCTGCATTTTCCCTCAGGCGTCAGGCGGGGGCAATGACAGATAGTCACTCAGGCATGTTTTTCCCCTGTTGAAGACACAATCCATTGATGAAACCCCTTCGCCGCTCGTTGCCTGTAGAAGCAGAGGCTCTGGAAAAGCCCCTGCAGACTCCAATATCAAAACTTTTTGATATTGGCCTTGCGAGCATTTGCGGGCATCTCTAGACTGCTGCCCCATGAACCTGCCCGCGCCTGCCATCAGCCATGACGATTGCGACGAACTGGCGGCCCTGTGCAAGGCCGGCGGCGACCCCCTGCGGCTGAATGTATTGCGCGCGCTGAGCAACGATTCGTTTGGTGTGCTGGAGCTGGCGCAGATCTTCGCCATCGGCCAGTCGGGCATGAGCCACCACCTGAAGGTCCTGGCCCAGGCCAGCCTGGTGGCGACCCGCCGTGAAGGCAATGCGATTTTCTATCGCCGCGCCCTGCCCCATACCGGGCTCCTGGGCGGCAAACTGCACGCAGCCTTGCTGGAAGAGGTCGACCAGCTGAACCTGCCGGGCGAGGTACAGGCCCGGATCAGCCTGGTGCACCGGCAGCGGGCTGCAGCCAGCCAGGACTTCTTTTCCCGGGTGGCGGAAAAATTCCGCGCCCAGCAGGACCTGATCGCAGGACTGCCCCAGTATCGCGACAGTGTGCTGGCGCTGCTGGACAAACTGAGTTTCGACCCAGTGGCCACGGCCATTGAAGTCGGCCCCGGCGACGGTGGATTTCTCCCCGAGCTGGCCCGACGCTTTGCCCGGGTTACCGCGCTGGACAACAGCCCGGCGATGCTGGAGCTGGCACGCCAGCTGTGCGAACGCGAAACATTGGCTAACGTCAGCCTGCAATTGGCCGATGCACTGAACGGTGTACAGCTGCAGGCCGATTGCGTGGTGCTGAACATGGTCCTGCACCATTTCGCCGCGCCGGCCGAGGCCCTCAAGCAGATGGCCCAATTGCTGCAACCAGGCGGCAGCCTGTTAGTGACAGACTTGTGCAGCCACAACCAGAGTTGGGCCAAAGAGGCTTGCGGCGATCTCTGGCTAGGGTTCGAACAAGATGATTTGGCCCGTTGGGCCACCGCTGCGGGACTGACTCCCGGGGAAAGCCTGTATGTAGGCTTACGTAATGGTTTCCAGATCCAGGTTCGCCATTTTCAGCGACCGGCTGGCGACACTCACCATCGGTAAATTTAGGAAACCTTCAAGATGAGCGAATACTCCCTTTTCACCTCCGAGTCCGTGTCTGAAGGGCATCCGGATAAAATCGCTGACCAGATTTCCGATGCGGTGCTGGACGCCATCATTGCCCAGGACAAGCACGCCCGCGTAGCGGTCGAGACCCTGGTCAAGACTGGCGTGGCCATTGTTGCCGGCGAAGTCACCACCAGCGCCTGGGTCGACCTGGAACAGATCGTTCGCGATGTGATCTGCGATATCGGCTACACCAGCTCCGACGTCGGCTTCGACGGTGCTACCTGCGGCGTGATGAACATCATTGGCAAGCAGTCCCCCGACATCAACCAGGGCGTCGACCGCGCTAAGCCGGAAGATCAGGGCGCTGGCGACCAGGGCCTGATGTTCGGCTACGCCAGCAACGAAACCGAGGTGCTGATGCCGGCGCCGATCACCTTCTCGCACCAACTGGTCCAGCGCCAGGCCGAAGCCCGCAAATCGGGCCTGCTGCCTTGGCTGCGCCCGGACGCCAAATCCCAGGTCACCTGCCGCTACGAAGGTGGCAAGGTGGTGGGTATCGATGCCGTGGTGCTGTCGACCCAGCACAACCCCGAGGTCTCCTACAACGACCTGCGCGAAGGCGTGATGGAGCTGATCGTCAAGCACGTGCTGCCTGCCGAGTTGCTGAGCAAGGACACCCAGTTCCACATCAACCCGACCGGCCAGTTCATCATCGGTGGCCCGGTAGGTGACTGCGGCCTGACCGGCCGCAAGATCATCGTCGACAGCTACGGCGGCATGGCCCGTCACGGCGGTGGCGCGTTCTCCGGCAAGGATCCATCCAAGGTCGACCGTTCCGCCGCTTACGCCGGCCGCTACGTGGCCAAGAACATCGTTGCCGCCGGCCTGGCCGAGCGCTGCGAGATCCAGGTGTCCTACGCCATCGGCGTGGCCCAACCGACCTCGATCTCGCTGAACACCTTCGGCACCGGCAAGATCAGCGACGACAAGATCATCAAGCTGGTACGCGAAGTGTTCGACCTGCGCCCCTACGCAATCACCACCATGCTCGACCTGCTGCACCCGATGTACCAGGAAACCGCTGCCTACGGTCACTTCGGCCGGGCTCCGCAAACCAAGACCGTGGGTGACGACACCTTCACCACCTTCACTTGGGAAAAGACCGACCGCGCCGACACCCTGCGCGCCGCTGCCGGCCTGTAAGCTTCACCTGGCAACATCCAAAGCCCCGCCCGGCTCGCCCGGCGGGGCTTTTTTGTCGCCTGAGGTTTCTTGCTCATCCCGCAAACCGCTGCTGGTACGGGGCCGAGCGAGCAAGGACACAGGTGTTCCCTGACGGGGAAACACCTCGCAACCACCTTCGTCCCGGCCGTCAGCCAATCCCCTCTAGCCTTTAGCGCATGACCCACAGAGCAAGGATGCTCCCCATGCTGCCAAGAGCCGTTGTGCTACTGAGCCTCACTCCATTCTTCGCCCAGGCCGCCTGCCCCGACTGGCCGGTTCCCCGTGCCACCGATGAAATCACCGCCCTGCAGCAGCAACTGCAGCGCTGGGATAGCAGCTATTACCGTGACGGCCGATCACTGGTGGCGGATGAGCTCTACGATCAGGCCCGCCAGCGCCTGCTCACCTGGCGCCAGTGCTTCCCCCAGGCTCCCCGGGCAACGGACCAGCCCCTGCTCGGCGCCGGGGGCAGCATCCGCCACCCCATCCCCCACACAGGAGTGGAAAAACTCGCCGATGCCAATGCCGTGACGGGGTGGCTCAAGGGCCGCGACGACATCTGGGCGCAACCCAAGGTCGACGGCATAGCGGTGACCCTGATCTACCACCAGGGGCAGTTCCAGCAAGCACTCAGCCGTGGCGACGGCGTGCATGGCCATGACTGGACCCGTGCAGCCCGGCAAATCGAGGCCATACCCAAACGACTGCCACGGCCCGTCGACCTGTTGCTGCAAGGAGAGCTCTATCTGCGCCTGGAGCAGCATGTCCAGGCTCGCTCCGGCAGCCTCAAGGCGCGCAACCGGGTGGCAGGCTGGATGGCGCGCAAACAGCTGACAGCGGCGGAGGCCGCGCAGATCGGGCTGTTTGTCTGGGACTGGCCCCAGGGCCCGGCTACATTGAGCGAACGCCTGGAACAACTGGCAGACCTGGGCTTTGTCGAACCCCGCGAGTACAGCCGGCCCGTAGGCGGCTTCGCCGATGCACAACAGTGGCGGGCCCGCTGGTATCGCTCGCCACTGCCCTTTGCCAGTGACGGCATCATCCTGCGGCAAAGCCGGCGTCCCGCCGCCGAACGCTGGCAGGCCAGGGCCCCATACTGGATTGCCGCCTGGAAGTACCCCTACGCCCAGGTGCTGGCCAGCGTTCGTCAAATCGATTTTCGTATCGGCCGCACGGGGCGCATCACTCCCCTGCTGGAGATCGAGCCGGTGACCCTGGACGACCGGCAGATCCGCCGTGTCAGTCTCGGCTCACTGCAACGCTGGCGATCCCTGGATATCGTTCCCGGCGATCAGGTAGCCATCAGTCTCGCCGGGTTGAGCATCCCGCGCCTGGATGAAGTGGTACTCAGAAGCACCCTGCGCCAGAGCATCCAGCCCCCGCGAGAAGCCGACTTTCACTTCCTGAGTTGCTGGCAGCCATCACCCGGCTGCGAGGAACAATTTCTGGCCCGACTGACCTGGCTCAGCAGCAAACAAGGCCTGAACCTGCAGAATATCGGCAGCCGGACCTGGGCCCGGCTGGTTGAAACAGGCCGTATCAAAGGCCTGCTGGATTGGCTGACCCTGGATCAGGCAGAGCTTGCTAACATTGCCGGCTTTGGTGATCGCAGCAGCAAGCGTTTGCTCGAGAGCCTGCACAGTGCCAGGCAACAGCCTTTCCCTCGCTGGCTCAAAGCCCTCGGCATCCCGCCCAGTGGCTCGGCCGACCTGAGCGGGCCATGGCAGGCCCTGGCCATGAAAAGCAGCCTGGACTGGCAGAATGAAGCCGGTATCGGAGCGGAGCGGGCCGCACAACTGGTGGCGTTTTTTCGCGCTCCAGAGGTCCTGGCCTTGCAAGGCGCCCTGAACAGCGCCGGTATCGAAGGTTTTTAGCCCGATGGCACGTGGAACCACCCAAGCCGGAATACGCTCCAACAGCCCATTCCCGGTACAACAGTCAGTATTTTTATTGGTTATTTCTTGATCTTTTTCACCTGGAGCCTTCAATGAAACTTTTTCCATCGCTCGCCACCCTGACCCTCTGCAGCCTGATGAGCGCGCCACTGCTGGCCGCCGAGCAGGCCCCCGAGCTGACCGGCTGCGCCGCCAAGCGCCAGGCCATCATGAACCAGATCGAACAGGCCAAGGCCCACGGCAACAGCAATCAGCAGGCCGGCCTGGAGCGCGCCCTGAGCGAAGTGACCGCCCACTGCACCGACGCCTCGCTGAAGAAAGAGCGGGAAAACAAAGTGCTTGAGGCCAAGCATGAGGTCAGCCGGCGCCAGGCCGACCTGGAAAAAGCCATGAAGAAAGGTGACTCGGAGAAGATCAACAAGCGCAAGGACAAGCTTGCCGATTCCCGCAAGGAACTGCAGCAAGCCCTGGACGAACTGGACAAGTAATCAACCTGATGCCGCGGCCCTGCTCAGCAGAGCCGCCAATCAGTGATTGCGAAACTCTTTGTGGCAGGCGCTGCAAGCATCCTCGACCTTCTGCACTGCCGGCCCCAGATTGCTGGCCTTGTAGGGCTGGACCTGGCTGATCGTCACCAGCTCACCGGTGGCGGCTTCCAGGGTGCGGGCCAACTCCTGGAAACGCGCCTGCTTGCGCCAGACGTCATCGGTGGCGCTGCTGTGATCCTCTTCCTTGACCTCGGGGAAGTGCTTCCACGGCTCATGGGACAGGCTGTCGAGTTTCACCGCGCCTTCGGCAAAGCGCGCGCCGTCGAAAGGAATCCGCCCACGCAGCATGCCCCCCAGGTCCTCGCCGGTCTTGAGCATCTGCTTGAAGATCGCCTTGCGCTGGCCCAGGGGAGAATTGGGATCGACACCGCCACAGGCGGAAAGCGTCAGGCAGGCCAGCAATACAACAGAAAGTCTTTTTAGCGTCATGGTGGCTTCAGGTCTGGTCACGGAAACGGCGGCCAGTATCCTCGCCTCCCCGGCAAAGACCAATAGCCCTATTAATAATATGGGTTGTCCCCCATCACCAATGCGGCGGGCAGCCTCTCAAGGAAATACAGCATGAACCCGAGCCCGCTCCGCTGGCCTCGCCATCTGCTCTGGGCCCTGCCGGCCCTGGCGCTGCTCGCTGGCTGCAACGGCGGCGACAATACCAAGCCAGCCCCCACCCACGCCCTGGCCACCTACAACAGCGCCACCTGGGACGCCCTGCCCAACGTCGCCGACAACGACCTGCTGGCCGGTTTCGGCTCCTGGCGCAGCGCCTGCACCCGCCTCAAGGCCGACCCGGTGTGGGGCGCCACCTGCGCCGCAGCCGCGACGGTGCCGCAAACCCCCGAGGCCATCCGCGGCTTTCTCAAGGAGCACCTGCAGGTCTACGGCCTGCGCTCGGGCAACGGCAGCAGTACCGGCCTGATCACCGGCTACTACGAACCGGTCTATCCCGGCAGCCTGACCCAGACCCGGGTGGCCAATGTGCCGGTATACGGCGTGCCGGAGGACATGATCATCGTCGCCCTGGACAGCCTCTACCCGGAGCTCAAGGGCAAGCGCCTGCGTGGCCGGCTCGAAGGCCGGGTACTCAAGCCCTATGACGATGCGGCGACCATCGAAAGCAAGGGAACCAAGGCCCCGGTGATTGCCTGGCTGACCGACCCCATGGACCTGCAATTCCTGCAGATCCAGGGGTCCGGGCGAATCCAGCTGGATGACGGGCGCCAATTGCGGATCGGCTATGCCGACCAGAACGGCCACCCCTACCGTCCCATCGGCCGCTGGCTGGTGGATCAGGGCGAGCTGAAGAAAGAGGACGTGACCATGGGCACCATTGCCGCCTGGGCCAAGGCCCACCCGGCACGGATTCCCGAGCTGCTGGGCAGCAACCCCAGCTACGTGTTCTTCAACCGCAACCCGGATAGCAATGAAGGCCCGCGGGGCTCGTTGAACGTACCGCTGACGTCAGGCTATAGCGTGGCCGTGGACCGCAAGGTGATCCCCCTGGGCAGCCTGCTGTGGTTGTCCACCACCCGCCCGGATGGCAGCAGCCTGGTACGGCCGGTAGCCGCCCAGGACACGGGCGGCGCAATCACCGGTGAGGTGCGCGCCGATCTGTTCTGGGGCACGGGCGATGCCGCGGGGCAACTGGCCGGAGACATGAAGCAGCAGGGCCAGATCTGGATGCTCTGGCCCAAGGGCGTAGCGCTGCCCAAGGTGCCGGAAGTGCCCGACGCCCCTTGAGCCCCTGCGGGAGCCGGCTTGCCGGCTCCCGCAAAAGGGTGTCTCAGACTGAAACGAAGAAGAAACTGGCGATCAGGCCCATGCCCACGAACCACACCAGGGACCGCAGGATCGCCCAGTCCGCCAGGTAGCAGATCATGTACAGCAGGCGGCTGGTGATAAACAGCACCGCCAGCACGTTGATCGTCACCAGCTCGGCGTTACCTGCCACATGGGCGATGATCACCGCCGCAGCGAATGCCGGGGTCACCTCGAAACCGTTGAGCTGCGCGTTGTGGGCACGCTTGGGCAAACCCTCCAGAGTACTCAGGAACGCCCGTGGGTCATGGTTGTAGCGAAGCCCGTATTTGCCGGCGCCCTTGGCGATGGCAGTACAGAGATAGGGCAGGATGATTGCAATCAACACACACCAGAAAGCGACAGTCATGGAGCAAATCCTTTTTTAGAGTTTTTAGGGAGCCTTCAGAACTTCATCACCAACATGCCAATCAGCACCAGTCCACAGGCTAAGAGCCGTGGCCGGCCGAAAGGTTCTTTCAGGTAGCGCATGCCGAACAGCACCACCAGGATCACACTGATTTCACGCAACGCAGCCGCTTCGGCGATCGATCCCAGTTGCATGGCCCAAAGCACCAGAGCGTAGCTGAACAACACGCAAAACCCGACGCTCAGCCCCAGGCGCCACTGCTCGCGCCAGAACAGGGCAAAGGCCGGGCGCTTCCAGACCACCGCCACCAGCGGAAAGGGCCAGGCGCTCAGCAGCGTGACCCAGGTCAGATAATCCAGCGGGTGCGACCAGCGGCGCAGCGCCTGGCCGTCAATATAGGTGTAGCAACCGATGCACAGGCCGATCAGCGCCACCACCGGCAGCATCGACCAGGGCAACCGCGCCCCACCGCCGCCCTGCCAGAGCAGGCAGAGCATGCCGAAGGGAATCAGCAGAATGCCTAGGACCTGCTGAGTGCTCAGCGCCTCGCCGGCGAAGACCAGGGTCAACGCCAGCACCACCAATGGAGAAAGTCCGCGCATCAACGGGTACACCAGCCCGAGATCCCCCACGCGATAGGCCTGGATCAGCAGATATCGATACAAGAGCTCGAATGCCGCCGAGGCGATGATCCAGGGCCAGATCTCCAGTGGTGGGGATTCGAGAAAAAACAGCATGATGGCCACGAACAGCAGGGCCACGGTGTCCATGCAGGCCACCACCAGCAAGCGCTCGCCACTGAACTTGATCAGGGTGTTCCAGGCTGCGTGCAACAACGCCGCCACCAAAACCAGACTTGTCGCCAGCACCTTGCACTCCCTGGTTGCCTGAAAAAGCCGGATACCGCACATCCGGGCAGAAGCCGGGAATCCTCGCATGCCTGCGGCCCTGCTTGCACGGGCTACCGGCGCATTTGGCAGTGCCAGCAGCCAATTCGGCAACATGGGCATGTTCGAGGTACTTTTCCCCAAGTGCCTGCAACGTCGGGTCGAGGCTGTGGTCAATGGCTGCGGTCAGGCGACGATGGCGAAAACTGTGTCCCTCGCCGACGCCGGTACATCAAACCCTTAGCCTGAAAGCATTCAGGTCGCTTTTTCTGTAATCATCCAAAGGAGTCCGGATGCTTGAACTTGTCGCTGCCTTTATCTGCCTGACGACGCTGCTCACCTACGTCAACTTCCGCTTTATCGGCTTGCCACCGACCATCGGCGTGATGGTCACCGCCCTGCTGTTCTCGCTGCTGCTGCAAGGCCTGAGCTACCTGGGCTACCCCGGCCTGGAAGAACATGTGGAAGAATTGATTGGCAAGATCGACTTCGGCGATCTGCTGATGAACTGGATGCTGTCGTTCCTGCTGTTCGCCGGCGCCCTGCACGTCAACCTCAACGACCTGCGCAGCTACCGCTGGCCCATCGGCCTGCTGGCCACGGTCGGCGTGCTGATCGCCACCTTCGTCATCGGCAGCCTGGCCTACTGGATCTTCGGCCTGTTCGGCTGGCACGTGAGCTTTCTCTACTGCCTGCTGTTCGGCGCGCTGATTTCCCCCACCGACCCGATTGCCGTGCTGGGTGTGCTGCGTACCGCCAACGCTTCCAAGCCGCTGAAGACCACCATCGTCGGCGAATCGCTGTTCAACGACGGCACCGCGGTAGTGGTGTTCACCGTGCTGCTGGGCATCGCTCAACTGGGGGAAACCCCGACCGTGGCTGCCACGGCCTGGCTGTTCGTGCATGAGGCCATTGGCGGCGTACTGTTCGGCGGGCTGATCGGCTACCTGGTGTATCTGATGATCAAGAGCATCGAGCAGCACCAGATCGAAGTGATGCTGACCCTGGCCCTGGTCATCGGTGGTTCGGCGATGGCCAGCGAGCTGCATGTCTCGGCGCCGATTGCCATGGTGGTGGCCGGCCTGATCATCGGCAACCTGGGACGCAACCTGGCGATGAACGACATGACCCGGCGCTACCTGGACGGTTTCTGGGAGTTGCTCGACGACATGCTCAATGCCCTGCTGTTCGCCCTGATCGGCCTGGAGCTGTTGCTGCTGCCATTCAACTGGCTGCACCTGGCGGCTGCCAGCCTGCTGGCGGTGGCCATCGTGCTCTCTCGCGTGCTCACCGTGGCCCCGGCAATCCTCCTGTTGCGGCGCTGGCGCAGCGTGCCCCGGGGCACTATCCGCGTGCTGACCTGGGGCGGCTTGCGCGGTGGCGTCTCGGTGGCGCTGGCGCTGGCCCTGCCCCTGGGGCCGGAGCGTGACCTGGTGCTGAGCATCACCTACATCGTGGTGTTGTCGTCGATCCTGCTACAGGGTCTGACCATCGGCAAACTGGTGCGCCATGTCACCCAGGATGCCCCGGCGGCCAAGGCCGAGGCCCACTGATCATTTCTTGATCTGCCGCGGATCGGGCGCCGGTGCCCGGTCCGCGTTCCTGTTCGGCTTGCCACTTTCACTACGCACCTGGGCATGGCTGATCAGGGCGAAGATGAAACTGCCTCCAATGATATTCCCGGCCAGGGTCGGCCCGGCGAACACCATCCAGAAATCCCGCCACGGCAACTCGCCGGCAAATACCAGGTAGGACACTTCCGCCGAGCCCACCACTATGTGAGTGAAATCCCCCAGCGCCATCAGGTAGGTGATCAGGATGATGATCCACAGCTTGGCGCTCTCCATGGACGGGATCATCCAGACCATGGTGGCGATCATCCAGCCGGAGATGATGCCCTTGGCGAACATCTGCGCTCTGTCGTTCTCCATGACCTTGCGGCCGATTTCCAGAAAGGCCTGATCGGTCTTGCCGTCAAAAATCGGCAAGTGCAGCATCACATAGGCCACCAGCAGGGTGCCGCACAGGTTGCCCACCAGCACCACGCCCCACAAGCGCAGCAAGCGCCCGAAGTTGTTCAGGCTCGGCTTGCTCATCACCGGCAGCACGGCAGTCAGGGTGTTTTCCGTGAACAGTTGTTGGCGCGCCAGAATCACCGCCAGAAAGCCCGCGCAGTAGCCAAAGCTGGCAATGACCTTGAAGGCCTCGCCGTCGGGCAGGCGGGAGTTGAGCAGGCCCATGCCCATCAGCGACAGGCCCATGGTCAGGCCGGCAGCCAGGGCCGACCACCAGAGGGCTGCGACACTGCGCTCCAGTTCCTGGTCGCCCTGGGTGCGGATGATTTCATGCAGGACCGCCGCGCGGGGCGGCTGGTTATGGTCGACCTCATGCTGCTCTTGAGCAGAGAGGCCGGGGGTCTTGCCATCTTTTTGCGCGTCCATAAGGCTCCTGAACCAGGCGGGTCATTTAGCTACGACACGCTGGGCTCGGGGCTGTTCCTTTCTGCGCAAGGCATCAGGCGTCGGAAGCGTCATCCTTGAACTGGTCTTTGACGTATTTGATTTCGGTGCGGCCGTGAGGCGCCGGCAGGCCGTCTTCCCCCAGGTTTACGAAGACCATCTTCTCCACCGTGAGAATGGATTTGCGAGTGATCTTGTTGCGCACTTCGCACGTCAGGGTGATCGAGGTGCGACCGAATTCGGTGGCGGTGATACCCAGCTCGATGATGTCGCCCTGGCGCGAGGCGCTGACGAAGTTGATTTCCGAGATGTACTTGGTCACGACTCGCTGGTTGCCCAGCTGGACAATGGCGTAGATCGCCGCTTCTTCGTCGATCCAGCGCAACAGACTGCCGCCGAACAGCGTGCCGTTGGGGTTGAGGTCTTCGGGTTTTACCCACTTGCGGGTGTGGAAATTCATATGCACTCCTGACCGTCCTGCCAATTGATGCCCGGCATAATGGCAGACCGGGCAGTCATGCTCTATGCAACATCGACTATGGTCGCGATTAACGATCTTCATCCAGGTGACATAAACACTTTTGGAAGTCTGGCTCAGGCGGCTATAATCGCCACCGTTTCAAAACGGTCATCTGCACTTGATACCGTTTTCCCGCCACCTGTCCGAGGGGCGCTGCAGCAGGCATGACCTGTCAGGCTCGGATGGGGCGTTGTTGGTACAGGGCTCCCTGTATGGACACTAAACGCACAACGGCGCCCATTCGCACACTACGAATGGAGGCTCTTGATGAGCGCTGTAAACACGCCTGCAGGTTTTACCGACTACAAAGTCGCCGACATCTCCCTGGCTGCCTGGGGTCGTCGCGAAACCATCATCGCCGAATCGGAAATGCCGGCCCTGATGGGTCTGCGCCGCAAGTACCTGGCTGAACAGCCACTCAAGGGCGCCAAGATCCTCGGCTGCATCCACATGACCATCCAGACCGCCGTGCTGATCGAAACCCTGGTTGCCCTGGGTGCCGAAGTACGCTGGTCGTCCTGCAACATTTTCTCGACTCAAGACCAGGCCGCAGCCTCCATCGCCGCTGCCGGCATTCCTGTGTTCGCCTGGAAAGGCGAGACCGAAGAAGAGTACGAGTGGTGCCTGGAGCAGACCATCCTCAAGGATGGCAAGCCTTGGGACGCCAACATGATCCTCGACGACGGCGGCGACCTGACCCAGCTGCTGCACGACAAGTACCCACAAGTACTGGACCGCGTTCACGGCGTGACCGAAGAAACCACCACCGGCGTGCACCGCCTGCTGGACATGCTGGCCAAGGGCGAGCTGAAGGTTCCTGCGATCAACGTCAACGACTCGGTGACCAAGAGCAAGAACGACAACAAGTACGGCTGCCGTCACAGCCTGAACGACGCCATCAAGCGCGGCACCGACCACCTGCTGTCCGGCAAGCAAGCGCTGGTCATCGGCTACGGTGACGTGGGCAAGGGCTCGGCCCAGTCCCTGCGTCAGGAAGGCATGATCGTCAAGGTTTCGGAAGTGGACCCGATCTGCGCCATGCAAGCCTGCATGGACGGTTTCGAGCTGGTTTCGCCGTTCATCGACGGTATCAACCACGGCACCGAAGCCAGCATCGACAAAGCCCTGCTGGGCAAGATCGACCTGATCGTGACCACCACCGGTAACGTCAATGTTTGCGACGCAAACATGCTCAAGGCCCTGAAAAAGCGTGCCGTGGTCTGCAACATCGGCCACTTCGACAACGAAATCGACACCGCTTTCATGCGCAAGAACTGGGCATGGGAAGAAGTGAAGCCACAGGTGCACAAGATCCACCGCACCGGCCCTGGCGATTTCGATGCACAGAACGACGACTACCTGATCCTGCTGGCCGAAGGCCGCCTGGTGAACCTGGGCAACGCCACCGGTCACCCAAGCCGCATCATGGACGGTTCGTTCGCCAACCAGGTCCTGGCACAGATCTTCCTGTTCGGCCAGAAGTACGCCGACCTGTCGCCGGCCCAGAAAGCCGAGCGCCTGACTGTTGAAGTACTGCCGAAGAAACTCGACGAAGAAGTGGCCCTGGAAATGGTTCGCGGCTTCGGCGGCGTGGTCACTCAACTGACCAAGCAACAGGCTGAATACATCGGCGTAACCGTCGAAGGCCCGTTCAAGCCAGACGCCTACCGCTACTAAGAGCAGCTGCAGGCGGCAAGTCATCAGCGGCAAGCAAAGAGCCAAAAGCTCTGCTTGCTGCAACTGACCTGGTGCTTGCCCTAATCGCTATAGCAGTTTCAAGCAGCAGGCTGCAGGCACGAGAAACCAGCGCACCTCCGCTTTTTCTTGGCGCTTGCCGCCTGTTACTTGCAACTGGAGGTCCCCTCCATGTCCAAAGATCGTCGCTACAGCTTCGAGTTCTTCCCCACCAAGACCGATGCTGGGCATGAAAAACTGCTCGCCACTGCCCGTCAGCTGGCCGGCTACAACCCCGATTTCTTTTCCTGCACCTACGGTGCCGGCGGCTCGACCCGTGATCGCACGGTCAACACCGTGCTGCAACTGGAGAGCGAAGTTAAAGTCCCTGCGGCGCCGCACCTGTCCTGCGTCGGCGACAGCAAGGACGACCTGCGCGGCCTGCTGCAGCAGTACCAGGCAGCCGGCATCAAGCGCATCGTCGCCCTGCGTGGCGACCTGCCTTCGGGCATGGGCATGGCCAGCGGTGAACTGCGCTACGCCAATGACCTGGTGAGCTTCATCCGCGAGGAAACCGGCAGCCACTTCCATATCGAAGTTGCCGCCTACCCGGAAATGCACCCGCAAGCGCGCAACTTCGAGGAAGACCTGGTCAACTTCGTGCGCAAGGCCAATGCCGGTGCCGACAGTGCGATCACCCAGTACTTCTTCAACGCCGACAGCTACTTCTACTTCGTCGAGCGCGTGCAGAAGATGGGCGTGAACATCCCGATCGTGCCGGGCATCATGCCGATCACCAACTACAGCAAGCTGGCGCGCTTCTCCGACGCCTGCGGCGCAGAGATTCCGCGCTGGATCCGCAAGCAGCTGGAAGCCTATGGCGATGACAGCGCCAGCATCCAGGCCTTCGGTGAACAGGTAATCAGTGACATGTGCGAACGCCTGCTCCAGGGCGGCGCACCCGGGCTGCACTTCTATACCTTGAACCAGGCCGACCCGAGCCTGGCGATCTGGAACAACCTCCAGCTGCCACGCTGACAGGCTGCAACCCAAGCTCCGGGCCCTGGTGAAAACCGGGGCCTTTTTGTTTGCAGCAGCCTTGAGCTAGAGCGTCCGGAACTGCCTCTAGCAATTGCATGATCTCTCGTCGTAATCTCCAGCAATGTCCGTCATAGCCCGGTTGCTGACCACCTTTCTCTGCACTTGCCTGAGCCTTGCCGCCCATGGCGAGAAGCTGCGCATTGTCACCGAACCCTGGGCGCCCTATGTCTATGAGGAAAATGGCACGGCCAAGGGCCTGGACTACGAAACCACCGCCATTGTCTTCCAGCGCCTGGGCATAGAGGTGCAGTGGCAGTTCCTGCCCTGGAAACGCTGCCTGGCGATGCTGGAAACCGGCCAGGCCGATGGCGCCCTGGACATCTTCCACAGCGACCAGCGCGACGGCACCCTGCTCTACCCCAACGAGCCGCTCTCGGACGTGGAGTTCGTGATGTTCTATGCCAACCAGCGCCCACACCCGTTCAAGCGCCTGAACGAACTCAAGGGCCTGACCATCGGCACTTCCCCCGGCTATCTGTACAGCGACGATTTCAGCAACTCGACCCTGTTCAACCGCGAACCGGCCCCCACCCACGAAGCCAATTTCGGCAAGCTGCTGCTGGGGCGGATCGACCTGCTGATTACCGACAAACGGGTCGGCCAGCACCTGCTGGACAGCCTGGGGCTGCGTGACCAGGTCAGCCAGAACCCCACTGTCATCAGCCGCCAGAGCCAATACCTGGCCGTGCGCCGCAATGCCGGCATGGACCTGCTGGTACAGCGCTTCGGCGCCGAACTGAAGCGCTTCAAGCGCGAACCGGCCTACGCCCAACTGAGCGCCAAGTACGGTGCTGAACCTGCCCTGCCGCCGGTCAGGTCTTCATCAACCCGCGAGTCAGAAAAAACCGTTGAGCAGCAGGAAAGCAGCGCACACTGATTGCTCTGTTATACTCCGGCCTCCCGCCAGGCTCACGCCCGGACGCTGGACCCTGTTCAAGGCCTCTCCACCCCGCTACGGCGCAGCCAACCGGCCCGCGCGAGCCGCCGGTGAATGACCCTTCAGGCCAGCAGGACCGGACGGGATTGCGTCCTCTTAAACGCCATTCACGCCCGGCAAGATTATCCCTTTGGGCCAAGCCCTCACTAAAACAGGATTACTCATGTCCTTTGCTTCCCTCGGTCTCTCCGAGGCTTTAGTCGGCGCCATCGAAGCCGCCGGCTACACCCAGCCTACTCCGGTGCAACAGCGGGCCATTCCCGCCGTGTTGCAAGGTCGCGATCTGATGGTCGCGGCACAGACAGGTACTGGTAAAACCGGCGGTTTCGCCCTTCCGATCCTGGAACGGTTGTTTCCCAACGGTCATCCGGACAAATCCCAGCGTCATGGCCCGCGCCAACCCCGCGTACTGGTCCTGACCCCCACTCGCGAGCTGGCCGCGCAAGTGCATGACAGCTTCAAGCTGTACGCCCGCGACCTGAAGTTCGTCAGCGCCTGCATCTTTGGCGGCGTCGGCATGAACCCGCAGGTCCAGGCCATGGCCCGTGGCGTCGATGTGCTGGTGGCGTGCCCCGGCCGTCTGCTGGACCTGGCTGGCCAGGGCAGCGTCGACCTGTCCCACGTGGAAATCCTGGTTCTCGACGAAGCCGACCGCATGCTCGACATGGGCTTCGTCCATGACGTCAAGAAAGTCCTCGCCCGCCTGCCGGCCAAGCGCCAGAACCTGCTGTTCTCCGCGACCTTCTCCAAGGACATCACGGACCTGGCCGGCAAGCTGCTGCACAACCCCGAGCGCATCGAAGTGACCCCGCCGAACACCACGGTGGAGCGTATCGAGCAGCGGGTCTTCCGCCTGCCGGCCAGCCACAAGCGTGCCCTGCTGGCGCACCTGATCACCGCCGGCGCCTGGGAACAGGTCCTGGTGTTCACCCGGACCAAGCACGGCGCCAACCGCCTGGCCGAGTACCTGGACAAGCACGGCCTGAGCGCTGTGGCGATCCACGGCAACAAGAGCCAGAACGCCCGTACCAAAGCGCTGGCCGACTTCAAGGCCGGCGAAGTGCGGATCCTGGTCGCCACCGATATCGCCGCCCGCGGCCTGGACATCGACCAACTGCCTCACGTGGTCAACTTCGAACTGCCTAACGTCGACGAAGACTACGTGCACCGTATCGGCCGTACCGGCCGTGCCGGTCGCTCCGGCGAAGCCATCTCCCTGGTGGCTCCGGACGAAGAGAAACTGCTGAAAAGCATCGAGCGCATGACCAAGCAGAAGATCGCCGACGGTGACCTGATGGGCTTCGATGCCAGCGCAGTGGAAGCCGAGAAGCCGGAAGTGCGCGAGCGTCCGGACGTGCGCAACCCGCGCAATCCCCGTGGCCCACGCGGCGATGGCCCGAACGGCGGTGGCGGTGGTGGCGGTCGCAAGGACAAGGGCAAGGACAAGGGCGGCAAGGAAAAACCCGCCCGTGGCGAACGCCCGGCCCGCGAGCAGAAGCCTCGTGAGGGCACCCCGGCCCGCGAACAGCGTCAACCGACGCCCCGTGCCGATCGCGCACCGGACGAGTTCCTCGACGACGACGTGGACAACTTCGGTAACCGCGCTGACTACGTCAGCCCGTACCAGAACAAGAACAACCAGGGCCGCGGCCGCCGCCCAGGGGCTCCGGCCCAGGGTGCGGGCGCTGGCAATCCGCCACGCGGCGGTGCCGGTGGTGGCCAGGGTCGCTCCGGCAACCCGCGCAACAGCAACGGCAGCACCACCGGCACCGCGCCGGCCAAGCGCAGTGGCGGCCCGCGCAACGGCGCCCCTCGTGACAGCCAGGGCCGTCGCGACGAGCCGCGCAATCGCCGCCCGAACCGTGACGATCAGCCACGCCAGGAACCGGCCGTGCAGAATCCTCGGGGCAACCAGCCGAAGATCATGCACAAGGAATCCAAGGCCGATCGTTTCCCGACGCCTGAGCAGCTGGATCAGTTGCCAAGCCGTCCACGGGGCGAAAAGCCGGCGCTGCTGACCCGCAACCGCTGAGCCTCGCGCTGAAATGAAAAACGCCCCTGGCCGCAAGGCCCGGGGCGTTTTTCATGGTGGCTGGTCGAGGGCGTTTCTGTAGCCGCTGCCGCAGGCTGCGAACGACGGGGAACCCGGCGCCAGGATCTGACCGGTTTACCGCATTTCATGACGGGCAATAAAAAACGCCCCCGGTTTGTGGTCGGGGGCGTTTTTTTGCTTTCGCAGGTTGCGATCAGTCCTATAAGGGCTGTGCGGGGGAGATCGCGAAGGTCCTGCGGGCCTTGTCGCAGCCTGCGGCAGCGGCTACAGACGAAGCATTACTTCGCTTTCACGCCTTCGAAGCTGATGTACAGGTCAACATTGTTGGAGGCCGGGCCCAGGTCCATCATCTTGCCGAAATCCTGGCGATTGATGCTGGTGGTACCTTCGAAGCCGGCACGGTAGCCGCCCCATGGGTCCTTGCCTTCACCCAGGAAGGTGGCCTTGACCACGACCGGCTTGGTCACGCCGTGCAGGGTCAGGTCGCCGGCCACGTCAGCGGTCAGCTTGCCGTCGGCGTTCTTGCCGGTGGGCTTGACGCTGGTGGAGACGAACTTGGCGTCGGCAAACTTGCCAGCGTCCAGGAAGTCCTTGCTGGTGATGTGCTTGTCACGTTCGGCGTGGTTGGTGAACACGCTGGCGGTGCGCACGTTGACTTCGATCTTGGCGTCTTCCGGCTTGGCCGCGTCAAAGCTGAACTTGCCGTCCAGGTCCTTGAAGGTACCGGTGATGAAGCTGTAGCCCAGGTGGCTGATCTTGAAGTCGACGAAGGCGTGCTGGCCTTCCTTGTCGATCACGTAGTCCGCTGCCATCACTTGACCGGCCGCCAATACAGCAGATCCGATTGCCAGAGCGGCGAGAGTCTTTTTCAACATGCTTTCTATTCCTTTTGAGTCAAGGTTGAACATCAGGCTTTGCGACCCAGCATACGGGTAAGGGTCGCATCACGATCGATAAAGTGGTGCTTCAGCGCAGCCAGGCCATGGATACCGGCAAAGATCACCAGTGCCCAGGCCAGGTACAGATGCACCACACCTGCTACATCTGCCTGGTCCGGTAGTCCGGAGATCAGGGCAGGAACTTCAAACAAGCCGAACACCGGGATACCCACGCCGTCGGCGGTGGAGATCAGGTAACCGGCAATCATGACCGCGAACAGGCCGAGGTAAAGGAACGCGTGCCCCAGCTTGGCCCCCAGGCGGGTCAGCGGCCCATGGTTGGCCGGGGCCGGCGGCGGTGGGCTGACCCACCGCCACAACACCCGCAGCAGCATGATTGCAAACAGTGTCAGGCCGATACTCTTGTGCAGGTCCGGCGCGTCTTTGCGCCAGGTGCTGTAGTAGTCGAGGCCGACCATCCACAGGCCCAGGGCGAACAGACCAAACACCGCCAGGGCCACGCCCCAGTGCAGAACAATGCTGACCCAACCATAGCGAGAAGAAGAATTACGTAACTGCATCAGTTGCATCCTGTAAGAAACGCAGATCAAGACTAGCGATTTACCTATCGAATTAAAGCGGAATTTTTTGCTTTGAAATATCGAGAAATACGATCAGTAGTCTGGACCGAGCGCGTTAAGAAAAGATTAAGCCTCACGCCAAGCCAGCCTTCTTGCTCCCTCGTGCCGTGCCCTGGGTCTTGCAGGCGGCGTCTTTGCACCTGACGCATCACGCCGTGGCGCGTCTTGCACAATAGGTTGTCCCGCGGCCATGCATTGCATAGGCTTGCCCGATTGTTCGCCCGCGCCGTTGGCGGGCCGCTTCCAGGAGACTGTACATGGGCCTGAATAACCAGTGGATGCAACGCGATCTTGCGGTGCTGTGGCATCCCTGCACCCAGATGAAAGACCACGAACAGCTGCCGTTGATCCCCATCAAGCGAGGCGAAGGCGTCTGGCTGGAAGACTTCGAAGGCAAACGCTACCTGGATGCGGTCAGCTCCTGGTGGGTCAATGTGTTCGGCCACGCCAACCCGCGCATCAACCAGCGCATCAAGGACCAGGTGGACCAGCTGGAACACGTGATCCTCGCCGGCTTCAGCCACCAGCCGGTGATCGAGTTGTCCGAGCGCCTGGTCAAGATCACCCCCGAAGGCCTGACCCGCTGCTTCTACGCCGACAACGGTTCGTCATGCATCGAAGTGGCGATGAAGATGAGCTTTCACTACTGGATCAACCGCGGCCAACCGAACAAGAAGCGCTTCGTCACCCTGAGCAACGGCTACCACGGCGAAACCATCGCCGCCATGTCAGTGGGCGATGTGCCGCTGTTCACCGAGACTTACAAGGCCCTGCTGCTGGACACCCTCAAGGTGCCGAGCCCGGACTGCTACCTGCGGCCCGAAGGCATGAGCTGGGAAGAACACTCGCGGAACATGTTCGCCGCCATGGAGCAGACCCTGGCCGAGCACCACGAAACAGTGGCCGCGGTCATAGTCGAGCCGCTGATCCAGGGCGCCGGCGGCATGCGCATGTATCACCCGGTGTACCTCAAGCTGCTGCGCGAAGCCTGCGACCGCTATGGCGTGCACCTGATCCATGACGAGATCGCCGTGGGTTTCGGCCGCACCGGCACGATGTTCGCCTGCGAGCAGGCCGGCATCCGCCCGGATTTCCTGTGCCTGTCCAAGGCCCTGACCGGCGGCTACCTGCCCCTGGCCGCGTGCATGACCACCGACGATGTCTACAGCGCCTTCTACGACGACTACCCGACCCTGCGCGCCTTCCTCCACTCCCACAGCTACACCGGTAACCCGCTGGCCTGTGCCGCGGCCCTGGCGACCCTGGATATCTTCGAGCAGGACAATGTGGTGGAGAACAACCACGCGCTTGCCCGGCGCATGGCCAGCGCCACCGCGCACCTGGTGGACCACCCCCACGTTGCCGAAGTACGCCAGACCGGCATGGTCCTGGCCATCGAGATGGTCCAGGACAAGGCCAGCAAGACCGCCTACCCCTGGCAGGAACGCCGCGGCCTGAAAGTCTTCCAGCACGCGCTGGAACGCGGCGCCCTGTTGCGTCCCCTGGGCAGCGTGGTGTATTTCCTGCCACCGTACGTGATCACCCCGGAACAGATCGACTTCCTCGCCGAAGTCGCCAGTGAAGGCATCGATATCGCCACCCGCGACCAGGTCAGCGTGGCGGTGCCCAAGGACTTCCACCCCGGCTTTCGCGATCCGGGCTAGAGCAGGTCGTTAGTTGTGGCGAGGGAGCTTGCTCCCTCGCCACAGAACGCTTTCCACCGATTCACATTCAACAGAGAACCCAGATGAGATTGTCCCGCTTCTTTATCGACGCCCCCCTGAGCCTAGGCGAACACGAGTTGCCGGAAGCCCAGGCACACTACATCGGGCGCGTACTGCGCATGGCCGAAGGTGCTGCCCTGCAGGTGTTCGATGGCTCGGGTACCGAGTTTCGCGGGGCTCTGGTGGAAGTGGGCAAGAAGCGGGTTCGGGTCCAGCTGAATGAAAGCTTCGCCGGCCAGCAAGAATCACCGCTGCGGATTCACCTGGGCCAGGGCCTGTCCCGGGGCGAGCGCATGGACTGGGCGATCCAGAAGGCCACGGAGCTTGGGGTCAGCGAAATCACCCCGATCTTCAGCGAGCGCTGCGAAGTGCGGCTCAAGGACGAACGCGCCGACAAGCGCCTGCTGCACTGGCGCCAGGTGGCCATCAGCGCCTGCGAACAGTGCGGCCGCTCACAGGTCCCGGTGATCCACCCACCCGTGCTGCTGGCGGACTGGATCACGCAGGCCCGGGCCGACCTGAAGCTGGTGCTGCACCCCGTGGCCCAGCCCCTGGAAAGCCACGCCAAGCCTGCCAGCCTGGCGTTCCTCATTGGCCCTGAAGGCGGCCTGACAGACGCCGAAGTGGAACTGTCCCACAGCGCCGGTTTCCTCCCCGCACGCCTGGGGCCGCGGGTGCTGCGTACCGAAACCGCCCCGGTGGTGGCCCTGGCCGTGGCCCAGCAACTGTGGGGCGACTTCTAACCCCTCCTGGTGGTGGCTATTGCACCGGATCGCTGGTGGGCTGGGCGATGATCGCTTTGAGTTCACTGGTCATGGGGAATTCCAGGTTCAGGCCCTTGGGCGGAATCGGCTGCTGGAACCAGCGCTGGTAAATGCCGTTGATCTCCCCGGAGCGGTACAGGTCCGCCAGGGCGCCATTGACCAGGGCCAGGAACTGCGGGTCATCCTTGCGCACCATGCAGCTGTAGATCTCCCGCGACTGTTCTTCCCCCACCACCACCCAGTTGTGCGGATCCCGGGCCTTGGCCCGCTCGCCGTACAGCAACGCATCGTCCATGTAGAACGCCGCCGCACGCCCCGACTGGAGCATCTGGAAGGCCTCGCCGTGGTCCTTGGCGCTGATCACGAACATGTCGATCTTGTGCTCGACGTTGTAGCTCTTGAGAAAGCGCTCGTTGGTGGTCCCCGCCGTGGTCACCACGTTCTTGCCCCGCAGGTCGGCGAAGCTCTTGATCCCGCTGTCCTTGGCGGTCAGCAACTGGCCTTTGACGTAGATGAAACCGTAGGAAAACGCCACCTGCTTCTGCCGCTCGGCCGTCACCCCGGTGGAACCGCACTCCAGGTCCACGGTGCCGTTCTGCACCAGGGGAATGCGGGTCTGCGAGGTCACCAGGTTGTATTTCACCTTCAGGTTGGGCAGGTGCAACTGCTGCTGGATGCGCTCCACCACCTTGCTCGCCAGCTCCACGGAATAGCCCATGGGCTTGCCGCTGTTATCCCCCACGTAGGAAAAGGGCACCGAGGCATCGCGATAACCCAAGGTAATACTGGCGCTGTTGGCGATCTTCGCCAGGGTGCCCTGCAGAGGCGCTTCATTGGCCTGGGACAGGGCGCTGAACAGCAGCCCCAAGGTGCAGCCGAGCAACGTGATCTTATGCATTGTTATTCTCCGTTGTGGGTAAGGGCAGTTAGCGGCGGGCCGCGATGATGCTGATTTCGACAAGGATCTGCGGGCGCGCCAGGGCCGCCTGCAAGGTGGTGCGCGCCGGCGCCTGGCCGGGGGACAGCCAGGCCGACCAGACTTCGTTCATCACCGCAAAATCGGCCTGGATGTCCTTGAGGTAGATCGTCGCGCTGAGCAGGTGCTCCTTGTCGCTGCCGGCCTCGGCCAGCAAGGCGTCGATCTTCTCCAGCACCTCGCGGGTCTGGCCGCCGATATCGCTGCTGGCCCCCGGCACCTGCCCGGAAAGAAACACCAGTCCGGCAAAGCTCACCGCGCCACTCAGGCGCTCGTTGCTGTGGATACGCTGGATACTCATCTGAAGACTCCTTTTAACGTTCAGGCAACGCGGGGCGTCAGGCCCTGCATGTCGATACTGGTGCAACGCTGGCCGATCAGTTCGCCCAGCAACTGGCCGCTGCCACAGGCCAGGGTGAACCCCAGCGCGCCGTGGCCAAGGTTGAGCCACAGGTTGCGGTAGGCGGTGGCCCCGATCAGCGGCACGCCGCTGGGGGTAGCCGGACGCATGCCGGCCCATTCCACGGCTGCCTGATAGTCACCGGCCTCGGCGAAGGTCTGGGCCGCCTGACGGCGCATCAGGGCCAGGCGGCCGGGGTCTGGCGCCGGGTCGAAACCGACGATGTCGACCATGGCCGCCACCCGCAGTTGCTGGCCGATACGCGCATAGACGATCTTGCGGTTGTAGTCGGTGATGCTGATGTCCGGCGCCCGGTGCTGCGGGCCGATGGGCACGCTGAGGCTGTAGCCCTTGAGCGGATACAGCGGCAGCTGGAGCCCAGGCAGACGCAGTTCGGCGCTGCGGTGCCCGGCCGCCAGCACCAGTTGGTCCACCGGCAACACGCGCTCCCCCAGGTCGATGGCCTGGACCTTATCCCCCCCATGGTGAATGCCCCGCACCCGCTGGCCCAGTAGGATTTCGCAGCGCCCGGAAGCGCGCAGCCGCGTGGCCAGTTGCTGGCAGAAGGCGTGGCAGTCGGCCACTTCTTCATCCGGGGTATAGATACCGCCGACGAAGGGCGTATCCCCCAGGGCCGGTTCCAGGGCCGTGCATTCGGCGGCGCAAAGCACCTGTTGCTGGCCGCTGTCCGCCAGGTTGTGCCGGGCGTGCTCGAAGCTTTTTTGCTCGCGGAAAGTCACCAGCTTGCCGTTGCGCCGCCAGTCGAAGCCTTGTAGGCCATCCTCTTCGCGCCAGCTTTGCAGGGTGCTCTGGCTGAGCAGCGCCAGGCGCAGCAGGTGCGCGCCATTGCGCCGGTTCACCGAGTGCCGGCAAGCACCGAGGAACCCCGCCAGCCAGCGCCACTGCGCCGGGTCCAGGCGTGGCCGCAGCTTGAGCGGAGAGTCGCCCTTGAGCATCCAGCCCAGGGCCTGCCAGGGCACCCCGGCATCGGCCAGAGGCGCCACATAGCGATAGGACAACTGCCCGCCGTTGGCGAAACTGGTCTGGCTGCCCAGGGACTCCTGAGCCTCCACCAGGGTCACCTCAAAGCCCTGGCGGACCAGGGCGTAGGCACTGGCCAAGCCGATGACGCCCCCTCCAATGATGCAAACCCGCTGACTCATGACTGCCCCTGGCCTGTTGGTCGATGGCCCAAGGTTAGGGGCAGGTGACAGGCGCCGGACAATGAATAAAGATGGACCTCCCATAAACAAAGGTTATGGACTGCCCCATGCGCCTTCGTCATATCGAGATTTTCCAGGCCATCCGCCAGACCGGCTCCATCAGCGGCGCGGCGCAGTTGCTGCATGTCTCCCAGCCGGCGGTGACCAAGGTTTTGCAGCACGCCGAACTGCAGTTGGGTTTCCCGTTGTTCCTGCGGGTGCGTGGCAAGTTGCAGCCAACGCCGGAAGCCCTGGAGCTGGAGCGGGAAGTGGACAAGGTCAGCGAGAGCCTGCAAGGGGTACGGCGCCTGGCCCAGAACCTGCGCCGGGCGCCGGGCCACAGCCTGCGCATCGGCGCCACACCGGCCCTGGCCCTGGCCTTGCTGCCGCCCGCCATCAGTGAATGGACCCGCCTTTACCCGGACAGCCTGTGCGAACTGTCCAGCGCCCATAGCCGCGAGCTGGTACAGAACCTGCTGATGCGCGAAATCGACCTGGCGCTGACCCTGCAACCCCCGGATCACCCGGGCCTGAGCGCCCAACCCCTGGCCCAGGGTGTGCTGGTGGCCCTGGCGCCGCTGGGCTTCTGGCCCGAGCACAGCCGCGGCCAGCCCCTGGCGCTGCAGGAGCTGGCGGACGCGCCACTGATTGGCCTGAGCAGCGCCGACCCGTTGTCGGCCCGGCTCGACAGCTACCTCAAGTCGGTGGAGCCGCCGCCGCGGGTGAGCATTGCCGTGCAGACCTATTCCCTGGCCCGGGCCATGGTCGAGTCCGGCGCCGGGCTGGCCCTGATCGACCCCTTCACCGCCCTGGGCGCCTCAACGGCCAACACCGCTATCCGCCCCTTGAGCCCGCCGCTGCCAATCACCCTGTACGCCGTGACCCGCGCCGCAGAACCGCCGCCCCACACCCTGGCCAGCCTGCTGGAAATCTTCGCCCGCCAGGCCCAGGCCCAGCTCGACCGCCCCTTGTAGGAGCTGGCTTGCCAGCGAAAACGCCCGCCAGCCCGGCGCAAATCCAGAGGGCCTCTTCGCCGGCAAGCCGGCTCCTACACCAATCCACAGCACCCCGCCCCGTAGGAGCTGGCTTGCCAGCGAAAGCGTCCGCCAGCACGGTGCTAATCCAGAGAACCCGCTGCGCCGGCCAGCCGGCCGCTACAGGACGTAGAACAGGATCGCGACGAAATGCAGCAGGCTGCCGGCGATCACGAACAGGTGCCAGATGCCGTGGGCATGGCGCAGGCGGCTGTCGAGGGCAAAGAAGATGATGCCCACGGTGTACAGCACCCCGCCCGTGGCCAGCCAGGCGAAGCCGGCTGGCCCCAGGGCCGCCAGCAGCGGCTTGACCGCCACCAGGACGATCCAGCCCATCACCGCGTAGATCACGATGGAGAGAATCCGCGCCTCGGAGCGCGGCTTGATCTCCTGGAGGATGCCGATCAGCGCCAGCCCCCAGACGATGCCGAACAGGGTCCAGCCCCAGGGCCCGCGCAGGGTCACCAGGCAGAACGGCGTGTAACTGCCGGCAATCAGCAGGTAGATCGAAAAATGATCAACCTTCTGCATGATGTTCTTCGCCCGTCCGCGCACGCTGTGGTAGACCGTGGACACGCTGTAGAGCACCAGCAAGGTGAAGGAATAGATCGCCACGCTGACGATCTTCCACGGGCTGCCATCCAGGCTGGCCAGCACCACCAGCCAGATGCCGCCGATAAACGCCGCGATTGCCCCCAGCAGGTGGGTCCAGGCGTTGAATCTTTCTCCGTGATACATCAGTCGCTCACCCTTGAAACATTGAAAAAACACGCAAGGCTCAGGCCTGCAGCTTGAAAGCGCAATATGTCTATTGGGGCGCGGCCGAGAAAAAACCAGCGGCCACGTCCTGACCGATCGGGCATCATCAGCCCCTCCTCAGCAGAGTCCGGACCATGCTCATCGACGAAGAGTTGACCCTGAAAAAGCTCGAAGTGTTTCTGGCCTTCATGCGCACCGGCAACCTGGCCCGCGCCGCCGCCGAGTTGCAGACCAGCAATGTCAGCGTGCACCGGGCCATCCACTCCCTGGAAAATGCCCTGCGCTGCCCGCTGTTCAAGCATGAAGGGCGCAACCTGACGCCCCTGGAAAGCGCCTTCGTCCTGGAGGAACGGGCACAGAAGCTGGTGCAGGACGTGGTCGAGAGCGTGCGCCTGACCCGCGAAGCCGCGGGTTTTTCAGCAGAACGCTTCAAGCTCGGCGCACTTTACTCGCTGACGGTGAAAACCGTGCCGCAGCTGATCATGGGCCTCAAGCTGCGCCGCAGCGAGCTGAACATCGACCTGATCCTGGGCTCCAACATCGACCTGTTGTACAAGCTCAAGAACATGGAGGTGGACGCCATCCTGATTTCCCTGGACGACAGCGCCCATGACCCGGACTGCGAGCAACTGCCGTTGTTTTCCGATGACATTTTTCTCGCCACCCCCGCCGATTCGCCCTTTGCCCAGCAGAGCGAAGTGGACCTGGCCGACGTGCGCGACGCCACCTTCATCACCCTGACCCAGGGCTTTGCCACCCATCAGGACGGGGTGCGAGTGTTCAAGCAGGCGGGGTTCGAACCCAAGGTGGCGATGCAGGTCAACGACATCTTCACCCTGCTGAGCATGGTCAGCTCCGGGGTCGGTTATGCGTTGCTGCCGGGGAGGATCGCGGCGGTGTATGAGAACCGCGTGAAACTGATACCACTGCAGGCGCGCTACCGCCTGCAGCAGCATATCGGCGTGGTGTTTCTCAAGGCCAAGGAGCGCGACCCGAACCTGTTGGCGCTCCTGGCCGAATGCCGGATGTACGCCAACCGCCAAACCCCCTAGAAGCCGGCCGGCCCGGCCTTTTGTAAGAGCTGGCTTGCCAGCGAAAGCGTGCGCAAGAACAGCGCATGCCTCACGGGCCTCTTCGCCGGCAAGCCGGCTCCTGCAGGGGTTAGCCCACCAGGCCGCGGACGATGAAGAACAGCAGCGATGGCCCCAGCAGGCAGCCCAGCCCGGTGTGGAAGGTGGCGGTCAGGGCGCCGTAGGGCACCAGCCGCCGGTCCGTGGCTGCCAGCCCCGCGGTCACGCCGCTGACGGTGCCGGCCAGGCCACCGAAGACCATCGCCGAACGCGGATTGTCCAGGCCCATCCAGCGCGCGGCCATGGGCGTACCCACCATCACCAGGATCGCCTTGATCAGGCCCGTGGCAATCGACAGGGCCACCACGTCGGAGCTGGCACCAATGGCTGCGCCGGTCACCGGGCCGACGATATAAGTCACCGCGCCGGCACCAATGGTGGTCATGCTCACCGCATCGCGATAGCCGAAGGCCCAGGCGATGCTCGCGCCGACAATGAACGGCAGTACCGTACCCAGCAGCAGCGCCACGGCACCGATCATCCCGGCCTTGCGCGCCTCGGTGGCTTGTACTTCAAAGGCCGTGGCGACGATGGCGAAGTCCCGCAGCATGGCGCCCCCCATCAGGCCGATGCCGGAAAACAGCGCCAGGTCCGCCAGGCCCTTCTGACCACCGGTCAGGGTGCCGCCAACCCAGGCCAGGACCAGGCCGATGACAATGGCAATGGCCGATCCGTGTACCCGGCCGAACGTCAGGCGCTTGGACAGCAGCACCGAGACCCACATGATCACTCCGACGAAGGCGAAGGCGGTGACCAGACCGTTGTGCTCCAGGCCTTTCTCGATCAGATCCCACATCTCAGCGCCCTCCTGCCGGTGCGGCTTTCACACCCGGCTCCAGCGGCTCGGCCGGCAGTGGCTCGCCCTTGTGGGTGCGGCTGATGAGGGCGATGGTGCATCCGCAGAGCACCACCGAACCGATGGCCGCCAGCACCGCCACCGGCCCGCCGTGCAGCGCCGTCACCACGTTCTGCTGGGCGGCCATGGCCACCACCACCGGAATGTACATGGCGCCCCAGAAACCCACGCCCATCTCGCAATCCTTGGTCATGCCGCCGTGCCTGTGCATCCACAAACGGGCGCAGATCAGCAGGATCATGGCGATGCCGACTCCGCCGACATTGGATTTCACCCCCAGCAACACGCCGAGCATGTCGCCGATAATCACACCCGCCAGCGTACAGATCGCCAGCAATGCCACACCGTAGATAATCATTGTCGTAGTCCTCAAAGTGCATCGTCGAAGTTGTTGTTCTTGTGCTTCGTCAGCCTGAGTCGGTGCTCTATCGGTCGCGGCTTCCCTCCTCACTCAACAGGGCTTGCAGGGTATCCAGGCGCGCGCCGTCGAAGGCGATCACCGTCCCTTGGGCAAACACCCGGCGGGCCAGCCCGGTCAGTACCGCGCCGGGAGGCAATTCGATCTGCAGGCGCACCCCGCGCTCGTAGGCGCTTTGCACCGTGCCGCGCCAGTCGACGACGCGGCACATGTTGAAGGCCAGGTCATCGCGCAACGCTTCCACGGAGCGCATGGGCCGCGCTCGGCTGCCACTCAGGTAGCCCAGCTTCGGCATTTGCAGGGGTACCTCGGCAAAGGCGGCAGCCAGGGCCTGGGCCGGTTGTTCCAGCAGTGGGCAATGGGACGGCACGCTGACCGCCAGGCGCTTGGCCACACCGACCCCGCAACCCCGGGCCAACTCGGCCACGGCATGCATCGCGGCATCGCTGCCGGCGATCACCACCTGGTTGTCGGCGTTGATATTGGCCAGGTACACCGGCCTCTGCGGGCTGTGGACCTGGGCCAGCAGCCCTTCCACCGCCGCCAGTTCCAGGCCGATCAATGCGGTCATGCCATAGCCCTGTGGATAAGCCTGCTGCATCAACTCACCCCGCAGGCTCACCAGGCGCAAGGCGTCGGCAAACTCCAGGGCCCCGGACACCACCGCCGCCGGATAGGCGCCGATGGACAGGCCCGCCACGTAGTTCACCCGAGTATCGGGCTGCAACAGAGTGCGCGCCGCCGCCACGCCGGCGATCAGCAGGCACAGCTGCACCGCCCGGGTGCTGGCCAGGGCTTGGGGTGAATCCAGCGTCAGTACGTCCTGCCCCAACACATCGCTGGCCTCTTGCAGGCAGGCCCGCGCTTGCGGGCTTTGCGGCAGACGCTGGAGCATCCCCGGCTGCTGCGCGCCCTGGCCCGGAAACACCAGCAGGCTGCTCATGCCGCCTGCTCCTGAGGGTTCCAGGGGTCGCTGACCAGGCGCGCGCCACTGGCGCTCTTGAGCAGAACCCGGGCAGCCGGCCCGGCCCATTCGCGCAGGGCCAGGGCGCCACCGGGCACCTGCAATTGCATATCCACCGGGCAACCGGCGCCGTCCAGCAGCGCCAGCAATTCACGGGCCCGGGCCCGTGGCAGAGGCTCCGGCGTACGCAGGATCAGGTCCAGGTCGCTGTGCTGATGCAAGGCCGCCACGCCGCTCGCCAGCTCGAAACCGGCACTGCCACTCACGCCCCAGATCCACTCCAGGGCATCCAGTTCATCGCGCAAGTGCTGCAACGCCTGCAACGCCGGCCATGGGCCCTGGGGCGGTACATGACACAGCTGCTCGGGGCGCACCCCGCGCTGCACGGCTTGCAGATCCAGCAGCGCCGGATAGCGCTGTTCCCGGGAAATACCGCGCAAACCCACCGCAACCTGCCCCGGTGCAGTCAGGGCCCGGCGCACCACCACCGGCTGCCCGGCCTCCAGCACCGCATGGGCCCAGGCCGGCGCATCGCCCGGCAACTGCGCCGGGGTCATGCCCCACAGCAGGTCGTGGGGCAGCCAGGGGCCGCACCCGCTCACCACTGCTCCCGCAGCAACTGCCGGACTCGGCTCGACGCCGCCCGGTTCACCGCGCCCAGACGGCTGCCGAGGTCGACGCCCTTGGCCCGCACATCGGCAATCGCCGCCAACAGGCATTGATTGACCCGGGCCAGATCCTCCGCCGTCGGCTGCTCAATCTGCCGCACCGACAGGGTTTCCCACAGCAGGCCCAGGCCCGCGTAGCTGTCGATGTCATAGGCCATGGGCGGCACGCTGGCGGCCAGGGCTTCCAGCTCCTCGACGCTGCGCAGGGTCACCCGCGCCGCCGAGGCCTTGCCCATGGCGTGCACCATCACCCCCGGGTCACGCAGGGCGATCAAGCGGTTGGCCTGATACCCATGGGCCAGAAAGGCCCCGGACATGGCCTTGCCCACCAGCAGGGCGATCACCGGGTGCCCGGCCAGGCGGGCCCGGGCATAGCTGTCGGCGGCGCCCGCCAGGGCCTGATGAATGCCCAGCGCCTCTTCGCGCCGGCCATAGGCCTGGCTTGGCACATCGACAATGGCGATCAGCGCCCGCTTGTGCTCCTGGTCCTGATCGGCGCGGATCACCTCATCCACTGCCTTCGCCAGCCCCCAGCCTTCCAGCAGGCCGACCTCGCCCTGGCGGGCGCGGGGAAAACGGTTGTCGGGGTCAGGCACTACCGCAATGAAGCGCGCCGGCTGCCCGTCCAACTGGCCGTCGGCAACTTTCAAGGAAGGTGGCAGGCCGCTCACGGGGGTCGCATCGCCACTCAAGGCGTCGAACCAGTTCAGGCCCCGCAGGGAACTAGCAGTCATGGGCGGTCTCCTTGATACAGGTCGCGAACCGTCGCCGCATCGATTTGCGGCGTCGTGTCCAGGCGGGACAGACGTTGCAGGTACAGCTCGGCCTCGCGGCTGCGTTGCCGCGACGGCAAGCCCAGGGCCAGCAGCTCACGGACCTGGGCCTGGATCAGTGCCACATCGTCAGCCACGTAGCGGTCCACCAGGCCACTGGCGAAACGCTGCTCGCCGCCGGTCAGGCTCCAGATGAAAGGCCGGTCCCGGGAGTCGTATTCCTCAAGGCCCGCTTCCTGCTCGATCACCTGCGGGCCGTTGAGCCCCAGGCGCGCTTCCTGGGTGACCACGAGATAACTGCACAAACCGGCGGCAATCGACATGCCGCCAAAGCAGCCGACGCTGCCGGCCACCACGCCGACCACCGGCTGGTACTGGCGCAGGTCGACGATTGCCGCATGAATGTCGGCAATCGCCGCCAGCCCGAGGTTGGCTTCCTGCAGGCGCACGCCGCCGGTTTCCAGCAGCAACACGGCGCGGGTCGGGATGCCGTTGCGGTTGTCCTCGGCGGCCAGCTCCAGGGCGCCGGCAATCTTCGCCCCGCCCACTTCACCGAGGCTGCCGCCCTGGAAAGCGCCTTCGATGGCAGCAATCACCACCGGCGAACCCGCGATGCTGCCCTTGGCGATCACCACCCCGTCATCAGCCTGGGGCACTACGCCCTGGCGCTCCAGCCAGGGCGACATGACCCGCTGGAACGGGTCCAGCAACTCACGAAAGCTGCCGGCATCCAGAAGTGCCCGGGCCCGCTGCCGAGCACCCAGCTCGACGAAGCTGTGCTTGTTCAACAAGAGTGCGCTGTCAGTCATGGCCGATCTCCTCGAAGCCCTGTTCCAGGCGCAGGCGCACCACCCCGGGGGTGGCGCCGAAATCATGGATGTCGATCAACAGCGCCGGCGGCGTCTGGCCGTCGAACATGCGCTCGAACAGGTGCTGCCAGCGCGATGCGCTGCCGTTTACCGAGGTCTGTACCTGGATGCTCAATTTGCCGGGCTGCCCCGGCTCCAGCAGCACTTCCAGGTCGCCGGAGCCGACACAGCCCACCAGGGCGCGGCCACGGCCGGGCTGGCCGGCGGGGAATTCAAAGGACAAGGTTTCCATCAGTTCGCTCCTTGGTTAACAGCATCGCCGGATTCGATCCGGTCCAGCAGCAGGCTGGCCGCCAGCAAGTCGGCAGCGCCGCCGGGCGAGGCATTCAAGGTCAGTAGTTGCAGATCCAGTTCATGCAGGCGACGACGCCCGGCCAGGGTGGCGCTGCCACCAGCATCGAGCACCGCCCGGGCCCCCTGCTGCATGGCCTGCAGGCCCAGCTCACCGGCGCGATAGAGCACGCAGGTGTCCGCCAGCCGGCTCATGATCGCCAGCAAGGCATCGAGCCGGGCATTCTGTTCGCCATGGCCCTGGGCGCGGCTGCGCTTGAGCTGCGGCAGCCCCAGTTGCAGCACGGCGGGAAAGCCTTGCTGGGCTTCTTCGCGGGCACCGCGCACGCCGTAGCGCAGCGCCACCTGGGCGCCATGGCTCAAGGGGCGTGGTGCATAACGGTCTTCGAGCAAGGCCAGGCGCGCGGCCCGCAGCGCGACACTGCCGGCACTCGTGGCTTGAGGTTCCAGCGCGGCGGCGGCCACCAGCAGCCCCAGGGCCCAGATCGCCCCGCGATGGGTGTTCACCCCGCCGGTGGTGGCGAGCATGGCCTGCTCGCCTTCTCGGCCAATGCGCCCCAGGGCTTCACGCAGGGGCAGGCCCACTTCCCCGAGCAGCAGGGCAGCGTCGGCCATTTCCTTGAAGGCCGGCCACAGCGACAGCGCCGAGGCATGCATCAGGCCCAGGTGCAGGTCGGTGTGGGCGCCATTGCCACGGCGGTCCACCAGGGCCGGCTTGGGCGACAGGTCGGCCTCGTCGATCAGCGCGTCCACCGCCAGGTCCGCCAGGCGCTCGGCCAGGCTCGGGGTGGGTGATTGCAGGTTGAATGCGTGCATTACCAGCTCCTGAACTTGGCGGGCGGGTTGTACAGGCCACCGGACCACTCCACCAGGTCGGCCACGCTTTTCGCCGCCAGCAGCTCGCGGCTGGCGTCGGTGCGGCGGATGCCCAGGTCTTCCGGCAGGGCAATCAGGCCTTCACGGCGCATGCGCGCGGTGTCCTTGGGGTTGTGGCGCAAGCCGATGGCGGTAACCCCGGCCACGGCGGCGATCATCGCCTGGCGCTCTTCCAGGGAACGGGCCTTGTACAGGTAGGCGATGCCTTCCTCGGTCAGCAGGTGGGTGACGTCGTCGCCGTAGATCATGATCGGCGCCAGGGGCATGCCGCTCTTGCGCGCCACGTCCACCGCGTCGAGGGTTTCGACGAAGGTCGGTTTGCCGCCTTCCTGGAAGGTTTCCACCATCTGCACCACCAGCTTCTTGCCGCGTTCGAGCATGGCCTGGGGTGCATCGCTCTGATCCTGGCGCATATCGAGCCAGGCCGGGGTGCCGTGGCGGCGCCCGCGGGGGTCGTGACCCATGTTCGGCGCCCCGCCGAAACCGGCCAGGCGGCCACGGGTCACGGTGGAGGAATGGCCGTCGCCATCCACCTGCAAGGTGGCGCCGATAAACAGGTCCACCGCGTACTGCCCGGCCAACTGGCAGAACATCCGGTTGGAACGCAGGGAACCGTCGCGACCGGTGAAGAACACGTCCGGACGCGCGGCGATGTAGTTTTCCATGCCCAGTTCGGTGCCGAAGCAATGCACGCTGTCCACCCAGCCACTTTCAATGGCCGGAATCAGGGTTGGGTGAGGATTGAGGGTCCAGTTGCGGCAGATCTTGCCCTTGAGCCCCAGGGATTCGCCGTAGGTGGGCAGGATCAGCTCGATGGCCGCGGTGTTGAAACCGATGCCATGGTTCAGCGACTGCACGTTGTGTTTTTCGTAGATGCCGCGAATCGCCATCATCGCCATCAGCACGTGCACCGGCTTGATATGGCGCGGGTCACGGGTGAACAGCGGCTCGATATAGAACGGCTTGTCGGCCACCACCACGAAATCCACCCAGGACGCGGGAATGTCGACCCGGGGCAGCTCGCTGACATCGTCCACCAGCTGGTTGACCTGGACGATGACAATGCCGTCGCTGAAGGCCGCCGGCTCGATCAGCGCGGGCGTGTCCTCGGTACTGGGGCCGGTGTAGATGTTGCCGGCGCGGTCGGCCATGAACCCGGCAGAGAGCACCACATTGGGGATCAGGTCCACCACCAGCCGCGCATAGAGTTCGATGTAGGTATGGATGGCGCCGATTTCCAGCAGCCCGTCTTCCAGCAACTGGCTGATGCGCAGGCTCTGGGTGCCGGCAAAGGAAAAGTCCAGCTTGCGGGCGATGCCGCGCTCGAACAGGTCCAGGTGCTCGGAACGGCCGACGCTGGGCATGATCATGTGCAGGTCATGCAGCCTGGCCGGGTCGGCCTTGGCCAGGGAGCGGGAGAGAAAGTCCGCCTGTTTCTGGTTGTTGCCTTCCAGAACCACCCGGTCGCCGGGCAGGATCAGCGCTTCCAGGGCCGCGACGATCTTGTCGGTCGGCAACACCACGCCATCGGCGATGGCCCGCACCTGCTCGAGGCGCCGCTGCTTTTCGCTGCGCCGCCGCGACCAGCGCGCGTCGGGGGAAATTATTGTTGTCATGCTCACTCCACGGGTTCGCTGTCGTGGCAGTCACCTTAGGAGTGAAAACAAGGAGCATCAATCAAGCACGGCGTTGGATCGTTACGCTCAGCGTAATGATTTGGGAGCCATGGCACTCTCATGCTCTCTCGGTACACAATGCCCGCCGTACCGGCCCATGAGCGGCCTGGGCAGACCAAGATGAGAGTCAGCATGGACACACCGATTCGCTCGAACCAGGCGCTGCTGGAGCAGCTCAAGCATGGCCTGAAGCCCGACTACCTGATGTTCTGGGGGCACCAGCCCACCCGGGACGGACGCATCTCCCAGAGCTGTTTCAGCCAGTGGTTCGACGCAGGTCTGGAACTCGATGGCATTCAATACCCCAGCGCCGAGCATTTCATGATGGCCGGCAAGGCCCTGCTGTTCGGCGACCAGGAAACCCACGGGCGGATCCTCAAGGCCGTGACGCCCGCCGACGTGAAGCAACTGGGTCGCGAGGTGCGCGGCTTCGATGACGCCCGCTGGACCGAAGCACGCCTGGATATCGTGGTGCAGGGCAACCTGGCCAAGTTCAGCCAACATCAGGCGCTGGGTGAATACCTGCTGTCCACAGGCGACCAGGTACTGGTGGAAGCCAGCCCGGTGGACCGGATCTGGGGCATCGGCCTGGCGGCAGAGGACGCCAGGGCCAGCCGGCCGGAACAGTGGCGCGGCCTGAATCTGCTGGGCTATGCGCTGATGGAGGTGCGGGACAGGTTGCGCATTGGCTGAGGGGCTGCCTTCGCTGGCAAGCCAGCTCCTACCGGCGATGTTGTGTAGCGGCCGGCTTGCCGGCCAAGAGGCCTAGAGCCCCGTCACCAGCAGCTCTTCCAGGGCCAGCAGGTCCGGCACCTTGGCCACCTGCTCGGCCACCTGCACCGCGGCCTTTTCCAGCGCAGCCAGGGGCACGTCGACATAGCTCAACTGGCTGTCGAGCTTGCAGGAGCGGGGAATGCCCTGCACCAGCAGGGCCATGAACTTCAGCTCCGGGCGCCCGCCCAGGGCATTGAGCACGACGATCCGCGCCCGCTCGCCAATCACGGTCCTGCCACCGCAGGCCGACTCGAAGCTGATCAGCGGAATCCGCCGCTCGCGCCACAGCACCCGGCCCAGGTACCAGGGCGGTGAATCCAGGTCGAAGGTGCCCTGCTGATAGTCGATCAGCTCGGCCACGGCCACGTTGGGCAGGATCAGGGTACGGTCGGCCAGGGGCAGCAGCAGCCCGGTGAGAGTGCTGGCGCGGTGATCAAGCATGGGTCTTGCTCCACAGGGCAATGCTTTCCAGCAGCACCGACTCTTGATAGGGCTTGCCGAGGTAGTCGTTGACGCCGATGGCCATGGCCCGGTCGCGGTGTTTCTGGCCGGTGCGGGAGGTGATCATGATGATCGGCAGGTGTTGCAGGCGCGGGTCGTTGCGTACCTGGATCGCTACCTCGAAGCCATCCATGCGCGGCATTTCGATGTCCAGCAGCATCAGGTCCGGGGTGTGCTCGGCCAGCAGCGCCATGGCGTCGACCCCATCCTTGGCGGTGAGCACATTCATGCCGTGGCGCTCCAGCAGGCGGCTGGTGACCTTGCGCACCGTGACCGAGTCGTCCACCACCAGCACCAGCATCGGCCGCGGCGGTTGCACCTCGCTGGCCGGCTCGTCGCCCGCCAGGCGCGGCAGCGGTGCCTGGGCCTGCAAGGCGCGGATATGCGCCAGCAAATCGAGAATCAGCACCACCCGACCATCGCCGAGAATCGTCGCCCCGGACAACCCCTGGACCGCGGCGAACTGCGGCCCCAGGCTCTTGACCACGATTTCCCGGGTGCCGGCGGTGGCATCCACCTGCACCGCGATGCGCTGCTCGTTGCAGTGCACCAGCAGCACCGGCAGCGGCTGCACCTGGCCCAGCAGCTTCGGCCGGGGCACGGTGTGCAGCAGCTCCCCCAGGTAGCACAGCTGATAAGACTGGCCGGCGTACTCATAGCGCGGTGGGTCGAGCTGGTAGTAGCCGTCCAGCTCTGCGGGCAGCACCCGGACAATGCCCTCCACGGTATTCAGCGGAATCGCGTACTGCTCGTCGGCGCACTGCACCATCAGCGCGCGGTTGACCGACACGGTGAACGGCAGGCGAATGCGAAAATGCACGCCCTGGCCGGCAACCGAGTCGATGCTCATGCTGCCGCCCAACTGGCGCACCTCTTCATGGACCACGTCCATGCCCACCCCGCGCCCGGAAATCTGGGTGATCTTCTCGGCGGTGGAAAACCCCGGCTGCATGATGAATTGCAGCACTTCGCGGTCGCTGAGCTGCGCCTCGGGGTCCAGCAGGCCGCGCTTGATGGCTTTTTTGCGCACGGCTTCCAGGGGCACCCCGGCGCCGTCGTCGCGCATGTCGAAAATCATGTCGCCGCCCTCGCGGGACAGGTCCAGGCTGATCCGCCCCTGTGCCGGCTTGCCTGCTGCAAGGCGCGCCTCGGCCGATTCCAGGCCGTGGTCCACGGCGTTGCGCAGCATGTGTTCCAGGGGCGCGACCATGCGTTCCAGAACGTTGCGGTCCATTTCCCCTTCGGCGTTGCCGACCACGAACTCCACGTCCTTGCCCAGCTCTTCGGCCACCTGGCGGACGATGCGCTTGAGCCTGGGCACCATGCGCTCGAACGGCACCATGCGCGTGCGCATCAGGCCTTCCTGCAATTCGGTGTTGATCCGGCCCTGCTGCTGCAACAGGTTCTCGGCGTCGTGGTTGCGCCGGTCCAGGGTTTCCTTGAGGTCCAGCAGGTCCGAAGCCGATTCGAACAGGGCCCGGGACAGCTGCTGCAACTGCGAGTGGCGGTCCATTTCCAGGGGGTCGAACTCTTCGTAGCCCAGGCGCTCGGCCTCCACCTGCTGGCGGCTGAGAATCCGCCCCTGGGTTTCGGTGTCCAGGCGGCGCAACTGGTCGCGCATGCGCTCGATGGTGGTTTCCATCTCGCCCAGTGCCGTGCGTGCATCGTTGACCTGTTGTTCGATACGGCCACGGAAGATCGAGGTTTCCCCGGCCAGGTTCACCAGGTCGTCCAGCAGCTCTGCCGAGACCTTGACCATGTCCCCCGCCACTGCCGCTTCCGCCGCGGGCGCAGCGGGCTCGGGCTTGGTGCTGGGCAGTGCAGCTTCTGCGGCAACGCCGGTCGCTACCCGCGGATGGCTCAGGTCGTGGATCGCATCGATGAGCTTCTGGGCCGGCTCGATGGGCTGGCCGGCACGGGCCGCATCGAGCATCTGGGCCAGGCGGTCGTGGCTCTTCTGCAACAGGGTGAACAGCACCGGGCTGGGTTGCAGCAGGCCGGCGGACAGGCCTTCGAAGAGAAATTCCAGTTCATGGGCCAGATCGCCGATGGGGGCGATTTCCACCATGCGCGCACCGCCCTTGAGGGTGTGCAGGTCGCGCAGCAGGGTTTCCACTTCCTGGCGACCCTGGGGCTCGGCCTGCCAGCGGGCCAGGGCCGCGGCAGAGCTGTCGATGATGTCGAAACCTTCTTCGAGGAAGATTTCCAGCAGCTCCGGGTCCTGGGCCGCACGGTCTTCCTCGACCGTGCCCTGGGCCGCTTCGCCGGTGCTGGCGGCCTGCTGCCGGTACGACCGCACAGCCTCGATCTGCGCCCGGGATTCGTCCAGGGGATGCTGCCCCTGCAACTGTTCCAGCAGCAGTGCCAGTTGCTCGTGGCTGCTGCGCAACAGCAGGCCCAGGTGCTGGCTGTGGCTGTAGCGCCGATCCACCAGCCCCTCGTACAGCGACTCCAGCTCCTGGGCCAGTTCCGCCACCGGTGCCACTTCGGCCATCCGTGCGCCGCCCTTGAGGGTGTGCAGGTCTCGCTGCAGGGAAGACAGCGGCGCGCCATTGTCCGGGTCGGCCAGCCAGCGCTGCAGGGCCTGGTCGGCGCTTTCGAGGATATCCACCGCCTCTTCGAGGAAGATCTCGACAATTTCGTCGTCCGCCTGCATCGGGGCTTCAGCCTGCTCCAGGCGGGCCGTGGCCGCGCCCAGTTCGCTGATGCTCAGGGCGCGGCTGCCATCGCTCTTGATCAGGCCCGTGGCAGAAGGGTCCAGACCTTCATCCAGCAGCTCGCGCAAGGCCTGCACCCGTTCCGGGCGCGGGCTGACTTCCTGGCCTGCGGCCAGCTCGTCGAGCATGTTGATCAAGGCATCATGGGCGCTTTCGGCTTCGTGGAAGAAACGCTCGCTGACGGCCAGGCTGCTCTCTTCCACCGCGCCATAGAGATCGAGCAAGGCTTCGCACAGCTCGTCCACCGGGTACAGGTCGGCCAGGTGCGCGCCCTCGCCCAGGGTGGTCAACTCATCCAGCAGGGCGCTGAGTTCCTGACGCTCGCCCGGGTGCTGCTGCCAACGGCGCAGCAGGCTTTCGGCATCCAGCAGGATGTCCATGCCCTGGGCCAGGAAGTTGTTGATCAACTGCGGGTCGCGCTTGGCCCGGGGCGCGCTGTCCGGGGCGCTGAGCAGGGTTTCCAGGCACTCCCCCAGCAGGGCCAGGGCGCGCCCCACCAGGGAGCGGGCGCCATCGATAGGCGCCAGCGGGTCGCTGTCAAGCTGCCGCAGGCCCCGGCGCAGCAGGCCTTCGGCTTCCAGCAGCAGCTCCACCTCGTCCAGGTCCAGGGGGATCAAGTGCGCCCGGTATTCCCGGGCCAATTGGTCCAGAGGGCCGGCCAGCTCGGCAATCGGCAGCACTCCGGCCATGGAGGCGCTGCCCTTGAGGGTGTGCAGGGCCCGTTGCAGTTCGTCGCTGGCCTGCAGCGGTACGTGTTCGGCGGCCTGCTCGAGAAAGCGGTTGATGCTGTCCAGGTGGGTCTGGGCCTCGGTGCGGAAGATCTCGAGCAACTGCGGGTCCAAGGCCTCGGCCGGCACTGGCGCCGAGCCTTGCGCGCCATTGGCCAGGGCATGGGCCCGGGCGGCCAGGCGGTCGACATCGTCGCGCTGGCGCTGGGCCTGCTGGGCGAACTCGGCGATCAGTTCCGGCAACAGTTGCAGGGTGTCGGCCACCAGTTGCCGGGCTTCGACACCGGGCTCCACGCTGTGCTCCAGCACCCGGTTGAGAAGGTTTTCCACCGCCCAGGCCAGCTCCCCCAGCACCAGCGCGCGCACCATGCGCCCGCTGCCCTTGAGGGTGTGGAAGGCCCGGCGCAGTTCGCTCAGGGCAGATGTGCCATGGGGGTCCGCGGCCCAGCGCGGCAGGTACTCGCGCAGCATCTCCAGCACTTCCTCGGTTTCTTCGAGGAAGACTTCCCGCAGTTCATCGTCCACCGGCTCCTCGTCCCCTGGCGGCGGCAACAGGCTGCCCGGGGTAATCAGGGCCGGCGGGTTGAGGGCCGAGACCGGCACCGCCAGGACATCCGCCAGGGACTGCGCCACCCGGGGATCGTCCAGCTCTTGCAGGTCCTGCATCACCAGGGCTTCGCTGGGGCTCAGGGGCTGATCGAGCAACGGCACCTGCTCCACCGGCACATAGCCCAGGGCGAGCAGGCCCTGCTGGGCCACATCGAGGATCTTCTCCCCCGGCGCCTCGTGGTCCTCGCTCAGGCGTTCCAGGTAGTACTCCAGGCTGGTGAGCACATCCGCCAGGTGGTCCAGTTGCTGCCAGTCGGGCCGGGAACTGGCCGCCAGCAGGTGTTCGACGACAAACTGCTGGCAGGCCTGCATCAGCCCCGCCGCGCGGGGCAGCGGGATCATCGCCAGGGCGCCGCGCACCTGGGTCAGCAGCTCGGGCAGCGTCTGCAGGTGTTCGGCGTCCCAGTCGGCCTCGATGCACTCGGCGATCAGGTCCTTGGCCTGGTGCAGGCAAACCCGCGCCTCCTGGATCACCAACTGGTGGATCTGGGTCAGGTCGGTGGTGGGCAGGCGGCTTTCCTCACGGCTTTCGGGCTCCACGGTGCCGGCCATGCCGGCCAGGGTCGCTTCCACGTACAGCAGGGCCCCCGCCACATCCATCAGCACCGCGTCGTCCGGCGCGCGCTGGCCCTGGGCCAGGCTCTGGACCACCGCCAACTGATCGATGATGACCTTGCGCGGCTGGCCGAAGCCCAGCACCGCCAGGGTGTCGGCGATCTGCCGCAGGGGCGACAGCAGCCCTTCGAGGTCGTCGGTGTGCTGGCGGTCGCTGCGCACGAACAGGTCGAGGCGTTCCTTGACCCGCACCAGGCCATCGCACACCGCGGTCAGCACCGAGCGCATGGCATCCCGGTCGGGGCCGGCCAGGCGGGCCCGCTCCTCGTCCACCACCGCGCTGTCGGGCAAGGCGTCATCCAGTCCGTAACGTTCTTTCATGGTCAGCATCAATGGGGTGGGATGGCGCGCCTTGGCAATATAGAACAGCAGGCTCTTGAGCAATTCATCGGGGGCCGGCCGGTTGATCCCGGCCATGCCCTGTTCCAGCAGGCGCTTGAGCTCCTTGTCGGCATCCTTGAGCAGGCTGCGCACCGCCGGGCTGTTGGCGATCTCGTCGTGGCGCATGCCTTCCACCAGGGCCGAGGCGATATGCCACAAGGGCGCCAGCGGGGCGTCCTGGCACAAGGCTTCCAGGCGTTCGAAGACCTTGGCCATGTAGCCCAGGCTCTGCTCGTCATCCTGCTCGCGCAGCAGATCCACCAGGGCGGTCTGCAACATGTGTCGCAGCTTGCGCAACTGGTTGGGCAACTCCAGGGGTTCCAAAGCCGCCAGGGCCTTGTCGCTCAGGGGCGGCAGGCTGGGCAGTTGCGGGCTGAACAGGCTGGTTTCCGAGAGCAGGCTCTCGCCCCGGGCACTGCGCAGGTCGTTGAGCAGCGGCAGCACCACCAGCGGCAGGTCGCGCCGCGCGCTCTGCACCCGGTCCAGGTACTGGGGCAACTGGCCGATGGCCTGGCGCAGCAGGCGCAGGGCTTCGTCGCGCTGGGCCACGCGCCCCTGCTGCAGGGCCAGGGCGAGCTTTTCCATTTCTTCAGCCAGCAGCGCGGCGCCGTAGAACTCCACCATCTGCAGGCTGCCATGGACCAGGTGAATGCCTTCCAGGCACTGGTCGATGGCCTCCAGGGCCTGGGGATCGTCCGCCAGATGCTCCAGCGCCTGATGCGCCTGCTTCAGGGTCTCGGCAATTTCGCCCTTGACCCACTCCAGGGCTACATAGTCGTGCCGATCAACCATAACCACTCCAGTCAAAGCCTTGTGTCAGCGGTTGTCATTCGGGGCCGGGCCCCGGGTGGCCGGCAGGGTGAAGCCGGACACCGAGCGGCGCAGCTGGCTGGCCATCTTCGCCAGGTTGCCGATGCTCTCGGCGGTGGCGGTGGAACCGGACGAAGTCTGCGAGGTGATCTGCTGGATCACGTTCATGGTCAGGGAAATCTGCCCGGCCGAAGAGGTCTGCTGCTGGGCCGCGTTGGAGATGCTCTGGATCAGCGCCGCCAGGGTCTTGGACACCCCTTCGATCTCTTCCAGGGCCACCCCGGCGTCCTGGGCCAGGCGCGCGCCGCGCACCACTTCGGTGGTGGTCTGCTCCATGGAGATCACCGCCTCGTTGGTGTCGGTCTGGATCGCCCGCACCAGGGTCTCGATCTGCCGCGTGGCTGCCGAGGAACGCTCCGCCAGCCGCTGCACCTCGTCGGCCACCACGGCAAAGCCGCGCCCGGCGTCACCGGCCATGGAGGCCTGGATCGCCGCGTTGAGGGCAAGGATGTTGGTCTGGTCGGCAATGTCGTCGATCAGGCTGACGATATCGCCGATCTCCTGGGAAGACTCGCCCAGACGCTTGATCCGCTTGGCGGTGTCCTGGATCTGCTCACGAATGTTGTCCATGCCGTGAATGGTGTTGTGCACCACCTCGTTGCCCTTGTTGGCGATTTCCACCGAGCGCTCGGCCACCGCCGAGGATTCCGCGGCGTTGGCCGATACCTGGTCGATGGACTGGGCCATTTCGTTAATCGCCGTGGAGGCTTCGGAAATCTGCTGGGCCTGATGCTCCGAGGCTTCGGCCAGCTGCATGGCGGTGGCCTGGGTTTCCTGCACTGCGCCGGCCACCTGGCCGGCGGTGAGGTTGATGGTGGCCACCAGGTCACGCAGCTGGTCGACGGAATAATTGATGGAGTCGGCAATGGTGCCGGTGAAGTCCTCGGTCACCGAAGCGGTGACCGTGAGGTCGCCGTCGGCCAGGTCCTCGATCTCGTCCAGCAAACGCATGATCGCATTCTGGTTGCGCTCGTTCTTCTCTGCGGTCTCGCGCAACTGACGGTTGGTCTCGCGCACCATCACCAGGCCGATGAGGATGATCGAGGCCAGGGCCAGCAAGCCCAGGACGTAGCCGCCGATGGTGTCCAGCTTGCGGCTGCCGGCCAGGTTCTCGAAGCCGCTGGCCAGCAGCGAGGCTTCGTCCAGCAGGGTCTGGGACAGGCTGAAGATGTTGCTCGCCGACTCGCGGACCTGGAACAGCTCGGGGGAGGTTTCGAGGATCTCGTCCACGGAGCCGGAGACGAACTCGAACAACTCGGAAATCTCCGCCAGCCGCCCCCGGGCATCCGGGTCTTCCACCTGGCTGATCTTCAGCCCCGGGTTGCCCTGCAACATGCCGTTGAGCACCTGGCCAAAGCGCGCGGCATCGCGACCGAAGGCATCGGCGGCCTGGACCGCGTTTTCGTCGCCGGCCAGCACCGTGTTGACCGCGCCGAGAATCCGCTCGGCCAGCAGCGACTGGCGCTGGGCCATGGCCACCTGGGCCGCCGGGGCGCCACGCTGGAGCAGGATCTCGACGACCTTTTCATACTCCACCTGCAATTGCGGCACGGTTTCCGCCAGGGTTGCCGCCACCTGGTGCAGGGACAGCACCGTCTGCTCGCTGGCGAGGATCGCGTCGGTGTTTTTCAGCAGTTTTTCCCAGTCCAGCTGCACCGCGCGCATTTCCTGGCGCAAGGCCACCGGGGCCCCGGGCAGCCCGGTGTCGGGGTCACCCTTTTTCAGGTAGCCCCAGCGCCGGGCGAAATCGTTGCGCGCATCCCCCAGCAGCTTGAACGCCGCAGCCTTGCCCGCCGCCGCTTCGGTGGCGTTCTTGGCAATGCGCTGGGACAGCACCCGCAGCTCGCCGGCATGGCCGATGTACTGTTTGTCGTAGGTGGCCTGGGTATTGAGGTAAGCGAAGTTGGCGAACAACAGCATGATGAACACGATCAGTGCGATGAACAGCACGATGATCTGCGAGCGACTGCGGGAGCCTTCCAGGGGCTTGCCGGTTTTGGCTTTGGTCATCGATCAGGCCTGTGGCGAGCGGGCGGTCCCGCATTCGAGTGCCCGGGGCGCGCGCAACGCCGGGGCAGCATGGGTTGATCCAGGGAAACACGCGCTTCCCGTGGCACGGCCAACGGGTTGCCCAGGCGCCGGGGCGCCCTTCACGCTGCCACCTCCAGGAACCCCGGCGAACGGGCCAGGGCGAAGGGGCTGAAGACCTGCCAGACCTGATCGCGGCGGAACTGGCCCTGCAGGTAGGGGTTGACCGCGGCGTCGGCAAAGTCGGTGATGCCGGGCTCCAGGCTGTCCTGGGCAAAGTGCTGCAGCCCGGCCACCTCGTCCACCAGCAGGCCGGCGAACAGCTCCTTGTACTCCACCACCAGGACCCGCCGCTGCTTGCGCAGGGGCGACAGCTCATGGCCGAAGAAACCGCACAGGTCCATGATCGGCAGCAGCCGCCCGCGCAGGTTGGCTACGCCCTTGACCCAGGGCTTGACTCCGGGCAGCAGGGTGTAGCGCGGCTCGTGCAGGACTTCGCTGATCTCGCCCATGGCGGCCACGTACCAATGCTCGCCCAGGCGAAAGCCGATGCCGCTCCAGCTGTGCTGGCGGGTTTCCTGGGACGGCAGGTCGACGGCCAGCAAGCGGCAGCGCTGGTCGATCTCCAGCAGCAGCTCGAAGGCGGTCTGGGATTGGCTCATGGCGCGGCTGTCAGCCGGCCAGGACGTTGTTCAGGGTCTTGATCAGGGTCTCTTCGTCCACCGGTTTGGTCAGGTAGTCCTTGGCGCCCTGGCGGGTGCCCCAGACCTTGTCGGTTTCCTGATCCTTGGTGGTGATGATGATCACCGGGATATGGCTGGTCTCGGCATCCTTGGTCAACTGGCGGGTCGCCTGGAAACCGTTGAGGCCGGGCATGACGATGTCCATCAGCACCGCGTCGGGCTTTTCTTCCCGGGCCAGGGCCACGCCGTCGGCACCGTTCTCGGCCTTGAGCACTTCATGGCCGTGCTTTTCCAGCATGCCGGTGAGTTTGTACATTTCAGTCGGCGAGTCATCGACGATCAGAATACGAGCCATGGTCTTCCCCATACGGTATAGGCGCGCGGCCTGCTGGCCGGGCGTCGCTGTGCGTGTCTACTGTGGCGCAAGCGCGACAAAGTCCGGGACATGGGCCTTGATCGCGCTCAGCAGTTCTTCCTTGCTGAAGGGTTTGGTCAAAAACTGGTCGGAGCCGACGATGCGCCCCTTGGCCTTGTCGAACAGGCCATCCTTGGAAGACAGCATGATCACCGGGATGGACTTGAACGCGCTGTTGTTCTTCACCAGCGCACAGGTCTGATAGCCGTCGAGCCGCGGCATCATGATGTCGACGAAGATGATGCCGGGGTGATGGTCGACGATCTTCGACAGGGCTTCGAAGCCGTCCACTGCGGTGATGACCTCGCAACCGACGTTCTTCAGCAGCATTTCGGCCGTGCGGCGAATCGTCTTCGAATCGTCGATCACCATCACCTTCAAGGCGTTGGAATGCTGTTCCATATCTGCTCTGCCATCGCCCCAGCGAATGATTTGGTCCGGTACCGCCGGGCAATGGGTGAAACCCTTGAACTTCAAGGCTTGGGCCCGGCCTGCGAGCCTTTTTAGCACACTCTCCCCCCTGCAATCTATGGACCACGCCAGGCAGTGGTTTTTCCTTGACCCAGGCCCCTGTCAGCGCCACTCTGACGCCACTTTTTTTGCCTCGCTCCCACTCATTTTCTTAAAGGAATCCACCCATGAGCGTTCGCGTCGGGATTGTCATGGACCCTATCGCCAGCATCTCCTACAAGAAGGACAGCTCGCTGGCCATGCTGCTGGCCGCCCAGGAGCGCGGCTGGACCCTCTTCTATATGGAGCAGCGCGACCTGTACCAGGGCGCCGGCGTGGCCCGGGCCCGCATGCGGCCGCTGCAGGTGTTCGCCAACCCGCAGAAGTGGTTCGAGCTGGATGCCGAGATCGACTGCCCGCTGAGCGATCTGGACGTGATCCTGATGCGCAAGGACCCGCCCTTCGACATGGAGTTCGTCTACTCCACCTACCTGCTGGAACAGGCCGAAAGCGCTGGCGTGCTGGTGGTCAACAAGCCCCAGAGCCTGCGTGACTGCAACGAAAAGCTGTTTGCCACGCTGTTCCCCCAGTGCACCCCGCCCACCGTGGTCAGCCGCCGCGCCGACGTGCTGCGCGAGTTCGCGGCCCAGCATGGCGATGTGATCCTCAAGCCCCTGGATGGCATGGGCGGCACCTCGATCTTCCGCCACCGCGCGGGTGATCCGAACCTGTCGGTGATCCTGGAAACCCTGACCGTGCTCGGCAGCCAGCAGATCATGGCCCAGGCCTACCTGCCGGCGATCAAGGACGGTGACAAGCGCATCCTGATGATCGACGGCGAACCGGTGGATTACTGCCTGGCGCGCATCCCCGCCGCCGGTGAAACCCGCGGCAACCTGGCGGCCGGCGGTCGTGGCGAAGCCCGCCCGCTGAGCGACAAGGACCGCTGGATCGCCGCCCAGGTCGGCCCGACCCTGCGGGCCAAGGGCCTGCTGTTCGTCGGCCTCGACGTGATCGGCGAACACCTGACGGAAATCAACGTCACCAGCCCCACCTGCATCCGTGAAATCGACAACGCCTTCGGCACCAACATCGGCGCGATGCTGATGGATGCCATCGATCAGAAGCTCAAGGCCAAGTGATGTAGAACAACCAAGCACAAACCAACATTGCGTTATCATGCGCCGCCTGTGAAACCGTGATGTTGGTTGTGTGATGCCTCCTGTGATGTCGAACTGCCGATGAGCCTCCCGTCCGATCTGCCCCCCGAGCTTGCCCATAGCGGCGTGCGTGCGGCCGATCGCCTGGGTTTTACCCTGTTCCTGGCGGCGCTCCTGCACCTGGCACTGATTCTCGGCCTGGGTTTTTCCTTCGCCGAGCCCAAGGCCATCAGCAAGACCCTGGAAATCACCCTGGCCACCTTCAAGAGTGAGACCAAACCGAAGAAGGCCGACTTCCTCGCCCAGGACAACCAGCAGGGCAGCGGCACCCTGGACAAGAAGGCCATTCCGAAAACCACCGAAGTCGCACCGTTCCAGGACAACTCGGTGAAGAAGGTCACGCCGCCGCCCTCGGTCAAGCCCGAGGTCAAGGACACCGCCCCCAAGGCCGCCGTAGCCACCACCGCGCCCAAGCCGAAAAAGACCGTCACCCAGCGTGAAGATGTCAAGAAAGACCCGACGCCCAAGGCCCCCACTCCGACGTTCGACAGCTCGCAACTGTCCAGCGAGATTTCCAGCCTGGAAGCCGAGCTGGCCAACGAACAGCAGTTGTATGCCAAACGCCCGCGCATCCACCGCCTCAGCGCCGCCTCTACCATGCGCGACAAGGGCGCCTGGTATAAGGACGAATGGCGCAAGAAGGTCGAGCGCATCGGCAACCTCAACTACCCCGAGGAAGCCCGGCGCAAGCAGATCTACGGCAACTTGCGGCTGATGGTCTCGATCAACCGTGACGGCTCGCTGTATGAAGTGCTGGTGCTGGAGTCCTCCGGGCAACCGCTGCTGGACCAGGCGGCGCAGCGCATCGTGCGCCTGGCGGCGCCGTTCGCCCCCTTTACCGGCGACCTGTCGGACATCGACCGCCTGGAAATCATCCGCACCTGGCGCTTCGCCCGGGGCGACAAGCTTTCCAGCAACTGATCGGCCGGCAATCGGCCGCGCGACAGCGCCATGGCCGCACATCGCCAGCTTGTCAGCCGGGCCCGCCACCGCCACACTAGCGCTCATGAAAAATGTCAGCCCAAGCTATCTCAAGCATCATTTCCTGATCGCCATGCCCCATATGGCCGACCCGAACTTTGCGCAGACCTTGACCTACATCGTCGAGCACAACGCCAGTGGCGCCATGGGCCTGGTGGTCAACCGCCCCCAGGACCTGAACCTGGCCGATATCCTCGAACAATTGCGCCCTGACCAAGAGCCGTCCCTGCTGTGCCAGCACGTGCCCATTTTCAGCGGTGGCCCGGTGCAGACCGATCGCGGCTTCGTCCTGCACCCCAACGGCCCGGTCTACCAGGCCACGGTGGAACTCGAGGGGCTGTCCCTGTCCACGTCCCAGGACGTGCTGTTCGCCATCGCCGATGGCGTGGGCCCGACCAAGAGCCTGATCGCCCTGGGCTATGCCGGCTGGGAAGCCGGGCAGCTGGAAGCCGAACTGGCGGACAACGCCTGGCTGACCTGCCCCTTCGACGCCGACATCCTGTTCAACACCAGCAGCGAACTGCGCCTGGAAGCCGCCGCCCGGCACCTGGGGGTCAACCTCAGCCTGCTCACCAGCCAGGCGGGCCACGCCTGATGGCCCTGCGACTGATCCTCGGCTTCGACTACGGCACCAAGCAGATCGGCGTTGCCGTGGGCCAGGCCATCACCGGCCAGGCCCGGGAGCTGTGCACCCTCAAGGCGCAGAACGGGGTGCCCGACTGGAACCAGGTGGAAGCACTGATCAAGGAATGGAAGCCCGACGCCGTGGTGGTGGGCCTGCCCCTGAACATGGACGGCAGCCCCAGCGACATGTGCGTGCGCGCCGAAAAGTTCGCCCGGCGCCTGAACGGCCGCTTCAATGTGCCCTTCTATACCCACGACGAACGCCTGACCACCTTCGAGGCCAAGGGTGAACGCCTGGCCCGGGGCGGCCAGAAAGGCAGTTACCGCGACAACCCGGTGGACGCCATCGCCGCCGCCCTGCTGCTGCAAGGCTGGCTCGATGAAAACGCCGGCCTGTTGAACACCTGAGACCACATCCTGAAGATGCGCGGCCCCGGGGCTGCGCGCCTCCTGGCCCAACACCAGCCGTAAGTTCCCGCGCCCAGCTGCCCGGCAGCAGGCGCGAGCCCACGAAGGAGCCACCATGAGCCTGCCCAATCCCGCCGCCCTGATCAGCCAGATGGCCGCTGATCTCAACGCCCACCTGGCCCAGCGCGCCATCAGCGAGCCACGCTTCATCGGTATCCGTACCGGTGGCGTCTGGGTGGCCCAGGCCCTGCTGGAAGCCCTGGGCAGCGATTCGCCCCTGGGTACCCTGGACGTGTCCTTCTACCGCGACGACTTCAGCCAGAACGGCCTGCACCCGCAGGTGCGCCCTTCGGAGCTGCCGTTCGAGATCGAAGGCCAGCACCTGGTGCTGATCGACGACGTGCTGATGAGCGGCCGGACCATCCGCGCCGCCCTCAACGAACTGTTCGACTACGGCCGGCCGGCCAGCGTGACCCTGGTCTGCCTGCTGGACCTGAACGCCGCTGAACTGCCGATCCGTCCGAATGTGGTGGGCGCGACCCTGTCGCTGGCCGCCCACGAGCGGGTAAAATTGTCCGGTCCTGCGCCGCTTCAACTCGAGCTCCAAGACCTCGCCCTCTAACTCGCCCTTTTAAGAGTCCATTGCGATGACGCCTCTAGACGCCAAGCGCCCGCTGCAGCTCAACGATCAGGGCCAGCTGCGCCACTTCCTGTCCCTCGACGGCCTGAACCGCGAGCTGCTGACGGAAATCCTCGACACCGCCGACTCGTTCCTCGAAGTCGGCGCCCGGGCGGTGAAGAAAGTCCCGCTGCTGCGCGGCAAGACCGTGTGCAATGTGTTCTTCGAGAACTCCACCCGAACCCGCACTACCTTCGAACTGGCCGCCCAGCGGCTGTCGGCGGACGTGATCACCCTGAATGTCTCGACCTCTTCGGCGAGCAAGGGTGAAACCCTGCTGGACACCCTGCGCAACCTGGAAGCCATGGCCGCCGACATGTTCGTGGTGCGCCACGGCGACTCCGGCGCCGCGCACTTCATCGCCGAACACGTGTGCCCGCAAGTGGCGATCATCAACGGCGGCGACGGCCGTCACGCCCACCCGACCCAGGGCATGCTCGACATGCTGACCATTCGCCGGCACAAGGGCGGCTTCGAGAACCTCTCGGTAGCCATCGTCGGCGACATCCTGCACTCGCGAGTGGCGCGTTCGAACATGCTGGCGCTGAAAACCCTCGGCTGCCCGGACATCCGCGTGATCGCGCCGAAAACCCTGCTGCCCATCGGCATCGAGCAGTACGGGGTCAAGGTCTACACCGACATGACCGAAGGCCTGAAGGACGTGGACGTGGTGATCATGCTGCGCCTGCAGCGTGAACGCATGCAGGGCGGCCTGCTGCCCAGCGAAGGCGAGTTCTACCGCCTGTTCGGCCTGACCACCGCGCGCCTGGCCGGGGCCAAGCCCGACGCCATCGTCATGCACCCGGGCCCGATCAACCGCGGCGTGGAGATCGAATCGGCGGTAGCCGACGGCCCGCACTCGGTGATCCTCAACCAGGTGACCTACGGCATTGCAGTGCGCATGGCGGTACTGTCCATGGCCATGAGCGGGCAGACCGCCCAGCGACAATTCGAGCAGGAGAACGCCCAGTGAAGCTCAGCATTCTCGGCGCCCGCGTCATCGATCCAAGCAGCGGCCTGGATCAAACCACCGATCTGCACCTGGAAGCCGGCAAGATCGTCGCCATCGGCGCCGCGCCTGGCGGCTTCAATGCCGTTACCACCATCGACGCCAAGGGCCTGGTGGCCGCACCCGGCCTGGTGGACCTGAGCGTCGCCCTGCGCGAGCCGGGCTACAGTCGCAAGGGCAGCATTGCCAGCGAAACCCGCGCCGCAGCCGCCGGCGGTGTCACCAGCCTGTGCTGCCCGCCGCGCACCAAGCCAGTACTGGACACCTCGGCGGTGGCCGAACTGATCCTCGACCGCGCCCGCGAGGCCGGCAACAGCAAAGTGTTCCCCATTGGCGCCTTGAGCAAGGGCCTGGAAGGCGAGCAGCTTGCGGAGCTGATCGCATTGCGTGACGCCGGTTGCGTGGCCTTCGGCAACGGCCTGGAAGGTTTCCGCAGCACCCGCACCCTGTGCCGCGCCCTGGAATACGCCGCCACCTTCGACCTGACGGTGATCTTCCACTCCCAGGACCGCGACCTGGCCGAAGGCGGCCTGGCCCACGAAGGCGCCACCGCCAGCTTCCTCGGCCTGCCGGGTATCCCGGAAAGCGCGGAGACCGTGGCCCTGGCCCGGGACCTGCTGCTGGTGGAACAGAGCGGCGTGCGCGCCCACTTCAGCCAGCTGACCAGCGCCCGCGGCGTGGAGCTGATCGCCCAGGCCCAGGCCCGCGGCCTGCCGGTCACCGCCGATGTGGCGCTGTACCAGCTGATCCTGACCGACGAGGCGCTGATCGACTTCTCCAGCCTGTACCACGTGCAGCCGCCGCTGCGCTCGCGGGCCGACCGCGATGCCCTGCGCGAAGCGGTGAAGTCCGGGGTGGTGCAAGCCATTTCCAGCCATCACCAGCCCCATGAGCGGGACGCCAAGCTGGCGCCGTTCGGCGCCACCGAGCCGGGCATCAGCAGCGTCGAGCTGTTGCTGCCCCTGGCCCTGACCCTGGTGCAGGACGGCCTGCTGGACCTGCCGACCCTGCTGGCACGCCTGAGTGCCGGCCCCGCCGCGGCCTTGCGCCTGCCGGCAGGCAAGCTGGCAGCCGGTGGTGCGGCGGACCTGGTGCTGTTCGACCCGGCCAGTTCCACCGTGGCCGGCGAGCGCTGGCTGTCCAAGGGCGAAAACTGCCCGTTCCTCGGCCATAGCCTGCCGGGCGCGGTGCGCTACACCCTGGTGGACGGGCATATCAGCTATCAGGGCTGATCGCCTGGCAAACACCCTGTAGCCACTGCCGCAGGCTGCGAACGGCGCCGAAGGAGCCGCCGCTCCTGATGGCGCCCTGCGGCAGTGGCTACAGGCTGCGCCATCACCGCCTGCGCCGATGACGGGATCAACGGCGCTTGGCGTTCTCCAGCGATACCTGATCGTTCAGGGTCCAGAAGTCGTACAGCACCCCCAGGAAGAACAGGCCGCCGGTGAACAGGTAGATCACCCCGCTCAGCCATTTGCCCTGGTACATGCGGTGCACGCCGAAAACCCCGAGGAAGGTCAGCAGAATCCAGGCCACGCTGTATTCCACCGGACCTGCGGTAAAGCGAAGGTCCGCTTCCCGGTCCATGGACGGGATCAGGAACAAGTCGATCAGCCAGCCAATGCCCAGCAGACCGAAGGTGAAGAACCAGATAGTCCCGGTCACCGGCTTGCCGTAATAGAAGCGGTGGGCCCCGGTAAAACCGAAAATCCACAACAGGTAACCGATCACCTTGCTGTGGGTGTCATGGGTGGATGCATCCTGACGATAGGTGTTCATTAAGTGCCTCTTTGCAGGTGATAGATAAATATTCTTAAAAACTTTGTGACTTTTTTACAGGCATTCGACGTGCGGGCAATGTTACCTTCTGTTCCGCCAAAGCCTTGTACTGCCTGACTTCTGACGGTTTTCTGCGTCAAGTTGCCACCTCTTTGCCGAAGTTGACCCCAAGGTTGAATCGACAAACGGCCACGGAAGTGACCTGAAAGCTGTTATAAAGTTGCGCGCTAACCAATAAGAGCCTTGCCTAATGCGTCCATTTTTCAAGACATGGCTAACCATTTGCCTATTAATGCCACTGGCCGCCCACGCCACCAACCGTGAGCAACGACTTCCCAACGTTAATGGCTACACCCCGAAACCTCACGTTTCGACGGTCACCGCCAAGAACAAGAGCACCATCAAGCACCCCACCCGCCTGAGCAAGGCCGACAGCAAGCTGGTGGCCAACAACGCCGGCCGGCCGAGCACCACGGTTCTCAGCCGCGCGGTCAATGTCCTCGGTACACCCTATCGTTGGGGCGGCAGCAGCCCAAGCAAAGGCTTCGACTGCAGCGGCCTGGTGCGCTACGCCTTCAACGATGTCGCCGCCGTGGACCTGCCACGCACCTCCAACGCCATGGCCAGCGGCCACGGGCAGAAGGTCGAGCGCAAGGACCTGAAGCCGGGCGACCTATTGTTCTTCAACATCAAGAGCCGCAAGGTCAACCACGTCGCCATCTACCTGGGCGAAGACCGCTTCATCCACGCCCCGCGGCGCGGCAAGGCAGTGACCATCGATACCCTGAAGAAGCCCTACTGGCAGAGCCACTACGTGGTTGCCAAGCGGGTCCTGCCCAAGGAGCACGCGCCCCTGCGGGTCGTGCAACGCTGATACCCCGCTTCGCCGGCAAGCCGGCTCCTGCACCCACCTGTAGGAGCCGGCTTGCCGGCGAATGCATTTCCAGCCCCGTCAAAAGCTCTCCGGCATCCGCGCCTGCTCCCGCGCCTGATCGCGGCTGATCAACCCCTGCCCGAGCAATGCCTTGAGGCTCATGTCCAGGGTGCGCATGCCCTGGGCGCCACCCGTCTGGATCGCCGAATACATCTGCGCCACCTTGTCCTCGCGGATCAGGTTACGGATCGCCGGGCTGCCCAGCATGATCTCGTGCGCCGCTACCCGGCCACCGCCCACCTTCTTCACCAGCACTTGCGCGACCACTGCCTGCAGCGACTCGGCCAGCATCGAGCGCACCAGGGCCTTTTCCTCCCCCGGAAACACGTCCACCAGCCGGTCGATGGTCTTGGCCGCCGACGAGGTGTGCAGGGTGGCCAGTACCAGGTGCCCGGTTTCCGCGGCGGTCAGGGCCAGGCGGATGGTTTCCAGGTCCCGCAGTTCGCCCAGCAGGATCACGTCGGGATCTTCCCGCAGCGCCGCACGCAAGGCCGTGGCGAAGCTCTGGGTATCGCGCTGCACTTCGCGCTGGTGCACCAGGCAGTTCTTCTGCGGATGCACGAATTCGATAGGGTCTTCGATGGTCAGGATGTGCTGCTGGCGGTGCTGGTTCAGGTGGTCGATCATCGCCGCCAGTGTGGTGGACTTGCCGCTGCCGGTGGGCCCGGTCACCAGCACCAGCCCGCGGGGCGCCTCGGTAATCTGCCGAAACACTTCCCCCAGCCCCAGCTCCTCCAGGCTCTGTACCCGCGCGGGAATCAGGCGCAGCACCGCACCGACACCACGGGCGTGCCGGAAGGCATTGACCCGAAACCGCGCCACACCCGGCAGTTCATAGGCGAAATCCAGGTCATTGCAGGCGGCGAACGCCTGGCGCTGTGCTTCGCTCATCAGTTCATGGATCAGCGCCTGCACCTGTGGCCCTTCCAGGGCCGGGCCCGGCAGCGGGCGAATATCGCCATCGATGCGCAACATCGGCGCCAGCCCGGCGGACAGATGCAGGTCCGAAGCGCCCCGGGAAGCGCTCAAGCGCAAGAGTTCGGTGATGTCCATAGTGCCCCCCAATTCCAGTAGAATGCCGCGAGCTTCAGACCCGCCCGCGCCTGGCAGATTCAATGGCCAGGCCGCGGACGATGCCCGACGCGACCCTTGAGCGTGGCTCGGGCCGGCGGAGAATCGAGGTCTGGTGGATTCACGCGGCAGCCGGTGGCCAGGGCCGCCGGTACTTTTGAGACGAAATCGAATGTCCACGATAGCAGACAACATTGCCCAGGTAGCCGAGCGCATCCGCAACGCCTGCCAGGCCGTACAGCGCGACCCGCACAGCGTCCAGCTGCTGGCCGTGAGCAAGACCAAGCCCGCCGCCGCCCTGCGCGAGGCCCATGCCGCCGGCCTGCGGGATTTCGGCGAGAACTACCTGCAGGAAGCCCTGGGCAAACAGCAGGAACTGGCCGACCTGCCCTTGAGTTGGCACTTCATCGGCCCCATTCAGTCGAACAAGACTCGTGCCATTGCCGAGCATTTTGACTGGGTGCACTCCGTGGATCGCTTGAAAATCGCCCAACGCCTGTCCGAACAACGCCCGGCCGAGTTACCGCCACTGAACATCTGCATCCAGGTGAACGTCAGTGGCGAAGCCAGCAAGTCCGGCTGCGCCCCGGCCGACCTGCCGGCCCTGGCCAGCGCCATCGGTGCCTTGCCACGCCTGCAACTGCGGGGGTTGATGGCGATTCCCGAGCCTACCGAGGACCGCGCTGCCCAGGACGCCGCCTTCGCCGCGGTACAACGCCTGAACAACGACCTGCGGGACAGCCTCAAGCTGCCCCTGGATACCCTTTCCATGGGCATGAGCCACGACCTCGAAGCGGCCATTGCCCAAGGCGCCACCTGGGTGCGGATCGGTACCGCGCTGTTTGGTGCCCGCGACTACAGTCAGTCCTGATGCGACTGACCCCGACCTCTTGTAAGGACCTGTCATGAACACGACTCGTATCGCTTTTATCGGTGCCGGCAACATGGCGGCCAGTCTCATCGGCGGCCTGCGGGCCAAAGGCCTGGAGGCCTCGCAGATCCGCGCCAGCGACCCGGGCGAGCAGACCCGAGCGAAAGTCGCGGCCGAACATGGCATCCAGGTATTTGCCGATAACGCCGAGGCCATCGAAGGCGTCGACGTGATCGTCCTGGCGGTCAAGCCCCAGGCCATGAAAGCCGTGTGCCAAGCCCTGCGCCCGAGCCTGAAGCCGCAACAGCTGGTGGTGTCCATCGCCGCCGGCATCACCTGTTCGAGCATGAACAGCTGGCTCGGCACCCAGCCCATCGTGCGCTGCATGCCCAACACCCCGGCACTGCTGCGCCAGGGTGTCAGCGGCCTGTACGCCACCGCCGAAGTCAGCGCCCAGCAACGCCAGCAGGCCGAGGAACTGCTGTCCGCCGTGGGTATCGCCCTGTGGCTGGACCAGGAGCAGCAACTGGACGCAGTGACTGCCGTCTCCGGCAGTGGCCCGGCGTATTTCTTCCTGCTGATCGAAGCCATGACCGCCGCCGGCGAGAAGCTCGGCCTGCCCCGGGAAACCGCCGCCCAGCTGACTCTGCAGACCGCCCTGGGCGCCGCCCACATGGCGGTCTCCAGTGACGTTGACGCCGCCGAGCTGCGCCGCCGCGTGACTTCACCGGCAGGCACCACGGAAGCGGCCATCAAGTCGTTCCAGGCCGGTGGCTTTGAAGCCCTCGTGGAAAAAGCATTGGGTGCCGCTGCGCACCGCTCGGCCGAAATGGCCGAACAACTGGGCCAATAAGGAGCCAATGATGATTGGATTGAACACCGCTGCGGTGTATGTGCTGCAAACCCTGGGCAGCCTGTACCTGCTGATCGTGCTGATGCGTTTCGTCCTGCAACTGGTGCGCGCCAACTTCTACAACCCGCTGTGCCAGTTCATCGTGCGGGCCACCCAGCCGCTGCTCAAGCCGATGCGCCGGGTCATCCCGAGCATCGGCGGCCTGGACATGTCCTCGCTGCTGCTGGCGATCCTGGTGCAACTGGCCCTGATGGCCCTGACCCTGCTGCTGACCTACGGCACCACCGGCAACCCGCTGCAACTGCTGATCTGGTCGATCATCGGCGTCACCGCGCTGTTCCTGAAGATCTTCTTCTTCGCCCTGATCATCAGCGTGATCCTGTCCTGGGTCGCCCCTGGCAGCCACAACCCCGGCGCCGAACTGGTGAACCAGATCTGCGAACCCGCCCTGGCCCCGTTCCGTCGCATCCTGCCGAGCATGGGCGGCCTGGATATCTCGCCGATCCTGGCATTCATGGTGCTCAAGCTGCTGGACATGCTGGTGATCAATAACCTGGCGGCCATGACCATGATGCCGGACATCCTGCGCCTGCTGATCTGACCCGGGCGGCCTGCATGAGTTATTACCGCTGGGACGGTGACGATCTGATCCTCGATTGCCACCTGCAACCCAAGGCCAGCAGCGACGAGTTCGCTGGCCTGCACGGCGAGCGGTTGAAGATCCGCCTCACCGCGCCACCAGTGGAAGGCAAGGCCAATGCGCACCTGATGGCGTTCCTGGCCAAGGCCTTTGGCATTCCCAAGAGCAACGTCAGCCTGGTCAGCGGCGAACTGAACCGGCAGAAGCGGGTGCGCCTGCAAGCGCCGAAAAAGCTGCCGGACCTGCCGGGGCTGGCTCGCCCCGCCTGATTCGCCGGCAAGCCGGCTCCTGCGCCCCATGTTCACTGCAGGAGCTGGATTGCCAGCGAAGCTCCCACGTCATTTCCCGCAACGAAACACAGCCCCGGGCTTTGCTTGCCGCTGGGGGCAGCGGTCTTTAGACTTACGCCTCATTTAAATGAGAGCAGGGTCGATGCCAACTGCCTTTCCCCCCGATTCTGTTGGTCTGGTCACGCCACAAATAGCGCACTTCAGCGAACCCCTGGCCCTGGCCTGCGGGCGCGCGCTGCCGGCCTACGACCTGATCTACGAAACCTACGGTCAGCTCAACGCCAGCGCCAGCAACGCGGTGCTGATCTGCCACGCCCTGTCCGGCCATCATCACGCCGCCGGCTACCACAGCGTCGACGACCGCAAGCCCGGTTGGTGGGACAGCTGCATCGGCCCGGGCAAGCCGATCGACACCAACAGGTTTTTCGTGGTCAGCCTCAACAACCTCGGCGGTTGCAACGGCTCCACCGGCCCCAGCAGCCTCAACCCGGACACCGGCAAGCCGTTCGGCGCCGACTTCCCGGTGCTTACCGTGGAAGACTGGGTACACAGCCAGGCGCGCCTGGCGGATCGCCTGGGCATCGACCAGTGGGCTGCAGTGATCGGCGGCAGCCTCGGCGGCATGCAGGCCCTGCAATGGACCATCACCTACCCGGACCGTGTACGGCACTGCCTGGCCATCGCCTCGGCGCCCAAGCTCTCGGCGCAGAACATCGCCTTCAACGAAGTGGCGCGCCAGGCGATCCTCACCGACCCGGAATTCCACGGCGGCTCGTTCCAGGAACAGGGGGTGATCCCCAAGCGCGGGCTGATGCTGGCGCGAATGGTCGGCCATATCACTTACCTGTCCGACGACTCCATGGGCGAGAAATTCGGCCGTGGGCTCAAGAGCGAGAAGCTCAACTACGACTTCCACAGCGTCGAGTTCCAGGTGGAAAGCTACCTGCGCTACCAGGGCGAGGAGTTCTCCGGGCGTTTCGATGCCAACACCTACCTGCTGATGACCAAGGCCCTGGACTACTTCGACCCGGCGGCCAACTGCGACGACGACCTGGCCAAGACCTTCGCCCATGCCACCGCCAAGTTCTGCGTGATGTCCTTCACCACCGACTGGCGCTTCTCCCCGGCCCGCTCCCGGGAACTGGTGGATGCATTGATGGCCGCACGCAAGGACGTCTGCTACCTGGAGATCGACGCACCGCAGGGGCATGACGCCTTCCTGATCCCGATCCCGCGCTACCTGCAGGCGTTCAGCCACTACATGAACCGCATTACCTTGTGAGGACACGATGAGAGCCGATCTGGAAATCATCCAGGAATGGATCCCCGCCGGCAGCCGCGTCCTCGACCTGGGCTGCGGTAACGGCGAGCTGCTGAGCTGGCTGCAGGAGCACAAGCAGGTCACCGGCTATGGCCTGGAAAACGACCCGGACAACATCGCCGAGTGCGTGGCCAAGGGCATCAACGTGATCGAGCAGGACCTGGACAAGGGCCTGGGCAACTTTGCCAGCAACAGCTTCGACATCGTGGTCATGACCCAGGCCCTGCAAGCCGTGCACTACCCGGACAAGATCCTCGACGAAATGCTCCGGGTCGGCCGCCAGTGCATCATCACCTTCCCCAATTTCGGTCACTGGCGCTGCCGCTGGTACCTGGCCAGCAAGGGGCGGATGCCGGTCTCGGAGTTCCTCCCGTACACCTGGTACAACACGCCGAACATCCACTTCTGCACCTTCGAGGACTTCGAAGAACTGTGCCGCGAGCGGCAAGCCCGGGTGATCAACCGCCTTGCCGTCGATCAACAACACCGCCATGGGTGGGCCAGTAAGCTATGGCCTAATCTCTTAGGAGAGATCGGCATCTACCGCGTCAGCAGTCCCGGCCTGCAAGATCACAAGGTCGCGGTATAAACCACGTTGCATCGAGGAGAACCATCATGGGACGTCTGGTTACATTTCTACTGGCTGCCTGCCTGAGCGTCAGCGCCCTGGCGGCGGACCCGATCAAGGGCGAACGCCAGGAAGTGTTCGGTGACATCACCGTGCACTACAACACCTTCAACTCCACCTACCTGCAGCCTGATATCGCCAGGGCGGCGGAGCTGGTCCGCAGCAAGAACCAGGGCGTGATCAACGTTTCCCTGATCAAGGACGGCAAGCCGCTGGTCGGCCAGGTCAGTGGCACGGTCAAGGACCTGACCAGCAAGAGCATCCCGCTGAAATTCCGCCAGATCACCGAGCAGGGCGCGATCTACTACATCGCCCAGTTCCCGGTGGAGCAGCAGGAAAACCGTACGTTCACCATCAATGTGCAGACTGGCGGTGACACCAACAGCTTCAGCTTCAACCAAGAGCTATTCCCGGGCGAATAATGAACCTCACGCAACTCGTACTGGCCAGCCATAACGCCGGCAAACTCAAAGAACTCCAGGCCATGCTCGGCGCTTCGGTGCAATTGCGCTCGATCGGCGAGTTCAGCAGCGTCGAGCCGGAAGAAACCGGCCTGTCGTTCGTCGAAAACGCCATCCTCAAGGCGCGCAATGCCGCACGCATTTCCGGCTTGCCGGCACTGGCCGACGACTCCGGCCTGGCAGTGGACTTCCTCGGTGGCGCCCCGGGCATCTACTCGGCCCGCTACGCCGACGGCCAGGGCGACTCGGCGAACAACGCCAAGCTGCTCGAAGCCCTCAAGGATGTCCCGCAAGCCGAGCGCGGTGCGCAGTTCGTCTGCGTCCTGGCACTGGTACGGCACGCCGACGATCCGCTGCCGATCCTCTGCGAAGGCCTGTGGCACGGGCGCATCCTTACCGCCGCCAGCGGCGAGCACGGCTTCGGCTACGACCCGCTGTTCTGGGTGCCGGAACGCAACTGCTCCAGCGCCGAACTGGGCCCCGAGGAGAAAAACCAGCTCAGCCACCGCGCCCGCGCCATGGCCATTCTGCGGCAACGCCTGGGCCTGAAATGAGCCACGAGCCCTCCGCGTCGCCGCTGATTCTCGGCGGCGCGCATACGCCCCGGGCGGCGCTGCCCCAGTTGCCGCCCCTGGCGCTGTACATCCACATCCCGTGGTGTGTACGCAAATGCCCCTACTGCGACTTCAACTCCCACGCGGCCAGCCCGACGCTACCGGAAGAGGAGTACGTCGACGCCCTGCTGGCCGACCTCGACCAGGACCTGCACGCCGTGCACGGTCGCGAGCTGAGCTCGATCTTCTTCGGCGGCGGCACCCCGAGCCTGTTCAGCGCCCAGGCCCTGGGTCGGCTGCTCAAGGGCGTGGAACAGCGCATCCGGTTTGCCCCCGACATCGAAATCACCCTGGAAGCCAACCCCGGGACCTTCGAGCAGGAAAAATTCACCGCCTACCGCGCCCTGGGCATCAACCGCCTGTCCATCGGCATCCAGAGTTTCCAGGAACAGAAGCTCAAGGCCCTGGGCCGCATCCACAACGGCGATGAAGCGATTCGCGCCGCTGGCATGGCGCGCCAGGCCGGGTTCGACAACTTCAACCTGGACCTGATGCACGGCCTGCCGGACCAGTCCCTGGACGATGCCCTGGGCGACCTGCGCCAGGCCATTGCGATGAAGCCGACCCACCTGTCCTGGTACCAGCTGACCCTGGAGCCCAACACGGTGTTCTGGAACCAGCCACCGGTACTGCCGGAAGACGACACCCTGTGGGACATCCAGGAAGCCGGACAGGCCCTGCTGGCCGAACACGGCTATGCCCAGTACGAAGTCTCGGCCTACGCCCAGCCCGGGCGCGCGGCGCGGCACAACCTGAACTACTGGAGCTTTGGCGACTTCATCGGGATCGGCGCCGGTGCCCACGGCAAACTCAGCCACCCGGACGGGCGCATCCTGCGCACCTGGAAGACCCGCCTGCCCAAGGACTACCTGAACCCGGCCAAGCAGTTCAAGGCGGGCGAGAAGGCCCTGGGCAACGAAGAGCTGCCGTTCGAGTTCCTGATGAACGCCCTGCGCCTCACCGATGGCGTGGACGCTGCGCTGTTCGCCCAACGCACCGGCCTGGACCTGGGCAGCCTCGCCGAAGGCCGGCGCCAGGCCGAACAAAGCGGCTTGTTGCAGGTCGAACCGTCACGCCTGGCGGCCACGGCCCGCGGGCAACTTTTTCTCAATGACCTGCTGCAATACTTTCTGATCTAAGGAAATCACATGGATCTGGTACTCGACCTGCTCGCCACCGTGTCCCGCTGGAGTCGCAGCAACCTCTCGGAAATCGCCCTGGCACTGGTGGGCTGCCTGCTGGTGCTGTTCGGCGCGGACATCAAGGGCTGGGTCGAACAGCGCCTGGGCGGCATCGCCGGCGCCCTGCGGGTGCCGCTGATGGCCCTGCTGTGCATGGTCGGCAGCGGCCTGGCGCTGATCTACGCCACACCGTGGATCGTCCGCGGCCTGAGCCAGTTCAACAACTACAGCCTGGCGCCAGTGCTGTTGGTGGTGCTGGTGCTGATTGGCGTGGTCGCTGATCGTCGTTAATTCGCAGGGCCCCTTCGCCGGCAAGCCGGCTCCTACACCAAGCCGGCGAACGCAATCCAACGGCTGCCCCCGTTATCAAGGAAGAACATGAGCAAGAAAGTCATCGAGGACACCAGCAAGTTCCTCAGCTATGTGCTGCGCCACGAGCCCCAGGCCATCGGCCTGGAACTGGACAGCGAAGGCTGGGGCGATATCGACGCGCTGATCAGCGGTGCGGCCAAGAACGGCCGGCAACTGAGCCGGGAACTGATCGAGCTGGTGGTCGAAGGCAACGACAAGAAGCGCTTCGCCCTCTCGGCTGACAGCCGGCGGATTCGTGCCGTTCAGGGGCATTCCAACAAGGCCGTGCAATTGCAGCTTGAGGCAAAGCAACCGCCCGCCTTGCTCTACCACGGCACCGCCACACGCTTCATGGATTCGATCAACGAGAAGGGGCTGATCCCGGGTTCACGGCACCACGTGCACCTGTCCCAGGAAATCGACACCGCCCGGGCCGTGGGCCAACGCTATGGCAAGGTGGTGATCCTGCAGATCGACGCCCAGGCCATGCAGGCCCAGGGTTTCACCTTCTATCAGGCAGAGAATGGGGTGTGGCTGACCGACCAGGTGCCGGTCGGCTTCATCAAAGCCCTGTAGGAGCCAGCTGGTTGGCGAAGGCGACCTTGAAGGCCTCTTCGCTGGCAAGCGGAACGCCGCCCGGCAGCTCCTACAGCAGCGTGTCCGCGAGGCTCAGGCGAGCTTTTCGAACTTCAAATCCCACACGCCGTGGCCCAGGCGCTCGCCGCGACGCTCGAACTTGGTGATCGGGCGTTCGGCCGGGCGCGGTACACACTTGCCGTCTTCGGCCAGGTTGCGATAACCCGGGGCGACGTTCATCACCTCCAGCATGTATTCGGCATAGGGCTCCCAGTCGGTGGCCATGTGCAGAATGCCGCCAACCTTGAGCTTGCTGCGCACCAGCTCGGCGAAGGAAGCCTGGACGATGCGGCGCTTGTGGTGCCGGCTCTTGTGCCACGGATCGGGGAAGAACAGCATCAGCCGGTCCAGGCTGTTGTCGGCGATGCAGCAGTTGAGCACCTCGATGGCATCGCAATCGTAGACCCGCAGGTTGGTCAGGCCCTGGGTCAGCACGCCATTGAGCAGCGCGCCGACACCCGGGCGGTGAACCTCAACGCCGATGAAATCCTGCTCCGGGGCCGCTGCGGCCATTTCCAGCAGCGAGTGGCCCATGCCGAAGCCGATTTCCAGGGAGCGCGGTGCCGAACGGCCGAACACCTGGTCGTAATCCACCGGGGCGTCGGCCAGGGGCAGCACGTACAGCGGCGCGCCCTGGTCCAGGCCGCGCTGCTGGCCCTCGGTCATGCGCCCGGCGCGCATCACGAAACTCTTGATGCGGCGGTGTTGGCGCTCGTCGCCGGCTTCCGGCTGGATTGGCGTGTCGTTTGATTCAGTCATCAATGGCTCTTACTTGATCAGACCATCCAGCGGCGAAGAGGCGCTGGCATAGAGTTTCTTCGGCATGCGACCGGCGAGGTACGCCAGGCGGCCCGCGACAATTGCGTGTTTCATGGCTTCGGCCATCATCACCGGCTGCTGCGCGTGGGCGATGGCCGAGTTCATCAGCACCGCCTCACACCCCAGCTCCATGGCGATGGTGGCGTCGGAAGCGGTACCGACACCGGCATCCACCAGTACCGGAACCTTGGCTTCTTCAAGGATGATCTGCAGGTTGTACGGGTTGCAGATCCCCAGCCCGGTGCCAATCAGGCCCGCCAGGGGCATGACCGCGATGCAGCCCATTTCCGCCAGCTGGCGGGCGATGATCGGATCATCGCTGGTGTAGACCATCACGTCGAAACCTTCCTTGACCAGCACTTCGGCGGCCTTGAGGGTTTCCAGCACGTTGGGGAACAGGGTCTTCTGGTCGGCCAGGACTTCCAGCTTCACCAGGTTGTGGCCATCCAGAAGCTCACGGGCCAGGCGGCAGGTGCGCACGGCCTCGACCGCGTCATAGCAGCCGGCGGTGTTGGGCAGGATGGTGTAGCGATCCGGCGGCAGGATATCCAGCAGGTTCGGTTCGCCCGGGTTCTGGCCGATATTGGTCCGGCGCACGGCAACGGTCACGATCTCGGCACCCGAGGCCTCGATGGCCAGGCGGGTTTCTTCCATGTCGCGGTACTTGCCGGTGCCTACCAGCAAACGCGACTGGTACGTCCGACCGGCCAGGACGAAAGGCTTGTCACTACGAACGTTGCTCATCGGAAATCCTCTGTTGGGGTGAGGTTCTTGCAGAATTCTTTATCAGGCCCGGGGCGCTGGTGACCCTCGATCCGGGGCCGGTGAAAGCATGTCGTCCATGAAAGGGCCCGGAATCGGGCCAGGGCGCTGCGCAGATGAGCAGCAGCGCTATTGAAGCCAGTGACTAGCCGCCGCCGATGGCGTGGACCACTTCAACCTGGTCACCTTCGTTGAGGGCGGTTTCGGCGTGCTGGCTGCGCGGAACGATATCCAGGTTGAGTTCCACCGCGATCCGCCGTCCGGTGAGTTCCAGATGGCTCAGCAGGGCCGCAACGGTCGAGCCGTCGGGCAGTTCAAAGGATTCACCGTTCAACTGAATGCGCATGCCAAGGCCGCCATCATTTTTAGGGGCCAGCATTCTAGCCCGATCATGACCTAAAGGTCAGCTACAAGCGTCAGCCGGCGACTTGCAGGCGCCAGGCGGCAAGCCCCAGAAGGAACCAGCCGACCAGGAAGGCCACACCGCCGAAGGGGGTGATGATCCCCAGCTTGCTGGTGCCAGTCAGGGTCAGCAGGTACAGGCTACCGGAGAACAGCAGGATGCCCAGGGTGAAGGCAGCGCCGGCCCAGGTCACCAGCCGCCCGGGAATATGAGCCGCCAGCAAAGCGACGCCGAACAACGCCAGGGCATGCACCAGTTGATAGGTAACACCTGTATGAAAAATAGCCAGGTAGTCCGTGCTCAGGCGGTTTTTAAGACCGTGGGCGGCGAAAGCGCCAAGGGCAACCCCGGTGAAACCGAAGAAGGCGGCCAGCATCAGGAAGCCACGCAACATGAGGAACTCCAGTCAGATTCAGCACAAAGGGTCTGTATAATGGCGCGCTCAACGGGTTCGGCCAAGCCATCTCTATGCTGCGTTATCTGTTTCGTCGTCTTGTAAAAGCCTTGATGTGGTTCATGGTCGGCAGCGTCCTGCTGGTGCTGCTGTTGCGTTTCGTACCGCCACCGGGCACCGCCCTGATGGTAGAGCGCAAGATCGAGTCCTGGGTCGACAACGACCCCATCGACCTGCAGCACACCTGGAAGCCTTGGGATGAAATCTCCGACAACCTCAAGGTGGCGGTGATCGCCGGCGAGGATCAGAAATTCCCCGAGCACTGGGGCTTCGATATCGATGCAATCCAGGCAGCGTTGATCCACAACGAAAGGGGCGGCTCGATCCGTGGCGCCAGTACCCTGAGCCAGCAAGTGTCGAAAAACCTGTTCCTGTGGTCCGGCCGCAGCTACCTGCGCAAGGGACTGGAAGCCTGGTTCACCGCGCTGATCGAAGTGTTCTGGCCCAAGCAGCGGATTCTTGAGGTCTACCTCAACAGTGTCGAATGGGATGAAGGGGTGTTCGGGGCAGAAGCCGCGGCGCGCCATCACTTCGGCGTCAGCGCGGCCAATCTGTCACGCCAGCAAGCCAGCCTGCTAGCCGCTGTCCTGCCCAACCCAAGGGTGTGGAGCGCAGCACGTCCCAGCACTTATGTGATGCAGCGGGCGGGCTGGGTTCGGCGGCAGATGAGCCAGTTGGGTGGAGCCGATTACTTGAATCGGCTGAACGAGTCGCGCAGGGCGCCCTGGGCGGAGTAACCCGGATTTGGCTTTGCGCCGGTTCTTCTTGAGCATGTTCGAGATGGGTGCTGGGCTGGGGATTCGCCGGCAAGCCGGCTCCTACGCCAACCGCACAAACAAAAACGCCCCGAGGTAATCGGGGCGTTTTGCATGACGCTTCAGGCTTAAGCGGCGATGGACAGTTTCAGCTTGTTCATCGCGCTTTTTTCCAGCTGGCGAATCCGCTCGGCCGAAACGTTGTACTTCTGCGCCAGGTCGTGCAGCGTGGCTTTCTCTTCGGCCAGCCAGCGCTGGTAGAGGATGTCACGGCTGCGTTCGTCCAGCACTTCCAGGGCTTCGTGCAGGTTGCTGGTGGAGTTGTCGCTCCAGTCGGCATCCTCAAGTTGCAGCGCCGGGTCGTAGCGGTGGTCTTCCAGGTAGTTGGCTGGCGACTGGAAGGCGCTGTCGTCGTCCGCTTCCGCAGCCGGATCGAACGCCATGTCCTGGCCGGTCAGCCGGCTTTCCATTTCCCGCACTTCACGAGGCTCCACGCCCAGGCTTTCCGCCACGCGGTGAACTTCTTCGTTGTTCAGCCAGGCCAGACGCTTCTTCTGGCTGCGCAGGTTGAAGAACAGCTTGCGCTGCGCCTTGGTGGTAGCAACCTTCACAATCCGCCAGTTACGCAGGATGAACTCGTGAATTTCCGCCTTGATCCAGTGCACGGCAAAGGACACCAGGCGCACACCCATTTCAGGGTTGAAGCGCTTCACGGCTTTCATCAGGCCAACGTTGCCTTCCTGGATCAGGTCAGCCTGGGCCAACCCGTAGCCGGAATAGCTACGGGCGATATGTACGACAAAACGCAGGTGGGCGAGCACCATCTGCCGAGCCGCCTCAAGATCCTGCTCATAGTAGAGACTCTCGGCCAGTTCACGCTCCTGCTCGGGTGTCAGCAATGGAATGCTGTTCACCGTGTGCACATAAGCCTCCAGGTTTGCGCCTGGAACCAATGCGTAAGCAGGTTGCAAAGAAGTGGTCATACGAAAAAACCTCCGACTCACATAACTCGTGCCGTTCAGCACTGCGAAAATTGACCGGAAACCGCGAAACAAGTTCCCAAAAATGCTGAAAGGTCAATACAAGCAAAAAGATATTACTTCGGTGCCAGTTCCCTCAGGTGACGGGCCACCGCAATCCACGCACCGATATAACCCAACAGCACCGCCCCTAGCAAGAGCGACAGACCATCGGCAACCGGCACCCCCGCGAGGGCAAAATCGCTGCCATACAAGCCAGCCAGACCGATTACCGCATCGTTCAGCCAGTTCAGGCCAAACGCCAATACACCCCAGGACAGGATCCCCGCGCCGAAACCATACAGCGCCCCCATATAGAGGAAGGGCCGACGAACATAACTGTCCGTGCCGCCGACGAGTTTAATCACTTCTATCTCGGTGCGGCGGTTTTCAATATGAAGACGAATGGTATTGCCTATCACCAAAAGTAATGCAGAAACCAGCAGCACCGTCAGGCCGAAGACAAAGCGGTCCCCCAGCTTGAGGATCGCCGCCAGCCGCTCGACCCATACCAGGTCCAGTTGCGCCAGTTGCACCTTGGGCATTTCCGACAACCGCTGGCGCAGGGCTTCCAGGGTCGCCTTGTCCACTTCGTTCGGTGTGACCAGCACTACACCCGGCAGCGGGTTATGTGGCAATTCGCGCAAGGCCTCGCCCAGCCCGGACTGCTGCTGGAACTCCTCCAGGGCCTTTTCCTTGCTGATGAACTCGGCATCCGCCACACCGGGCAGGCCCTTGATCTCTTCACTGAGCTTCTCGCCCTCGGTGGCAGAAGCCCCCAGATCCAGGTACAGCGAGATCTGCGCCGCGCGCTGCCAGGAACCGCCCAGGCGCTCGACATTATTGAGCAACAGCGACAAGCCCATGGGCAGGCTCAAGGCCACGGCCATCACCAGGCAGGTAAAGAAGCTGCCGATGGGCTGTTTGCCCAGGCGCCGCAGGCTGTCCAGCAGGCTGGCGCGATGGCTTTCGATCCAGGCGTGCAGCAGGGTGCCGAAATCCGGGCCGTCGTCCTCGTCACGCTTTTTCTTCGGCGGTGGTGCTTCGGAAGCCTTGGGCGCTACGCGCTCCGCCACTTTAGGGGTACGTGTAGCACTCATACGCCGGCCTCCCCGTCGCCGATCAAGCGTCCGCGTTGCAAGGTCAGCATGCGGTGGCGCATGCGGGCGATCAGTGCCAGGTCGTGGCTGGCGATCAGCACGCTGGTGCCCAGGCGGTTGATGTCTTCGAACACGCCCATGATTTCCGCCGCAAGACGCGGGTCGAGGTTACCGGTGGGTTCGTCCGCCAGCAGCAGAGCCGGGCGGTGGACGATGGCCCGGGCGATGCCCACGCGCTGCTGCTGACCGGTGGACAGGTCGCCGGGGTACAGATCGGTCTTGTCCGACAGCGCTACGCGCTCCAGGGCCGAGTCCACCCGCTTGGCGATTTCCGCCTTGGACAGGCCGAGGATCTGCAGCGGCAGGGCGACGTTGTTGAATACGGTGCGGTCGAACAGCAACTGGTGGTTCTGGAACACCACGCCGATCTGCCGCCGCAGGAACGGGATCTGCGCATTGCTGATCTGCCCCAGGTCCTGCCCGGCCAGCAGCAGCTTGCCGGTGGTGGGACGCTCCATGGCCAGCAGCAGGCGCAGCAAGGTGCTCTTACCGGCGCCGGAATGGCCGGTGACAAACAGGAATTCGCCGCGACGCACGCGAAAGCTCAGCTCATGCAGGCCAACGTGACCGTTGGGGTAGCGCTTACCGACCTGTTCGAAACGAATCATGAACGCTCCCGCTCGGCAAACAGTGCCTGGACAAAGGGTTCGGCTTCAAAGGTACGCAAGTCGTCGATGCCTTCACCGACGCCGATATAACGGATCGGCAGGCCGAACTGCTTGGCCAGGGCGAAGATCACTCCCCCCTTGGCGGTACCGTCGAGCTTGGTCAGGGCCAGGCCGGACAACTGCACCGTCTGGTTGAACTGCTTGGCCTGGTTGATGGCGTTCTGGCCGGTACCGGCGTCCAGCACCAGCAGCACCTCGTGGGGCGCGTCGGCATCGAGCTTGCCGATGACCCGACGGACTTTCTTCAGCTCTTCCATCAGGTTGTCTTTGGTGTGCAGGCGCCCCGCCGTGTCGGCGATCAGCACGTCAATGCCACGGGCCTTGGCCGCTTGCACCGCATCGAAGATCACCGAGGCCGAATCGGCACCGGTGTGCTGGGCGATGACCGGGATCTTGTTGCGCTCGCCCCAGACTTGCAGCTGCTCCACTGCCGCGGCGCGGAAAGTGTCGCCGGCGGCCAGCATGACTTTCTTGCCTTCCAACTGCAGCTTCTTCGCCAGCTTGCCGATGGTGGTGGTCTTGCCGGCGCCGTTGACGCCCACCACCAGGATCACGAACGGCTTGTTCTGGGCGACGATCTGCAGTGGTTGTTCCACTGGCTTGAGCATGCTGGTGAGTTCGGCCTGCAGCGAGGCATACAGCGCATCGGAGTCGGTGAGCTGCTTGCGTGCCACCTTCTGGGTCAGGTTCTGGATGATCACCGAAGTCGCCTCGACCCCGACGTCTGCGGTCAGCAGGCGAGTTTCCAGGTCTTCCAGCAATTCGTCATCGATGGCCTTCTTGCCGAGGAACAGGCTGGCCATGCCTTCGCCAATGCTGGCGCTGGTCTTGGACAGGCCCTGCTTGAGGCGAGCGAAGAAGCCGATCTTGCTCTCTTCGGCGGGACGGACGGGCTCGGTCACAGGCTCGGGCTCTGCCGCCGCCACAACCGGCTCGGCTACAGGAGCAGGAGCAGGAGCAACAGGTTCAGGGGCGACAAATACCGGGGCAACCGGGGCTTGCACCTCGACCACGGGGGCCGGGGTAACCACCGGGGCTTCGACCACCGGCTCAGGGTGCACGGCAACAGCCGGAATCGGCGGAGCCACATGCTCGGCCTGGGCGTCTTCCACCAGGGCCACGGGTTCTTCCGCCACCGGCAGGGTCAACCAGGGCTTGTGCTCGGCGCTTGGCGCCAGCGGCAGGTCGGGCGCCGCGGGGGCCGCCGGTTCAGGCGCGATGTGCGGTTGCAGCACCGGCTCGGCCATTGGCAGCACCACCGGCTCGGCCGGGGCTACGCTGGCGGCAGGTTCGATGACCGGGATCGGTGCCGGCTCGGCAGGCACTTGCGGCTGTTCGACGACGGGTTCCTGCGGCTTTTTGCGCAGCCATCCGAACAGGCCTTTCTTCTCGCCAGCCGCGGCTGGGGTCTTTTTGTCGTCGTTGGAACCAAACATGGAGACGGCTATCTCAAGGTAGCGATGCGCCACTGGGCGCCTCGGTAAATAAATATTCGATGCAGAACAGACTGTGTTTCATCCAGCTTGTTCACGCGCAACATGTTGTCGAAATGCCCAAAAGCACTTCAAGGAGCGATTTTACTAAAGGACTGGAACGGCAAAATCGGCGAAAAGTCGAAGTCTAGCTGGTAAATCAGGGCTTCTTGCCGGTAACTCATACAACCTGCTCAAGTACATGCTGATCCGCGAAGACCTGATAGGCGTGGCCGCCAGTAAAACGGATCAGTATCCTAGCACCTCCTCGCCCGCACAGGCTAAGACCAAGCGGGCAGCCCAACAGGTTTAAAAACGAATGAATGCTCTAGCCCGCCACGCCGCAGGCCTGCTGCTCAGCACAGTTTGTCTGCCCCTTGCAGCCCTGGCTGCCGACCCTCAACCCACCCATGAATTCACCCTCGACAACGGCCTCAAGGTCGTGGTCCGCGAAGATCATCGCGCGCCGGTGGTGGTGTCCCAGGTCTGGTACAAGGTCGGCTCCAGCTACGAAACCCCGGGCCAGACCGGTTTGTCCCACGCCCTGGAACACATGATGTTCAAGGGCAGCGAGAAAGTCGGCCCCGGCGAGGCCTCCCTGATCCTGCGGGACCTGGGCGCCGAAGAGAACGCCTTCACCAGCGACGACTTCACGGCCTATTACCAGGTCCTGGCCCGCGACCGCCTGGGCGTGGCCCTGGAGCTGGAAGCCGACCGCATGGCCAGCCTGCGCCTGCCGGCCGACGAGTTCAGCCGCGAAATCGAGGTCATCAAGGAAGAGCGCCGCCTGCGCACCGACGACAAGCCGATGTCCAAGGCCTACGAGCGCTTCAAGGCCATGGCCTACCCGGCCAGCGGCTACCACACGCCGACCATCGGCTGGATGGCCGACCTGAACCGGATGAAGGTCGAGGAACTGCGCCACTGGTACCAGGCCTGGTACGTGCCGAACAATGCCACCCTGGTGGTAGTCGGCGACGTCACCCCGGACGAGGTGAAAACCCTGGCCCAACGCTACTTCGGCGCGATCCCCAAGCGTGACGTGCCACCGGCGAAGATCCCCATGGAGCTGGCCGAGCCCGGCGAGCGCCTGATCACCTTGCACGTCAAGACCCAACTGCCGAGCCTGATGCTGGCCTTCAACGTGCCGAGCATCGCCACCGCCGAAGACAAACGCGCGGTGAACGCCCTGCGCCTGGCTGCGGCCCTGCTGGACGGCGGCTACAGCGCCCGCATCCCGACCCAGCTGGAGCGCGGCGAAGAGCTGCTGTCCGGCGGCTCCACCAGCTACGACGCCTACACCCGGGGCGACAGCCTGTTCATGCTCTCGGCCACCCCCAACAGCCAGAAGAAGAAAACCATCGCCCAGGCCGAAGCCGGGCTGTGGCGCCTGCTGGACCAGTTGAAGACCACCCCGCCATCCGCCGAGGAACTGGAGCGGGTGCGAGCCCAGGTGATCGCCGGGCTGGTCTACGAACGTGATTCCATCACCAGCCAGGCCACCGCCATCGGCCAGCTGGAAACCGTCGGCCTGTCGTGGAAGCTGATGGACACCGAGCTTGCGGAACTGCAAAGCGTGACCCCGGAAGACATCCAGAAGGCCGCCCGCACCTATTTCACCCGGGAACGTATGAGCGTGGCCCATGTACTGCCTGAGGAGTCCGCTCATGAGTAAGCGCAAGAATGCCTCGCCGGTCCTGCTGGGCCTGGCCCTGGTGGCCCTGCTCACCGCCGGCGGCCTGTACCTGTCGCGTTCAGGCGAATCCAATGCCAGCCAGGCCCTGGACAACGCCAAGACCAGCCAGAAGCTCCAATCCCTGGCCGAGCTGGATGGCAAGGCCCCCAGCCACCGCAACCTCAATGTGCAGACCTGGAGCACCGCCGAAGGCGCCAAGGTGCTGTTCGTCGAAGCCCGCGAGCTGCCGATGTTCGACCTGCGCCTGATCTTCGCCGCCGGCAGCAGCCAGGACGGCAACGCGCCGGGCGTGGCCCTGCTGACCAACGCCATGCTCAACGAAGGCGTGGCCGGCAAGGATGTAGGCGCCATCGCCCAGGGCTTCGAAGGCCTGGGTGCGGATTTCGGCAACGGCGCCTACAAGGACATGGCCGTGGCCTCGCTGCGCAGCCTGAGCGCTGTGGATAAGCGCGAACCGGCGCTGAAGCTGTTCGCCGAAGTGGTGGGCAAGCCGACCTTCCCCGCCGACTCCCTGGCGCGGATCAAGAACCAGATGCTCGCCGGCTTCGAATACCAGAAGCAGAACCCCGGCAAGCTGGCCAGCCTGGAGCTGATGAAGCGCCTGTATGGCACCCATCCTTACGCCCATGCCAGCGACGGCGATGCCAAGAGCATCCCGCCGATCACCCTGGCCCAGCTCAAGGCTTTCCACGCCAAGGCCTATGCCGCAGGCAACGTGGTGATCGCCCTGGTCGGCGACCTGTCCCGCAGCGATGCCGAGGCGATTGCCGCACAGGTCTCCGCCGCCCTGCCAAAAGGCCCGGCGCTGGCGAAGATCGAGCAACCTGCCGAACCCAAGGCCAGCATCGGCCATATCGAGTTCCCGTCGAGCCAGACCAGCCTGATGCTGGCGCAACTGGGCATCGACCGTGACGACCCGGACTACGCCGCTGTCTCCCTGGGCAACCAGATTCTCGGCGGCGGCGGCTTCGGCACCCGGCTGATGAGCGAAGTGCGCGAGAAGCGCGGCCTGACCTACGGCGTCTACTCGGGTTTCACCCCGATGCAGGCCCGCGGCCCGTTCATGATCAACCTGCAGACCCGCGCGGAAATGAGCGAAGGTACCCTGAAGCTGGTGCAGGACGTGTTCGCCGAGTACCTGAAGAACGGCCCGACCCAGAAAGAACTGGACGACGCCAAGCGCGAACTGGCCGGCAGCTTCCCGCTGTCCACCGCCAGCAACGCCGATATCGTCGGCCAGCTGGGCGCCATGGGTTTCTACAACCTGCCGTTGAGCTACCTGGAAGACTTCATGCGTCAATCCCAGGAGCTGACGGTGGAGCAGGTCAAGGCCGCCATGAACAAGCACCTGAATGTCGACAAGATGGTCATCGTCAGCGCCGGCCCCACCGTCGCGCAAAAGCCGTTGCCGCCCCCCACTGACAAACCCGCCGAGCAGCCGCTCGGGGTTCCGGAGCATTAATGGCCCGTCCAGCCCGTCCCAGCAAGAAACCCGTCCACAACCAGCACAATGGCGTGGGCCAGTTGCGCATCATTGGCGGCGAATGGCGCAGCCGCAAGCTGAGCTTCCCCGACCTGCCGGGGCTACGGCCGACCCCGGACCGGGTGCGCGAAACCCTGTTCAACTGGTTGGCGCCCTATGTGGCCGGGGCCAAGGTCATCGACCTGTTCGCCGGCAGCGGCGCGGTGTTTCTCGAAGCCCTGTCCCGTGGCGCCGCCACGGGCCTGGCCCTGGACAGCAGCAGCGTGGCCATTTCCAGCCTGCGTGAGCACCTGGGGACCCTGCGTTGCACCGTCGGCCAGGCCCAGACCGCCGACGCCCTGCGCTACCTGGAAACCCAGCCGGCCACGCCGTTCGACCTGGCCTTCCTCGACCCGCCATTCAATCAGAACCTGCTGCCCGCCGCCTGCGCCCTGCTGGAAGAGCGCGGCTGGCTGGCGGACGACGCCTGGATCTACACCGAAAGCGAAACCGCGCCATCGACCCTGGGGCTGCCCGGAAGCTGGCGCCTGCACCGTGAACAAAAATCCGGGCAGGTGTATTACTCGTTGTGGCAACGTATGGCAGACAACGTCGCCTAGAACCTGATCACGACCTCGCGAGCAACGCTCAGGCCCGAGCCGCACAGCAGATCGTAGACAGGCTCTCAAGCCGACCGGAACAAGGTACGCAGCCCGCCCGGGCTGCGCGCCGCTGCATCGAGACCCTCCCCGTGCCCGACTCGCCTGATCGCTTCACCCCCGCCTTCGGCCTTGGCAACCCGCACCTGCAGACCCTGTGGGGCCCGCTGTGGCGCCCGACCACTCATCTTGAGCGCCAGCGCGAACGCTTGTGGCTGGACGACGGCGACTTTCTCGACCTGGACTGGCACGGCCCCCATAGCGCCGACGCGCCCCTGGTGCTGGTGCTGCATGGTTTGACCGGTTCCTCCAACTCGCCTTACGTGGCCGGCCTGCAGCAGGCCCTGGCAACCCGGGGCTGGGCCAGCGCGGCGCTGAACTGGCGCGGCTGTTCCGGCGAGCCCAACCTGCTGCCCCGCAGCTACCACTCCGGGGCCAGCGAAGACCTGGCTGCAGCCATCGCTCACCTGCGGGCCAAGCGCCCCCAGGCGCCGCTCTATGCGGTGGGCTACTCCCTGGGGGGCAATGTGCTGCTCAAATACCTAGGGGAAAGTGGCAGCGACAGCCCGTTGCAAGGCGCCACGGCGGTATCGGTGCCGTTTCGCCTGGACCAGTGCGCCGATCGCATAGGCCAGGGTTTTTCCAAGGTCTACCAGGCGCACTTCATGCGCGAGATGCTGGCCTACATCAAGGACAAGCAGCGCCAGTTCCAGCACGACGGCCGCCACGAAGGCCTGGCCACCCTGGCGCAACTGGGGCCGCTGACCAAGATGCGCACCTTCTGGGACTTCGACGGCCGGGTCACCGCGCCGCTGCACGGCTTTGCCGATGCCCAGGACTATTACCGCCGTGCCTCCAGCCGCTATTTCCTGGGGCAAATCCGCACCCCGACCCTGATCATCCAGGCCGCGGACGACCCCTTCGTATTCCGTCACAGCCTACCCGAAGCCAGCGAGCTATCCGCCAGCACCCAGTTCGAGCTGCAGGCCAAGGGTGGCCATGTGGGTTTTGTCGACGGCAGCCTGAAACACCCCGGCTATTACCTGGAGCGGCGGATCCCGCAGTGGTTGGCTGGCCTGGATCGCCATGGATAAGCCAGCCCGGGAATCGATCCGCTTCTGGCAGAGTGCGCCCCTGGCCGGGGTCGAGTTGCTGGCCGCGCGTTACATCGAGCAGCGTTTCGTGCCCCATGTGCATGAGGGCTATGTGATCGGCATGATCATGGCCGGTGCCCAGCGCTACCGCTATCGCGGAGCCGAGCATTTGGCGGGCAGCGGCACCCTGGTGCTGATCAACCCGGACGAGCTGCACACCGGGGCCAAGGGCGTGGAAGACGGCTGGCTGTACCGCGCCTTCTACCCGGAGAACCAGCAGATATTCGGCCTGCTGGATGAACTGGAACTGCCCAGCGGCAGCCTGCCGGCCTTCGGCGCCACCTTGTACCGCGATCCGGACCTGGTACAGGGTTTTGCCCGGCTGCACCACCTGCTGGAAAGCCCGGCCACGGCCCTGCAACAACAGACCCAATGGCGAGAAATGCTGCTGTTGCTGTTGCAACGGCACGCCGGAGTGCGGGCACCAGGTGAACCGGGGCAGGAACACCGGGCCATCGTCCAGGCCAAGGAGTTGCTGCGCTCGCAGTTGGCGGCGCCGCCTTCACTGGAGGAACTGGCAGCAGCGGTGAACCTGTCACCGTTCCATTTCGCCCGGGTGTTTCGCCGGGCTACGGGGATTCCGCCCCACACCTGGTTGATGCAACAGCGCATCGCCAAGGCCCGGGCCTTGCTGCGTGATGGCTGCCTGCCCCTGGAAGTGGCGACACAACTGGGGTTTGCCGACCAGAGTCACCTCAGTCGGCAGTTCAAGCAGGTGTATGGGGTAGCGCCGGCGGCTTATCGCAGTGCCGTTCTGCAGTAGGGCGGTGCGGCTTTCGCGAGCAAGCTCGCTCCTACAGGTTCGCGGGGGCCTGCGGGCCGTAGGAGCTGGCTTGCCAGCGAAGGGGCTACGGGTAAAGGCCGTCAGTCACCGGTGGCGACAGGCCGCTGCGCATCAGTGATCCACTCGCTCCACGAACCGGCATACAGCCGCCCCAGGGGGTAGCCGGCCAGGCTCAGGGCAAACAGGTTGTGGCAGGCGGTGACGCCAGAACCGCAATAGGCCACCAGTTGCTGCGGGTCACGCCCGGCCAGTTTCTGCGCGAAACGCTGCTTGAGCTGATCGGCCGGTAGAAAGCGCCCATCCTCCCCCAGGTTGTCGGTGAACGCCGCGCATTGCGCCCCGGGAATATGCCCGGCCACCGGGTCGATGGGTTCCACTTCGCCACGAAAGCGCGGCAAGCCACGGGCATCCAGCAGGGTCAGGTCCGCCTGGCCCAGGCGCTTGCCCAGGTGCTCGGCATCCAGCAGCAGGCTGTGATCAGGGTGCCCGACGAACTGCCCCGGCGCGTTTTCCGGGGCATCCAGGCTCAGCGGCAGGCCAGCGGCGTGCCAGGCTTTCAGGCCACCATCGAGAATGAAAACGCCATCACGCTTGCCCAGCCAGGCCAGCAACCACCAGGCACGAGCGGCGTAGGCACCGGGACCATCGTCATAGAGCACGATCTCGCTGTCGTTATCGATGCCCCAGGCCTGCAGGCGCGCCACCAACTGCGCGGGCTCCGGCAACGGATGCCGACCGGTCACGCCCTTGATCACCGGCCCGCTCAGATCCCGGTTCAGGTCCGCGAAATGCGCCCCGGCGATATGCCCGTCGGCGTAACTGCGCTGGCCGTAATCCGGGTCTTCCAGAGCAAAGCGACAATCCAGAATCACCAGGCCGGGCTGCTGTTTCTTCTGGTCCAGGGCAAGCGGGCTGATCAACTGCGCGAGGGGCATGGCGGGCTCCTGTGAATAAGTTGGAGGTTGATCCTACTGCACTTCTTCCAAGGCTTGGGCCAAGGGCACATAAAACTCTTCGAACAGGCCGTTGACCGCTTCCCGGGCCTGATCGGTGACGAAACCGGCCTCCAGCACCAGCACCTGGTACACCCCGCGCTTGATGGCTTCTTCGCTCAGGTGCGTGGAGTTTTCCCGGGTCGTGCACAGAAAACGCACCCAGGAGGTGAGGATGATCCAGGCATTGAGGGTCAGGGATTCGATCTGCACCTTGTCCATGGCGACGATCCCGGCGTCGACGAAACGCCCGTAGATGGCCATGCCCTGGATCAGGCAGCGCTGGGAAAAGCGTCGGTAGCGCGCAGCCAGCTCGGGGTCGCTGTCCAGCAGGTGCTCCAGGTCGCGGTGCAGGAAGCGATAGCGCCACATGGCCGCCAGCAGAGCCTGCAGGTAGTAGCGCTTGTCTTGCACGGTGACCGCGCGCCCGGGGGGCGGTCGAAGGAAGCTGTCCACCAGGCTTTCGTACTCGGCAAACAGCACGGCGATGATCGCCTGCTTGTTGGGGAAGTGGTAGTACAGGTTGCCCGGGGAAATCTCCATGTGCGCCGCAATATGGTTGGTGCTGACGTTACGCTCGCCCTGCTGGTTGAAGAGTTCGAGGCTGAACTGGACGATGCGTTCGCGGGTTTTTATGCGTGGGGCCATGGGCGTGGGCTTTAATCAGAAGGCTGGCGTGCATCTTACGTTCTATCCCCCCGGGGATAAATCGCCACCGGCGCAGGAGGGCAATTGACATTTTAGAGCATAAGCTCTAAAAAACTAGCCACCTTACAAAGACGGAGCCCGTCCATGTCTGCCGAAATCGCTTACCTGCAGGATTCCCTTCAGCAACAGGACGAGCTGCTTGAGCTGTTCGAAGCCCAGCGCCGGGCCTTTGCCGCCAACCCGATGCCCCCCGCAGCGCAACGCCAGCAATGGCTGAAGGCACTGCAGGAGCTGCTTAACAACGAGCGCCAGGCCCTGATCGATGCCATCAGCCAGGACTTCAGCAACCGCAGCGCCGACGAAACCCTGCTGGCCGAGCTGATGCCCAGCCTGCACGGCATCCACTACGCCAGCAAACACCTGAAGAAATGGATGAAGCCGTCCCGCCGCGCCGTGGGCCTGGCCTTCCAGCCGGCCTCGGCCAAGGTGGTCTACCAGCCCCTGGGGGTGATCGGGATCATAGTGCCGTGGAACTACCCGCTGTACCTGTGCATGGGCCCGCTGGTGGGGGCGCTGGCCGCCGGCAACCGAGTGATGCTCAAGCTCAGTGAGTCCACACCCGCCACCGGGCAACTGCTCAAGCAACTGCTGGCCCGGGTCTTCCCCGAGGACCTGGTGTGCGTGGTGCTGGGCGAGGCCGAGGTGGGCATGGCGTTTTCCAAGCTGCGCTTCGACCACCTGCTGTTCACCGGCGCCACCAGCATCGGCAAGCACGTGATGCGCGCCGCCGCGGAAAACCTGACCCCGGTGACCCTGGAACTGGGCGGCAAATCCCCGGCCATCGTCTCCAGCACCGTGCCCCTCAAGGACGCGGCCGAACGCATCGCCTTCGGCAAGACCCTCAACGCCGGGCAGACCTGCGTCGCCCCGGACTACGTACTGGTGCCGGAAGAGCGCGTCGGCGCCTTTGTCGAAGCCTATCGCCAGGTGGTGCGCGGTTTCTTCCCGACCCTGGCAGACAACCCCGACTACACCGCCATCATCAACCAGCGCCAGCTGGCGCGGCTCAACGGTTACCTGAGCGACGCCACCAGCAAGGGCGCGCTGCTGGTGCCCCTGTTCGAGCAGAGCCAGGAACGCCGCCTGGGCCACAGCCTGCTGCTCAATGTCAGCGATGACATGACCGTGATGCAGGACGAGATCTTCGGCCCGATCCTGCCCATCGTGCCCTACCGAACCCTGGACCAGGCCTTCGCCTATATCACCCAGCGTCCGCGCCCGCTGGCGCTGTACTACTTCGGCTACGACAAGGCCGAGCAGCAACGGGTGCTCAACGAAACCCACTCCGGCGGCGTGTGCCTCAACGACACCCTGCTGCATGTGGCCCAGGACGACCTGCCGTTCGGCGGCATCGGCCCTTCCGGCATGGGCCACTACCACGGGCATGAAGGCTTCCTGACCTTCAGCAAGGCCAAGGGGGTGTTCATCAAGCAGCGGTTCAACGCCGCCCGCCTGATCTACCCGCCGTATGGCAAATCGATCCAGAAGCTCATCCAGAAGCTGTTCATTCGTTAACCAGTACAACGCCGGGTAATAACAACAATGACCCCTAGCCTGTCTGAAACACCCGCGCTGTCACGGCGCGGCCTGCTGAAAATCGGCCTCTGCGCCAGCGCTTTCCTGGCCACTGCCGGGCTCGGCGCCAGCCTCAGCGGTTGCTCCGCCAGCACGCCCGCCAGCGGCTTCACCATGCTGCGCAGCAATGACCTGCCGTTCCTGCGGGCGCTGATCCCGGTGATGCTCGAAGGCGCCGTACCGGCGGACAAGATGCCCGCCGCCATCGAAGGCACCCTGGCCAACCTGGACAACGCCCTCAATCACCTGTCGACCGAGATGTTCAAGCTCACCCAGCAGCTGTTCGATGTACTGGGCATGGCGGTCACCCGCGGTCCGCTGACGGGGATCTGGGGCAGTTGGGAAAACGCCAGCGCGGATGACATCCGCAATTTCCTCAGCCGCTGGGAAAACAGCTTCCTGGCCTTGCTGCGCATGGGCCATGCCTCGTTGCAGCAACTGGTGATGATGGCTTGGTACACCCGGCCCGAGTCCTGGGCCCATTGCGGTTATCCCGGGCCACCGAAGGTCTGACCGGCCTTTGTAGCCGCTGCCACAGGCTGCGAACGAGCGGGACGCTCGCGGGGCACTGGGGGTTCGGCTGCAGATCGTCAAGCAAGGCCCTGGGGCCTTTTCGCAGCTTCGCAGGCTCAGCAGCGGCTACAGTGGATGCGCGCCGAGCCATCAATAATAAGAGAGCACCCGATATGCCTGTACCTGATCTGTTCCGCGAAGGCCTGAATCGTGGCTGGAAAACCTACAACGGCTCGCAGCTGGAGCAGGACCTGACCCTGGAAGCCGATGTCGCCATCATCGGCAGCGGCGCCGGGGGCGGCACCACTGCCGAGATCCTCAGCGCCGCCGGCTACAAGGTGCTGCTGATCGAAGAAGGCCCGCTCAAGACCAGCGACGACTTCAAGATGCTCGAAGACCAGGCCTACACCAGCCTCTATCAGGAGGGCATCGGGCGCATGAGCAAGGATGGCGCCATCACCATCCTCCAGGGCCGCGCCGTGGGCGGCACTACCTTGATCAACTGGACGTCGAGCTTCCGCACGCCTGACCCGACCCTGGAGCACTGGGCCCGTGAGCACGGGGTGGTGGGCCACAGCTCGGCCGAAATGGCGCCCTGGTTCGAGAAAATGGAACAGCGCCTGGGCGTCGCGCCCTGGGTCATGCCGCCCAACGCCAACAACGACGTGATCCGCAAGGGCTGCGAAGCCCTGGGCTACAGCTGGCACGTAATTCCGCGCAACGTGCGCGGCTGCTGGAACCTGGGCTACTGCGGCCTGGGCTGCCCGACCAACGCCAAGCAGTCGATGCTGGTGACCACCATTCCGGCGACCCTGGAGAAAGGTGGCGAGCTGCTGTACCTGGCCCGGGCGGAGCGCCTGCAGATCAAGGACGACAAGGTCACCAGCCTGCAATGCCAGGCCATGGACGCCCGCTGCGTGGCCCCCACCGGGCGCACCATCACGGTCAAGGCCAAGCATTACGTGCTGGCCGGTGGCGGCATCAACAGCCCGGCCCTGCTGTTGCGTTCCGATGCGCCGGACCCGCATTCGCGGCTGGGCAAACGCACCTTCCTGCACCTGGTCAACTTCTCCGCCGGGCAGTTCGACGAGGTGATCAATCCGTTCTACGGCGCGCCGCAGTCGATCTATTCCGACCACTTCCAGTGGCAGGACGGCACCACCGGCAAGATGTCCTACAAACTTGAAGTGCCGCCCCTGCAGCCGGCCCTGGCCAGCACCCTGCTGGGCGGGTTCGGGCCGCAGAGCGGGCTGTCCATGGAGCAACTGCCCCACACCCACGCCATGCTTGCCCTGCTGCGGGACGGCTTTCACCCCGACAGCACCGGCGGCAACGTCGAACTGCGGGGTGACGGCACCCCGGTCCTCGACTATCAGGTTTCACCCTACGCCTGGGACGGACTGCGCCGGGCCTTCCACAGCATGGCGGAGATCCAGTTCGCCGGCGGCGCCAAGGCGGTCAAGCCGCTGCACAGCGATGCACGCTTCGCCAAGAGCCTCGACGAAGTGCGGGCGCAGATCGACGGCCTGGACCTGGCCCTGTACCGCACCCGCCTGGGCAGTGCCCACGTGATGGGCGGTTGCGCCATGGGCGAAGATCCGAAAACCGCGGTCACCGACAGCCTCGGGCGCCACCATCAACTGCACAACCTGTCGGTCCACGACGGCTCGCTGTTTCCCACCAGCATCGGCGCCAACCCGCAGCTGTCGGTCTATGGGCTCACAGCGCAATTGGCCAGCGCCTTGGCGGAGCGCCTGAAATCAGTGTGAAAAAGCGGGATATTCTCGTCGTCTATAGTGCTTTCTTCCCTAAAAGGCGACTTGGCCGACCGGGAAGGCTGCGATACCATCCGACTCCCCAACGGATTCCCGCCAGGACGACGCGATGAACCGAGTGTTGTACCCAGGTACCTTCGACCCTATTACCAAGGGCCATGGCGATCTGGTCGAACGCGCCTCGCGCCTGTTCGACCATGTGATCATCGCCGTTGCCGCCAGCCCCAAGAAAAACCCGCTGTTCCCCCTGGAGCAGCGCGTGGAACTGGCGCGCGAGGTGACCAAGCATCTGCCCAACGTTGAAGTCGTCGGCTTCTCCACCCTGCTGGCGCATTTTGCCAAGGAGCAGAACGCCAATGTCTTCCTGCGCGGCCTGCGGGCGGTTTCGGACTTCGAATACGAATTCCAGCTGGCCAACATGAACCGCCAGTTGGCCCCGGACGTGGAAAGCCTGTTTCTCACTCCGTCGGAGCGCTACTCGTTCATTTCCTCGACCCTGGTCCGTGAAATCGCTGCCCTGGGCGGTGATATCACCAAGTTCGTGCACCCGGCGGTCGCCGACGCGCTGACCCTGCGCTTCAAGAAATAAGCCGCGCGGCCCCGCACCGGGGCCCTCGCCTGACGTCAGCCATCGCGCCCGCGTGCACTGTGGGCGTCAATACGGCACAATTGCGCGCATTCGTTTTTACATGCCCGGGCCTGCCGCCCAGGCCGGAGTACCCCATGTCCCTGATCATCACCGACGATTGCATCAACTGCGACGTCTGCGAACCCGAGTGCCCTAACGCGGCGATTTCCCAAGGCGAAGAGATCTACGTCATCGATCCGAACCTGTGCACCCAGTGCGTCGGCCACTACGACGAGCCGCAGTGCCAGCAGGTGTGCCCGGTGGATTGCATTCCGCTGGACGAAGCCCGCCCGGAAACCGAAGAAGAGTTGATGGCCAAGTACCGGAAGATCACCGGCAAGGCTTGAGTGATATGGCGCCCTTTCGGCTCCCACAAACACCTGTAGGAGCCGGCTTGCCGGCGAAGCTTCTCAGCTCTGGCAACGCGGGCAATAGACACTGGCCCGCTGGCCCAGCTTGATTTCCCGCAGCCCGGTGCCGCAGACCTTGCAGTTCTCCCCGCCACGCCCGTAGACGAACAGTTCCTGCTGGAAGTAGCCCGGCTGGCCATCGCCACCGATAAAGTCGCGCAAGGTGGTGCCGCCGCGCTCGATGGCGGCCGCCAGGATGCGTTTGATCTCGATCGCCAGCTTCAGGTAGCGCGCCCGGGAAATCCCCTTGGCTTCGCGGCGCGGGTCGATGCCCGCGGCGAACAGCGCCTCGGTCGCATAGATATTGCCCACCCCCACCACCACCGCGTTGTCCATGATGAACGGCTTGACCGCCATGGAACGTCCGCGGGACAGCTGATACAGGCGCTCGCCGTCGAACAGGTCGGTCAGCGGCTCGGGCCCCAGGCGCACCAGCAATTCGTGATTCAGCGGGTCGTGGCTCCAGAGCATGGCGCCAAAGCGCCGCGGATCGGTGTAGCGCAGGGCCAGGCCGGACTCCAGCTCGATATCCACATGTTCGTGCTTGGCCGCCGGCAGCCCAACCTCCACCAGACGCAGGTTGCCGGACATTCCCAGGTGGCTGATCAGGGTGCCGACTTCGGCATTGATCAAAAGGTATTTGGCCCGCCGCTCCACCAGCACAATGCGCTGCCCGGACAGGCGCACGTCCAGATCTTCGGGGATCGGCCAGCGCAAGCGCCGGTCACGGACGATGACCCGGCTGACCTTCTGGCCTTCCAGATGCGGCGCGATTCCGCGCCGGGTGGTTTCGACTTCCGGTAATTCAGGCATATGCGCCCCTGGTACTCATCGCGAAATGAACGATCAGTGTGCGCCCAGCTCGCGCACGGTTTCCTTGAGGTTCTCGAAGTCGTAGTCCGACAGGCCGACGTAATCGAGAATCAGGTGGCCGATGCTGTTCCACTCGTGGTCTTCCACCTGGTTGCCCAGCACCCGGTAGGACGCGCAGATGTGCTCGGCCATCTTGAGGATCGCCAGCAGGTTCTTCAGTTGGCTGTTGCGCGAGGATTCGTCGCTGAAGATCGCCAGGGCGTTGTGGTGGTTGGCAATGGCGTTGGTCACGTGCTCCGGCAGGCGCCAGGACTTGGCCGTGTAGTAGCCGACCACCGCGTGGTTGGTATTGAAGGCACGGTTTTCCGTGTCCACCACCCGCTGCTCCGGGCCGGCGCTGCCGTAGGCCTCTTCCAGCACAGTCATGTAGTCGGGGAAGCGCTTGAGCATCAGCGGCACGCCGCAGTCATGGAACAGGCCCAGGGCATAGGCCTCGTCCACGGCCTGGGAGCCGGTGCGCTTGGCCAGGGTCAGGCAGGTCATGGCCACGTCCTGGGCGGTGTCCCAGAAGCGGTTGAGGGTGACGATGGTTTCATCGCTCATCTCGCCCTTGATCGACTGCGCATTGATCAGGTTGATGATCGAACGGCTGCCCAGGAGATTCACCGCCCGCTGGATCGAAGCAATCTTGTTGCTCAGCCCGTAATACGGTGAATTGACGATCTTCAGCAGCGCACCGGACAGGCCCGGGTCCTGGGAGATCAGCTTGGCGATCACCTCCAGATCGGGATCGGGCATGTACTGCTCCATCTGCAAATCCACCATGATTTGCGGTTGGGGCGGCACGCTGATGCCTTGCAGGGCCTGTTGAATCTGTTCGGCTGATAGCTCTTGGGACATAAGTACACGCTCTGGGTGAGCCGGGGATTCTAACCTCTAACACGGGAATGTTGGGCGACCGGACAGGAACTTTACCCAATGGTTGCGGCAAAGGGCTCCCGCCGCAGGTCCATTGGCCATCGCTTGCGCCCCGCGACGGGGTATAATCGCGCCCTTTTTTCCGGAGCGACGTCATGTCCCTGCCAAGCCTGCGCCTCAAAGCCAACGCCGATCGCCGCCTGCGCGCCGGCCACCTGTGGGTCTACAGCAACGAAATCGATGTAGCCGCCACCCCTCTGCACGGCTTCAAGGCAGGCGACCAGGCAGTGCTGGAAGCCGCCGGCGGCAAGCCCCTGGGCGTGGTCGCCATGAGCCCGAACAACCTGATCTGCGCCCGCCTGCTGTCGCGCGATGCCAAGCTGGCCCTGGACAAGTCGCTGCTGGTGCACCGCCTGAACGTGGCCCTGTCCCTGCGCGAGCGCCTGTTCGACAAACCGTTCTACCGCCTGGTGTACGGCGACTCCGACCTGCTGCCGGGCCTGGTGGTCGATCGTTTCGGCGACATCCTGGTGGTACAGATCGCCTCCGCGACCATGGAAACCCACAAGGACGACATCATTGCCGCCCTGACCCAGGTGCTCAAGCCCAGCGGCATCCTGTTCAAGAACGACTCCGCCGCCCGTGACGCCGAAGGCCTGGGACGCTACGTCGAAACCGTGTTCGGCCTGGTGCCGGAGTGGGTCGCCCTGGAAGAGAACGGCGTGAAGTTCGAAGCCCCGGTGATCCAGGGCCAGAAAACCGGCTGGTTCTACGACCACCGCATGAACCGTGCCCGCCTGGCGCCTTATGCCAAGGGCAAGCGCGTGCTGGACCTGTACAGCTACATCGGCGGCTGGGGCGTGCAGGCCGCGGCTTTCGGCGCCAGCGAAGTGTTCTGCGTCGACGCCTCGGCCTTCGCCCTCGACGGCGTGGAGCGCAACGCCGCGCTGAACGGCTTTGCCGAGAAAATGACCTGCATCGAAGGCGACGTCTTCGAAGCCCTGAAGGAACTCAAGGCCAGCGAAGAGCGCTTCGACGTGATCGTTGCCGACCCGCCCGCCTTCATCAAGCGCAAGAAAGACCTGAAGAACGGCGAAGGCGCCTACCGCCGCCTTAACGAGCAAGCCATGCGCCTGCTCAACAAGGACGGCATCCTGGTCAGCGCTTCGTGCTCGATGCACCTGCCCGAGGACGACCTGCAGAACATCCTCCTGACCAGCGCCCGCCACCTGGACCGCAACATCCAGCTGCTGGAGCGCGGCGGCCAGGGCCCGGACCACCCGGTGCACCCGGCCATTCCGGAAACCCGCTACATCAAGAGCATCACCTGCCGCCTGCTGCCCAACAGCTGAGCCACTGCCTGCCCAGGGACGCCACAGCATCCCTGGGCAACCGCTCGAGCGCCTCGCTCCCCTCTCGCCTCTCCCCTCTCGCCGCCCGGGCCATTGGATAACCCAGGGAAACCCGCGCTTATATACCTATGATCCATCAAAGTAACTAGCCAATATCCTACAGTGCTCTAGGCAATCACTTACCTAATAACTACTTGATTCCTCTCTATTGCTGTCTACTCTTCGGAAGTCGCTTAGGAAGCGACATTCATTCAAATCGTTTAGGAGCAATAACAATGAAAGCTATCTCCCTCGAATCGAAAAAGATCGCCAACCTGGCTTGCCTCGCAGCGGCTAAATCCCGCTAAGTAATTGATGAACTGGGGAGTGCCGGCTACCCAGCTTCATCTTTGGTCAAGTTCAGAGTTTCAAAAGAACATGCAAATAAACCCGAACTTTTTCATACTTGCCCGCCCGCCCTTCACTGTTATCTGGAACTATAAAGATCACACTCAGTTCGAACTGGACTCGATCTATTCCACACGCCTCATACAACTTGTCGAAGACCCTTCGCAGTATGACGACAAGAATGAAATAGATAGTGCATTCGCCGCCGCCGGGCTCCTGTCCAACGAGACTTTCGAGCCACTTGAATGGGGCTGGGATGAACTGTCGCGGATCTTCCACATCGGCACCAAGAACCTGCCCTTCGAGCAAGTACCCCAGGATATTCATGAGTGGTCCGCCCAATACCTCGAGCATTGCGATCAGGTACTGGACACCCCGGCCCCCTCAGCCCGCTTTGCCGAAACCTCCCACAATGGTCTGATCCGCCTGCCCGCGCCGGTACTGGAAACCGCCAGCTCCCTGAACCAGGTGCTGCTGCAGCGCAAGACTTCACGCTCCTTTTCCCAGCAGGCCGTGGCCCTGGAAGAGCTCAGCACCCTGCTCTACCTGTCCCTGGGCTACCTCAAGGAACGGGAAGCCGACACGGACGAGACCGTCCCCGAAGCCCTGCGGCCAAGGCGCAGCAGCCCTTCCGGCGGTGGCCTGAACGCCTGCGAGGGCTATGTCTATGCCGCCAGGGTCCGCGGCCTGGAGCCGGGCCTCTATTACTACCACCCGGAGCTGCACGCCTTGCGGCCCGTGCACCCGCTTCCAGAAGAACCCCTGGGCCTGCTGCTGGCTGGCCAGCACTTCGTCAACGAACTGCCCCTGGGCCTGTTCCTGACCTGCCGCTTCGACAAGCTGTGGTGGAAATACGAACACTCCCGGGCCTACCGCATGGCCTATGTCGAGGCCGGGCATATCTCGCAAACCTTCCAGCTCGCGGCCACTGCCCTGGGCCTGGACACCTGGCTGACGGGAGCCCTGAGCGACGAGCGCGTGGAGCAATTGCTGGGGCTGCAGGACGCCGCGGAGCAGCCGCTGTTCTTTGTCGGCTGCGGCCAAGGTGATGGCCAGGTGCAATGCAAGGAACTCAAGGCCCTGATCGAACAGCGGGAGCGCGAACAGTAATGCACCCCGCCGCATCGTCCAAAGAGGCCCCGGCAGGCCGGCGTCCCTACTCCCTCGGCGACTGGGACAACCGCTCCGCGGTGCGCTCGCGCAAGAGCAGCTACCAGCTACCGCCCCACAGCGAGCTCGAACAGGAACTGCAGACCCGTGACTGGTTTCCGCCGGCCTTCATCCCCTACTTCGCCGACCCGGCCGTCCAGCACGCCGGGAGGACGGTACAGCAGCGCCTGGCGGCCAACCACCTGGTGTACTTCCTGCACTACACGACGATCCTGGAGCACAAGATCGTCAACCGCTCGGTGGAAACCCTGATCCACGGGGAACTGGCGATCGAGCTGCCGGAGACGATGAAAATCGCGGCCCTGCAGTTGTATACCGACGAGGGCTATCACGCCCTGTTCTCCTTCAAGCTGGCGGAGCAGGTGGCGAATGGGTACGCCATGCCAGCCTGGCAGCCACTGCCCAGGCGCATCCGCCTGATGCACGACCTGCTGGCCCGCTGCGCCGATTCTCAACGGCCCCTGGTCTGGTTCCTGCTGGGTTTCGTCTCCGAAACCATCATTGCCAAGGAGTTGCTGAGCATCACCGGTGATGGGCTGGTGTCCACGGTCTACCAGATGTTCAGGGAGCACCTGGAAGACGAGGCCCGGCACAGTCGTTATTTCAGCGAAGTGTTCGACTATGTCTGGGCACGACTGTCGCCGCAGCAGCAGGTTTTTTCCGCCAGCCAACTGATCGATATCATTTTCATCTTCGCTGCCGTGGACCAGGAGTGGCTGAGCGCAAGCCTGAACGAGTCCGGCATTCCCCTCGCCGCGGCACATGCCGCCATCCACAGCCTGATTCAGCCGAGTGCAGAAGTGCTGCGCGCCCGCTCGATCGCCGGCGCCACCCTGCAAGCCATGAAGCGCGCAGGTTTCTTCGAGCACGACGACAACCGCCGACTCTTCACCCAGACAGGACTGATCGATGCCTGAAATCAGGGATGACTCTGCCTCCACGACCAGGAAGGTCGGCGCCATCGTCTTGCTCATGGCCATGGTCATGCTCGGGGTGTTCCCGATCGACGTGCTCTTGCCTTCTTTTCCTGCACTGTCCCAACACTTTGCTACCAGCGCCGCCGACATCGCCCTGTCCGTCAGCCTGTTCGCCATCGGCATCTCGATGTCCCAGTTGCTGATCGGCCCGCTGTCGGATGCCCTGGGCCGCAAGACCCTGCTGCTGGCCGGCATGGCCGTCTCGGTCGGCGGCGCTCTGGGCTGCGTCTGGGCCAGGGACTACAACTGGTTTCTGGTGTTTCGCGTGGTCCAGGCACTGGGCTGTGGCTGCTTCGTGCTGTCCCAGGCGCTGGTCCAGGACCTGTTCGTCGGCCAGGAGCGCGACCGCCTGCGGATCCTCATGGTCACCGCCAGCGGCCTGTGCATTTCCCTCTCGCCCCTGGCCGGGACCCTGCTGCAAAGCCTGATGGGCTGGCCAGGCAGCTTCTATGTGTTCAGCGCGATTGCCGTCCTGGTGTTTCTCAAGGCGCTGGCCACCCTGGAAAACCCGCCGATCGTCAGGAGCGGCCCGCGCACCGGCATCCTCCAGGCCTACCGACGGGTCTGCAGCAACTTCAGTTTCGTCGCCTACTGGCTGATCTCGGCCATCGTCTTCGCTTGCCACTTCTCGTTCATCGTGGTCTCGCCGCTGATCTTCCTGGAGCAACTGCAGCTCAGCAGCTACGAGTTTTCCCTGACTCTGCTGCTCTACGGCGCGGCCTACGTGATTGGCGGGGTGGTAGCCGGGGTGCTCAACAAATACCTGGAGCCCGGCACCCAGATCATTACCGGGTTGTGCCTGATCTTCCTCGCCGGGCTGGTCATGCTGCTGTTGGCCAGCCAGTTCGGCCTGTCCATCAGCACGGTGCTGGTGCCGATGATCATCTGCACCGCCGGCACCACCATCACCCGGCCCGCCGCCACGTCCAGGGCCATGGAACTGTTCCCGGACAATGCCGGCGCCTCGGCCTCGGCCGGCAACACGCTGATTTTCGTCATGGGCGGGCTGATCAGCGCCGTGATCAACCTCAGCGCCAGCGACCTGCAGACCACCCTGGCCCTGAGTTTCATCGCCCTGAGCAGCGTCGGCCTGCTGGTCAACCAGCGCATCAGCCGCCGCGCCCGGAACCTGCGCCTGGCCTGAAGCCCGGATTGGCCCGGGTCCTGGTGGCCATCAGGCGGTTGTGGCAGCTCCCTCGCTGAAACGGGCCAGCCCGCGGCCAGTCAGGCACAGGCCAAGGGAGAAGGCCAGGGTCGGGCCGGCAAAGAACAGCAGGGACATCCACCCGCTCTTGAAAGGGTCGAGATGACGGTAAGCAAGCCACAGCTCGAACAGCTTCAGCACCAGCCAGGGCCATGGCAAGGCCAGCACCAGCCAGAGGACATTGCCCAGCAGGCGCCGGCCCAATCGTGCCCGCCCTTGCACCCGGCTCACCACGGCCACGGCGACCAGCAGCCCGGCCGCCACGCAGTACTCCATCCGCGGGCTGGAGGGTAGCTCGTCATACAGCCGTACCAGCCCCGCCGCCCCCAGGCCCAGCAGCAACATGAGCCCCCAGGTGCGCCACTGGCGCTGCTGCCCGGCCAGCATTTGCAACCCCCCGCCGCCCACCAGTAGTGCAGCACCCGTTGCGACGATGCCCAGGCCGGACCAATCGCTGTACAACAACAGCCACATCAGCAGCAGCCCCTGCAGCAGGCCGACGCCCAGGCAGAACTTGAAGGATTGCAGAGTCGCGGACATTCCAGCTCCATTGGAAGGTAATCGAAGGGCGGCGAGTCTAAACCAGGAGGGCAGCGTCCGGTGATATCCAGGCAATCAATGCCACAGAGCGGCCCCGGCATTCCTTCCTGACGCCAGCGGTGTAGAATCGGCGAATTCATCGCCAGTCATCCCCCGGCGGGTTTATGAGCTCAGGCTGAGGCGCGCGGCGATCCCGCGGCGTCATCGGCAGCTTTCGGACACACGGCCATTTCTGAGTGTTCCCGAGGTCAATAGAAGCTCACTCCCCATTTGTTACCTGATTAGCCGCCCGGAGTGCTCCATGCCTGATTACCGCTCGAAAACATCCACCCATGGCCGCAACATGGCCGGCGCCCGCGCCCTGTGGCGCGCCACGGGGATGAAAGATGACGACTTCAAGAAGCCGATCATCGCCATTGCCAACTCCTTCACCCAGTTCGTCCCGGGGCACGTGCACCTGAAGGACCTGGGCCAGCTGGTGGCTCGCGAGATCGAACGCGCCGGTGGCGTGGCCAAGGAATTCAACACCATCGCCGTGGACGACGGCATCGCCATGGGCCATGACGGCATGCTGTATTCCCTGCCGAGCCGCGAGATCATCGCCGACTCTGTGGAATACATGGTCAACGCCCACTGTGCCGACGCCATCGTGTGCATTTCCAACTGCGACAAGATCACCCCCGGCATGCTGATGGCCGCCCTGCGCCTGAACATCCCGGTGATCTTCGTTTCCGGCGGCCCGATGGAAGCCGGCAAGACCAAGCTCGCCAGCCACGGCCTGGACCTGGTGGACGCCATGGTCATCGCCGCCGACTCCAGCGCTTCTGACGAGAAGGTTGCCGAGTACGAGCGCAGCGCCTGCCCGACCTGCGGTTCGTGCTCCGGCATGTTCACCGCCAACTCCATGAACTGCCTGACCGAAGCCCTGGGGCTCGCCCTGCCGGGCAACGGTTCGACCCTGGCCACCCACAGCGATCGCGAAGAGCTGTTCCTGCGGGCCGGGCGCACCATCGTCGAGCTGTGCCAGCGCTACTACGGCGACAACGACGAGTCGGTCCTGCCGCGCAACATCGCCAACTTCAAGGCGTTCGAGAACGCCATGACCCTGGATATCGCCATGGGCGGTTCCACCAACACCATCCTGCACCTGCTGGCCGCCGCCCAGGAAGCCGAGATCGACTTCGACCTGCGGGACATCGATCGCCTGTCGCGCCACGTGCCGCAGCTGTGCAAAGTGGCGCCGAACATCCAGAAGTACCACATGGAAGACGTGCACCGCGCCGGCGGCATCTTCAGCATCCTCGGCGAACTGGCCCGTGGCGGCCTGCTGCACACCGACCTGCCCACCGTGCACAGCAAGAGCATGGCCGAAGGCATCGCCCAGTGGGACATCACCCAGACCAGCGACGAAGCCGTGCATCACTTCTTCAAGGCCGGCCCGGCAGGCATCCCGACCCAGACGGCGTTCAGCCAGTCGACCCGTTGGGACAGCCTCGACGATGACCGTGAAAACGGCTGCATCCGCAGTGTCGAGCATGCCTACTCGAAAGAAGGCGGCCTGGCCGTGCTCTACGGCAACATCGCCCTGGACGGCTGCGTGGTGAAGACCGCCGGTGTCGACGAGTCGATCCATGTCTTCGAAGGCAACGCCAAGATCTTCGAGAGCCAGGACAGCGCGGTGCGCGGCATCCTCGCCGACGAGGTGAAGGAAGGCGACATCGTGATCATCCGTTACGAAGGCCCGAAAGGCGGCCCGGGCATGCAGGAAATGCTCTATCCGACCTCCTACCTGAAGTCCAAGGGCCTGGGCAAAGCCTGCGCCCTGCTCACCGACGGCCGCTTCTCCGGCGGCACCTCGGGCCTGTCCATCGGCCACGCCTCGCCAGAGGCGGCAGCCGGCGGCGCCATCGGCCTGGTGCAGGACGGCGACAAGGTACTGATCGACATTCCCAACCGCTCGATCAACCTGTTGGTCAGCGACGAGGAACTGGCGGCCCGCCGTGTCGAGCAGGACAAGAAAGGCTGGAAACCGGTGGAAGCACGCCCGCGCAAGGTGACCACCGCGCTGAAGGCCTACGCCCTGCTGGCCACCAGCGCCGACAAGGGTGCGGTGCGCAACAAGGCCATGCTCGACGGCCTGTGATCGTAGCCCGCCAATGAAAATGCCCCGCCAAGTGCGGGGCATTTTTTTTGACCTTGCCGGCGCTTGCGCTGGCAGCCTGGCCCCGTAGAAGCCGGCTTGCCGACGAAGGCAGCGTTGAACCTTGCATCACCCTCGACCGCGCCTTCGCTGGCAAGCCAGCTCCTACAGCAGCATTCAAGGTGGTGGCGCCGCCGCTGAAGCGGTGCCGGGAGCTCAAGGCATGCGTTCGCCCAACTGCCCGCGCAGGAAGCGATACAAGCCATCGGCGCTCTTGCGATAACCATCGGCGGTCAGGTGGATCAGGTCGTTGCGGGCCAGGTCGCTGCCCTGCCATTTGCTGATGGAGCAGTCCCCTCCCATGAACGCCTGCCAGTCCCAGAACAGGGTGCGACTGTTCTTCGCCACATCCTTCTGGATCTGGATGATCTGCCGCAACGGCTGGGGCTGGGAGGCCGCGCAACTGCCAGCATTGCGACGCTTGATGGAATCCGGCGGCCCCACCAGCAAAATCACGGTCTTGGGCAGGTTCTTGCGCAACAGCGCGACCTTCTCCTGCAACTGGCTGCGGTACAGCTGCAGATCCAGGTCGTCGTCGAAGGCTTCGTTGGTGCCGTAGGCCAGCACCACCATGTCCGGGCGCAGGGCCTTGAGGGCTTCCAGCCAGCCGGGCTGCCACTTGTCCAGCACGTCCAGGCGTGCACCGTTGATCCCCAGGGCGGAATAGATCACCCCGGCGCTCTTCTGCCCGAGGATGTTCCAGCCGCCCAGGGCCAGGCCCTGGTTATTGGCCACGTTCAGGTCCAGGGGCAGGGTCAGGTTGTTGAACGGCGGGCTGAAGCGCCATTGCCCCCCCGTAGCGGCCAGCATGCGGCTGCTTTTGTTGAGGTTGTCCCGGGCGGTCAGGGTGCTGTTGCTGGACGCCTGGTACAGCGCGGAAATCCGGTACTGCTGGTTGCTCGGCTGGCGTTCGGCGATATGCACCCGCGCGCCAGGGGTCAGGGGCAGCGACAGGTAGCCGCCCAGGGGAAACTGGTTGCTCTGCTGGTTGCGTGCCGATACCAGGGACCACTGGCGCTTGGCGGCACCGAGAATCACCCGCTCATAGCGGGTGCCGGGCACCGGCGTGGCTGCCACGAAACCGATGCCGCCATCGCCGTATTGCGCCTGCAGCAGGCGCCGCACCTCACCGCTGAACAGGTCGGCGGCGGTGTGGGAGTCGCCCAGTTGCACAATGGTGATGGGGGTGCGGTTGGAAGTGCTGAATTTGCGTGCCAGCAGCGCCAGGTTCGGGTCGGTCCCGGTGGTCAGGACTTTTTTCGCCGTCATCCCGGACTTGGCCAGCGCCGAAGCGGGAGTGGCCTGGACCTCGGTGGTCGGGCTGCAACTGCTCAGCAAGGTGATGCCCAGCAACAGCGCAATGCCTTGCAGTCGCCCCATAGTCAGTGCTCCGTCAATTGTTGGCTGGGAAAGTTGATCAGCGAGATCACACGCTCAGCGATCAGCTTCTGCCCAGTGGTGGTGAAATGGATACCGTCGTCGACCCGGGTCTTGACCTTCTTGCCATCGCCGGTGGTGCGGTAATAGGAGAATTCGTCGCTCTGGTAACCGAGAATCTCGTTGGCCGAGACGTAGTGCTGGTGGTACTGCTCGATCTGGCCCTTGTACAGCTGGCTCAGGTAGGCCATGGCTGTAGACAGCTTGGGCTTCTCCATGTTCGGCGGCCCGACCCAGATCACCTGCACATTATGCGCCTGGGCGGTGTCGAGGATCGAATCGATGCGCTGGCGATAGGCTTCTTCCCAGTCCGGGGTCTTGAAGCGCAGGAACGGCTTGCCCTTGACCACCGGCATGTCCCAGGGGTCGTTGGGGCCGAGGAAAATCACCATCAGGCGAATGTTGGGGTTGCTGGCCAGGGTGCTTTCAACCGTCTTGGGCCAGTTGAAGAAGCTCGGGTAGGCAAGGCCGGTGCTCTGCTTGCTGAGGTTCAGGCTCTTGACGTTGTAGCGTTTGCGCAAGGTGTTGGCCATGTGGGGCGCCACGCCCTGCATCAGGGAATCACCGACGAAGAACACTTCATCCCCGGTGGCCAGGCTGGCCATCAGCGGCGTGGTTGCCCCCGGCTCGACCTTGGGCGGATGGCTGACCACCGGGGCCACGGCCACCGGCTGCGGGTGCACTGCAGCCGGCGCCTGCGGAGCGGGATGCACGGGGGCCGCATGGGCGGTCGCAACCGGCGCAGGTACGGGCGCAGGCTCCTCGGCCAGCGTCGGCAAAGGAGGCAGCTCTTGCTCCGCGGCGGCCTCGGCCACCATCACCTGGCCGGTAAAGCTGCCGACAAAGGCCACCCGGGCATTTTCCAGGGCCTGGTTGAGTTGCGCGCCAAAGCGCCACTGCGGGTTCTGCGACAACCCGGGGACCTCGCAGTCGTCGTGGTACTTCTGCTGGCAGTAGAGGCGGATCGACTGCTGGTTGAACCACACCAGCAGCAGGCTGGTGACCACCAGGGCGTAGAAGACCTTGGCCGCGCTACCGAGGCTGATCGACAAGGGCGAACGGTTAGAAACTGGCATAGATGAACCCCGGCACGCCCGACGGAGAGGCGAAGATGACCACGCAGATAAACAGCCCCAGCGGCACTGGATAGAACAGCCACGGCAAACCGGTGGCGGCATCGAACAGGCGGCGCAGCAGCGCCACGATCCGTGGGTAGAAGGCCACGAACAGCAGGCAGCCCAGCAGGCTGGCGCCGCCGCCGAGCAGGCCGCCCAAGGACAGCTCGCCCAGGCCCTTGAGCATGTCCATGGCATCGGACAGGGTCGCGCAGCGGAAGAAGATCCAGGCGAACGCCACATAGTGGAAGGTCAGCAGCCGCGCCATGAGGTCGGCGCCGATCCAGCTCGGCCCCCGGGCCAGCAGCGGGCTGCACAGCTTGTACAGGGCCAGGCCGATACCGTGCAGCGCGCCCCAGATGATGAAGTTGGCGCTGGCGCCGTGCCACAGGCCGGAAATCAGCATCGCCAGCAGCATGTTCAGGTTGCCGCGCCACACCGGGCCGCGGTTGCCCCCCAGGGGGATGTACACATAGTCACGGATGAAGGTCGACAGGCTGATGTGCCAGCGGCCCCAGAATTCCTTGAGGTTGCGCGCCGCGTAGGGGTAGTTGAAGTTCTGCGGCAGGCGGAAGCCCAGCAGCAGGGCGATGCCCGTCACCAGGTCGGTGTAGCCGCTGAAGTTGAAGTAGATCAGGAACGAATAACCGTAGACCGCACGCAGGATCTGCTCGGCAGAATAGGCCACCGGGCTGTCGAATACCGGGTCGACCCATTCGTTGGCCAGCCAGGAACTGAGGAAGAACAGCTTGACCACCGCCACCGCGATCAGGCCCAGGGCGCGCTGCGGCTCCAGCACCTGGCGCAACTGCGGCGGGTTGATCTGCGCCAGCATGGGAATCGCCCGGTTCACCGGACCGGCGATCAGGCTGGGGAAGAAGGCCAGGTACAGCGCCAGGTCGAAGGGCGAGCCCGGGGTCAGCTCACGGCGGTTGATCGACACCAGGTAACTGACCGAGTGGAAGGCATAGAACGACAGCCCCACCGGCAGCAGCACCTCCAGCAGCGGCAGCGACACCTCGACACCGAACTGGGCGAAGGCGTTCTGCACCGTACTGGTGAAGAAATCCTGGTACTTGAACAGGTAGAACGCCCCGAGCACCAGCAGCAGCATCAGTCCATTGACCCAGCCGCGCCCGGGGTAACGCTGGCTCAACAGGCCGAGCAGGTACACCAGGGCCGTGTAGCCCAGCAGGATGTAGAGGAAGTTCAGGCTGAAGCTGGCAAGGATCGCGTAACTGGCGACCAGCAGCAGGGCGTTCTGCAAGCGCAGGCTGAAGCCCAGGCCCCAGTACAGAACGAAGAACAGGATGAAGCAGAGGCCGAATTCGATCGAGAGATAGCTCACAACGTAGTCCATTACGTGCAGTCGGGGACAAACCCGGCACAAGGGAGAGCAGGCGGGGGGATGGGAAACGGACGCGATTATGGCAGAGGGGGTTTGGCAGTCACAAGTTGAAACATTCTCCGCCTATAGCGGACGCCGGCTCCGCACCGAACGACAGACACCCCTTGCGGGAGCTGGCTTGCCAGCGAAGGCGTCCGCGAGAGCGACGCCCGGCCCAAAGGCCTCTTCGCCGGCAAGCCGGCTCCTACAGAGGGACGGTGTAGCGGGCAGGCTTACTGGATGTCTTCGGGCTTGACGATCACCCAGTTCTTGTCGGCAGTCACCGGCAACCCTTCCTTGGCCTGGGCCGCGGCGTGCTTGGCGATCATGCCGTTGAGCTGGGTCATGTACTTGTCCTTGCGGTTGATCCACAGGTGGATGCCGCCCTTGGCCACGTCAACATCGTGGAACAGCATGTAGCCGTCGCTGGTGGGGGTGTCGCCGCCCACCAGCACCGGTTTCTTCCACTCGTCGATGTAGGTCAGGATCGCCGCATGCTTGCCCGCCATCCAGGTGGCCGGGGTCCACAGGTAGGGGGTCAGTTCAAGGCCGAGGTTGGCCTTCTCGTCATATTTGCCTTCGCTGATCTGCTTGCGCGCGGTGGTCAGGGCGCCAGTCTTGCGATCCTTGAGCAGGGTGGTCACGCCGATGACGTTCTGCGGCTTGACGTTGTAGCCGTACTTGGGATCGGCGGCGACCATGCGCACCAGCTCTTCGGAGGCGGCGGTCATCACATAGACCTCGATACCGTTCTCCATCAGCTTGTTGTACAGCTCGGCCTGGCCGGTGAAGACCTTGGGCGGGTTGACCTCGATGGTCTTGACCACATCACCGTCGTAATAGGTGCTCGGCACCGGCTTGCCGGAAGCCATCAGCTCATCGACATAGCCCTTGAGCTCCTTGAGGGTAAAGCCGGAGAACACCTGGGCGACCCAGGGGTAGCAGACCATGTCGTCGATTTCACAGAGGCGGTAGTAGTAGCTGAACAGGCTTTCCTTGTGCTCGGCGGTGTCCCTGAACGGGATCAGCTTGAGCGACGGGTCAAGCGTGTCGCGGGTAATCAGGCCCTTGTTTTCCATGAAGGGCAGCAGGGATTCTTCCAGGTCGTAGCGGTAACTGGTGTTGTCCATGTCGAACACCGCGTAGTTACCCTTGTTGGCATTGGCCGCGATCATCGCGTCCAGCTGCTTGGCCTGTTCCGCGGGCCAGTGCTTCAACTCGGTGGCCAGGGCCTGGCCGGCGAGGCCCAGGCAGAGTGCGACTGCGAGCAATTTCGGAGCGAGTTTCATCGGCGGTTTTCTCCCTGAGTGAAAGCCTTCGACGCTAACAAATCCCTGTGACAGTTCTCGTCTCCACGCGACCGCTTGCGTCCCGTAAGCGCCAGCCACATGCGCCTGAACGTCAATCGCTTATTCCAAAAACGACAGTTGCCATGCGATATCGTTATTAATTCAATAGATTTCAAGCTGTTAGGCTTGCCGGTTCGCAATCGCCCTGAGCCGCGATTGGCACAAGCCTTATCGGAGCCCCAATGAATCTGCCGCTGTTCCTCAACCTGCTGGTGTTCCTGGCCTTGCTGCTGGGCCTGGCACAAACCCGCCATACCACCTGGAGCCTGGCCAAGAAAGTCCTGCTGGCCCTGGTGCTGGGCGTGGTCTTCGGCATCGCCCTGCACAGCCTCTACGGCGCCGGCAACCCGGTGCTCAAGGCCTCCATCGCCTGGTTCGACCTGGTGGGCAACGGCTACGTGCAATTGCTGCAGATGATCGTGATCCCCCTGGTGTTCGCCTCGATCCTCAGCGCCGTGGCCCGCCTGCACAATGCTTCGTCCCTGGGCAAGATCAGCTTCCTGACCATCGGCACCCTGCTGTTCACCACTGCCATTGCCGCGCTGGTGGGCATCGGCCTGACCAACCTGTTCGGCCTGACCGCCGAAGGGCTGGTGGCCGGCACCCAGGAAATGGCCCGCCTGCAAGTGATCCAGAGCGATTACGCAGGCAAGGTGGCCGACCTCAACGTGCCGCAGCTGCTGCTGTCGTTCATCCCGCAGAACCCCTTCGCCGACCTGGCCCGGGCCAAGCCGACCTCGATCATCAGCGTGGTGATCTTCGCCGCCTTTCTCGGCGTCGCGGCGCTGCAGCTGCTCAAGGACGATGCCGACAAGGGCCAGAAAGTGCTCAACGCCATCGACACCCTGCAAGCCTGGGTGATGCGCCTGGTGCGCCTGGTTATGAAGCTCACACCCTACGGTGTGCTGGCGCTGATGACCAAGGTGGTGGCCGGTTCCAACCTGCAGGACATCATCAAGCTGGGCAGTTTCGTGGTGGTGTCCTACATCGGCCTGGGGCTGATGTTCGTGGTCCACGGCCTGCTGGTGGCACTGGCCGGGATCAACCCGCTGCGCTTCTTCCGCAAGGTCTGGCCAGTGCTGACCTTCGCCTTCACCAGCCGCTCCAGCGCCGCCAGCATTCCCCTGAGCATCGAGGCCCAGACCCGGCGCCTGGGCATTCCCCAGTCCATCGCCAGCTTTGCCGCCTCGTTCGGCGCCACCATCGGCCAGAACGGCTGCGCCGGCCTGTACCCGGCCATGCTGGCGGTGATGGTTGCCCCGACCGTGGGCATCAACCCGCTGGACCCGCTGTGGATCGCCACCCTGGTGGCCATCGTCACCCTGAGTTCCGCGGGCGTTGCAGGCGTGGGCGGCGGCGCGACCTTCGCCGCGCTGATCGTGCTGCCGGCCATGGGCCTGCCGGTGTCGCTGGTGGCGCTGCTGATTTCCGTGGAGCCGCTGATCGACATGGGCCGCACCGCACTCAACGTCAGCGGTTCGATGACCGCAGGCGCGATCACCAGCCAGGTGATGCAGCAGACCGACAAGGCGCTGCTGGACGCCGATGAGCACGAAGAACTGGCTCAGGCCTGATTGATCTCTTCGCCGGCCCGCCGGTTCCTTCGGGAGCCCGGCTGGCTGGCGGAGCGCTCAGCGCTTCTCCCACACCTCGAAGCTGTACGCCGGCTTGTCCCCTTCCGCCGGGTTCGGCACCTCTGACACCCGCTTCCACTGTTGCTCATCGAATTCCGGAAACCAGGCATCGCCTTCCGGGCTCAAGGCTACCCGCGTCAGGTACAGGCGATCCGCCTGCTCCAGCCCCTGGCTGTAAAGCTGTGCGCCACCGATCAGCATCAGCTCGCTGGCGCCCTGCTCCAGTGCCCACTCCTCGGCCCGGGCCACTGCCGCCTCCAGGGAGGGGTAGACCTCGGCACCTTCGAGCGCCAGGCCGGTCTGACGACTGACCACGATATTCAACCGCCCCGGCAACGGCCGGCCGAGAGAGTCCCAGGTCTTGCGCCCCATGATGATGGGCTTGCCCAGGGTGGTGGCCTTGAAGAATTTGAAATCCCCCGGCAAATGCCAGGGCATGCTGTTGTCGACGCCGATCACGCGGTTTTGTGCGAGGGCCGCGATCAGGCTGAGAGGGAGAGATTTTTTCATGCCGGCGAGGATACCAGAGGACCAGGACCTGGCAACGTACCCCGATCCGCGCTGCAGCAGTTATGCTCAGCGCACTTTTGAGCGATGGAATGACGCGTGACTGCACTGACTCCCCTGCAACGCCTGTGGCTGACCGAAACCGTGCGCCTGCGCGAGGAACACGCCGGCCCGCTGGAAGATCAGGAAGCCAATCGCCTGGCCCGCAACCAGGGCGGCGACCTGGCGACCCGGATCCAGAACCGCGCCCTGTGGCTGGCCCAGCGTGACGGCCTGCACAGCGCCCTGCTGCACTGGCACCAGGGCGCACGCCTGGCCCTGCTGGCGCTCTCGGTTCTGGCGGTGATCAGTGGTGCCGGCCTGGCCTTCAGCGCCCTGGGCAGCACCCAGCAACCGGTGAACGTGTTCTGGGCCCTGGGCAGCCTGCTGGGAATCAACCTGATCCTGCTGCTGAGCTGGCTGGCAGGCCTGCTATTCGCCGGCGAGCACGGCGCCAGCCTGGGCCGCCTGTGGCTGTGGCTCAGCGAGAAATTCTCCCGCGATGCCAAGGCCGCGCAGTTGCCGCCGGCCCTGCTGCTGTTGCTGCAACGGCGCAAGCTCAACCGCTGGGCCCTGGGCAGCCTGATCAACGGCCTGTGGTGCCTGGCCCTGTTCAGCGCCGTGGTCATGTTGCTGTTGCTGCTGACCACCCACCGCTACAGTTTTGTCTGGGAAAGCACCCTGCTGGGCAGCGATGCCTTCGTGGCCATTACCAATACCTTGAGTGCCCTGCCCCGTGGCCTGGGCTTTGGCGCGCCGAGCGTGGCGAGCATCCAGGCCAGCACCCGGGATGTCTACAACACCGAACTGATCCGCCAGTCCTGGGCCATCTGGCTGGTGGTGCTGGTGACGATCTACGGCGTGCTGCCGCGCCTGCTGCTGATGCTGTTCTGCCGCTGGCGCTGGAAACACGGGCAGGCGCGCCTGCAACTGGACCTCAACCTGCCGGGCTACGCCCAATTGCGTGAGCGCCTGATGCCCAGCAGCGAGCGCCTGGGGGTCAACGATGCGGCCCCCGAGCAGTTGCACCGGGTCGAAGGCGGCGTCAGTGCCCAGGACAGCAGCGGCGCCCTGCTGGTGGCCATCGAACTGGACAACCAGCGCCCCTGGCCGCCGCAACTGCCCGAGAGCGTCAAGGACGCCGGCATCCTCGACAGTCGCGAGTCGCGCAGCCGCCTGCTGGAACAGATGAGTCGTTTCCCCCCGGCGCGCCTGGTGATCGCCTGCGACCCGCGGCGCTCGCCGGACCGCGGCAGCCTGGGGCTGATCGCCGAACTGGCGCGCAACGCCAGCGCCACCCGGGTCTGGCTGCTGCAAGCCCCGCCCGGCCAGGCCCTGGACGCCGATCGCCTGGGCGACTGGCACAGCGCCCTGCACCAGCTGCAGCTGCCCTTCGCCGATTGCGCCCCCCTCGACTGGCTGGAGAACGGTCATGACTGATACCCGCCACAAGCCACTGAAACTCGCCGTGGTCGGCCACACCAACGTCGGCAAGACCTCGCTGCTGCGCACCCTGACCCGGGACGTGGGTTTTGGCGAGGTCTCCCATCGCCCCAGCACCACCCGGCACGTGGAAGGCGCCCGCCTTTCGGTGGATGGCCAAGCCCTGCTGGAGCTCTACGACACCCCTGGCCTGGAAGATGCCATCGCCCTGCTGGATTACCTGGAGCGCCTGGAGCGCCCGGGCGAACGCCTGGACGGCCCGGCGCGGATGGCGCGGTTTCTCGACGGTAGCGAGGCTCGCCAGCGCTTCGAACAGGAAGCCAAGGTCCTGCGCCAGCTGCTGGCCTCGGACGCCGGCCTGTATGTGATCGACGCCCGCGAGCCGGTGCTGGCCAAGTACCGCGATGAGCTTGAAGTGCTCACCGGTTGCGGCAAGCCGCTGCTGCCAGTGCTGAATTTCGTCAGCAGCGCCGACCAGCGCGAAGGCGACTGGCGCGATGCCCTGGCCCGCCTGGGGCTGCACGCCCTGGTGCGCTTCGACAGCGTGGCGCCACCGGAGGACGGCGAACGGCGCCTGTATGAAAGCCTGGCGCTGCTGCTGGAGCACGCGCGCCCGGCCCTGCAACGCTTGATCGACGACCAAGAGGCCCAGCGCCTGGCCCGCCAGCACAGCGCAGCGCGGCTGATTGCCGAGCTGCTGGTGGACTGCGCCGCCTGCCGCCGCAGCGTAGCCAGCGACGCCCAACAGGAACAACAGGCCATAGGCGAACTGCGCCAGGCCATCCGCCAGCGCGAGCAGCGCTGCGTCGAGGCCTTGCTCAAGCTCTACGCCTTCCGCCCCGAGGATGCGTCGGCCAGCGACCTGCCGCTACTGGACGGGCGCTGGGGCGACGACCTGTTCAACCCGGAAACCCTCAAGCAACTGGGGGTGCGGGTGGGCAGCGGCATCGCCGCCGGAGCCGCGGCCGGCGCTGGGGTGGATTTGCTGGTGGGTGGTTTGACCCTGGGGGCCGCGGCGCTGGCCGGGGCTATTGCCGGCGGCGCCCTGCAGACCGCCCGCAGCTACGGCAGCCGCCTGCTGGGCAAACTCAAGGGCCAGCGCGAGCTGACCGTGGACGACAGCGTGCTGCGCCTGCTGGCCCTGCGTCAGCGCCAGCTGGTACAGGCCCTGAACCTGCGCGGGCATGCGGCCATGGACAGCATTCGCCTGGCCACGCCGGAGGACAAGAGCTGGCGCGAAGGCAAGTTGCCAGAGGCCCTGAACAAGGCCCGGGCGCACCCGCAGTGGTCATCGCTCAACCCGCAGAAGCGCCTGAGCCAGGCCGAGCGCCAGGAGCAGATCGAGGGGCTGGCTCAACATCTGCTGTAGCCGCTGCCGAGCCCGCGAGGCTGCGCAAAGGGCTGCAGGACCTTCAACAACCCCAAAAGCGGCGCCTCCTTCGGAGCCGTTCGCAGCCTACGGCAGCGGCTACAAACCAAGCCTGTACCCGCTAAAGCAATGCCAGCGCCTTGTCCTTGAGCACCTGCAAATCCATCACCGGCACCCACATTTCCTTGGCCTGCTCGTCCCAGTGGCGCATGCGCAAACTCACCGCCCACAACGGGTCGAGTTCGAAGGCTGCCGCCTCTGCCGCGCTCATCACCCCACCCTGGTATTCCAGGGTGCGCCGGCTGGCTTCGCTCAGCCGCTGGTAATAACCGGGGTTCTTGAAGGTCAGGTAGCGCTTGGCCTGGACGTGGTATTCCACCAGCCGCGCCAGGCGTTCGCTGAAACCCGCCCGGCGCAGGTAGTCCGCCCCCAGGCGCTCATGGCTGACCACGCCGAAGCCGCCCATGTTCTCGGCATCCTGCTGGCAGATATGCCCGATATCGTGGAAGAACGCCGCCAGCACCACCTCGTCGTCATAACCTTCCGCCAGGGCCAACTGCGCGGCCTGGGACATGTGCTCGATCTGCGACACCGGCTCGCCGATGTAGTCGCAGTCGCCGAAACGCTCGTACAGGCCGAAGACCTCGTCGACCACCTGCTGTCGCCGCTCCATCACGCTTCCTCCAGCAGTCGGGCGATATTGCCCTCGGCCATGGCCGGGCCAACGCTCATGCCGACCCCGGTGTGCATCAGGGCCACATGGACCCCGGGGGCCGCCTCCAGGAAGGAGAACGGCGCCGGGCCGCGCGCGCCGTAGACACCCTGCCAGCGCTCCACCACCCGGACCCTGCAACCCAGGGTCTGCTCGGCCAGTTCGAGCAGCCAGTTGTCCACCTGTTCAGCATTGAACGGTGAAGGATCGCTACCGTAATCGTGGGAATCACCGATGATCAGCTCACCGTAGGGAGTCGGGCTGATCAACAGGTGGATACCATGCTCGTGCAGATGGGGCGCCTCGCGCAGAATCTGCGCTTGCACCGCGGCGGCTTCTGGCAGGTCGGCGAAGGCCCCGTAGTGCACGCAACTCAGACCGGTCAGCAAGGCATGTTGCAGGTTGAGATTGGCCTCGGGCCGCGCCCGGAGCATCTGCAAGCGGCAGATCTGCGGCTGCAAGGCAGCGATCTGATCCGCCAGCAGGGTCTGATAATCGTGCCCCGAACACAGCACGATCCGCGGCGCGTGGAAGTTGCCGGCGGTGCTGCGCAACTGGCCCGGCTGGATATCCCGCACCAGGGTCGAGAAGTGAAACTGCACCCCCAGGTCCCGGCGCAGGTAGTCGATCAACTGCGGGATCGCTTCACGGGAATACAGCTGCTGGTCGTCCAGGCCGTGCAAGGCCGCCCGGTGATGGCGGAACTGGCCGCCGTACAGATCATTCAGCGCCGCGCCCTGGAGCAGCTCGACGCGGTAGCCGTGCTCCAGCGCACGCCCGGCGCAGAAGGCTTCGAGCAACTGCTCCTCGGCTTCGCTGCGGGCGAACAGGAAAGAGCCGTTGCGCTTGAGTTGCAGGCCCGCCAACTGTTGCCAGTCGGCCCAGATCTCGCGGCTGGCCCTGGCCAGCTCCAGCATGGTGCCCGGCGGCTGGCCGGTGACCAGGGCCTGGCCGAAGTTGCGCACCGAAGCGCCCAGCGGCGTGGCGCTGCGCTCGAAAACGTGCACCCGCAGACCGCGTTTGGCGGCGGCATAGGCATGGGACAGGCCCAGGATGCCGGCGCCGACGATCAGCAGATCGCTGTGATTGGTCATGAGTTGTTTCCTGGATGGGAAGCGCCTTCGCCGGCAAGCCGGCGAAGGCGATTGATCGGCTACTGCTTGGCAACCTTTTCCGACTTGCCGTCATAGCGCTTGCGCCATTCGGCGAGGATCTCGTCGCGGTTCTTCGAGGCCCAGGCAAAGTCGTTCTTGATCAGGCGCTGCTCGTAGTCGGCCGGCAGTTCGGTCTGCGGCTTGGCGATGCCCGGCTGGGCCAGCACGGCGAAGTTTTCCTTGTACAGCTCCATGGCCTCGGGGCTGGCGGAGAAGTCGGCGAGTTTCTTCGCCGCCTCTTCATGAGGCGTGCCCTTGATCACCGCAGTGGCTTCGATTTCCCAGCCCAGGCCTTCCTTCGGCAGGACAATGTCCAGCGGCGCGCCCTGGCGCTTGAGCTGCACGGCCGGGTACTCGAAGGAGATGCCAATCGGGAATTCACCGGCGGCGGCCAGCTTGCAGGGTTTGGAACCGGAGTGGACGTACTGGCCGATGTTCTGGTGCAGCTCATCCATGTACTGCCAGCCCTGCTTCTCGCCGAAGGTCTGCAGCCAGGCGCTGACGTCGAGGAAGCCGGTGCCCGAGGAGGCCGGGTTGGGCATGACGATCTTGCCCTTGTACTCGGGCTTGGTCAGGTCCTGCCAGCTCACCGGCTTGGTCAGGCCCTGCTTTTCGGCCTCCACGGTGTTGAAGCAGATGGTGGCGGCCCAGACGTCCATGCCGACCCAGGCCGGTGGGTTGGCGGCGTCGCGGTAGTTCGGGCCAATCTTGCCCAGATCCTTGGGCGCATAGCTTTGCAGCATGCCCTGCTGGTCGAGGATCGCCAGGCTGGACGCGGCCAGGCCCCAGACCGCATCGGCCTGCGGGCGGGCTTTTTCCGCCAGCAGTTTGGCGGTGATGATCCCGGTGGAATCACGCACCCACTTGATCTCCACGTCCGGATTGGCCTTTTCGAAGGCTTGCTTGTAGGACTTCAATTGCTCGGCTTCGAGGGCGGTGTAGACCGTCAGCTCGGTTTTCGCAGCAAAGGCGTTCAGGCTGACAGTAGAGAGGACGGCAGCGGCAAGAGCCAGGGGCTTGAACATGGTGCGGTTCCTTAGTGAGTGCAGATCAGAGTAGGGGTGGGTGAAGCGCATCAGTGGCCCGGCGCGCCCTGGCGCCAGGCCTGGGAACGGCGCAGCAGGCCGCGCGAAGCCCAGGCCAGGAGCAGCGAGACGCCGGCCGAAGTGAACAGGATCAGGGTCGACATCGCCGCGGCGCCGCCGACGTTGCCGGCGTCGTCCATGTTCAGCACGGCGACGGCGGCGAGGATGGTGTCCGGGCTGTAGAGGAAGATCGCCGCCGACACCGTGGTCATGGCCGAGACGAACAGGTAGCGCACGATGTCCAGCAGCGCCGGCAGGCAGATCGGCACGGTAACCCGCAGGTAGTGCCGGTACAGCGGCGCCTTGAGCGACAGCGCGGCCGCCTCGAACTCGGCATCCAGCTGGCGCAGGGCGGTGGTGGCGGTCATCTGCGCGGTGGTCAGGTAGTGGGCGATGGTGCACACCACCAGCAGGGTCATGGTGCCGTAGAACACATGCAGCGGGTTGCCATTGAGGTTGAAGAAGAAGACGTAGCCCAGGCCCAGCACCAGCCCGGGCACCGCCATGGGCACGAAACTGAGCATGCGCAGCGCCAGGTTCAAGCCGCGCTGGCCGCGGGTCTTCTCCATCAGGTAGGCGCCGGTAAAGATCACCACGCTGCCGATCAGCGCCGTGCACAGGGCCATGGTCAGGCTGTTGCGGTAGGCCAGCCAGCCACCGCCGGCGGTGTCGTTGAACTGGTAGTGGTTCAGCGACAGCGACAGGTTGTAGGGCCAGAATTTCACCAGCGACGAAAACACCGCCATGCCGAACACCAGCAGCAGGGCCGCGCAGATCAGCAGCACAATGGCCAGGTAGCAGCCATCGCGCAGTGGCGACGGCGCAGGCTTGAATACCTGGGCACGGCCGCTCATGGAGTCGCCATGGCGCCGGCGCAGCCAGGCGTCGACACCGAAGCTGAACAGGGCCGGCAACAGCAGGACCATGCCGATCAACGCGCCGCGGCCGAACTGCTGCTGCCCCACCACCGCCTTGTAGGCTTCCAGGGCCAGCACCTGATAGTCGCCACCCACTACCACTGGCACGCCGAAGTCGGTGATGGTCAGGGTGAACACCAGGCAGAAGGCAGCGAACACCGCCTGCCGAGTGGCCGGCCAGGTGATGCTGCGAAAGGCCTTGGCGGGGCTGGCGCCCATGCTCGACGCGGCGTCGAACAGCCGCGCGTCCGCCAGGGACAGCGCCGAGAGCAGGATCATCAGGGCGTGGGGAAAGGTGTAGATCACTTCACCCAGGACAATGCCCCAGAAGCCGTAGATGTTCTCGGCGAACAGGCCACGCAGCATCCCCTGATTGCCAAACAGATAGACCAGGGCAATGCCCGGGAGCATCGACGGCGCCATCAGCGGCAACAGCGACAGGCCGCGCCAGATGCCCTTGCCGGGAATCAGCGTGCGTTGCAGGGCGTAGGCGAACAGGTAGGCCAGGGGCACGACGATAGCGGCCACGCTAAGGGAGACTTTCAGGCTGTTGCCCAGCAACCAGTGGAAGTTTTCGCTGGCCACTAGCTCGCGAGCCGCCAGCCAGCCTCCGCCCTGCCCGGCCTCGGCGCTGAAGCCGCGCCAGAAGATCGCCAACAGGGGCAACAGCACCGCTACACCCAGCAGGACCAGGAGCAGAACCTTGCCACCGACGACAAAAATACGGTCGCCGATCTCGGCACGAGAAACCTGGCGCGCCCGCTTGGCAGGTAGCGGCAGGGACATTGGCACGCTCATCTTAGGCAAACACCTGAAGGCTGCGCGGCGGCAAGGCGACCCAGATGTCCTGGGCGCCCAGACGCGGCATGGCTTCCGGGGCCAGCTCGGCCAGCAGCGCATGCCCCGGCAGCTCGTTGAGCTCGAAGCTCATGCGGCAGCGATTGCCGAGGAAAGTGATCTCGCGGACCTTGGCCGGGAACAGGTTTTCCTCGTGCACCGGCGGATTCACGCTGATGGCTTCCGGACGGCAGAACAGCCGGCCCGAGGCGGTCTTGGCCGAGCCGTCGGCCAGGCGCACATTCATGCCGCCAACCTGGGCATGGCTGTCGCTGTTGCGGCTGAAGGGTAGCCAGTTGCCCTGGCCGACGAATTCGGCGACGAACGGCGTGGCCGGACGGTCGTAGATTTCCTGGGGCGTGGCGTACTGCTCGACCTTGCCGTTATTCATCACGGCAATGCGGTCGGCCATCAGCATGGCTTCGTCCTGGTTGTGGGTAACCATCAGGGTGGTGATCCCCAGGCGCCGCTGCAGCTGGCGCAGCTCGGTGCACAGGTGCTCGCGGACCCGGGCATCCAGCGCCGACATCGGCTCGTCCAGCAGCAGCAACGACGGCGCCGGTGCCAGGGCACGGGCCAGGGCCACGCGCTGCTGCTGGCCGCCGGACAGCTGGCCGGGGTACTTCTTCTCGCTGCCGGTCAGCCCCACCAGTTCCAGCATCTGCGCCACGCGCTTGCGCGCTTCTTCGCGGCCACTTCCGGACAGGCCGTAGGCGATGTTGGCTTCTACCGTGAGGTTGGGGAACAGCGCGTAGGACTGGAACAGGATCCCGTAGTCCCGGGCCTGGGGCGCCAGCAGCGACACGTCCCGATCCCCGAGGTACAACTCGCCCTGGTCCTGGCGTTCCAGGCCGGCGATGCAGCGCAGCAAGGTGGTCTTGCCGCAGCCGGACGGCCCCAGCAGGCACACCAGCTCCCCGGCGGCGACGTCCAGGGACACGTTATCCAGCGCGTTGAAGGCACCGAAGCGCTTGTGGATACCGCGCACCTTCATCGGCGCACCGGGGTTGCTCAGGGCAGTTGCAGCGGAGTTGTTCATGGACGCACCTCATCTAGCAGATGAGGCAAATCCTAGAGTTGCAATGCGTCGGTCATATGGCAGTAAGGCAAAAACGACCGATAGTGGTATTCAGGGATTTGGGTTCACGTGTAAATCATGTGCTCGCGAAGGCATCGGCATGGCCGATGCAGGTCTTTCAGGCGGGAGCCATTTCCTGGGCCAGGCCGAGAAAGGCGGCGGGCAGGCGCGCGTTCTTGCGCTCCTTGAGGCAATACAGGTACTCGGCGATCTGCGGCGCGTTTTCGATGGTCAGTACCCGCAGTTGCGGGTCGTGGGGCACTTCCTGGCGGGCAATGATGCTGATGCCGATATTGCGCAGCACCGCCTCGCGGATCGATTCACGGCTGCCAATCTCCAACAGCGGGCCAAAGCTGACGTTGGCGTTCTTCAGCAGACCTTCGGTGAGGCTGCGGGTGGTGGAGCCGGGTTCGCGCATCAGCAGCGTATGCCCGGCCAGGGCATTGAGGGGCACGTGATCCAGCGCCGCCAGGGGGTGATTGCGATGCACCGCCAGCACCAGCGGATCGCTGCCCAGCACCCGGCGGACCAACCGCGAATCCTCCAGCAGTTGCGAGGAAGCGGCCACATCCACCCGGTAATCTTCCAGCGCCTCCAGGACCTGCTGGGAGTTGCCGATTTCCACCGAGACCTCCACCTGGGGCAGGCGCTGGCGGAAAGTCTTCACCAGATCGAGGATGTAGTACGGTGCGGTGGCGGCGATGCGCAGCGTGCCCTGCACCTGCCCGCAGTTGCGCAGGAAGAATTCGATGTCCGACTCTTTCTGCAGCAGCTCCTTGACCATCGGCAGCAAGCGCGCGCCCTCATCGCTCAGGCTCAGGCGGCGCCCGCCTCGGTAGAACAGCTCCACCGCGTACTGGCTCTCCAGGTTGCGGACCTGGGTAGTCACCGTGGGCTGGCTGAGGCCGAGCTTCTTCGCCGCCTGGGTAATGCTGCCCAGGCGGGCGACCATGTAAAAAGCCTTCAGCTCGGCACTCAGCACAGGGTTCTCTCGTTGCTTATTTGCGCAGCAGGCGCAGACCGTTGAACACCACCAACAGGCTCACGCCCATGTCGGCGAACACTGCCATCCACATGGTGGCCAGCCCGGCAAAGGTTACCCCAAGAAAGATCGCCTTGATGACCAGGGCCAGGACGATATTTTGCTTGAGCACCACCGAGGTCTGGCGCGACAGGCGGATAAACGCCGGGATCTTGCGCAGATCATCGTCCATCAGGGCCACATCCGCGGTCTCGATGGCGGTGTCGGTGCCCGCCGCAGCCATGGCGAAACCGATTTCGGCGCGGGCCAGGGCCGGTGCGTCGTTGATCCCGTCGCCCACCATGCCCACCCGGTGGCCCTGGGCGTACAGGTCTTCGATGGCCTGCAGCTTGTCGGTGGGCAGCAGGTCGCCCCGAGCCTGATCGATACCCACCTGGGCCGCGATGGCTTGGGCGGTATGCGGGTTGTCGCCGGTGAGCATCAGGGTCTTGATCCCCAGCTCATGCAATTGCTGGATGGCTTCGCGGCTGGATTCCTTCACCGTATCGGCCACGGCGAACAGCGCCAGCGGGCCATTGCGGTCCAGCAGCAGGACCACGGTCTTGCCCTGCTTCTCCAGGGCGAAGAGTTTTTCTTCCAAAGCCGGGGAGCACAGGCCCAGCTCTTCCACCAGACGATGGTTGCCCAGGTGGTACAGCTCGCCGTTGATCTCGCCGCGTACGCCTCGGCCGGTCAGGGCCTCGAAGTTATCCACAGGGTGCATGGCCAACTGTTTATCCACAGCCGCCTGGGCAATGGCCAGGGACACCGGGTGGTCGGAACGCCCTGCCAGGCTTGCGGCCAGGGCCGGGGCGGTGTCCTGGGCCAGCGGGTCCAGGGACAGGAAGTCGGTCTGCACCGGTTTGCCGTGGGTGATGGTGCCGGTCTTGTCCAGGGCCAGGTAGTCGAGCTTGTAGCCGCCTTCCAGGTAGACCCCGCCCTTGACCAGGATGCCCTTGCGCGCGGCAGCCGCCAGGCCGCTGACAATGCTCACCGGGGTGGAGATCACCAGGGCGCAGGGGCAAGCCACTACCAGCAGCACCAGGGCGCGGTAGATCCAGTCGAACCAGACGCCGCCCATGAACAGCGGCGGAATCAGCGCCACCGCCAGGGCGAAGGCGAATACCGCCGGGGTGTAGATTTTCGAGAAGCTGTCAACGAAGCGCTGGGTCGGAGCCCGGGCGCCCTGGGCCTGTTCCACAGCGTGGATGATCCGCGCCAGGGTCGAATTGTTGGCGGCGGCAGTCACTCGGTATTCCAGGGAGCCGGCCTGGTTGATGGTGCCGGCGAAAACCTTGTCGCCCACAGTTTTTTCCACCGGCAGGCTTTCACCGGTGATCGGCGCCTGGTCGATGGTGGAGTTGCCGGACACGACCTCGCCGTCGAGGCCGATGCGCTCGCCGGGGCGCACCCGCACCCGTGCGCCCAGTTCGACGTTTTTCGCTTCCTGTTCGCTCCAGTTGCCGTCTGCCTGCTGCACCGTGACCCGTTCCGGGGTCATCTGCATCAGGCCGCTGATGGCGTTGCGCGCCCGATCCAGGGAACGGGCCTCGATCAATTCCGCCACGGTGAACAGGAACATCACCATCGCCGCTTCCGGCCATTGGCCGATCAGCACGGCGCCGGTCACGGCGATGCTCATCAGGGCATTGATGTTGAGGTTGCGGTTCTTCAGGGCGATCCAGCCCTTCTTGTAGGTGGTCAGGCCACCACTGAGGATCGACACCAGGGCCACCAGGGCAATCACCCAGTCGGGTGCGGCATTGGTGAAATGGATGACCTCGGCAGCCAGCGCGCCGATACCGGACAGGGCCAGCGGCCACCAGGGCTTCTTCACGGGCGCTGCGGCAGGCGCGGCTTGGTCACCCTCCTGTTCCAGGGGTTCGGCGTGCATGCCCAGTGACTTGACCGCCTCGATGATAGGCGCGGTGCTCGGCAGGTCGTGAGTCACCCCCAGCACACGGTTCATCAGGTTGAACTCCAGCGCCTGGACCCCGGCCAGCTTGCCCAGCTTGTTCTGGATCAGGGTCTGTTCGGTGGGGCAGTCCATGGCTTCGATGCGAAAGCTGCTCAAGCGCGCGCCGGCGGTCGGGGTCTCGCTCAGGGTGACCCTGGACGGCGCCAGGTCGGCGGAACCGCAGCAGGATGCGCCGTGGGCGGCATGATCGTGTGCCTTGACCGGCTGCAACTTGCCCGCGGGCGCATGGGAATGGCTGTGGCCAGGGCTGTGATCGTGATCGTGATCGTGATCGTGATCGTGATCGTGATCGTGATCGTGATCGTGATCAGCCTGGGGCTGCTGATCCGCGGTTTTGCGCGGGCTGTGGAGAGAATCGCTCATTAGGGTCCCTTCCGAATTAAGGTGCTTGTTGCCAAGTGAACACCCTGTAGCCACTATAGGGTCAAGCACCCATTCGGAGACGACGGCAATGAAGATTGGCGAACTGGCGAAACTCACCGACTGTCAGGTCGAGACCATCCGTTACTACGAGCGCGAAGGGCTGCTGCCGGAACCGGCCCGCAGTGAAGGCAACTATCGCCTCTACACCCAGGCCCACACCGAGCGCCTGACCTTTATCCGCAATTGCCGCAGCCTGGACATGACCCTCGAGGAGATCCGCAGCCTGCTCAACCTGCGCGACAGCCCCCAGGACCAGTGCGCCAGCGTCAACGCCCTGATCGACGAGCATATCCATCACGTCAAGGCGCGCATCGACGGCTTGCTGGCCCTGCAGGAACAGCTGCTGGACCTGCGCCAGCGCTGCAGCGAGGGCCCGGACCTTGAGCACTGCGGAATTCTCCAGCGCCTGGAAGTCAGCGGCTCGGTGGCCCCCAATGAGAGCGAGCCCTCCCATGTCGGGCGCAGCCACGGGCACTGAACCCCTGGCGCGGTTTCAGGCGCCGCGCCGAACGCTGGCCGTCAGCCGCAGATAAGCCCCTTCGAGGATCGCCAGCAGCCGCTGGTCCAGTTGCTGCCAGGCCAGCCCCTGGCGCACCAGCCAGGCACTGAGCCCCCCCACCAGGCAGCCACCCAGAATGTCGAAAGGGAAATGCACGCCCAGGTAGACCCGTGCCCAACTCACCAGGAGCGCCAGGCCCAGCATCACCAGCCCGGTCTTGCGCAGGCTGGCCAGGATCAGCGCGAAAGCCATGGCGAACATGCCACTGGCGTGGTCGCTGGGGAAGGATGCCCCGGGCGCGTGGGCGAGGAAGTTCTGCCCCAGGCCGATCATGAACGGCCGCGGATGGAACCACAGCTCACGGATCAGCAGGTTGCAGACCAGGGCCAGGACAATGCTCAGGCCGGCGAGCAACACGATCATGCGCTGGCGGCGCTCGCCGAAAACCCAGAACACCACCAGCAGCAGCGGCACGCTGAGTACCACCCATTGCGCGAGAAAACCCGCCAGTGCACGCATCGGCATGGACGCCCCGGCACTGGCGTTGATGGCCAGGAACAGGCTGTGATTGAGTTCTTCCATTCGGGGCTCACGTTGAATGTCACAAGGACCACACCCCGCACCTGGCAGGGCCGCTACTCAGAGCGTAGCTGGCCGCCGGGCACAGCCATGCCCGGAACGGCTCCGGGCACAGGTCGATAAGGGCAACAGGATCAATCGACAAGGGCCGCGCGGCCCTTGCTGCAGTAGCTGGATGCTCAGACCGCCATCGGCGCCGTCATGGGCGCGTGGTGCTCATAGCCTTCCAGGGAGAAGTCGCTCGGTTCGATCAGCTCCAGCCACTCCGGCTGGTAGACGCCGGTCTTGGCGAACTCCGGCACACGCTCGGAAATCACCAGCTTGGGCATCGGGAACGGCTCGCGCTTGAGCTGTTCGTTGAGCATGTCCAGATGGTTTTCATAGACGTGGGCATCACCGATGAAATAGGTGAACCAGCGCGGCGTGTAGCCGGTCAGGCGGCCGATCAGGCTCAGCAGCGCAGCACCCTCGGTGAGGTTGAACGGCGTGCCCAGGCCCAGGTCGTTGGAGCGGATGTAGAGGGTCAGGGAGATTTCCCGGGTCTCGACATTGGGGTGGAACTGGTACAGCAGGTGGCACGGCGGCAAGGCCATTTCATCCAGCTGGGCGCAGTTCCAGCCGTGGAACAGGATCCGCCGGCTGCCCGGGTCGTTGATGATGGTGTCGACGCACTGGCGCACCTGGTCGATGGCCTTGTACAGCACCACGTAGCCCTGGCCGTCTTCCTCGCCCGCGGCGATCTGCCGGTAGCCCTGGCTCAGCGCCAGGTCGATGGCCGCCTGGTTGCTGGTCTTGATCTGTTTGTAGGCCGGCCACTTGCGCCACTGCACGCCGTAGATCTCGCCCAGGTCGTCGTCGCCCTGGCGGAACGGGTTGGCCAGCCACTGGGCGTTTTCGTTGGCGTTCTGGTCCCAGACCTTGCAGCCCAGCGCACGAAACTCGGCGGCGTTGTTTACCCCGCGCAGGAAGCCGACCATCTCGCCGATGGCCGACTTGAAGGCCATCTTGCGGGTGGTGATGGCCGGGAAACCTTCCTTGAGGTCGTAGCGCAGCATGGCCCCGGGGAAGCTGATGGTGTTCACACCGGTGCGGTTGGCCTGCTTGGTGCCGTTGTTGATGACGTGGGCCACCAGATCAAGATATTGCTTCATGAATTACCTGCATCCTTGAACCCGGGGCACGCCCCGGGGTTCGAATTTATTGCGCCGCGCTCTTGGCCGGAGCGCGATGATAAGCCAGCCAGATCAACCCCAGGCCACCGAGAATCATCGGCACGCACAGGACCTGACCCATGGTCAGCCAGTTCCAGGCCAGGTAGCCCAACTGGGCGTCCGGCACCCGGACGAACTCGACGATGAAACGGAAGATCCCGTAGAACAGGGCGAACATACCGGAAACCGCCATGGTCGGCCGGGGTTTGCGCGAGAACAGCCAGAGGATCAGGAACAGCGCCACGCCTTCCAGGGCGAACTGATACAGCTGCGAGGGATGGCGCGGCAATTGCGCCGGATCGCTGAACGGCGGGAACACCATGGCCCAGGGCAGATCGGTGGGCTTGCCCCACAATTCAGCGTTGATGAAGTTGCCGATGCGCCCGGCGCCCAGGCCGATCGGCACCATCGGCGCGACGAAATCCATCAGCTCGAAGAAGGTCTTGTTGTTGCGCTTGCCGAACCACCAGGCCGCCAGCATCACCCCGATGAAACCACCGTGGAACGACATGCCGCCCTTCCACACTTCGAAGATCAGGGTCGGGTTGGCCAAATAGGCGCTCAGGTCGTAGAACAGCACATAACCCAGGCGACCACCGACTATCACCCCCATGGACATCCAGAACACCATGTCCGAGAGCTTCTCCTTGCTCCAGGTCGGATCGAAACGGTTCAGGCGGCGCGACGCCAGCAACCAGGCACCGCCAATGCCGATCAGGTACATCAGGCCGTACCAGTGGATTTTCAGCGGGCCGATGGCCAGGGCCACCGGATCAATCTGCGGGTAAGGCAGCATTGCGACTCCTCGTAAGGGTTAGAACTTCAGATTCCCGGGGCAAACTGCCAGCCCAGGATTAAGCCAGGATTGCGTCACCACTCAGAACAGGAAGCTGAGCCCCACGCAGAACAGTAGCGCGGCGAACATGCGTTTCAACAGGCGTGGCGACAGTTTGTGGGCCAGGCGCGCGCCGATGCGGGCGAACACCATGCTGGTCAGGGCAATGCCCAACAGGGCCGGCAAATAAACGAAACCGAGACTATGGGCCGGGAGCAGCGGATCATGCCAGCCCAGAATCATGAAACTTAAGGCACTGGCCAGGGCAATGGGCAAACCGCAGGCCGATGAGGTGGCCACCGCCTGCTGCATGGGCACGCTGCGCCAGGTGAGAAAAGGCACGGTGAGGGAGCCACCGCCGATGCCGAAGATCGCCGAGGCCCAGCCAATCACACCGCCGGCGGCCGTCAGGCCCAGCTTGCCGGGCACCTGGCGGCTGGCCTTGGGCTTGAGCTCCAGGGTCATCTGCAGGGCCACCACGAGGGCAAACACACCGATGATTTTCTGCAGGTGCGGGCCGGAGATCGCCTCGGCGGTCAGTGCGCCGAAACCGGCGCCCAGGAGGATACCCACGGTCATCCAGGCGAAGATCGGCCAGCGCACAGCGCCACGCCGATGGTGCTCGCGCACCGCATTGACCGAGGTAAAGATGATGCTGGCCAGGGAGGTGCCGACCGCCAGATGGGTCAGCACCGAGACATCGAAGCCTTGCAGGGTGAAGCTGAACACCAGCACCGGGACTATGATGATCCCGCCGCCCACGCCGAACAGCCCGGCCAGCACGCCCGCACAGGCGCCCAGCAGCAGATAGAGCAGAAATTCCATGGGAGCATCCGAAAAATAGATCGGCATGGTAACGGAAGCGCCGCCCCGGACTCCACTGGATGGCGATGGATACCCGCCGGATCTGTGCGTAAAGTGGGCAAAAACACACAGGGGGCCACCTTAATGTGCTTGATCGTTTTCGCCTGGCGGCCGGGTCATGCTCAGCCACTGATCGTCGCGGCCAACCGTGATGAATTCTACGCGCGGCCGAGCCTGCCCCTGGGGCAGTGGCCGGAACTGCCGCAGATCCACGCCGGTCGCGACCTGGAAGCCGGCGGCACCTGGCTCGGGGTCGGCGCCGAGGGCCGCTTTGCCGCCCTGACCAATATCCGCAACCCGCACCAGCCTCCGGCGCGGCGCTCGCGGGGTGAACTGGTGGCGCGCTTTCTCGCCGGCGACGTGCCCCTGGATGATTATTTGCGCGATGTAGTCGGGCGCTCGGTGGAGTACGCCGGGTTCAACCTGCTGCTGGGCAATGCCGAGCAACTGTGGCACTACAACGCTCGGGACCCGCAGCCGCAACGGCTGGAGCCTGGGGTCTACGGCCTTTCCAATGCCGGGCTGGATACGCCCTGGCCCAAGCTGCTCAAGGCCAGGGCGGCGTTGCAGGAGGTGTTGCATGATCCACAGCCCCAGGCACTGCTGGCGCTGTTGAGCGACCCGCAGACAGCGCCCTTCGCCGACCTGCCGGACACCGGAGTGGGCTTGGCCACCGAAAGCCTGCTGTCCAGCGTGTTCATCGCCAGCCCCAGCTACGGCACACGAGCCAGCACGGCACTGATCGTCCACGCCGATGGCTCGCGGCATCTGCTGGAGCGTAGCTTCGGCCCCTATGGCGGGCATCTGGGAGAGGTCGAACTGAAGGTCTGAAGCGTTCCCCGGCACGCCGACTCCCACGAACGCTTCGGTAGGAGCCGGCTTGCCGGCGAAGAAAACAACCCGGTTACAGGGTCTTGCTCGAAGCCGGATTGATCATCCGCGCCAGCCCGAGTTTCTTCAGCGCCAGTTGCAGCGAACTGTGGATAACTTGCGGGTTGTCGATGGTCATCATTTCCGCCAGCAGTTCCTTGGCCTTGGTCATGCTGACCTGACGCAGCATCCACTTCACCTTCGGCAGGTTGGTGGCGTTCATCGACAGGCTGTCGAAGCCCATCGCCATCAACAGCACCGCCGCCGCCGGATCACCGGCCATCTCGCCGCAGATGCTCACTGGCTTGCCTTCGGCATGGGCATCACGCACCACGTTCTGCAGCGCTTGCAGCACCGCCGGGTGCAGGTAGTCGTAGAGATCGGCCACCCGTGGGTTGTTGCGGTCCACCGCCAGCAGGTACTGGGTCAGGTCGTTGGAGCCTACCGAGAGGAAGTCCACCTGGCGCGCCAGCTCCTTGGTCTGGTACACCGCGGCGGGGATTTCGATCATCACCCCCACTGGCGGCATCGGTACGTCAGTGCCTTCATCGCGCACTTCGCCCCAGGCCCGGTGGATCAGGTGCAAGGCTTCTTCCAGCTCGTGGATGCCGGAAATCATCGGCAGCAGGATGCGCAAATTGTTCAGGCCTTCGCTGGCCTTGAGCATCGCCCGGGCCTGTACCAGGAAGATCTCCGGGTGGTCGAGGGTCACGCGGATCCCGCGCCAGCCAAGGAAGGGGTTGTCTTCCTTGATCGGGAAGTACGACAGCGACTTGTCGCCGCCGATGTCCAGGCTGCGCATGGTCACCGGTTGCGGATGGAAGGCCGCCAGCTGTTCGCGATAGATCGCCAGCTGTTCCTTCTCGCTGGGGAAGCGCTGGTTGATCATGAACGGCACTTCGGTGCGATACAGGCCCACGCCTTCGGCCCCGCGCTTCTGCGCCCGGGCTACATCGGCCAGCAGGCCGGTGTTGACCCACAGCGGCATGCGGTGGCCATCGGGGGTGATGCAGGGCAGGTCGCGCAGGGCATCCAGGCCCTGGGCCAGTTGCCGTTCTTCTTCCACCACATCGGCGAACTGCTTGCGCAGCACGTCGCTGGGGTTGGTGTAGACCTCGCCGTGGTAGCCGTCGACGATCATCTGGATGCCGTCGACCTTGGAGTACGGCAGGTCCACCAGGCCCATCACCGTCGGGATGCCCATGGCCCGGGCCAGGATCGCCACGTGGGAGTTGCCCGAACCCAGCACCGAGACCAGGCCCACCAGCTTGCCTTCCGGCACTTCGCCGAGCATGGCCGGGGTCAGTTCCTCACTGACCAGGATGGTGTTGTCGGGATAGACCAGGGTCTGCTGGCGCTCTTCCTGCAGGTAGGCCAGGAGCCGGCGGCCCAGGTCCTTGACGTCCGAGGCCCGCTCGCGCAGGTAGGCATCGTCCATCAGTTCGAAACGGTTGACGTGATCGGTGACCACCTGGCGCAACGCGCCCTGGGCCCATTGCCCGGTCTTGATCACGGCCTTCACTTCACTGCCCAGGGAGGCGTCGTCGAGCATCATCAGGTAGACGTCGAACAGCGCGCGCTCTTCAGGGCGCAATTGAGTGGCGAGCTTTTCCGACAGCGCGCGCATATCGGCCCGCACCCCTTCCAGGGCGCTCTTGAACAGGGCCAGTTCGGCGTCGATGTCGGTGACGTGCTTGTCCGGCACCACATCCAGGTCGGCCGGCGGCAGCATCACCACCGCGCTGCCCACCGCCGCGCCGGGCGAGCCCGGTACGCCAACGAACTTGGCCTCCTGAATGCCCTTGCCCTGGCGACCCAGGCCACGGATCGAACCGGTGGCCTCGGCATGGGCGATAACCCCGGCCAGTTGGGCGCTCATGGTCACCAGGAAGGCTTCTTCGCCTTCGTCGAACTGGCGCCGCTCCTTTTGCTGGATAACCAGCACGCCCACCACCCGGCGGTGGTGAATGATCGGCGCACCGAGGAACGAGGCGTAACGCTCCTCACCGGTTTCGGCGAAGTAGCGATAGCGCGGGTGGTCGGCGGCGTTTTCCAGGTTGAGGGGTTCTTCGCGAGTGCCCACCAGGCCTACCAGGCCTTCGTTGGGCGCCATGCTGACCTTGCCGATGGAGCGCTTGTTCAAGCCCTCGGTGGCCATCAGGACGAAACGGTTGGTTTCCGGGTCCAGCAGATAGACCGAGCAGACCTGGCTGCCCATGGCCTCTTTGACGCGCAATACAATAATCCCCAACGCCGCCTTGAGATCCTTGGCGGAGTTAACTTCCTGGACGATCTTGCGCAGCGTATTGAGCATGGCTCGGGGTCGAACTCCGTCGTCAGTCGCGCACTAGCAGGCGCGGGGCAAGCTCTTTGAGAGCGCGGCGATACACTTCGCGCTTGAATGTCACCACCTGGCCCAACGGATACCAATAACTGACCCAGCGCCAGCCATCGAATTCCGGTTTACCGGTCAAATCCATCCGCACCCGCTGCTCGTTGGAGATCAGGCGCAGGAGAAACCATTTCTGCTTCTGGCCGATGCACAGCGGTTGGCTGTGGGTCCGGACCAGACGCTGCGGCAAACGATAGCGCAACCAGCCCCGGGTGCAGGCGAGAATTTGCACATCTTCGCGCTCCAGCCCCACTTCTTCGTTCAGCTCGCGATACAAGGCGTCTTCCGGCGTCTCATCGGGGTTGATTCCCCCTTGAGGAAACTGCCAGGCATCTTGATTGATACGGCGAGCCCATAGCACCTGTCCGGCATCATTGGTCAGAATGATCCCGACATTGGGGCGGAAACCATCGGGGTCGATCACGGCTACAACCTCGCAAACGCATGTCGCCGCATTGTTCCACAAAGCTTGGGAATGCAGCAACGAGGCTGCTTACCTTATGTGCACTCTTGTGAAAAGACCGTATTCTGGGCACCTTTTTCCGCGACTTTTCAGCGAGTAACTGCAATGCGCCTGGCTTTATTCGACTTGGACAACACGCTTTTGGGCGGCGACAGCGACCACGCCTGGGGCGACTATCTGTGCGAGCGGGGCTTCCTCGACGCCGTCGCCTACAAGACCCGCAACGACGAGTTCTATCAGGATTACCTGGCCGGCAAGCTCGACAATGCCGCCTACCTGAACTTCTGCCTGGAAATCCTCGGCCGCACCGACATGGCCGTGCTCGAAGAGTGGCACCGCGACTTCATGCGCGACTGCATCGAGCCGATCCTCCTGCCCAAGGCCCAGGCCCTGCTGGACAAGCATCGCGCTGCCGGCGACAAGCTGGTGATCATCACCGCGACCAACCGTTTCGTGACCGCGCCGATCGCCGAACGCCTGGGCGTGGAAACCCTGATCGCCACCGAATGCGAAATGCAGGATGGCCGCTACACCGGGCGCAGTACCGATGTGCCGTGCTTCCGTGAAGGCAAGGTCACCCGCCTCAACCGCTGGCTGGAAGAGACCGGCCACAGCCTGGAAGACAGCTACTTCTACAGCGATTCGATGAACGACCTGCCCCTGCTGGAGCAAGTGACTACCGCCGTGGCCGTTGACCCGGACCCGAACCTGCGGGCCGAGGCCGAGAAACGTGGCTGGCAGGTCATCAGCCTGCGCGACTAGGCAGCTCGCCGGCGAGCCGGCTGTAGGCGCTGGCTTGCCAGCGAAAAAACCTACGCCGGCTTGGCCACCATCAGATAGAAAATCGCCATGAAGGCCAGGAACGCCGGCCAGCCCAGGGCGAACCACCAGCGCATATAAAGGGTTGCTCGCAGCGGCATCGGCGTCCCGTCCTGCAGGGCCTGCTCGGCCATCTTGTGCACTCGGATCTGCAACCAGACCACCGGCAGCCAGCACAGCCCCGCCACCACATACAGGCCCAGGCTCCACATCAGCCACGCCTGCTGCAGCGACCAGCCTGCCAGGTGCACCAGCCCCAGCCCGCTCAACGGCTGGAACACCGCCGTGGTGGCGGTAAAGGCCCAGTCGGCGAACACCAGGTGCTTGAAGGTCACGGCGATCACTTCCACCCGGCCACTGCGCCAGGCCCGCAGGGCGTAATAGGCCGACCCCGCGCCGAGGCCGAACAGCACGGTGGAGGACAGGATATGCAGGGTTTTCAACAGCAGGTAAGCGCTCATTGGCGGGGTTCGGTCCACAGCAGCCATAGGGTCGCCACCATCAGCACCAGGTTCTTGGCGACGGCGGCATAAGGGTCAAACCAGAAGTGCGGCAGGATCAGGCTGATGATCAGGGTGTAGCCGAGCATCAGCCCCAACTGCGCCTGCAAGGCCCGCCGGCGCCAGCGCCGCAGCAGCAGGCCGACACCCAGCAGCGCATCACAGAGTGAACCGCCGATCACCGCCAGGGCCGCCCAGACGCCATGCACGCCAGCCTCGGCCATGATCCGCAGGCCCCAGTCGTAACCCGGGCCGATGCACACCAGCGCGGTACCCAGCCAGATCAGCACCATCACTGCCAGCAACAGCGGGCGCAGGGCCAGTTGGGTGCTTTGCGCCGCCTGCGGCCACTCCTGCAAGCGGGCCGCCAGCGGCGCCGCGTGATACCCGCAGACCGAGGCCAGCACCTGCGGATCCGCCAGGTTGTCGTGGCGGGCCATGGCCAGGCTCTGCCGGTTCAAGGCTCGCCAGCCCAGGCGATCGCCAGCAGCGGCCACCAGCCGCAGCAAGACCGCTGGCAGCTTGAAGTAGCGCGCCGGGGCCCAGCCCTGGGCCGACCGCAGGTGATCGAGCAGTTGCGCCATGGTCATGCGTTCCGGGCCGACCAGGGGCAGAACCATGGATTCCTGCGGCCACTGCCTGAGCAGCGCCAGCACCGCGGCGCTCAAGTCCTCTATATGCAAGGGCTGCATCTGCGCCTTGGCGGACAGCAAGGGAATCAGCGGCCAGGGCGACAGCCTCGTCAGCCAGCCGCTGCTGGCACCGCCAGCGCCGAGCACCAGCGAGGGCCGCAGCACCACCGCCGGTACCCCCAACTGCAGCAGGTAATCATCCGCCGCCGCCTTGCTGGCAAGGAACGGCACCTGAGGCAGGATCCCGGCCCCCAATGCGGAAATCTGCAGTACCCGCACGCCCCGGGCCGCCGCCAGATCGAACAGCGCGCGGGTACCCAGGTCCTGGGTCAGGCTCAACGCCCGCGCATCAGTGCTCAACAGCCCCGCGGCGTTGATCAGCAGGTCGGTGTCGGCAGGCAGGGCAAAGGGCTGGGGCTCGCGGCCCAGGCAATCGAGATCCAGCTGGCACCACTCCACCCCGGGCAACCCCTGGGGCTGCGGGCGGCGGCTGGTGGCAATCAACTGATGGCCGGCAGCGTGCAATGCCGCCAGCAGATGACGGCCGACAAACCCTGTGGCCCCCACCAGAACGACCTTCATGGCAATCCTTGAGAGTTAGACCGGCTTGGCGCCCATAAGACCGGCAATGGTCACGAAACATGCGGCGCTGAACACCGCCAGCACCAGGGTGAACGCCAGGCCGCTGGCGACCTTGGCCACCCGCAGGCGGTTGAGGCGCACCATCAGCCACAGCCAGGCCAGGGCCCCCAGGGTGTAGAGCACGCTGGAACCCAGGACCCAGGTCTGCCCCAGCGGCCAACCCACCAGATGCACCAGCCACCAACCGCTGAACGGCAATGTCAGCATGCCCAGCGCCAGCAACAGCCAGCCGAACAGGCCCGGACGGTGCAGCACCCGGCTATAAACCGTGGCATCCCCCTGGCGGCGCAGGCGCCAGACCCAGATCGCCAGCCCCAGCGCACTGCCCAATAGCAGCACGGTGGCCAGTACATGAAGCGTCTTCAGCGTGGTCAGTGTTTCCATGTTTTCGCTTCCTTAAGGCTCCGATCCTCAGCGTAGTCGTTCAGCCGAGGAACAGCTGGTAGGCCGGGTTGTCGCTTTCATCCCAGTACGGATAGCCGATCTGCTCCAGCGCCGCGGGCACCAGGTGACGTTCATCGGCCGGCACTTGCAGGCCGGCGACTACCCGGCCATCCGCCGCACCATGGTTGCGGTAGTGGAACATCGAGATATTCCAGCGCCCGCCCAGCTTGTTGAGGAAGTTGAACAGCGCCCCCGGACGCTCCGGAAATTCGAAACGCAGCACCACTTCGTCGCTGACCTTCTCGGCATGGCCGCCGACCATGTAGCGGATGTGCAGCTTGGCCAGTTCGTTATCGGTCAGGTCGATCACCGGAAAGCCCTGCTCGGTCAGGCTGGCGATCAGGGCGCTGCGCGGATCGTTTTCCGGGTGGGTCTGCACGCCAACGAAGATGTGCGCCTCGCTGCCGGTGTTGTAGCGGTAGTTGAATTCGGTGATCTGGCGCTTGCCCACCGCCTCGCAGAAGGCCTTGAAGCTGCCGGGCTTCTCGGGGATGGTCACGGCGATGATGGCTTCGCGGCCTTCGCCCAGTTCGGCGCGCTCGGCGACGTGGCGCAGCCGGTCGAAGTTGACGTTGGCCCCGGAGTCGATGGCCACCAGGGTCTGCCCGCTGATACCGCGCTGCTCGACGTACTTCTTGATCCCGGCAACGCCCAGGGCGCCGGCAGGTTCGGTGATCGAGCGGGTATCGTCGTAGATATCCTTGATTGCCGCACAGATCTCGTCGGTACTGACGGTAATCACTTCATCCACATAATCCTTGCAGATGTCGAAGGTGTGCTGGCCAATCTGCGCCACCGCCACGCCGTCGGCGAAGATCCCCACGGTCGGCAGCACCACGCGCTCACCGGCAGCCATGGCCGCCTGCAGGCAGTTGGAGTCGTCCGGCTCGACACCGATGACCTTGATCTCCGGGCGCAGGTACTTCACATAGGCCGCGATGCCGGCGATCAGGCCGCCGCCGCCGACCGGAACGAAGATCGCATCCAGCGGGCCGGGGTGCTGACGCAGAATCTCCATGGCCACCGTGCCCTGCCCGGCAATGGTGTGCGGATCATCGTAGGGATGGATGTAGACGTAGCCCTTCTCGTCCACCAGCTTCAGGGAGTAGGCCAGCGCTTCAGGGAAGGTATCGCCGTGCAGCACCACCTTGCCGCCACGGGAGCGCACGCCCTCGACCTTGATCTCGGGGGTGGTCTTGGGCATCACGATAGTGGCCTTGACCCCCAGCACCTTGGCCGCCAGGGCCAGGCCCTGGGCGTGGTTGCCCGCCGACGCAGTGACCACGCCGCGGGCGCGCTCGGCATCGCTGAGCTGGGTCAGCTTGTTGTAGGCGCCACGGATCTTGAACGAGAACACCGGCTGCAAGTCTTCACGCTTGAGCCAGATCTGATTGCCCAGCCGCTCGGAGAGCTGGCGGGCAGTCTGCAATGGGGTTTCTACGGCAACGTCATAAACGCGCGAGGTGAGGATCTTCTTGACGTACTGTTCGAGCATCGGAAAGCATCACTGAGCGGGTTGGGCAGGGCCAGGGAGTCTAACCCAGCGTTTGCCCGGGCGACCACACGAATACCGAGGTTTTAGCCGCCCCCTCGCCTTCTCTGAAGCCCGGCCGATTAGCCAAACGGGCAATGACCTGATCTGCCGCGGCGCCTATAATGCCGGCCTTTGTGCCCCCCCTTGCCCGCTTCGGAGCCCGCATGACCCAGGATCAACTCAAACAGGCCGTTGCCCAGGCCGCCGTCGACCTTATCCTCCCGAAACTCGATGACAAGAGCATCGTCGGGGTCGGCACCGGCTCCACCGCCAACTGCTTCATCGACGCCCTGGCCCTGCACAAGGGCGCCTTCGACGGCGCCGTGGCCAGCTCCGAAGCCACCGCCGCGCGCCTCAAGGGCCACGGGATTCCGGTCTACGAGCTCAACACCGTGAGCGACCTGGAGTTCTACATCGACGGCGCCGACGAAAGCGACGAGCACCTGAACCTGATCAAGGGCGGCGGCGCCGCCCTGACTCGGGAAAAGATCGTCGCCGCCGTGGCCAAGACGTTCATCTGCATCGCCGACGCCAGCAAGCTGGTGCCGGTGCTGGGCAACTTCCCGCTGCCCGTGGAAGTGATCCCCATGGCCCGCAGCCACGTGGCCCGTGAACTGGTGAAACTGGGCGGCGACCCGGTGTACCGCGAAGGCGTGATCACCGACAACGGCAACATCATCCTCGATGTGCACAACATGCAGATCACCAATCCGGTGGAACTGGAAAGCCAGATCAATGCCATTGTCGGCGTGGTCACCAATGGGCTGTTCGCTGCACGCCCCGCTGACGTGCTGCTGCTGGGTACCGCCGAAGGGGTGAAGACCCTCAAGGCCTGAGCCTGCCCCGCGGATAGGAGCCGGCGGGCGGGCGAAGGCGGTTTTGAAGGCCCCTTCGCTGGCAAGCCGGCTCCTACATCGGTTTCTTGAAGACGTAGAACAGGTTCGGTTCGCTCACCAGGTACAGGGTGCCGGCGTCATCCATGGCCATCCCTTCCGCCTGAGGCACTGCCTTGCTCAGGCCCTGGCGCCACTTGCCCAGGGCCAGGGTACTCAGCGGGCGCCCCTCGACATCCAGCTCCACCACCAGCCGCGACTCGTCCGACAGTGCCAGCAGGTGGCCACTGCGCTCGTCGTATTGCAGGCTGGAGAGATCACGCACGAACAGACCGGCATCGCGCTTGGGGTTGTTCACCACATGCATCCCGTAGGACTGTTCCGGATCTTGGTGGGGGAAGCCCTGCACTTCATAGATCAGCATCGGGTCGCGTTCCTTGGCGACGAACAGGCGCTTGCCCTGGGAGTCGTAGGCCAGCCCCTCGAAGCCCTTGTTGCCGGTAAGGTGCACGCCCAGGGTGATCTGCTCGGCTTCTGCCGCATCCACCGCCGTGGTTTCATCGTCCAGCTGGATCTTGATCAGCCGGTGCTGGCGCTCGTCGCTGATCACATAGGTATTGGCACTGATGAACTCCACCGCTTCCGGATCGCCAAAGCCCACCAGAGCGATGCGGCGCAGGATATGCCCGTCCAGGGACAGCTCGATCAGTTCGGAATTCTTGTTGGTCACGGTGAACAGACTGTTGCGCAGCGGATCGTAGGTCAGCGCCGAGACCTCATCCAGGCCCTCGATGGGCTGCGCCTCCAGCACGACCCGATAATCGCCCAGCCCCAGGGATTGGGGGGCCGTCACCTGCCAGTAGGATTGCCAGTCGAACCATGCGCGCTGCCACAACCTGTGGTTATGGACAAACACCGCCAGCAGCACGGCCATCAGGCAGAGGATCAGGTAAAGAGGTCGCAAGCGGGTGAGGCGATACATGGCGGGCAGGCTCGAAATCAGGACAGGCTGATGAAATATCACAGCTGCCTGAATTCAAGCTTAATGCCCTGAGCGGCCCGGCTCGGGTGACAGGCCCGGGCTCACTGTTTCTCGAAGCGATAGAACAGGTTGGGCTCGCTGACCATGTACAGGTTGCCGGCCTCATCCATGGCCACGCCTTCGGCCCGGGGAATGGTTTTTTCCAGGCCATTGAAGCCACCGAGCAGGGCCATGAAGCTGACCTGTTCGCCCTGCTCGTCCAGCTCCAACAGTAGATGGGAATCAGCCGACAACACCAGGGTATGGCCGGTGCGCGGGTCGATACCCAGGGCCGAAAGGTTGCGCAAGTCGAGTTCGTCGCTGGCCAGCTTCTGCTTGTTGCCCTTGAGTACCTGGCTACCGTCGCTGCTCCAGGTAAACAACGCCGGCGGGCGCTCCTCCCCCAGCAGCAACTGTTGCTTGCGCGGGTTCCAGGCAATGGCTTCGAACGCCTTGTTCTGGTCTGCCGAAGGGCCCAGGTCGTATTTGGGGAAGTCCGCGACATTCAGCGACTGGGTATTGGCATCGACCTTGACGATCACCAGCGAATGCTCGCGCTCATCGACAATCGCCAGCAGGCCATTCTCCAGGACCGCAACCCCTTCCGGGTTGCTCCAGCCCACCAGAGGCATCTTGCGCAGGACGTCGCCTTGCAGCGACAACTCCACCAGAAATGGGTGCTTGCCCATAACCGAAAACAAGGTCTTGGTCTGGGGGTTATAGGAAAGATCGGAGGCCTCGTCCCGCTCCATGCCTGGCAGGACCTTGGCGTCGATCACCGCCCGGTAGCTGGGCAGCCAGATACTGGAGCTGCGTTCAGCGGTACTGACAAAACCTTCCTGAACCCAGAGTGCTCCACGGTCATCCCAATGCATGAGGCTGGCTACGCCATAGCAGATCACGCCCGCCAACAGCAGCCAGGAATACCAGCGCATGCGCAATCGCAAGCGGCGGATGAGGTGAGGTTTGGGCAGAGGGTGGACGTCCATCACACAGATTCCAGAAGCGCGGCCAAAGGTAATAGCACACGAATTTCAGATCCGCGAACCATGAGCTTCGTAATTATCCGGGAAAAATGTGAAAAAACGGTTAAAGGCGCTGATCTCTCTGCGTCGGGCCCCGGATTACCGGGCCCAGCGCAGAAAGATTCGGATCAACGGACGCTGCTGGTGAAACGACTGGCACCGGGAAGCTCCAGCACCAGCTCATCGCCGACATTCAGCGGCCCAACCCCGACCGGCGTGCCCGTGAGGATCACATCGCCAGCCTGCAGGGAGAAACAACCGGCCATGTACTGGATCATCGGCACTATGGGGTTGAGCATGATGGCGCTGTTGCCGTCCTGGCGTACTTCACCGTTGATGGTCAGGCGGATGCCGATGTCGGTCAGGTCGGCGAAGGTGCTGCCCACCACAAAGGGCGCGATCACCGCCGCGCCGTCGAACGACTTGGCGATTTCCCAGGGCAGGCCCTTGGCTTTGAGTTCGGCCTGCTTGTCCCGCAGGGTCAGGTCCAGTGCCGGGGCAAAGCCGGAAATGGCATCCAGCACTTCTTCGCGGCTGGGTTTGGTGGAGAGCGGCTTGCCGATCAACACCGCGATTTCCGCTTCGTAGTGCACCGAACCACGCTCGGAGGGAATGGCGAACCCACCTTCCAGGGGCACCACACAACTGCCCGGCTTGATAAACAACAGGGGTTCGGTAGGTACCGGGTTGTCCAGCTCCTTGGCGTGCTCGGCGTAGTTGCGACCGATGCACACCACCTTGCCCACCGGAAAATGGATCCGGGTACCGTCGACATACTGGTGCTGATAGCTCATTACCGACTCCTGCTTGTGTGCTTTATCTGGACACTACCCGGCTTCAGATCGCGAAGATCTTGCCCGGATTCATGATGCCGTTCGGGTCGAACGCGGCCTTGACCGCCTTCATGTACTCGATCTCCACCGGCGAGCGGCTGTAGGTCAGGTAATCACGCTTGGTCATGCCCACGCCGTGTTCCGCGGAAATCGAGCCGTTGTACTTCTCGACCGTCTCGAACACCCACTTGTTGACCGTCGCGCACTTGGCAAAGAATTCGTCCTTGCTCAGGTTGTCCGGCTTGAGGATGTTCAGGTGCAGGTTGCCGTCGCCGATGTGGCCGAACCAGACGATTTCGAAGTCCGGGTAATGCTTGCCGACGATGGCGTCGATTTCCTGAAGGAAGGCCGGGACTTTCGACACAGTGACCGAAATGTCGTTCTTGTACGGCGTCCAGTGGGAAATGGTCTCGGAGATGTATTCGCGCAGCTTCCACAGGTTGTGCAACTGGGTTTCGCTCTGGCTCATCACGCCGTCCAGCACCCAGCCCTGCTCGACACAGTGCTCGAAGGTTTCCAGGGCGTGGTTGGCCACTTCCTCGGTGGTGGCTTCGAACTCCAGCAGCGCATAGAACGGGCAGTCGGACTCGAACGGTGCCGGTACGTCGCCACGGGCCAGGACCTTGGCCAGGGCCTTGTCGGAGAAGAACTCGAAGGCCGTCAGATCCAGCTTGCCCTGGAAGGCGTGCAACACGGGCATGATCGAGTCGAAATCAGGGGTGCCCAGGACCATCGCCGTGAGGTTCTTCGGTGCCCGGTCCAGGCGCATGGTGGCCTCGACCACGAAGCCCAGGGTGCCCTCGGCGCCGATGAACAGTTGGCGCAAGTCATAGCCGGTGGCGTTCTTGATCAGGTCCTTGTTCAACTCCAGCAGGTCGCCCTTGCCGGTGACCACCTTCATGCCGGCCACCCAATTGCGGGTCATGCCGTAGCGAATGACCTTGATCCCGCCGGCATTGGTACCGATATTGCCGCCAATCTGGCTGGAACCTGCAGAAGCGAAATCCACCGGGTAGTACAGGCCGTTTTCTTGCGCCAGGTTCTGCAACTGCTCGGTGACCACGCCCGGCTGGCACACTGCGGTGCGGTCGGTCAGGTTCAGGTCGAGGATCTGGTTCATATAGTCGAAGGACACCACCACCTCGCCGTTGGCTGCCACCGCTGCCGCCGAAAGCCCGGTGCGACCGCCCGAAGGCACCAGCGCAACCTTGTGCTGATTGGCCCAGCGCACAATGGCCTGGACCTGCTCGATGGTTTTCGGAAACACAATGGCTGTCGGGGCCGGGGCGAAATGCTTGGTCCAATCCTTGCCGTAAGCATTCAGGGAGTCAGCGTCGGTCAGCACCTTGCCAGGCTCAACCAGGGTCTTCAGCTCATCAATCAGGGCAGGATTGGTCATCGACAGAACTCTCGAACAATTCATGGTCATCCTGAGAACGCTTCACGTCGCAGGAATGAGTGTTTAGCGGGGCGCGTATGCTAGCATACCGCCCCCGCAGGAGAGTGCCCAAGGGCCTTTCTGCGGTGTCGGCCCAGTGCCGCCCAGGTCAGCTCAAGCTGTCCACTTCCCTGCCATTTTTCTCCGGGACACAGGTTTACGCAGATGAGCAAGACTTCTCTCGATAAGAGCAAGATCAAGTTCCTTCTCCTCGAAGGCGTCCACCAATCCGCTGTCGACGTCCTCAAGGCCGCCGGCTACACCAGCATCGAGTACCTCACCGGTTCTCTGCCGGAAGCCCAGCTCAAGGAAAAGATCGCCGATGCACACTTCATCGGCATTCGCTCCCGCACTCAACTGACCGAAGAGATCTTCGACCACGCGAAGAAACTGGTCGCAGTGGGCTGCTTCTGCATCGGTACCAACCAGGTTGACCTGTCCGCCGCTCGCGAGCGCGGCATCGCGGTGTTCAACGCGCCTTACTCCAACACCCGTTCGGTAGCCGAGCTGGTGCTGGCCGAGGCCATCCTGCTGCTGCGCGGCATCCCCGAGAAAAACGCTTCCTGCCACCGTGGCGGCTGGATCAAGAGCGCGGCCAACTCCTTCGAAATCCGTGGCAAGAAGCTGGGTATCGTCGGCTACGGCTCCATTGGTACGCAGTTGTCGGTCCTGGCCGAAGGCTTAGGCATGCAGGTGTTTTTCTACGACACCGTGACCAAGCTGCCATTGGGCAACGCCACCCAGGTGGGCAACCTGCACGAACTGCTGGGCATGTCCGACATCGTCACCCTGCACGTGCCGGAAACCGCGGCCACCCAGTGGATGATCGGCGAGAAGGAAATCCGCGCCATCAAGAAAGGCGGCATCCTGATCAACGCCGCCCGCGGCACCGTGGTCGAGCTGGACGCCCTGGCGGACGCGATCAAGGACAAGCACCTGATCGGCGCGGCCATCGACGTATTCCCGGTGGAGCCGCGCTCCAACGACGAAGAGTTCGAAAGCCCGCTGCGCGGCCTGGACAACGTGATCCTGACCCCGCACATCGGCGGTTCCACCGCTGAAGCCCAGGCCAACATCGGCCTGGAAGTGGCAGAAAAACTGGTCAAGTACAGCGACAACGGTACCTCGGTGTCCTCGGTCAACTTCCCTGAAGTGGCGCTGCCGGCCCACCCGGGCAAGCACCGTCTGCTGCACATCCACGAGAACATTCCGGGCGTGATGAGCGAGATCAACAAGGTCTTCGCCGAAAACGGCATCAACATCTCCGGCCAGTTCCTGCAGACCAACGAGAAGGTCGGCTACGTGGTGATCGACGTCGACGCCGAGTACTCGGACCTGGCGCAAGAGAAGCTGCAGCACATCAACGGCACCATCCGTTGCCGCGTGCTGTTCTAAGCCTCGACTGCGGCACAAAAAAGGGAGCCCTCTGGGCTCCCTTTTTTATCGTGTTTACGATTATTTCACTGTTACTGTGATTTTCTTGGAAACGATCACCGGGTTGAAAGGCACGTGGTTCTTGTCCCCCAGTTCCAGTTGCAGGGTGTGCTTGCCGGGTGTCAGGGTCACTTCGGTTTCGGTCTGGGCCTTGCCGAAGTGCAGGTGGTTGGCGTCCATCGGGATCGGCAGGTTCTCGGCAGGCAACTGATCGACATCGATCAGCAGGTGATGGTGGCCGGTGTTGGCGGTCTGATCGCCCGCCGGAGCCAGGGCGATGCCTTCAACGCCGAACTTGACCTTGAAGGTCTTGTCCACGGTGGCCCCGTCGGCCGGGGAAACGATAGTCACCTTGGCGCCGGCAGGTGCCTCGGTACGCGGAATTTCCGCTGCACCGGCCAGCATCGAGGTTCCCAGCAACAGACCGGCCAAAGCAGCACGCGACATAAAAATTTTCATTATCTTCTCCAGTTTTTCCGCAAATCTTTTACGGTTATGACAACTTCGTGGCAATTCGTTGTCGAAGGCACTCAACACCTTAGCAAAGCGAGCCTGAACGGCGCATCGCTCATATAAATTCAAGGAGTGACCATGCGTTTCCTGCCTGGCCTGTTACTTTTGCTGCCCCTTGCGAGCACTTGCGCTCAAGCCGAACTGATGGACGATATCAATGACCGCGGCGAGCTGCGCATCGCCCTGGAAGCCGATACGCCGCCCTTCAATTTCAAGGACGACGGCAAACTCACCGGTTTCGAGGTGGAGTTGGGGCAACTGCTGGCCAGTGAACTGGACGTACGCGCGGACTTCGTGGTGACCGAGGCCGCCGAACTGCTCCCGGGAGTGGAAAGCGGCAAGTTCGACGTGGCGATCAACCACATAGCAATGACCCCGGAACTCAAGGATCGTTTCGATTTCAGCGAACCCTACAGCTATTCCAGTGCGCAGTTGATTGTGCGCAAGGAAGAGCAGCGTCCGCTGTTTTCCCTGCAGGCCCTGCGCGGCCAGGCGCTGGGGGTGGCCCAGGGCAGCCAGTTCGTCGATCAGGCGCGGACTGTGGAAGGGATCAACCTGCGCAGCTACGCCGATGCCCAGCAGCCGATCAAGGACGTGGCGGACAAGCAGATCGACGCTGCCATCAGCGATCGCCTGCTGATTCCCTACGCCATTCGCGACAGCCGCCTGCCGGTGAAGGAAGGCGCCAAGGTCGGACCGACCCTGAGCCTGGCGATCCCCTTCCAGAAAGGTAACCCGGCGTTTCGCGCGAGCCTGGACAGCGCCTTGCAGCGGATCAAGGCCGACGGGCGCCTGATGGCCCTGTCGGAGAAATGGTTCGGCATGGACGCGAGCAAACCGCCGAAGGCCGAAGCCGGGCAGTAAACGACACAAGCTGCCTGGATTGACCTGTAGCCGCAGCCTGCGAACGGCCCGAAGGGACCCAGGGGGGCTGCTAGAGGTCGGCGGGAAATCGTCAAGCAAGGCCCTCAGGGCCTTTTCGCAGCCTCGCTAAAGCTCGGCAGCAGCTACGAGGACAATGCGGCCAGGGCGCTGGCGGCCTCGGGCAGTTGCAGCTCGCTGAAGACTTGCACCCCGTGCTGCTTGAGCAACGCGGCGGTGACGCCCTCCCCCGAAACCTTGACCCCGCTGAAGCTGCCGTCATAGGTCAGCAGGTTGCCGCAGGATGGGCTGTGGGCCTTGAGCACGGCAACGCGGATCCGGTGCTTCTCCACCAGCTCCAGGGCCTGGCGGGCGCCAGCCAGGAACTGGGCGCTGACATCTTCACCTTCGCAGGTCATCACCGGTGCCCGCCCCTCGAGCACATCGACACCCTGCCCGCCGGGGATCTCCGCCGGCGCCCGTGGCGTGGGCAAACCCCCAGCAACCTCCGGACACAAGGCAACCACTCGTCCCTCTTGCTGCCAGGCGGCCAGTTGATCGAACGGGCCGCTGGCACCGCCGTCGTAGCGTACGCGGTGGCCCAACAGGCAGCGGCTGACCAGGATCTTGTGCATATTCAGAACGGCTCGTTACCACGGCGCCGGAACCAGCCGGTCAGGGACAGGCGTTCCCGGGTCGCAGGCATGACTTCATGGGGGACTTCGCCGGAAAGAAACACCACCAGCCGCCCCCCGACAGGGACTACATCGTATTGCCCCCGGTCATTGAGGTACATGCGCAATTGCCCGCCCTGCTCGGGCAGCCACTCCTCATTGAGGTAGACCACCGCCGAGACCATGCGCCGGTCGTCATCGCGAAAGCGATCCACGTGGCGCTTGTAGAAGGCTCCCGGCGGGTACATCGCGAAATGGCATTCGAAATCTTCAAGCCCGAGGAACAGGCCTCGGTTCAGAGCCTCGCGCAGGCTGTCCATCAGTTCCAGGTAGCTATCGCAGGCCTGGGCCTGACCGGGTTCGAGCCACTGGATATGGTCGCCGCGAATACCCTCGCGGATCTCCTGGGCCGGCCCGCGTCCTACCGCCGCCGGCGCCAGTTCACCTTCAGCCGCACGTTTACGGCACTCAGCCGCCAGTTCGAGGGTCAGAGCCTCGGACAGGAAGACATTTTGCTGCGACCAGCCACAGGCGGCCAGGTCGTCGACAATGTTCAACAACAGCGGATGATCAGAGGGTATTTGCATGGCGCGCATAGTATCCAGCCTCAGAAAAATCTGACAGAGCCGCAGAGCGGAGGATGAAGCATTTTTTTCAATGGGCTTACACATCATCGGTTTGCCGAGGGATGCTGATACGAATTCTCGACAACCACCCTCTTGCCCCGGAGAATAGTCGCCTGCTGACAGGAGTCCTTATGCGCCGTTTGCTTTTCTCACTGTTGATCTTCTGCGCCTTGCCTGCCTGGGCAGACAGCCACGACCAGTTGTACCAGGTCGCCGGTTGGGCGCAACAGCGCGCGCATTTCAACGATGCCCTCAGCGCCGCCCAGCAGCGCTACCAGAGCAGCCTGCCGCCGGCGGTCTATCAAGCCCTGGTGGACAACAGCAACCAGCGCTTCGCCCCCCAGGCCGTGGACCGTCGCGCCGAGGCCCAACTGCGGCAGAACCTGGCGGACCCCGCACCGGCCCTGGCCTTCTTCCAGTCGCCCCTGGGCCGCAAGATCGTCGCCGCCGAACTGCTGGCGACCCGCCGCGACCAGCTGGCCAAGAACGCCCAGGGCCTGCCGAAGATGCAGGCCAGCGACAACCGCCAGTTGATCATCGGCCACCTGGCCCAGGCCCTGCCGGCCCGGGAAGCGGGTGCAGAGGTGAGCCTGGCGATTGCCGGTGTCGCCGCCGACAGCCTGAGCCAGATGATTCCCGGCCTGCTGGGGGGCGGCCAGGCCCAGGGCATGCTCAACGGCCAGCGCCAGCGGCTGATGCAGCAGATCGGCAACGACCTGAACAACACCTTGCTGTACGTCTATCGGGATCTGTCCGACACGGAGCTGGAAGAGTTCGCCACCTTCGCCGAATCCAGCGAAGGCAAGGCCTATTACCAGGCCGCCCTGGCAGCGATTCGCGCCGGCCTGGCGGTCGGCCAGAGCACTTCCAGCCTCGCCCCCTGACCCGGCAACTCGCCTGTGACCGCTGCCGAGCCCGCAGGCCCTTGCCTGGCAATCGCCTGACGAGCCTGCAGTAGCCTTGGGCTCTTGCGTCCCTTCGGGCCGTTCGCAGCCTGCGGCAGCGGCTGCACCAATCTCTAGAGGTGCTGGGTCAGAAAGGCGAAGTACTGATCGCGATACAACGGGATTTCATTGGCCAGGTGGTGCCGCGCATCGGGCAGCATCAACAACTCGGGCGCGGCAAACTTGCCACGAATCACCTGCAGATTGTGCTGCCAGTCCACGGTCATGTCCGCATCCCCCTGAACGATCAACGGCTGCCTGGAACTGCGGGGCGCCGCCTCCAGGCGCTTGATCCAGCGCGACAGCGCTCCCACCCAGGCCGTCGGCAAGCGTTGCGGCTGCAACGGGTCGACCTGCAGGAACGCGAGGAAATCCGGGTCGTTGGAGTTTTCACTGAAGCGCCGGGCAATGCCGGTGACGAAGGGCCGCAGCGCGTAATAACTGAGCATCGACCAGCCCCAGGCCCGCGGCCGCACCAGCGGCGAGAGCAGCATCACCTGCCCCTGGGCCGGGCTCTCGGCGCCCTGGTTGAGCAGGTGGTCCATGATGATCGCGCCGCCGGTGCTTTGCCCGAACAGGTGCCAGGGCTCGGGGAGTTCCAGGGACCGGGCCTCGGCGAACAGGCCTTGCAGCACCCGCTGGTACACCGCGAAATCATCGATACTGGCCCGCTCGCCACTGGAAAGGCCGTGCCCGGGCAGGTCGCAGGAAATCACCACGAAACGCCGTTGCAGCGCCCACTCGATCACATGCCGGTACAAGCCCATGTGGTCGTAGAAGCCGTGGAACAGAAACAGCGTGGCCCGTGGCTGCTCCGGCCACCAGACCTGGCTCACCACGTCGTAGCCGTCCACCTGGAAACGCCCCAGGCGGCTGCGCGGCACCAGCGCCCGCCCGGCGAAATCCAGCCCATAGAAGCGCTGGTAGGCCTGCCCCTCCACCGACAAAGGCTGCCCGGCGACCAGAGGTTGCAGGCTGGCACGCAGGTGGTCGGGGTCGAAAGTGGCGGGCATAGAGAATTCCAAAGCGGGGGTACCGGCGACAAAACGGGCTTTCTGGGCCTGCGATATTCATCTGTCGCGGCAAGCATGGCAAGCTACGCGACCTTCGAGGACCGATCTTAATGCGCCAGTCTTACCGCACGCCCCTGCTTGCCAGCCTGCTTGTCCTGATCTGCGCCGTGGTGCTGTGGAACGCCTACGAATGGTTCCAGGGCCGCTATCTGCGGGCGTTCAGCGAGCACACCGCGATGTTCTCCGGCGACCCGTTGCAACTGCCCGCCGAACTGGCCGGCCCCGGGGCGATCCGCCTGGTGCATTTCTGGGACCCGGCCTGCCCCTGCAATGTCGGTAACCAGCAGCACCTGGCCGAGCTGATCGAAACCTATGGCCCGCGGGGCGTGGAGTTCTATGCCGTACAGAAGCCCGGCAGCCACGGCCAGCTACCCGCCACCCTGAGCCGCCTGAAGCACCTCGACAGCCTGCCCGGAGCGGAACAGATCCCCGCCAGCCCGGCAGTGGCGATCTGGGACCGCAACGGCAAGCTGGCCTACTTCGGCCCCTACAGCGAAGGCCTGACCTGCAATTCCAGCAACAGCTTCATCGAGCCCATCCTCCAGGCCCTTGAGGACAATCGCCCGGTCAGCGCCACCCACACCCTGGCCATCGGCTGCTACTGCCCCTGGCCGGCCGAACAAGGCATTCGCGACTAATCAAGGACTGCCTCCTGCGCGAGGCCCCTGACTTGTGCTAAATCTCTGCAGCTCTCCCAAGGCGGCATTGAATACAACAACAGCAAGGAGCCCGCATGAAACGCAGCCTGACCGTCGTCGCCGTACTGATCCTCGCCCTGTTGGCAGGGCTTGCCGGCTACCTGTACAGCAAACAGCCGACGCGTCAGGGCCAGGTCGAGCTCAATGGCCTGCAAGGCTCGGTCACCGTGCGTTACGACGAACGCGGGGTGCCGCACATTCGCGCCGAAAACGAAGCCGACCTGTACCGCGCCCTGGGCTACGTGCACGCCCAGGACCGGCTGTTCCAGATGGAAGTGCTGCGGCGCCTGTCCCGGGGCGAGCTGGCAGAGGTGCTGGGGCCCAAGCTGGTGGACACCGACAAACTGTTCCGCAGCCTGCGGATTCGCGAACGGGCCGACAGCTATATCGCCGGGCTCGACCATCAGTCACCCGCCTGGAAGGCCCTGGAAGCCTATCTGGACGGCATCAACCAGTATCAGGACAGCCACGCCAGCCCCATCGAGTTCGACGTCCTGGGTATCCGCAAGCGGCCTTTCACCGCAGAAGACACCGTCAGCGTCGCCGGTTTCATGGCCTACAGCTTTGCCATGGCCTTTCGCACCGAGCCGCTGCTGACCTACATCCGCGACGAACTGGGCAATGACTACCTAAAGGTGTTCGACCTCGACTGGCAGCCCAAGGGCGTGCTGGCCAAGGGCAAGACCCCACCTTCAGCGCCACTGGCCGCCGTCGACTGGCAGGGCCTGGGCCGGATCGCCCGCCTGAGCCAGCAAGCCCTGGAAGAAGCCGGGCTGCCGCAATTCGAGGGCAGCAATGCCTGGGTGGTTTCCGGCTCGCGGACCAAGAGCGGCCGCGCGCTGCTGGCCGGCGACCCGCATATCCGCTACTCGCTGCCGTCGGTGTGGTACGAGGCCCAGCTCTCGGCCCCTGGCTTTGAACTCTACGGTCATCACCAGGCCCTGGTGCCCTTCGCCTTCCTCGGCCACAACCTGGACTTCGGCTGGAGCCTGACCATGTTCCAGAACGATGACCTCGACCTGATCGCCGAAAAGGTCAACCCGGAGAACCCCAATCAGGTCTGGTTCCACGACAAGTGGGTGGACCTGATCACCAGCGAGCAGCAGATCGCCGTCAAGGGCCAGGCCCCGGTGACCCTGACCCTGCGCCAGTCGCCCCACGGCCCGATCATCAACGACATGCTCGGCACCACCGTGGGCAAGGCGCCGATCGCCATGTGGTGGGGTTTCCTGGAAACCCCGAACCCGATCCTCGACGGCTTCTACCAGCTCAACCGCGCAGACACCCTGGCCAAGGTCCGCGCTGCGGCCGCCAAGGTCCATGCACCGGGCCTGAACATCGTCTGGGCCAACGCCAAGGGCGACATCGGCTGGTGGGCGGCGGCGCTCCTGCCCAAGCGCCCGGCGGGGGCCAAGCCGGCCTTCATCCTCGATGGCAGCACCAGCCTGGCGGACAAGGAAGGCTTCTACCCCTTCAGCGCCAACCCCCAGGAAGAGAACCCGGCCCGGGGCTATATCGTCTCGGCCAACTTCCAGCCGGTATCCCCCACCGGCATGGAGATCCCCGGCTACTACAACCTGGCCGACCGTGGTCAGCAACTGGATCGGCAGCTCAGCGACAAGAGCCAGAAATGGGACCTGGAGAACACCCAGAAACTGCAGTTGGGCACCACCACCGCCTACGGGCCGCGCCTGCTGGCGCCGCTGTTGCCGGTGTTGCGTGAAGTGGTCAGCGACCCCGAGGAACTGAAGCTGGTGGAGCAACTGGCGAAATGGCAGGGCGACTATCCACTGGAATCCACCAGCGCGACGCTGTTCAACCAGTTCCTGTTCAACCTGGCCGATGCCACTTTCCATGAAAAACTCGGCGACGCCTATTTCGACGCCCTGATCCAGGCCCGGGTGGTGGACGCCGCCCTGCCCCGACTGGCGGCGGACCCCGACTCGCCCTGGTGGGACAACCGCACCACGCCCCAGCGCGAAAGCCGCGCCGACACGGTCAAGCTGGCCTGGCGCGCCAGTATCGACCACCTGCGCCTGACCCTGGGCGCCAACCCGGCGCAATGGCGCTGGGGCCAGGCCCACACGCTGACCCACGGCCACCCGCTGGGCATGCAGAAGCCCCTGGACCGGCTGTTCAACGTCGGCCCCCTGGACGCCCCCGGTAGCCACGAGGTGCCGAACAACCTCACCGCCAAGATCGGCCCGGCGCCCTGGTCAGTAGTCTACGGGCCCTCGACCCGGCGCATCATCGACTTCGCCGACCCGGCCCACAGCCTGACCATCAACCCGGTGGGCCAGAGTGGCGTGCTGTTCGACAAGCATTACGACGATCAGGCCGAAGCCTATATCGAAGGGGTCTACCAGCAGGCGCACTTCAGCGACGAGGAAGTCACCGCCAACACCCGCAGCACCCTGAAGCTGCTGCCGGCACGCCCCCGGGTCCCCGCGCCCTGACCAGCGGCGGGTGTAGAAGCGAGCTGGCCAGCGAAGAGGCCAGCAAGCCCTGCACTCCGCTGAAGGACGCCTTCGCCGGCAAGCCGGCTCCTACAAGGGTACGGTGCTGAAGTTCAGGCGGAACTGTTGCGGGGTCAGCCCCAGGCGCCGGTTGAACACGCTGCGCATGTGCTGGGCATCGCGAAAGCCGCAGGCGTAGGCCACGGTCTTGAGCGGCGCCGCGCTGCGTTCGAGCATCCCCCGCGCCGCATCCATCCGCGCGCCTTCGACAAATTCCGCCGGAGTCACCCCCGCTTCTCGAACGAACACTCGGGCAAAATTGCGCGGGCTCATGTTCACCGCCCGGGCCAGCTCGGCAATGCTCAGGTCCGCCTGCAACCGGTCCTGCACATGCTGCTGGACCCGAGCCACGGTGGAGGTGGTCTCGGCCTGGGGCAGCAGAAACGGGCTGAACTGCGACTGCCCCCCCGTGCGCTGGGTGAACACCACCAGACGCTTGGCCACGCTCAGGGCCACCCCCGCACCATGATCCTGGGCCAGCAGGTACAGCGACAGGTCGATGCCGGCGGTGACGCCCGCCGAAGTGAACAGCCTGCCGTCCTGGACGTACAGTCGATCAGCCTCGACCCGGGTGCCAGGGCACAGCGCAGCCAGCGCCGGTGCATCGCTCCAGTGGGTGGTCACCGTGCGCCCTTCCAGCAACCCGGCCCGGGCCAGGATGAACGCGCCGTTGCAGATCGAGCCGAAGCCCTTGGCCCGGGCGCAGGCCTCCCGCAGCCAGGCGTAGAAGGCCGGGCTGAACTGGCTGCCAGGCACCTGCGGGCCGCCCGCCACCAGCAACAGGTCAAAGGGCTCCAGGGCCTGGGTGAAGGAACAATGGGCGTGTAACAGCAGGCCATTGGAACAGGCCTGCGCCCCAGCCTCGACGCCAATCACCCGCAAGCGGTAATGATCCTCGGCCGGCAGAAACCGGTTGGCTTCGCAAAACACATCCATGGGCCCGGTGACATCGAGGGCCTGGACACCCGGAAAAACCAGCACGGCAACGCTTCTACCCATGGCGCAAACAGCCCTCAATGACCCGCGCCCGGCAACCCCGAGCGGCGGGCAATTGTCGCAAGCAAAGCTCGGGGGAACATAGCACTGGCAGGAAATGCACGCAGGTTGGCCGGGATCGCAGCCCCGGTGCGATTGTGGGCCGAAAGGGCCGGTAACAGACTGAAGGCTCCAGCGCCAGAACGGCGCCCGCCACGAGGAACGCCCCATGAGCTCCACCATCGCCGGGATCCGGATACCCGACAGCGCCCTGGCCCGGGCCACCACCGAGTACATCCGCGATGTCGAATCCGACCTGCTTTATCACCACTCGCGCCGGGTGTTCCTGTTCGGCGCCCTGAGCGGCGAACGCCGGCAGCTGGCTTACGACCCGCAGTTGCTCTACGTCGGCGCCATGTTCCACGACCTGGGGTTGGTGGAGGGCCTGCGCAGCGCCGACCAGCGCTTCGAAGTCGACGGCGCCAACGCCGCACGCGACTTTCTCCAGCCCTACGGCCTCAGCGCCGACGATATCGAGCAGGTCTGGCTGTCCATCGCCTTGCACACCACCCCAGGCATCCCCCAGCACCTGCGCCCTACCGTGGCCCTGGTCACCGCCGGGGTCGAGATGGATGTGCTGGGCATCGACTACGCCGCGTTCCCCGCGGCCCAGCGTGAAGCCGTGGTCCACGCCCACCCGCGCGGTGAAGGCTTCAAGGAATGCATCATCTGCGCCTTCGCCGACGGCCTGCGCCATCGCCCGCAAACCACCTTCGGCAACGTCAAGACCGACGTCCTGGCCGACCAGCAGCCAGGGTTCAAGGCGTTGAATTTCGTCGAGGTGATTCGCCGTTCACCCTGGCAATCCTGACCCATCACCAGCGCTGCAGGAGCTGGCTGGCCAGCGAAGAGACCCGCAAGCCCAATCCCCTTCTGAAGTACGCTTGCCCCGGCAAGGGCCAATAAAAAACCTCGCTCCCGGAAACCGGGGCGAGGTTTTTTGATGACACAACCGCAACTCAGGCGGTTTCCGGCGCCTGGGCCCGACGCACGTCCGGCTGTTTCCAGGAGTCGGCAGCGCTTTCCTCGATGGCCTGCTGGATCGCCCGCTTGCGGGCTTCTTCGGCGCGCCGGCTGAAGAACCAGACCAGGAAGGTCACCAGAGACACCGCCAGCAGGATCAGGCTGGCCACGGCGTTGATCTCAGGCTTCACCCCCAGGCGCACCGCCGAGAACACTTCCATCGGCAAGGTGGTGGAACCCGGGCCGGAGACGAAGCTGGCCAGTACCAGGTCATCCAGGGACAGGGCGAAGGACATCATGCCGCCCGCCGCCAGCGAAGGCGCGATCATCGGGATGGTGATCAGGAAGAACACCTTCCACGGTCGCGCGCCCAGGTCCATGGCCGCCTCTTCGATGGACAGGTCCAGCTCACGCAGGCGGGCCGACACCACCACTGCCACATAGGCGGCGCAGAACGTGGTGTGGGCGATCCAGATGGTGACGATGCCGCGCTCCTGAGGCCAGCCGACCGCCTGGGCCATGGCCACGAACAGCAGCAGCAAGGAAAGACCGGTGATCACTTCCGGCATCACCAACGGCGCGGTGACCAGGCCACCGAACAGGGTACGGCCCTTGAAGCGGGTGATCCGGGTCAGCACGAACGCCGCCAGGGTGCCCAGTGCCACCGCTGCTACAGCGGTGTAGCAGGCGATTTCCAGGGAGCGCATCACCGAGCCCATCAGTTGCTGGTTATCCAGCAGGCCGATGTACCACTTGATTGACCAGCCGCCCCACACCGTCACCAGCTTGGAGGCGTTGAACGAGTAGATCACCAGGATCAGCATCGGCAGGTAGATGAACAACAGGCCGAGCACCAGCATCAGGCTGGAGAAACTGAAGCGCTTCATTCCTTGCCCTCCATTTCCTTGGCCTGACTGCGGTTGAACAGGATGATCGGCACAATCAGGATCGCCAGCATCACCACCGCCAGGGCGGATGCCACCGGCCAGTCACGGTTGTTGAAGAACTCTTGCCACAGCACCTTGCCGATCATCAGGGTTTCCGGACCGCCCAGCAGTTCCGGAATCACGAACTCACCCACCACCGGGATGAACACCAGCATGCAGCCGGCGATGATGCCGTTCTTGGACAGCGGCACGGTGATTTTCCAGAAGCTGTTGAAGGTACTCGAACCCAGGTCGGCCGCGGCCTCCAGCAGGCTGGTGTCGTGTTTCACCAGGTTCGCGTACAGCGGCAGGATCATGAACGGCAGGTAGGAATAGACCACACCGATATACACCGCGATGTTGGTGTTGAGGATCTGCAGCGGCTCGTTGATCCAGCCCATGGACATCAGGAAGCCATTGAGCAGGCCGTTGTTGCTGAGGATGCCCATCCAGGCATAGACGCGGATCAGGATCGCGGTCCAGGTCGGCATCATGATCAGCAGCACCAGCACCGTCTGCAATTCCTTACGGGCACTGGCGATGGCGTAGGCCATCGGGTAGCCGATCAGCAGGCAGAGGATGGTGCTGAAGAACGCCATCTTCAGCGAGCCGAGGTATGCGGCGATATAGAGTTCGTCGTCGCCGAGCATCGCGTAGTTGCCCAGGTTCAGCAGCAACTGCAGCTTCTGGTCGACGTAGCTGTAGATCTCGGTGTACGGCGGAATGGCCACGTCCGCTTCGGCGAAGCTGATCTTCAAGACGATGAAGAACGGCAGCATGAAGAACAGGAACAGCCAGATGAACGGAACCCCGATGACCAGCTGACGGCCACCGGGAATTATTCGATTGAGTCGGCGCTTGAGCTTTCGCATGTTCATGAGCGCAGTACCACGCCGCTGTCGTCTTCCCACCAGACGTAGACCTGGTCACCCCAGGTCGGCCGCGCACCACGGCGCTCGGCGTTGGCGACGAAGGATTGCACCAGCTTGCCGCTCGGCAGTTCGACGTAGAACACCGAGTGGCCGCCCAGGTAGGCAATGTCGTGGACCTTGCCGCTGGACCAGTTGTACTCGCAGGTCGGCATCTCGGCAGTCACCAGGAGCTTTTCCGGGCGGATCGCGTAGGTCACCGATTTGTCCTGCACCGAAGTGCTGATGCCGTGGCCGACATAGATGCTGCGGTCCAGGTCCTTGCAGGTGATCAGCGCGTGGCCCTCGGCATCGTCCACCACTTCACCCTCGAAGATGTTGACGTTGCCGATGAATTCGCAGACCAGGCGGCTGACCGGGGTCTCGTAGATGTCGATCGGGCTGCCGATCTGGGCGATCCAGCCCAGGTGCATGATGGCGATGCGTTCGGCCATGGTCATGGCCTCTTCCTGGTCGTGGGTCACCATTACGCAGGTCACGCCCACGCGCTCGATGATCTCCACCAGCTCCAGTTGCATCTGTGAGCGCAGCTTCTTGTCCAGGGCGCCCATGGGCTCGTCCAGCAAGAGCAGCTTGGGACGCTTGGCCAGGGAACGGGCCAGGGCCACGCGCTGGCGCTGGCCGCCGGAGAGCTGGTGCGGCTTGCGCTTGGCGTACTGGCTCATCTGCACCAGCTTGAGCATCTCTGCCACCCGGGCGTCGATCTCGGCGGCAGGAATCTTGTCCTGCTTGAGGCCGAAGGCGATGTTCTGGGCCACGGTCATGTGGGGGAACAAGGCGTAGGACTGGAACATCATGTTGATCGGCCGTTCGTAGGGCGGCATGTCAGTGATGTCTACACCATCGAGGAAGATTCGCCCCTCCGTTGGCCGTTCGAAGCCGGCCAGCATCCGCAGCAAGGTGGACTTGCCTGAACCCGAACCGCCGAGCAGGGCGAAGATCTCGCCCTTCTTGATTTCCAGGGACACATCGTCCACGGCAACCGTCTCGTCGAACTTCTTCGTGACCCGGTCGATTTTGACCAGCACCTGCTTAGGTGTCTGGTCGCCCTCGAGGGCTTTCTTATAGGCGCCGGAGGCAACTGCCATTTGCGAAACTCCCAACAAAATTTGCAGCCCGCCCCATGCGGGCGGACCTTGGATAGTTTGAGCCTGTGGAACTATTTACCCGTCTTGACCTTGGTCCAGCTGCGGGTCATCAAGCGTTGGATATTGGGTGGCAACTCGGTGGACACGTAGGTCTTGTCGAGCACTTCCTGCGGTGGGTAGACCGCTTCGTCGGTGCGGATGGACTGCTCCATCAGCTTGTCCGACCCGGGGTTGGGGTTGGCATAACCGACATAGTCACTGACCTGAGCGATCACTTCAGGTTGCAGCAAATAGTTGATGAAGGCGTGGGCCTGCTTGACGTTGGTCGAATCCTTGGGGATCGCCAGCATGTCGAACCACAGGGCACCGCCCTCCTTCGGAATCGCATAGGCGATGTTCACACCCTTGCCGGCATCGGCGGCCCGGGCCTTGGCCTGGAACACATCGCCGGAAAACCCGATGGCCACGCAGATATTGCCGTTGGCCAGGTCCGAGATGTACTTGGACGAATGGAAGTAGGTCACGTAAGGACGCACTGCCAGTAACGTGGCCTCGGCCTTCTTGTAGTCCTGGGGGTTGGTGCTGTTGGCGTTCAGGCCCAGGTAGTTGAGGACCGTGGGCATCATCTCGTCGGCGGAGTCGAGGAAGGCCACGCCGCAGCTGTTGAGCTTCTTGATGTTCTCCGGCTCGAACAGCACGCTCCAGGAATCGATCTTGTCCACGCCCAGGGCGGCCTTGACCTTGTCGACGTTGTAGCCGATGCCGTTGGTCCCCCACAGGTACGGCACCGCGTACTGGTTGCCCGGATCGTTCATTTCCAGACGCTTGAGCAGGACCGGATCAAGGTTCGAATAGTGGGTCAGCAGGCTCTTGTCGAGCTTCTGGAAAGCCCCGGCCTTGATCTGCTTGCCCAGGAAGTGGTTGGACGGCACGACCACGTCATAACCGGTACGACCGGCCAGCAACTTGCCTTCCAGGGTTTCATTGGAATCGAATACGTCATACACCGGCTTGATACCGGTGGCCTTTTCAAACTCGGCCAGGGTGTTCTGACCGATGTAATCGGACCAGTTATAAATATGCACGGTCGGTGCAGCCTGGACGCCAGCCATCAGCGTCAGGCCGGCGGCGGCCAGCATGGCTTTGCGAAATAAAGAAATAGGCAAGTGGAGGTCCTCTTAAATAGTTGGGCCCAAGTTGCCCCGCGCTACCTGACAGCCTCCAAGCTGCCCAGCAACAAAACCGGCGCGCAACTTACCCTCGATAAACCAATCCAGCAAAACTTTCTGTCATTTAATTGTTTCCTGTTGCCGCCCTCGCCACGACGACGGCAACAGGGAGTGCTGCAAATCGGCTTATTTGCCGGATTTGATCTTGGTCCAGCTGCGGGTCAGGATGCGCTGGGTCGCGGCCGGCAGGTCGGCGATCGCGTACAGCTTGGCCTGCACCTCAGCTGGCGGGTACACGCCCGGGTCGCTGGTGATGTCTTTATCGACCAATGGGGTTGCAGCCGCGTTACCGTTGGGGAAACGCACGGCGTTGGTGATTTCGGCCATGACTTCAGGCTTTTGCAGGAAGGTCATGAACTTGTAGGCGCCTTCGACGTTTTCCGCGTCTTTGGGGATGGCCACCATGTCATAGAAGCTGCCAGCACCTTCTTTGGGGATGTTGTAGCTGACCTTGACCTTGTCACCGGCTTCGGCGGCACGGGCCTTGGCCTGGTAGATGTCGCCCGAGTAACCCACGGCGACGCAGATGTTGCCGTTGGCCAGGTCGGAGATGTACTTGGAGGAGTGGAAGTAGGCGATCGAAGGACGGATCTTGAGGAACAGCGCTTCGGCTTCAGCCAGTTGCTTCTTGTCCTGGCTGTCGGTCGGGTAGCCCAGGTAGTGCAGCGCCACCGGAATCATCTCGGTTGGCGAATCGAGGAAGCTGACGCCGCAGGCCTTCAGCTTCTCAGCGTTCTCAGGCTTGAACAGCAGGTCCCAGGAGTTGGTCGGTGCATCGGCACCCAGCGCGGCCTTGACCTTCTCGGCGTTGAAGCCGATACCGATCGAGCCCCACATGTAAGGGAAGGCATGCTTGTTGCCCGGGTCGCTCACCGAAACCGCCTTGAGCAGCGATTCGTTGAGGTTCTTCCAGTTCGGCAACTTGGAGCGGTCCAGTTCCTGGTAGACACCGGCCTTGATCTGCTTGGCCAGGAAGTTGTTGGAAGGCACCACAACGTCATAACCGGACTTGCCGGCGAGCAACTTGGCTTCCAGGGTTTCATTGCTGTCGAACACGTCGTAGACAACCTTGATGCCCGACTCGGCTTCAAACTTCTTGATAGTGTCCGGCGCGATGTAATCGGACCAGTTGTAAACGTGCAGCACTTTATCGTCCGCTTGTGCCGCCGCCGCCATCACGCCCATCAGGGACATGGCGAGGAGGGTCTTGCCAGCTAACTTCATACCTAATGCCTTCATGCGTAATGCTCCAATTATTCTTTTTAACCACTCGCTCAGCGGCCAATATCCGGGCAACCAAAACGGCGGGTAGTCTGGCAAGATCCAAGGCCGGCTTTCAAGAAAAGACCAGGCTTTTACATCTGCTTTGAACGCAGTGCCCGCAAGCACCGCGCTCAAAGCCTAGCACTCAGCCCTCGAGCACACTCAAGGTCAGGTCCAGACACTTGCGCGCCTTGGCCACCAGCTCGTCGATCTCCGCCTCGCTGATCACCAGGGGCGGCGCAATGATCATGGTGTCACCCACCGCGCGCATGATCAGGCCGTTGTCGAAGCAGAACTGCCGGCAGATCATGCCCACGCCTCGGCCTTCGTAACGCGCCCGGGTGGCCTTGTCCTTGACCAGTTCGATGGCCCCCAGCAGCCCTACCCCGCGAACCTCGCCCACCAGCGGGTGGTCGCTCAACTCGCGCAGACGTTTCTGCAAATACGGTGCCGCTTTTTCATGGGCGCGCTGGATAATTTTCTCTTCGCGCATGATGCGGATGTTTTCCAGGGCCACGGCAGCGGCCACCGGGTGCCCGGAATAGGTGAAACCGTGGTTGAAGTCGCCGCCCTCGTTGAGCACCGCCACCACTTCATCGCGCACGATCAGCCCACCCATGGGGATGTAGCCGGAGGTCAGGCCCTTGGCGATGGTCATCATGTCCGGCTTGAGGTCGTAGAAATCGCTACCGAACCACTCACCGGTGCGCCCGAAGCCACAGATCACTTCATCGGCAACGAACAGGATGTCGTACTTGGCAAGGATTTCCTTGATCCGCGGCCAGTAGCTGTCCGGCGGCACGATCACGCCACCGGCGCCCTGGATCGGTTCGGCGATAAAGGCCCCGACATTGTCCACGCCCAGTTCGAGGATCTTCTCTTCGAGCTGGTTGGCGGCCCAGATACCGAACTCTTCGGGGCTCATGTCGCCGCCTTCGGCGAACCAGTAAGGCTGCGGGATATGGACGATACCCGGGATCGGCAAGTCGCCCTGCTCGTGCATGTAGGTCATGCCGCCGAGGCTGGCACCGGCCACAGTGGAACCGTGGTAGCCATTGACCCGGCTGATGATGGTTTTCTTGTTCGGCTGGCCCTTGATCGCCCAGTAGTGGCGGACCATGCGCAGCATGGTGTCGTTGCCTTCGGAGCCGGAACCGGTGAAGAACACGTGGTTCATGCCTTCTGGCGCGATATCGGCGATCGCCTTGGACAGCTCCAGCACCGGTGGGTGGGCAGTCTGGAAGAACAGGTTGTAATAGGGCAGTTCGCGCATTTGCTTGCTGGCGGCTTCCGCCAGTTCGTCACGGCCATAGCCGATGGCTACGCACCACAGGCCGGCCATGCCGTCGAGAATCTGATTGCCTTCACTGTCCCAGAGGTACACACCCTTGGCATGGGTGATGATCCGCGGGCCCTTTTCCTTCAGTTGCTTGAAGTCACTGAACGGTGCCAGGTGGTGATCACTGCTGAGGGTTTGCCACTCGCGGGTTTGCGGGTTTTTATGAGTCATCAATCTCTCCTTAGTGTCAGTGAAGGCGCCACTGGCGGGCAGTGGCGCCCGGCGGATCAGACGGCGAACAACAGGAACTCCCGCTCCCACGAACTGATCACGCGCTTGAAGTTTTCGTGCTCGGCCCGCTTCACCGCTACATAGCCGGTGATGAACTTCTGGCCCAGGTACTTCTCGATGGTCTTGCTGTTTTCCATGCGCTCCAGCGCGTCTTCGATGGTCAGTGGCAGGCGCAGGTTGCGGCGCTCGTAGCCACGGCCCACCACGGGCGCGCTCGGGTTGTGGCCTTCGACCATGCCGATGTAGCCACACAGCAGGCTGGCGGCGATGGCCAGGTACGGGTTGGCGTCGGCGCCCGGCAGGCGGTTTTCCACGCGACGGTTCTGTGGCCCGGCATCCGGCACCCGCAGGCCCACGGTGCGGTTCTCTTCGCCCCACTCGACGTTCACCGGCGCCGAGGTATCGGGCAGGAAACGACGGAACGAGTTGACGTTGGGGGCGAACAGCGGCAGCAGCTCGGGAATGAACTTCTGCAAACCACCGATGTGGTTGAGGAACAGCTGGCTCATGGTCCCGTCTTCATTGGAGAAGACGTTCTTGCCGGTGTTGATGTCGATGATGCTCTGGTGCAGGTGCATGGCGCTGCCGGGCTCGCCGGTCATGGGCTTGGCCATGAAGGTGGCGGCCACGTCGTGCTTGAGCGCGGCTTCGCGCATGGTGCGCTTGAACACCAGGATCTGGTCGGCCAGGGACAGGGCATCGCCGTGACGGAAGTTGATCTCCATCTGCGCCGTGCCGTCCTCGTGGATCAGCGTGTCCAGGTCCAGCTCCTGCAGTTCGCACCAGTCGTAGACGTCTTCGAACAGCGGGTCGAATTCGTTCGCAGCCTCAATGGAGAACGACTGGCGCCCGGTTTCCGGGCGGCCGGAGCGGCCGATCGGCGGCTGCAGCGGGTAGTCCGGGTCGTCGCTGCGCTTGGTCAGGTAGAACTCCATCTCCGGCGCCACGATGGGCTGCCAGCCGTGGTCGGCGTAGAGTTTCAGGACTTTCTTCAGGACGTTGCGCGGCGACAGCTCGATGGGGTTGCCCTGCTTGTCGTAGGTGTCATGGATCACCTGGGCAGTGGGCTCGATGGCCCAGGGCACAAGGTACACCGCGTTCTGGTCCGGGCGGCAGACCATGTCGATGTCGGCCGGGTCCAGCAGTTCGTAATAGATGTCGTCTTCGACATAGTCGCCGGTCACGGTCTGCAGCAGCACGCTCTCGGGCAGGCGCATGCCTTTTTCGGCAATGAACTTGTTGGTCGGCGAGATCTTGCCCCGGGTGATCCCGGTCAAATCGCCGATCATGCATTCGACTTCTGTGATCTTGTGGTCTTTCAACCAATCGGTGAGCTGGTCGAGGTTGTTACTCATAAATGCCTCTAGGCTGAGTTTCCTGACTCTCTATTAAGTCAGGCCTTGTGTGACGCTTCGGCGTCGCGTTGTCTTGCCCGCTTGCGGCAGGCATCACCAAAAGCCTGGAAGATGGCCAGGTAGTGAGGGTTGCAGCTTACCTGCCATTCGGGGTGCCATTGCACCCCTAGTGCAAAAGCCTTGCTGGCTTCTACCGAGACCGCCTCTACCAACCCGTCGGGAGCCAGCGCCTCGACCCGCAGCCCCGGGGCCAGACGCTCGACGCCCTGGGCATGGATCGAGTTGACTTGAATCCGCTCCGGCAGGCCCAGCTCCGCCAGAACACCACCTGCCTTGATATGCAAGTCATGGGCGGGCGCGTACCAGGCGTCCAGGGGCTGGCCGGGCTGTTCGGCGTGCCGGTGGTCCATGAAAGGCTGCACCTGCTGCACGTTCTGATGCAGGCTGCCGCCCAGGGCCACGTTCATTTCCTGGAAGCCGCGGCAGATGCCCAGCACCGGAACGCCACTTGCGACGGCGGCGTTCAGCAGCGGCAGGGTGGCAGCATCCCGTGCAGAATCATGAGCAGTGCCCGGCGCGCTGGCAGGACCCTGGTAATGGAAAGGTTCGATATTGGAGGGAGAGCCGGTAAAGAGAATGCCGTCCAGACCGTCCAGAATATCGGACGGGGAAAGCAGTTCCGCCATGGACGGGATAATCACCGGCACGCCCTGGGCTGCGCTGGCTACTGCGTGGACATACTCGTCGCCACTGATGTGATAAGCATGCAGACCGATCTGCCTGGAGCAGGCGGTGACGCCGATTAACGGCAGGCGAGACATGAAACACCCCGGTATTATTGCTGTTATGGGTTTGATTCGAGCTTAGCCTTGTTCATTTTTTTACACAACACCCCCGTAAAAAATACAACACGGCCCGCTCAAGCCTGCGGTACCCAAGGCGGCCGAGCCCCAAAAAACGCCCTGTTTTGCCTCAAAAGAGCCTTGCCAGCCCTTTATTAGGGCATAAAAGGCCTTACTTGACTTCGGCATGCCGTTCGGGTTGACTGAAACCAGAAAAGATCAATGATTGATATTTTTAACAACAAAGGTGTTGCATCATGTCGGTACCCCCGCGTGCCGTTCAGCTCAACGAAGCGAACGCGTTCCTTAAGGAACATCCTGAGGTTCTGTACGTTGACCTTCTGATTGCGGATATGAATGGTGTGGTGCGCGGCAAGCGCATCGAACGCACCAGCCTCCACAAGGTTTACGAGAAAGGCATCAACCTGCCGGCCTCCCTGTTTGCCCTGGATATCAATGGCTCTACGGTGGAAAGCACCGGCCTGGGTCTGGACATCGGCGACGCCGACCGGATCTGCTATCCAATCCCCGATACCCTGTGCAACGAGCCCTGGCAGAAGCGCCCTACCGCGCAATTGCTGATGACCATGCACGAACTCGAAGGCGACCCCTTCTTTGCCGATCCACGGGAAGTCCTGCGCCAGGTGGTGACCAAGTTCGACGAACTGGGCCTGACCATCTGCGCCGCTTTCGAGCTGGAGTTCTACCTGATCGACCAGGAGAACGTGAACGGCCGGCCACAACCACCACGCTCGCCGATTTCCGGCAAGCGCCCGCACTCCACCCAGGTCTATCTGATCGACGACCTCGACGAATACGTCGACTGCCTCCAGGACATCCTGGAAGGTGCCAAGGAACAAGGCATCCCGGCCGACGCCATCGTCAAGGAAAGTGCCCCGGCACAATTCGAAGTCAACCTGCACCACGTGGCCGACCCGATCAAGGCCTGCGACTACGCGGTCCTGCTCAAGCGCCTGATCAAGAACATCGCCTACGACCATGAGATGGACACCACCTTCATGGCCAAGCCTTACCCGGGCCAGGCGGGCAACGGTCTGCACGTTCACATTTCGGTTCTGGACAAAGATGGCAAGAACATCTTCGCCAGCGAGGATCCCGAGCAGAACGCCGCACTGCGTCACGCGATCGGCGGTGTGCTCGAGACCCTACCGGCGCAGATGGCCTTCCTCTGCCCGAACGTCAACTCCTATCGCCGTTTCGGCGCGCAGTTCTATGTGCCGAACTCGCCGAGCTGGGGCCTGGACAACCGTACCGTGGCCATTCGCGTCCCCACCGGCTCGGCCGATGCAGTGCGCATCGAACACCGGGTCGCCGGCGCCGACGCCAACCCCTATCTGCTGATGGCTTCGGTCCTGGCGGGCGTGCACCACGGCCTGACCAACAAGATCGAGCCGGGGGCGCCTACCGAAGGCAACTCCTACGAGCAGAACGAGCAGAGCCTGCCGAACAACCTGCGTGATGCCCTGCGCGAGTTGGACGACAGCGAAGTCATGGCCAAGTACATCGATCCGAAATACATCGATATCTTCGTCGCCTGCAAGGAAAGTGAGCTGGAGGAGTTCGAACACTCCATCTCCGACCTCGAGTACAACTGGTACCTGCACACCGTGTAAGCGCCAGCTGCATTGAAGAACGCCGCCGGGTTTATCCCGGCGGCGTTTTTTTATGCCCGTGATTCGGATGCGCCCAGGCTGCGGCTACAGGGACAACGGCCCACTCGCGTACAATGCCCGCTGCCCTGTAGGAGAGACTGATGACGCGCACCGCCCCGCTTCGCAAACCCCGTGCACGCAGCCAGGCCCGGATCGACTCCATACTCGACGCCGCACGGACCCTGCTGGCGGCCGAGGGCGTGGCCAGCCTGTCGATCTACAGCGTGGCCGACAAGGCGCAGATCCCGCCATCCTCGGTCTATCACTTCTTCGCCAGCGTCCCGGCCCTGCTGGAAGCCCTTACCGCCGATGTCCACGCGGCGTTCCGCGCCTGCCTGCTGGAACCTATCGACCATGAGCGGCTCAGCAGCTGGCGCGACCTGTCACGCCTGGTGGAGCAACGCATGCTCGACATCTACGGCGAGGACGCGGCGGCCCGCCAACTGATCCTCGCCCAGCACGGCCTGACCGAAGTAACCCAGGCCGACCGCCAGCACGACATCGAGCTGGGGGACCTGATGCACAAGCTGTTCGATCATCATTTCGAGTTGCCGACGCTACCCGTCGATGTCGACGTGTTCGCCCTGGCCATGGAGCTGGGAGATCGGGTGTATGCCCGCTCCGTGCAGCAGCACGGGCAGATCACCCCGCGCATGGCCGAGGAAGGCATGCGCGTCTTCGATGCCTACCTGGGCCTGTACCTGCCGCCCTACCTGGCCAAGCGCCCCACCCCGCCCTGAACGCCGGTTCAGGCCTGACGCAGCAGCAACCGGTCGATGCTGTGGTCCGCCGACTTGTGGATGATCAGGTTGGCTCGCTCCCGAGTCGGCAGGATATTTTCAACCAGGTTCTTCAGGTTGACCCGGTCCCAGGTATCGGAGGCCACTGACAGCGCCTCGGAATCGGACAGGCCCTTGTACTTGTTGAAGTAGGAATCCCCCGACTGGAAGGCAGTGTTCTTCAGGTAGACGAACCGCTCCAGGTACCAGGTCTTGATGGTCGCTTCGGGAGCGTCGACATAGATCGAGAAGTCAATGAAATCCAGGGCGTTCAGGCCCTCGCCCTGCTCACCCTGCAACACATTCAAGCCTTCCAGGATGATGATGTCCGGCGCCTCCACCGACTGCGCCTCATCGGCCAGGATGTCGTAGCGCACATGGGAATAGATGGGAATCCGCGCCGCTTCGCCCCGGCGGCACACCGCCTGGAGAAAATCCAAGAACAGCGGCTTGTCATAGGACTCTGGAAAGCCCTTGCGGTGCAGGATGTTTTTTTCCTGCAGGGTGGCCAGCGGGAACAGGAACGAATCCGTGGTCACCAGGTGCACGTTGGGCTTGCCCGGCCAATAGGCCAGCAGCGCCGCCAGGACCCGGGCAAAACTGCTCTTGCCCACCGCCACGCTGCCGGAAACACCGATCACGTAGGGGGCCTTGAAACCTGTCTGCGGCACCTTCAGCGATTGCACCTGCGCCGCATGCAAATGCAGCAGGCGCGACAGCGGCAGGAGGATCTGCCGCACTTCTTCGGACGCCATGGGCTGGGTCGGACTGGTCAGCGTCTCCATCTCGGATGGCGCAAGACTCATCGGCTCACCGGCCCGCAGAGCAGCCCAATGGTCGCGATCGAACTCCAGATACCCCACATTTGGACCCTGCTCTGTTGTCATGTTTACTGTTCAGGTCTTGCCGAAAGCAGGGAAAGTATCAAATCTGACCGGTATTTACAGCGCCCATGAAAAAGCCCCGAAGGGCTCGCACCGTTCGGGGCCGTGATCGGGCGCCGTTCACAACTTGGCGATCGATACCTCGGTGGACTTCACAAAGGCGATCACTTCGCTGCCAATCGACAGCTCCAGCTCTTTCACCGAGCGGGTGGTGATCACCGAAGTGACAATGCCGGAAGCGGTCTGCACGTCGATTTCCGACAGCACGTCGCCTTCGACGATTTCCTTGATGGTGCCCTTGAACTGGTTGCGTACGTTGATGGCCTTGATGGTCATGGTGTTTCTCCTGGGGTCGAAATGAGCGGCTGTTTTAAAGTGCCCAGCGCAGTTGCGTGGGCAAGGGTGAAACGGGTTCCGGTTCCGGCGGCGAGCCGGGCAATGACAGCACGCGGTTGAGGACTTCGGTCTCCAGCGCCGCCAGGCGATGGGAACCCCGTACCCGCGGGCGTGGCAGCTCGACGTGCAGGTCGAGACCGACCTCGCCGTCTTCGATCAGGATCACCCGATCGGCGATCGCCACCGCTTCGCTGACATCGTGGGTGACCAGCAGCACGGTGAAGCCATGCTGCTGCCACAGGCGTTCGATCAACTGCTGCATCTCGATCCGCGTCAGGGCATCCAGCGCCCCCAGCGGCTCGTCCAGCAGCAACAGCCGCGGTTGATGGATCAGGGCACGGGCCAGGGCCACGCGCTGCTTCTGCCCACCGGACAGGGCCGCCGGCCATTCCTGGGCGCGATCCGCCAGGCCCACGGCTTCCAGAGCTTGCAGGGCTTGGGGGCGCCAGTTGCCCTTGAGCCCGAGCCCGACGTTATCGATGACCTTTTTCCAGGGCAGCAGGCGCGCCTCCTGGAACATCAACCGGGTGTCTTCAATGGCAGCGCTCAAGGGCGCGGAACCGGCCAACAGTTCGCCAGCACTTGGCTGGTCGAGACCGGCCAGCAGGCGCAGCAAGGTACTTTTGCCGCAGCCGCTGCGCCCCACCACCGCCACGAACTGGCCGGCGGGAATGTGCAGGTCGATTTCCCGCAGCACCTGCCGCGAGCCGAAGGTCTTTTGCAGTTTGCGCACCGCCAGGGGAATGCCCTGCAGCAGCCGCGGAGGTTGTTGAGCCGTCATTGGGCACCGCCTTTGGCGACCTGGTAGGCCGGATGCCAGCGCAGCCAGACCCGCTCCAGGCCACGCGCGGCCAGGTCCGCCAGCTTGCCGAGCACCGCGTACAGAACGATCGCCAGCACCACCACGTCGGTCTGCAGGAACTCCCGGGCGTTCATTGCCAGGTAGCCGATGCCGGAGCTGGCGGAAATGGTTTCGGCGACGATCAGGGTCAGCCACATGAAGCCCAGGGCAAAGCGCACCCCCACCAGGATCGAAGGCAGGGCGCCGGGCAGGATCACCTGGCGGAACAGGGCGAAGCCGGACAGGCCGTAGCTGCGCGCCATCTCCACCAATGCCGGGTCGACGTTGCGTATGCCGTGGTAGGTGTTGAGGTAGATCGGGAACAGCGTGCCCAGGGCCACCAGGAAAATCTTCGCCGACTCATCGATGCCGAACCACAGGATCACCAGGGGAATCAGCGCCAGGTGCGGCACGTTGCGGATCATCTGTACCGAGCTGTCCAGCAGCCGCTCACCCCATTTCGACAGGCCGGTGATAAAGCCCAGCGCCAGGCCGATGCCGCCACCAATGACAAAACCCAGGCCGGCGCGCCAGCCGCTGATGGCCAGGTGGGTCCAGATATCGCCACTGCGTACCAGGCTGACCCCAGCCTCGATCACCGCGCTGGGGGCCGGCAGGATGCGGGTCGACAGCCAGCCCGCCGACACCGACAGTTGCCACACCGCCAACAACAGCAGCGGCAGGCCCCAAGGCGCCAGACGCTGCACTATGCGTTGTCCGTTCATGGCCGCACCTCAGCTCTGGGACACGGCTTTGGGAATGATGTCGTTGGCGACCATCTCCCCGAACGGGCTGACGTAACCCGCCGCCTCAGGCAGCTTGGGACGTTCGATGTCCAGGTGCGGGAACAGCAGTTCGGCCACCCGGTAGGCCTCTTCCAGGTGCGGATAGCCGGAGAAGATGAAGGTGTCGATGCCCAGGTCCGCATACTCCTGCATGCGGGCCGCCACGGTCGGGCCGTCGCCCACCAGGGCCGTACCGGCACCGCCGCGCACCAGGCCGACCCCGGCCCAGAGGTTGGGGCTGACTTCCAACTGGTCGCGGCGGCCGCCATGCAAGGCGGCCATGCGCTGCTGGCCTACGGAATCGAAGCGCGCCAGGGACGCCTGGGCCCGGGCGATGGTGTCGTCGTCCAGATGGGAAATCAGCCGCTCGGCAGCCTGCCAGGCCTCGGCGTTGGTTTCCCGCACAATCACATGCAGGCGGATGCCGAAGCGTACGGTGCGCCCGAGTTTGGCGGCCTTGTCCCGCACCTGCTGGATCTTCTCGGCCACCGCGGCCGGCGGCTCGCCCCAGGTCAGGACCATCTCCACCTGCTCGGCAGCCAGGTCCTGGGCCGCTTCCGAGGAGCCACCAAAATACAGCGGCGGACGGGGTTGCTGCAGCGGCGGATAGAGCAGCTTGGCGCCCTTCACGCTGATGTGCTGGCCGTCGTAGTCCACGGTTTCACCTTCCAGCACCCGGCGCCAGATACGGGTGAACTCCACCGAAGCCTGGTAGCGCTCCTCATGGTCGAGGAACAGGCCGTCGCCGGCCAGTTCGTCCGGATCCCCCCCGGTTACCAGGTTGAACAGCGCCCGGCCGCCGGACAACCGGTCCAGGGTCGCTGCCTGGCGCGCCGCTACCGTCGGGGAGATGATCCCCGGGCGCAGGGCCACGAGGAACTTCAGACGCTGGGTCACCGGGATCAGCGACGCCGCCACCAGCCAGGAGTCCTCGCAGGAGCGTCCGGTGGGGATCAGCACGCCGCCGAACCCCAGGCGATCGGCAGCCTGGGCGATCTGCTGCAGGTAAGCATGATCGACGGCGCGAGCGCCTTCGGCGGTGCCAAGGTAATGGCCGTCGCCGTGGGTAGGCAGGAACCAGAAGATATTGAGGCTCATGGAGTTGTCTCCTAAGGGGTCGAATTACGGTGCTTTGGCCACGGCGGCGGTGGGCGTCCAGATCACGTCTTTGATGCTCAGCGGCTTGGGAATCAGCTTGAGCTGGTAGAAGCTGTCGGCGATTTTCTGCTGCGCGGCGATCACTTCCGGGGTCAGGAAGCCCGCGCCATAGCCCTGGCGCTTAACCGAAGTGAGGGTGATGTCGGCCGGCAGGCCCAAAAGCGGTGCCACCTGCTGGGTGACTTCCTGCGGATTGCCCTTGGACCACTCGCCCACCGCCCGCACTTCTTCCACCAGGGCGGTAATCACCTCGGGATGCTGTTGCGCGTAGGGTTTGGTGGCCAGGTAGAACTGGTGGTTGTCGACGATGCCCGAGCCGTCACGCAGGGTGCGAGCCTGTAGCTGCTGCTCGGCGGCTGCCTGGTAGGGGTCCCAGATGGCCCAGGCATCGACGCTGCCCCGCTCGAATGCGGCGCGGGCATCAGCCGGCGGCAGGAACACGGTCTGGATATCACTGTATTTCAGGCCGGCGTCTTCCAGAGCGCGGACCAGCAGGTAATGGACGTTGGAGCCCTTGTTCAGCACCACCTTCTTGCCCTTGAGGTCCTGCACCGACTGGATCGGCGAACCCTTGGGCACCAGGATCGCTTCGCTATGGGGGGCCGGCGGCTCGTAGGCCACATACAGCAAGTCGGCACCGGCGGCCTGGGCAAAGACTGGCGGGGTCTCGCCGGTCACGCCGAAGTCGATGGACCCGACATTGAGGCCCTCCAGCAACTGTGGGCCTCCGGGAAATTCAGTCCACTGCACCTCGACGCCCTGCTGCGCCAGGCGCTTCTCCAGGGAACCCTTGGCCTTGAGCAGCACCAGGGTGCCGTACTTCTGATAACCGATCCGCAAGGTCTCGGCCTGAGCTTGAACAATGGCGCCGAAGGACACAGCCGCAGCAAACAGAGCGACCAGACCGCGACGCAAAATGACAGGGCGCATGGCGCTCTCCTTTTTGCTGTGGGGTTGTGGCTGCACCTGCTTGCCCGTTGGCGGGCGAGTAAGGCGAGTATTTCAATCGGGGGTGAGGCTCAAATACTCCAGCGAGCACTCAACAGGCGTTCATTGAGCAGATGCGGATCCAGCGGTTTGGGGCGACGGGCCATGGCGCTGTGGAACTGCTCGAGCGCTTCTTTCAAGCGTTGCTCCAGGGCCTCGGCCAATTGCGGCTGGGCGCTGCCCTCGCCGTAGGCGATCTGGCTGTCCTCGGCAAAGATGCCCTGGAGCATCTCCTGGGCCTTGAGGGCCGAAAGCACCGGCTTCAATGCGTAATCCACCGCCAGCATGTGGGCAATGCTGCCGCCGGTAGCCATGGGCAGCACCACCTTGTGGCTCAGGGCCCGCTCGGGCAGCAGGTCGAGCAGGGTTTTCAGGGCCCCGGAAAACGACGCTTTGTACACCGGCGTCGCAATCAGCAGGCCATCGGCCTGTTCGATCTGTTGCAGCAGGTCGATGACCTTGGGGCTGTCGAAGCGCGCGTGGAGCAGATCCTCGGCCGGGAAGTCCCGTACCTGGTAGCTGACCACTTCCACGCCTTGCTGCTGTAACCAGCGCTTGGCCAACTCCAGCAGCACCCCGGAACGGGAGCGTTGGCTGGGACTGCCACCGAGAGAGACCACCAGCATGCAGAGAATTCCTTGAACGAAGAAAGCGATTCGCGGGATGCGATCTCGCCGAATTGGAGAGACCTTAACAGCCTATTTTTATATCCATAAATCTTATTTATTCATTTGTTTATTCCTTAAAAATATATAAGGAAGTATTTTCCGCAGGCAAAAAAATAGGCCGTCGGAACGGCCTTAAAACCCCTGCTTTATGGATCTGTTGCCCCTGCGTGCTTCGTAGGAGCGGGCTTGCCCGCGAAAGGGTCCGCGAAACTTGCGCCGGCCTCACGACCGCCTTTATCGGCAAGCGGGCTCCTACGGCGGTTGGTGTATCAGCGGTTGGGTTGCGGCGTCAGGCGCAGATAGGGCTTCACTGCGCGATAGCCCTTGGGAAAGCGACGCTTGATCTCTTCCTCGTCCTTGAGCGAAGGCACGATCACCACTTCGTCACCGTCCTGCCAGTTGGCCGGGGTGGCCACCTTGTAGTTGTCGGTGAGTTGCAGCGAATCGATTACCCGCAGGATTTCGTGGAAGTTGCGCCCGGTGCTGGCCGGGTAGGTGATGGTCAGGCGAATCTTCTTGTTCGGGTCGATGACGAACAGCGAGCGTACGGTCAGGGTGTCGTTGGCATTGGGGTGGATCAGGTCATAGAGGTCCGAGACCTTGCGATCGGCATCCGCCAGGATCGGGAAGTTGACCCGGGTGTTCTGGGTCTCGTTGATGTCTTCGATCCACTTGTGATGGGAGTCCACCGGGTCCACCGAGAGGGCAATGGCCTTCACCCCGCGTTGAGCGAATTCGTCCTTGAGCTTGGCGGTAAAGCCCAACTCGGTGGTGCATACCGGAGTGAAATCCGCCGGATGAGAAAACAGCACGCCCCAGCTATCGCCCAGCCACTCGTGGAAACGAATCTTGCCGGCACTGGAATCCTGTTCGAAGTCGGGGGCGATGTCGCCCAGTCTGAGGCTCATGGGTGCTGCTCCTGTGAGTGCGTGATGAAGCTACTCTGCCTGCACGGGAGACTATTTAAAAAGAATATATATCGATTTATTAATAACTGAATTGAATATTAAAAATCTCTTCACTGGACTCGCGGACAAGCGAAGACCACCCTTCTCAACAAGGTTCGAGAAGGCCTTGAGTAGCTGTAAAAAGAGGGGGATTCAGGAAGGGCTCACGGGGGTGGGCCTGACTTGAAACAACACCTCGCCCGGCATTGCGCCGGGCGAGGCTTCAACCGCAATTACTTCAGCGGGATCGAGTAGCTGACGATCAGGCGGTTTTCGTCCTGGTCGCGCTGGCCCGGAATGTCGTTACGCCACATGGCGTTTTTCCAGGTCAGACCCAGGTTCTTCAGTGGGCCTTGCGGAACCACGTAGGACAGGGTCAGGTCGCGTTCCCACTCGGTGCCACCAGTGCCCAGAGTGGTTTTCTGTGCAGCGCCAACCTTACCGGCTGTGTCGATGTTGTTGCCACGCAGGTAGATGATACCGGCGGTCAGACCAGGCAGGCCGACCTTGGCGAAGTCATAGGCGTAGCGAGCCTGCCAGGTACGCTCGCCGGCGCGGGCGAACTTCTGGATCTGCATGTCGGTGATGGTGCTGTTGGACGAGCCGTCACCCTGGTTCAACCAAGGGAAATCGCTGTCACCGTTGCTGTACTGGTAGCCGCCACCGAAGGTGTGGCCTTCAACCGAGTACAGGGCCAGGTAGCTGTACAGGTTGTTGTCGACCTTGCCTTTGGTGATCGCCGACAGGCCTTTGTCCGGGTAGTAGCCGGTGGTGTAGTAGGCCGCGGTGTCGCCGTTGGAGCCGTTGTCACGGCTGCGGTAGTAGCGCAGGTCACTTTTCAGTACGCCAGGACCGATGGACCAGTTGTGCACCAGGCCCAGGAAGTTCTGCGAGTAGAAGTCTTTCAGCTCGCCGTAGTAGTACGAAGCGGTCAGATCCTTGGTGATCTTGTAGTCAGCACCACCGTAGTAGAACTTGTTGCTGAACTTGCCGGCATCATAGTTGGAGCCGGCGTTGGCGCCAGCAATGGACAGACCTTCGTTGTTGCTCGAGTTACGGCCTTTGGCGTGCTCGATCTGACCGGCAGTCAGGGTCAGGTCCTTGATCTCGTTCGAAGTGATCTGGCCACCCTGGAAGGTTTGTGGCAGCAGACGACCGTCGTTGTACTTGATCACCGGGTTGTTAGGCATCAGGGTGCCGATTTTCAGCTCGGTCTGGGAAACCTTGACCTTGCCGGTCAGACCCAGGCTGGAATAATCGTTCACCGCTTGAGCGTTCTTGCCGCTGGAGGAGTGAGTCGGGAAAACAGTGCCACCGGAAGAAGTGGTGGTCGCGCCGTTGGTGCCGCCACCGGAATCCAGGCGCACGCCCAGCAGGCCGATTGCATCCAGGCCAAAACCTACGGTGCCTTCGGTGTAGCCAGAGGTGAAGTTGAAGATGAAGCCTTGGCCCCATTCTTCCTGCTTGCTCTGGGCCTTCGCGGCTTTGGTATCGCCGTCGCGGTTGTCGGTATTGATGTAGAAGTTACGCAGCCCCAAGGTAGCTTTGCTGTCTTCGACAAAACCGGCGGCGCCTGCCTGCTGCGCCAAAACCCCTACGGCCACAGCCAGGGCCAAGGTGGACTTGTTCATGTATCGCTCCTCTCGTTTCTAATTCTTGTGGTTCCTGGCCCCGGATCGAACGCCCGGGTGCCACAGATGCGCGATTAGCGCCAGACCGTGACTGATAAGTCAATCGTAACGACCTGTGTCTACGACCATGGTCTAATCGCAGTGATTTGGTCCATGCAGGGTAATGAATTACTCATAAACCCAAAAAGAATTGTTTAATTCTTTTTCATACCCTTCAGGAATAAAGCTCGCCATTATCAAACGGCGAATCGCAGCGTAGACGCTCGCAAGCTTATTTCTGAAAAATATTCCCCTGACTCAGCCCCCAAGATCCCCTGCGTGTACAAGCGCAAAACGTCATTCAGGATCAAAAAAGCGACGCAATCATGGCTAAGAGCCTATCCTCCCGTCAATTTGTTACAGTTTTTGTATCGAAATGAAATTTTTCTGACATGTGCAACTGGCCGCCACGGTTCGATCAATTGATCGGGCCGTGGCGGCCAGTTGCGCAAAGAGGCGGGTTCAGAGGGCTTTTTCGAAGATCTTCGAATTGCGCTGGTAGTTGTACAGCGAGGCCCGGGCCGATGGCAGGCGCTCGACACTGCTGGGCACGAAACCCCGCTCGCGGAACCAGTGAGCGGTACGAGTGGTGAGGACGAACAGCGTCTTCAAGCCCTGGGCCCGAGCGCGGGTCTCGATCCTTTCCAGCAACTCGTCGCCACGCTTGCCATGGCGGTACTCGGGGTTCACCGCCAGGCACGCCAGCTCACCGGCATCGGAATCGGCAATCTGGTACAGGGCCGCGCAGGCGATGATCATGCCCTCGCGCTCCACCACACTGAACTGCTCGATCTCGCGCTCCAGCACCTCGCGGGAACGCCGCACGAGGATGCCCTGCTCTTCCAGCGGGCTGATCAGCTCCAGCAAGCCGCCCACGTCCTCGATCGCCGCCTCGCGCACCCGCTCGAACTGTTCCTGGGCCACCAGGGTGCCGCCGCCGTCGCGGGTGAAGAGTTCGGTCAGCAAGGCGCCGTCCTCGGCGTAGCTGACGATATGGCTGCGTCCGACTCCGCCGCGGCACGCCTCGGCGGCGGCATCCAGCAGCTCGGCCTGATAGTTGCCCCCCAGGCGCTGCAAATGCGCCGGCACCTGTTGCGGGCGCAATTCGCGCACCAGTTTGCCGTTTTCATCCAGCAGGCCCGGGTCGGCGCCGAACAGCAGTAGTTTGTCGGCCCCAAGGTCGATGGCGGCGCGAGTGGCCACGTCTTCGCAGGCCAGGTTGAAGGTTTCCCCGGTGGGGGAATACCCCAGGGGCGAGAGCAGGACGATGGAGCGCTCGTCCAGCAGGCGATTGATGCCCTTGCGATCGACCCGGCGCACTTCGCCGGTGTGGTGATAGTCGACGCCTTCCAGCACGCCGATCGGACGGGCAGTCACCAGGTTGCCGCTGGCCACCCGCAACCGCGAGCCCTGCATCGGTGAAGAGGCCATGTCCATGGACAGGCGCGCCTCGATAGCAATGCGCAACTGGCCCACGGCATCGATCACGCACTCCAGGGTTGCCGCGTCGGTGATCCTAAGGCCGTGATGGTAATGGGGCGTCAGGCCACGGGCCGCCAGGCGGGCTTCGATCTGTGGGCGCGAGCCGTGCACCAGCACCAGGCGCACCCCCAGGCTGTGGAGCAGCACCAGGTCGTGGACGATATTGCCGAAGTTGGGGTGTTCAACGCCGTCGCCGGGCAGCATGACCACGAAGGTGCAGTCGCGGTGGGCATTGATATAGGGAGACGCGTGGCGAAGCCAATTGACGTATTCGGGCATGAACCTGAGCCTGTAAATAAAAAGCAGCCTATGAAAGGACGAAACGGAAAACTCACAGCGGGCTGATGGTTATCGTCGGAACAGGCTTGGCAACACGCTTACTCTCCTCATGGGTACGGACAAGGCCACCGGCAATTTACTGAAATTGGGCCGGCGTCAGGCAGTAATGTTCAATCAATTCACGTAATAGATGCACGGTAGGCTGCAAGCGTGACATTTCGAGGTACTCCCCCGGCTGGTGGGCACAGGCGATATCACCCGGGCCGAGCACCAGGGTCTCGCAGCCAAGGCGCTGAAGATAAGGTGCTTCGGTGCCAAACGCTACTGCTTCGGCACGATGTCCGGTCAACCGCTCTGCCACTCGCACCAACTCGGCATCCTCGGGCTGCTCGAAAGGCGGGACCGCGGGGAACAGCGGCGCATAGTCGATCTTCACTTCATGGCGTTCGGCAATCGGCTTGAGCTTCTGCCGGATGGCCTCGCGCAGCACATCCGGATCCATGCCCGGCAGGGGCCGCAGGTCGAACTCCAGGGAACACTGGCCACAGATGCGGTTGGGGTTGTCGCCGCCATGGATGCAGCCGAAGTTCAGGGTCGGTTGCGGGACGCTGAACTGCGCATTGCGGTACTCGCGCTGCCACAGCAACCGCAGGCCCCGCAGCTCGCCAATGGCATCGTGCATGGCTTCCAGGGCACTGCGACCCAGGCTTGGGTCCGACGAATGGCCGCTGCGGCCGAGGATCTCGATGCGCTCCATCATCACCCCCTTGTGCAGGCGAATCGGCTTGAGCCCCGTAGGCTCGCCGATCACCGCCGCGCGCCCCAGGGGCCGGCCGGCTTGCGCCAAGGCCCGCGCCCCGGCCATGGAGCTTTCTTCGTCGCAAGTGGCGAGGACCAGCAGCGGCTGCTTGAAAGGCTGATCCAGCAGGGGCCGCACTGCCTCGATGATCAGGGCGAAGAAACCCTTCATGTCGCAACTGCCCAGGCCGACCCAGCGGCCGTCGACTTCGGTCAGCTTCAAGGGGTCGGTCTGCCACAGCGCGCTGTCATAGGGCACGGTGTCGCTGTGCCCGGCCAGTACCAGGCCGCCAGGGCCACTGCCGAAACTGGCCAGCAGGTTGAACTTGCCGGGGCTGACCTGCTGGATGTCACAGGCAAAACCCAGGTCGCCGAGCCAACCGGCCAGCAGGTCGATCACCGCACGGTTGGATTGATCCAGTGCTGCTTGAGTGCAGCTCACCGATGGCGCGGCGATCAGCGCGGCAAACTGATCCTTCATGGACGGCAGGGGCATGAGCTGTCTCCGGGAATCCCAATGTGAGGCCCATCATAGAGGCATCCCGCAAGCGGAAGGAACCGCCGCGGCACCTGCGGGCGCCTTGTCCTGTACACTGCACGGCCTTGGCAGCCAACTCTTCCCCGGCTGCGCTCCCGATCCTGGATTTTCCGGCCATGCAGAAAGAAACCGAAATCAAACTCCGCGTCAGCCGCGAAACCCTCGCCGCCCTGCGCGAGCACCCGCTACTGAAAAAACGCAATAAAAGTGGCTGGGAACGCCGTGAACTGATGAATCAGTACTTCGACACCCCAGAACGCGACCTGGCCCGGGCCAAAGTCGCCCTGCGCCTGCGTCGCGACGGTGACGCGGTGATCCAGACCCTGAAGACCAGCGGCCAGAGCGTCGCCGGCCTGTCCGAACGCAACGAGTACGACTGGCAACTGGCCAAGGCCAAGCTGGACGTGAAAAAGCTCGAAGGCCAATGCTGGCCCGAAGCCCTGGCCGAACTGGACAAGAAGACCCTCAAGCCATTGTTCACCACGGATTTCGTCCGCGAGCGCGCGGAAATCGCCTGGGGCCGCGGCAAGGCCAAGGTGGTGATCGAAGCCGCCCTGGACTTGGGCCAAGTCATCGCCGGCAAGCAAAAGGAAGAAATCTGCGAGCTTGAACTGGAGCTGCGTGAAGGCGAACCGGCTGCCCTGCTGGAGTTGGCAGCGGAGCTGGCCCTGACCCTGCCGCTGATGCCCTGCGACATCAGCAAGGCCGAGCGCGGCTATCGCCTGTTCGACGCCGGCAGCTACTCCCTGAGCCTGCCCGCGCCGCAATTGAGCGCCGAGACGCCCCTGGACGAAGCTTTCGCCGCTCTGGCCTGGCACCTGCTGGGCAGCAGCCAGCGCCTGGCCGAGCAGTACCGCTTCAATGGCCACTGGCGCCTGCTGCAGGACTGGGTGGACAACCTTGCCGAGCTGCGAGCCCTGGCCAGCAGCCTGGGCCAGGCCGCACCGCGCCAGTCCACCGCTGAATTGCGCAGTGCCCTGGACGCCCTGCTGGAAGACTGGCGTCCGCTGGTACAGGCCGGCCTTGATGACGAAGACGTGCGCAAGGCCGCGCCGGAGCAGTTCATCGAAGAGTTGCAGGACGTGCGCTGGGGCCTGTTCTCGCTGAATACCTCGCGCTGGCTGCTGGCCCGGGCCTGGGCCGCTGACCGCAACACCCGGGGCAACCGCCAGGGCGCCGCACAGCTGGGCAGCTGGTTGCCACGCCTGCTGGCCGAGGAAGCTACCTCCCTGCAACTGCCGCGCTATCAGCAGCAACCGGAAGACCTGGCCGAGCAGTTGCCGCGCATTGAACGCATCCAGGCCTGGTTGCACCACGCCCGCTCCGCGCTGGAGATCCCGGAGCTGGACCGTCTCTATGGCGAGTTGAACAAACTGGCCCAGCTGGCCAACGAGCCGATCACCGACGAAGCCCTCGACGCCCGCAAGCAGCAGGCCATCGCGGTGTTCCAGAACCGCGCCTGGAAAACCCTCCTGCGCCTGTAACCCCGCCCCTCAGCGCATGACCGGCAGGCTGGTGGTGGACTTGATCTCCGACAGGGCAACGATCGAGTTCACCTCCTGGATACCCGGCACCATGGACAGCTTCTCGAAGAAGAAGCGTTCATAGGCTTCGATATCCGCGGTCACGATCCGCAGCAGAAAGTCCACCGCGCCCATCAGCACATAGCACTCCAGCACTTCCGGAAAACCGCGGATCGCCTCGGTGAATTCGGTGAAGTTGGAGCGCCCGTGAGCGTTGAGCTTGATCTCGGCGAAGATCTGCGTGTTGAGGCCGATCTTCTTGCGGTCCAGCAGGGTCACCTGGCCGCGGATCACCCCCTCCTCCTTCATCCGCTGGATCCGTCGCCAGCATGGCGACTGGGACAACCCCACCTGCTCGGCGATCTGCGCACTGGAAAGCGAGGCGTCCTCTTGCAGCAGCGCGAGGATGCGGCGGTCATAGGCGTCCAGGTCGCTATGCATAATAAATACCCATAAATATTAAAAATTGAATTGAACAATTCATATTCAAGCAAACAAACCCAATCTTAGATAAGAAATACCCGAAACCGAATGTAAAAATTTCTCCACTGACCTGGAGACCACCATGCCCCCTTTCGAGCCAGCCCCCCGCGCCGATGCCTGGAACCTCAACAATGCTCACTGTCGCGTGCACTACCGGATAGTGGCCGACGCCGAGGCCGATGTGCTGTGCCGCATCCTCAACCACTTCGCCCTGCAGTTCCTGGTGCCGCAGCGGGTGTCGATGCAGCAGCAGGACGCCACGCTGTATATGGAGGTGGAACTCGACGACCTGAGCTGGCATCGGGCCCAGGTGATCGGCGCAAAGCTGCGCAACCTGATCAGTGTCTGTGACGTGGAGCTGGAGCTGGCGGAACCTTCGCGCCTGCAGGCCGCGGGTTGATCCCGGCAAAACCCTGCAACCCTTGGCAAGCATTCCCTTGAGGCCCCGGGGACTATTCTTGGCTGTTCGTGGTCAGAGACCCACATCTGGACAACAGCCCCAAGGAATCGCCCATGAGCGCCGCGCACCTTCCCCAGGACCGCTGGCTGGACCTCAGCGAACTGCTGCGTGAATTGCTGGCCCAGGGCCGCATCAGCCAGGATGCCGCCGAGCAGGCCATGAGCGTCCGGCATCAGGCAGCCGGTAACCTGCTGCATCCCCTGGAAGTGATCGCCGGCCAGCAATTGCCCGACCTGCAGCAACTCGGCACACATCTGGACCTGGACAGCCTCACGGCCTGGCTGGCCCGGCAAGCCGGCCAGCCTTACCTGCGTATCGACCCCCTGCGCATCGACGTGGCCAGCATCACGCCGCTGATGTCCTTCGCCTTCGCCCAGCGGCACAAGATCCTTGCCGTGGCCGTGGATGGGCAGAGCGTTACCGTGGCCAGCGCCCAACCTTACGTCAGTGCCTGGGAAGCAGACCTGGCCCATGTTCTCAAGCGCACGGTGCGACGGGTGGTGGCCAGCCCGCTGGACATCCAGCGCCTGACCCTGGAGTTCTATCGCCTGGCCAAGTCGGTCAGCGGCGCCAGCAGCGAACAGAAAGCCAGTGGCCTGGGCAACTTCGAGCAACTGCTGAAACTGGGGGCCAGCGACCAGGAGCCGGATGCCGACGATGCGCACATCGTCAATATCGTCGACTGGCTGTTCCAGTACGCCTTTCAGCAAAGGGCCAGCGACATCCATATCGAACCCCGCCGCGAGCACGGCACCCTGCGCTTTCGCATCGATGGCGTATTGCACAACGTCTACCAGTTCCCGCCCCAGGTCACCCTGGCCATCGTCAGCCGACTCAAGAGCCTGGGGCGCATGAACGTCGCGGAAAAGCGCAAGCCCCAGGATGGCAGGGTCAAGACGCGCACCCCCGACGGCAGCGAAATCGAGTTGCGGCTCTCGACCCTGCCCACGGCGTTCGGTGAAAAGCTGGTGATGCGCATCTTCGATCCCCAGGTCCTGCTCAAGGATTTCGACCAGTTGGGCTTTGGCACCGATGACCTGAGCCGCTGGCAAGCCATGACCACCCAGGCCCACGGCATCATCCTGGTCACCGGGCCCACCGGCTCGGGCAAGACCAGCACCCTCTACACCACCCTGAAGAAGCTCGCGACCCCCGAGGTCAACCTGTGCACCATCGAGGACCCGATCGAGATGATCGAACCGGCGTTCAACCAGATGCAGGTCCAGCACAATATCGACCTGAGTTTTTCCAGCGGCGTGCGTGCACTGATGCGCCAGGACCCCGACATCATCATGATCGGCGAGATCCGTGACCTGGAGACCGCGGAAATGGCCATCCAGGCCGCACTTACCGGGCACCTGGTGCTGTCTACCCTGCACACCAACGACGCCCCCGGCGCCATCAGCCGACTGCTGGAACTGGGCGTGCCCCATTACCTGATCAAGGCCACCCTGATCGGGGTCATGGCCCAGCGCCTGCTGCGCACCCTCTGCCCGTACTGCAAGGTTCCCGCCGAGCTGACGGCGGATGACTGGGAAAGCCTGACCGGAACCCGGCACCTGCCACCCGCTGCCGGCGGCCAGCGCGCGGTGGGCTGCGCCGAATGCCGGGGTACCGGTTACCACGGGCGCACCGGGGTCTACGAAATCATGCCCTTGGGTTCCCCCCTCAAGGCCCTGATCCATCGCGACCTGGATCTTGCCCGCCTGCACCACCAGGCCTGCGCGGAAGGCATGCGCAGCCTGCGCCTGGCTGCCGCGCACAAGGTTGCCCAAGGCCTGACCAGCCTTGAGGAAGTGCTAAGGGTCACGCCCGGCAACCAGCCCCCATAGCGGCACAGGAGGCGAACCCCAGGCGCTGGACTACGCTTGAGTCACCGCCGAGATAAGCAGGGAGCCCGGTATGAACATTCGTCAAAACATGCTCGCCACCGGGGTTGTCAGCCTCCTGGCCATTGCCCTGGTGGCCGGGCTGGGTTTATGGGGCCAGTCACGCCTGGCGCGGGCACTGGTGGACAACGAACTCAACGCCAGCGCCCTGCGCAATCACCTGGAGGCCGACATGATGCACGACGCCCTGCGGGCCGATGTGCTGGAGGCCCTGAGCAGCCAGCCCGGCGATGCCGCCGCTGGCGAAGAGGTCCGCAATAGCCTGCGCGAACACGGCGACTGGTTCCGCAAGGCCCTGGCGGAAAACGCCAAGTTGCCCCTGGCACCGGAAATCCGCAACGCCATCACCGAACTGCAGCCGGTGCTGGAAAACTACATTCACGCCGCCGAGAACATCGCCGGGCAGGCCCTCAAGGACCCACAGGCCGCGCGCCTGCAAATGCCGGAGTTCTCCCAGCGCTTCAGCGAAGTGGAGAGCCGCAACGCCGCCCTCAGCAGCCAGATCGAAGCCAGCACCGCCCAAACCCGCGAACTCAGTGAAAGTGCGGTCCGCCAGGCCGCCTGGTGGCTGGTCGGCGGCAGCCTGCTGGCCGCCCTGGCACTGGCTCTGTTGACCCGGCAGCTGCTCACCCGGGTGCTCAAACCCCTGGAAAAATCCGTGGCCACCGCCCGGGCCATTGCCCAGGGCAACCTGACCACGCCCATCAGCGTCGACAGGCATGACGAGGCCGGCCAACTGCAACAGGCCCTTGGAGAAATGCAAGACAACCTGCGGCAGATGATCACCACCATCCGCCATGAAAGCGAAGAGTTGCGCGGCCGCTCCCACAGCCTCAGCGACACGTCGCTGAGCATTGCCGACGGCGCCACCGAACAGGCCGACGGCGCCACCAACATGGCCGCAGCCATGGAGCAGATGATCAGCAATATCGCCCAGGTGGCCGAACACGCGCGCAATGCCCAGGGCATTGCCGCCCAGTCCGAATCCCTGGCCGGTAGCGGCGGCCAGGTAATCCTCGGGGTCGTGGACGGCATGAGCCATATTGCCGAGGCGGTGAACCAGTCTTCCCGCAGCATCACCGCCCTGGGCCAGTCCTCGGAAGAGATCCACTCGATCATCCAGGTAATCAACGGCATCGCCGAGCAGACCAACCTGCTGGCCCTGAACGCCGCCATCGAAGCCGCCCGGGCCGGGGAAGCCGGCCGGGGGTTCGCCGTGGTGGCTGACGAAGTGCGCAATCTGGCAGCCCGCACCGCACAGTCCACCCGGGAAATCACCGGCATGATCGAACGCATCCGGGAAACCACCGAACAAGCCGTGAACAGCATGCAAACCGGGGTCAGCCGGGTCAACGACGGGGTCCAGATGGCCCAGCAGGCGGGCACCTCGATCAATGAGATCCGCCAGGGCGCCCAGCGCTCGGCGGTGATGGTGGAGGAGATTTCCCTCACCATCGGCGAGCAGTCCAAGGCCAGTAGCGAAGTGGCGCAACGGGTGGAGATGATCAGCCTGGTAGCCCGGCGCAACAGCCAGGCCATGCGTGAGCTGACCCAGACCGTGGAGCAGATGGAAAACTCCGTGGCCACCTTGCAGACCTCGGTCACCCGCTTCCAACTGTGAGGACACGGGCACGCCGGTGATGTGTGTCCTGATGATGCAAGGGCCACGGTATCTCTGCGCGCGACCGGGCGCCGCCGTACACTCGCCCCCCTGTGCCCCTTGATCACATCTGAGCAGGAGAATGTTATGCAGATCGGAAGCGTGTTGTTACTTTTCGTCGGCCTCGCCGTGGCCATCGTCTTCATGGGTTTCAAGGTCGTGCCCCAGGGCTACCAATGGACCGTGGAACGCTTCGGCCGCTACACCAACACCCTGAAGCCGGGGTTGAACATCATCATTCCGGTGATGGATCGCATCGGGCGCAAGATCAACGTGATGGAAAGCGTGCTGGATATCCCACCCCAGGAAGTCATCACCGCCGACAACGCCACGGTGCAGATCGACGCCGTGTGTTTCTTCCAGGTGGTCAACACCGCCCAGGCCGCCTATGAGGTCAACAACCTCGAGCACGCCATCCGCAACCTGCTGCAAACCAATATCCGTACGGTGCTCGGTTCCATGGAACTGGACGCCATGCTGAGCCAACGTGACGGCATCAACGAGAAACTCCTGCGAACCGTCGATGAGGCCACCGCCCCCTGGGGGATCAAGATCACCCGGATCGAAATCAAGGACATCAGCCCACCCGCCGACCTGATGGCGGCCATGTCCGGGCAGATGAAGGCCGAGCGGGTCAAGCGTGCGCAGATCCTCGAAGCCGAAGGCCTGCGGGCCGCCGCCATCCTTACCGCAGAAGGCAAGAAGCAGGCACAGATTCTTGAAGCCGAGGGCGAACGCCAGGCGGCATTCCTCGAATCCGAAGCCCGGGAGCGTCAGGCCGAAGCCGAGGCCCGGGCGACCCAAGTGGTGTCCGAGGCGATTGCTACCGGCAACGTCCAGGCGATCAACTACTTCGTCGCGCAGAAATACATCGATGCCCTGGGCAAACTGGCGTCGGCCAACAACAGCAAGGTGATCCTGATGCCCCTGGAGGCCAGCCAGGTCATCGGCGCCGTGGGCGGCATCGGCGAGATCGTCAAGGCCACGTTCGACAGCAAGAAGGTCTGAGGCAGGCTTCATGTTGGCATTTGTGCAAGCTCTATCGTTCTGGGACTGGCTGGCCCTTGGCACCATCCTGCTGATCTTCGAAGTATTCGGGGCCGGCGGCTACCTGCTGTGGATCGGCCTCGCAGCCGCCACAGTCGGGGTCCTGACCTTTCTCATTCCCGGCCTGTCATGGGAGGTGCAGTTCCTCCTGTTCGGCCTGCTGTCGGTGCTCACCGCACTGTATTGGTGGCGCCGCCAGCGCAGCGTGGTACGCCCCAGCGATCAGCCGAACCTCAACCTGCGGGGCCAGGAGCTGATCGGCAAGACCTTTGTGGTGCACCAGGCGATTGTGGACGGCCGCGGGCGGATCAAGGTGGCCGACGGCGTGTGGATCGCCAAGGGGGCCGACGCCCCCGTGGGCGCCCGGGTACGGGTGGTGGGCCAGGAAGGCGCAATCCTGTTGGTCGAAAACCTTGACTGATGAGTCACGGAACTCCGCGGGGTTATCTAGAATCAAACGATGCAGATACCCCCTTTCGGAGTCACCCATCATGCGTCTGAAAATTGCTGTCGCCACCCTTGCCCTGCTGTCTCTTCCCGTTGGTTCGGCAATGGCCGACACCTTCTGGCGTAACGTCATTTCCTCCGGGGCCACCACCGGCTCCACCTACCTGACCTTCAAGGACCACAAGTTGATCGTCGCCGCCCAGGATGACGCCGGCAGCTTCGTTGCCAGCGATGGCAACATTCGCGGCCCGTACCTGGAAGCCGCCATGCAGAAAGTCCGCGCCGACAACCCCGGCCTCAAGGCCACCGACATGGAACTGGCCAACGCCATCCTGGCGAAGAACGCTGTCGCTCAGGAGTAACCGTCGCCCCAGGGATGGCCGACAGCAAACGCCGACCCCAGGGTCGGCGTTTTCGTGTGCCCGATCAGCCGGCTAGACCCCAGGTGTGCGGGACACTGCAGCCAGGCCGGCCAGGGCATAACTCATCATGTGCTCGATCAACGCCGGTGGATCCAGCTCCAGGCCGGGCAACACATTGCGCGCCAGCGGCTGATGGGCGATCAGCAGGAACAGGCAGGGCGCAAAAACGCTGACGGCGCTGCGCAGGGTAACCGGGTCCTCAGGCGATAGATCCATGATCTGGCCGAGGATGGTGCGCACGATCTTCGCCTTGGGAAACGCCTGCTCCTCCAGGATCGCCGGCAGCACCGCGGAGGGTGACAACAGTTCGCGGGTCAGGACTTTCAGCGCCCAGCCCTCACGCTGGTTGCCCAGCCCCTCGATGAGCACGGTGATGATCGCCCGCAGCTTGTCCTCGGGGCTGCCCTGGCTTTCACTCAGGCTGATCATGGTCTCGATCCGCACCAGGCGGTCGTGGGCCTCGCGCAGCACCGCCCGATACAGGCCGTCCTTGTTCTCGAAGTGGTAGTTGACCGAGGCGTTGTTGGCCCTGGAGTTCTCGCAGATCTGCTTGCTGGTGGTGTTGGCGTACCCCAGCTCAGCAAAAAGCTGGCCGGCCGTTTCCAGGATCTGTTGGCGGGTAGCCTGGCCATCCTGACGCGGCGTACGGGCCGCAGTTGGCTGCGGGGAAGCGGAAACGGCCATAGGCGCTCTCACTAAGTTAAATTCAAATTTGACTTTTGTTTATGGACTGCTTAGCTACAAAGCGCCAGTTTCTCGTTCAATTCCGTTAAGGGTTGCAGCGAAATGGCGGCTATCTGTCAATTCACGCCAAAGGATATCAGCATGGAAGCGCGCAACATGACTCCCTTCACCTACTTCTCACTGCCCATGCAGAAGCTGTTCCTACGCAATCAGGCGGCGGTCAGGAACAAGCCCTACGCCAAGTATTTCCGGTCGGAAATGCGCGTGCCGCTGTCCGCCGTCCGTAAGATTCAGCAAGGCCCCATGGCCCTGGAAGACACCCTGACCCCGAGCATCGAGGACATCAATCGCCTGCTCGAACCGGACTTTGTCAGCGAGGAATCCGGTTACGCCCTGCTACCGGGCCCGATGGCCTACGTGCAAAGCCGCAAGTTCTTCCCCGGCTGCACCGCGCAGATGTTCAAGTGGTGGTTCATCTGGCACCCCGCGGAATCGGAGCGCTACACCCTGTGGTTCCCCTATGCCCATGTCAGCAACCCATGCGTGCACCACCAACGCCTGTGCGATGAGTCCCTGAGTTTTGAGGAACGGCTGTATGGCAACACCTTCTGCGCATCGGAATATGTCGGCGATCGCCTGATGCACCTGCATATCGACTTCCAGCAGCCGGCCAGCCTGGGCCTGAACACCGATCTGTATCGCGAAGCGAAGATCGACGGCAGTGTCAGCGCCCTGATGAGCCTGGCGGATCATCCTGAGGTGCCGGTGTCGTTGATGGTGCATCTGTTCAAGGAAGTACCGGACGGCATGTACCTGACCAGCCGTTACTGGGTCGGGGCGCACCCGTCGATGGCCCGCTTTCCTGGGGCAGAAAAGGCTGCATCGCTGCTGAAGGAAAATGGCTTTGGCGAGGCCGAACTGGAGACCCTGGCCTACGAGTTCGCGGTGCACGACATGTGCGAGTTCAATCATCTGGCCAGCTTCCTGCCGGACCTGTATCGAGAGTTCGGCACCCCCGCGGCCTGAAACAACAGCCATTAAGCCCGAGAAACTCCAGGGCTTAATGGCTCGAAAGGATCAACGTTGCGTACCAGGACAAACACCGTTGATCAGCAGAGAAGTGAACTCCTCGATGTCCTGTTCCACCGTCAGTTGCTCAGTCAACAGCCGATACCAGCAAAAGCCGAAGATCATATCCAGCAGTAATTCACGGTTGGTGTCCTTGGGCAGCTCGCCGTTGCTGATGGCATTTTCCACCAGTTTTTTCGGCATTTCCCTTCTGCGCTCCATGAACTGATCCTTGAGCTGGGTCAAGGTTGCGGGATCCAGTTGCGCTTCGGCGATCACACAGCGAAAGGCCTCGCCACAAATAGTCTCCCTCCAGACTTTCCAGAGATTTCGCAGCAAAAAGTCGAGATCTGCCTTGAACGAGCCGAGATCAGGAAACTTTCTGACTTGTTCGCTCTCGTTTTCATAAACCTCGGCGATCAACGCCGCCTTGTTCGTCCACCAGCGATAGATAGTTGGCTTGCTGGCCCCCGCCCGACGGGCGACGGACTCGATACTGAGCCCGGAATAGCCGCATTCCTTAAGGATTTCGATGGTGGAAGTGAGAATGGCTTTATGAGTATGGGGACTTCGCAAAGAGCCGATGGAGCTGCGAGAGGGGGTACGAGCCACAATAAAAAATCTCCAGGCAGGGCGCTTGACAAACGCAACGCAGGGTATAGGATTCCCTCGAATCGAAATGAAACGGTCCGTTTCGTTTCATTCTTGAAAGAATCATGAATTTCTTACACCGATCTATCTAGTTTTTAAAATATCGCGTAAGGGTTGAGCAGCTCAGGCCTTGTAACTTGGAGTTCCTCGAATTCGAGGCTTCGGCCCTTTTCCCTTAAGAGATTAGATCGTCTGAAATTATTACTAAACGAAACGTTCCGTATCATAGCACAGTGAGGTGAATAAAAACAGCTTTCGAGTGGGTTTTCCCCTATTTGGAGTCTGCTGTTAAACCGCTCTGGCCTGCAGGTTTCATCAGGTGTGGCCAGGAGAAAGGCAGCAAAACTGTTTTCCGTATGTTTCAAGGGTGCTTCTGAGCAGGCACGACCCAGTTTTCTGAAAAGAATGGAATCAAGAGGAAAATGAACGTGAAAAAGATAGGTATTGTCAGCTATGGCGCGGGTATTCCGGTATGCCGCCTGAAAGTCCAGGAAGTGATCAACGTCTGGAAAAACACCGACCTCAAGCTGGTGGAGGAAAACCTCGGCGTCACGGAAAGAGCCGTGCTGCAACCGGATGAAGATGTCATCACCCTCGGGGTGCTGGCGGCGCAACGGGCCCTGGATAAAGTCCCCGGTCATCAGATCGAAGCCCTGTACCTGGGCACCTGCACCAACCCCTATGATTCACGGGCCTCGGCTTCGATCATCCTGGAAATGCTCGGCAGCGGCTACGACGCCTATTGCGCCGACGTGCAGTTCGCCGGCAAATCCGGAACTTCTGCCCTGCAGATCTGCCAGGCGCTGGTGGCTTCCGGCATGACGGGCAGCGCCCTGGCCATCGGCGCCGACACCATCAACCGCAACACCGCGCCGGGCGACCTGACCGAATCCTATGCCGGGGCCGGAGCCGCTGCGCTGCTGATCGGCAGCCAGGATGTCATCGCCGAATTCGACGCCAGCTTCTCCTGCGCCGCCGATGTCGCCGACAACATCCGCCCCCAGGGTGATCGCTACATTCGTTCGGGCATGGGCCTGGGCTCGGACAAGAACAGCATCGGCCTGGAAGACCAGACCCGCCGCGCCGCCGAAGGCCTGATGGCCAAGCTGCACACCAGCCCCGCCGACTATGACTATGTGGTGTTCCAGCAAAACCTGGTGTCCACGCCCTACTCCCTGGCCAAGCACCTGGGCTTCAACCCCAAGCAGGTGGAACCGGGCATCTATGCCGGCAACGTTGGCGATGCCGGATCGGCCAGCCCGCTGCTCGGCCTGATCAACGTACTGGACCAGGCACGCCCGGGGCAGAAAATTCTTCTGGTGTCCTACGGTTTCGGCGCCGGCAGCGACGCCATCGCCCTGACCGTCACCGACGCCATCGAGCAGTACCAGAAGCACAACAAGCCTCTGCGCGAACTGCTGGAATCCAAGATCTACGTCGACTACGGCACGTCCATCAAGTACGAGTTCAAGTACCTGCGGGCTGACTACGCCCTGACCGCCTATCTCTGATTACGCCTGTCTACGCAAGGAGCATGCACATGTGCGCACGTCGTGTTGCAATCGTTTCGGCCGCCTATACGCCGAAACCCGGAAGTTCACGAGTTCGGCAGACGTTCAAGGAAATGATCGTCGAGTCCGCCTACAAGGCTCTCAAGGACGCCAAGATGCACCCCCGGGAAATCCAGGCCGTGGCCTATGGTTATCACGGTGAAGGCATTTCCGAATATGGCGGCCTGGGCCCGACCATTTCCGACGCCCTGGGCATCAGCCCGGCGCCGACCTTCATGAGCACCGCCAACTGCACCAGCAGCTCGGTGTCGTTCCAGATGGGCCACCAGATGGTGGCGTCCGGGGAGTACGACATCGTCCTGTGCGGCGGCTTCGAGAAGATGACCGATCACTTCAACTACGCCGAATACATCGGCTCCAGCACTGAATGTGAATACGATTATTTCCTCGGCATCTCCCACACCGATGCCTTCGCCCTGGCCACCGCCGAATACTTCCAGAAGTTCGGCTATGCCGGTCGCGAGGCCGACGTACTGGCCACCTTCGGCCGGCAGATGCGCATCTACGCACAGAACACCCCCACCGCCACCCGTTATGGCCAGCCGATTCCTTCCCTGGAAGCGTTGAAGAACAGCGAGGCCTGCGGCTCGATGCTGGCCTGGGGCGAAGCCAGTGGCTGCGCGATCCTGGTGGCCGAACACCTGGCCCACAAGTACACCGATAAACCGGTGTTCGTACGCGGTTGCGCCTATACCGGGGTCTCCCACTATTTCGGTACGCGCTTTCACAACCCGACCCTGCATCATCCGGGCCTGCCCAAGGATGTGGGCATGGCGGTTTCGGCCAACTCCATCGCCTGTGCGGAGATCGCCTACAAGAAAGCCGGGATCACCGCCAAGGACATCGACGTGGCCCAGGTCTACGACCTGCTCGGCGCCGGGCTGATCCAGATGGAATCCATGGGCATCTGTGGCAAGGGCCAGGCCGGCGACTTCGTGCTCGAAGGCGGCATCGCCCTGGATGGCCAGCTGCCGCTCAATACCGACGGCGGCAACATCGGCCGCGGCCATGCCTCCGGCTGCGACGGCATCCTGCACATCACCGAGCTGTTCCGGCAGCTGAGGGGTGAATCCGACAACCAGGTCAAGGGCGCGCGCATCGGCGTGTCGCAGAACCTTGGCGGTTACGCGGCGCACAACTCAGTGATTGTCCTCTCGAACGACTAAGGAGCCCGGACCATGTCCATGTACCCAGAACAGATCCACAGAATGACCACCGCCAGCATGCTTCGCGAATGGCGCGAGCATGGCGGCAAGTACCGCCTCGAAGGCAGCCAGTGCGAAGAATGCAACGAAATCTTCTTCCCCCGGCGCACCGTCTGCGGCGCTTGCAACTCCCTGAGTGTGAAGCCGTATCGCTGCGCGCGCAGTGGCAAGATCGAGGTCATGGCCCCGGCCGAGAACCCGATCCTGGCCGCCATGGGCTATGGCGAAACCGTGCCGCGCATCATGGCCATGGTGCGCCTGGACGACGGCCTGGTGATCGCTTCGGAAATCGTCGATGTGTGCGATCAGCAACAGCTGAAAGTCGGTGCGCCGGTGCGCATGGTGATCCGCAAGCATGTGCGCGAAAGCAACCTGGCCTGGCAATACGCTTATAAGTTCGTACTCGATATATAAGTTGTTATTCAAGGTGCCTTTATATAAGGCACCCTGAAGTTAGCCATTAAAATAAAATCCAACTTAAAAGTTACATCAACGGCAACTTCACGCCCCGAAGTTGCCTTAAGGCCCTGATTTCCTTTAGGGCCTACAGATTCCTGTGCCTATAAACGGGGACTATCCCCACCCCTTAACTTGTTGGCTTACTTAAAGCCAAGGACCCATCATGTCTACACTTTGCCTTCCACACGTCATGTTTCCGCAACACAAGATCACCCAGCAACAGATGGTCGATCACCTGGAAAACCTGCACGCCGACCATCCACGCATGGCCCTGGCCAAGCGCATGATCGCCAACACCGAAGTCAACGAGCGCCACCTGGTGTTGCCGATCGACGAACTGGCAGTGCACACCGGTTTCACCCACCGCAGCATCGTCTACGAGCGTGAAGCCCGGCAGATGTCGTCGGCCGCGGCGCGCCAGGCCATCGAGAATGCCGGGCTGCAGATCAGCGACATTCGCATGGTGATCGTCACTTCCTGCACCGGCTTCATGATGCCGTCGCTGACCGCGCACCTGATCAACGACCTGGCCCTGCCAACCTCCACCGTGCAGTTGCCGATCGCCCAGCTGGGCTGCGTGGCCGGTGCCGCGGCCATCAACCGCGCCAACGACTTCGCCCGGCTCGATGCCCGCAACCACGTACTGATCGTGTCCCTGGAGTTCTCCTCGCTGTGCTACCAGCCGGACGACACCAAGCTGCACGCCTTCATCTCCGCGGCGCTGTTCGGCGATGCGGTATCCGCCTGCGTGCTGCGCGCCGATGACCAGGCCGGCGGCTTCAAGATCAAGAAGACCGAGTCGTACTTCCTGCCCAAGAGCGAGCACTACATCAAGTACGACGTGAAGGACACCGGCTTTCACTTCACCCTCGACAAGGCGGTGATGAACTCCATCAAGGACGTGGCACCGGTCATGGAGCGGCTCAACTACGAGAGCTTCGAACAGAACTGTGCGCACAACGACTTCTTCATCTTCCACACCGGTGGTCGCAAGATCCTCGACGAGCTGGTGATGCACCTGGACCTGGCATCCAACCGGGTCTCGCAATCGCGCAGCAGCCTGTCGGAAGCCGGCAACATTGCCAGCGTGGTGGTGTTCGACGTGCTCAAGCGGCAGTTCGATTCCAACCTCAATCGCGGCGACATCGGCCTGCTGGCAGCCTTCGGCCCGGGGTTCACCGCGGAAATGGCGGTGGGCGAGTGGACCGCCTGATGTGACTGCCTGTGCCTGTCCCATCTGACGTTGCCGGGCTGCATGGCAACGTCGGGTGGCCTCCCACGGCGCTTGCGCCGGGTTCATGGTTTCACAAGGAAGCTGAGCGATGAACACTGGAATGCCGACCACGGCTGCCAACAGCCGTTACGAAAGATCCATGGTGCTGTTGCTGTCACTGAGTTTCGGGCTGGTGGGGCTGGATCGCTTCATCATCCTGCCGCTGTTTCCGGTGATCATGCACGACCTGCAACTGGACTATCAGGACCTGGGCTACCTGTCCGCCGCGCTGGCCTTCACCTGGGGGCTGTCCGCCCTGGGCATGGGCAGCGTGATCGAGCGCCTGGGCACCCGCCGCGTGCTGGTGACCTCGATTGCCGTGCTTTCGCTACTGTCCGGTTTTTCCGCGCTGGCCACCGGCGTGCTGGGGCTGGTGATTCTGCGCGGGCTGATGGGCATCTGCGAGGGTGCCTTCACCCCCACCAGCATCATTGTCACCAATGAAGTCTCGCGCCCCGACCGGCGCGGGCTGAACCTGGGTATCCAGCAGGCGCTGTTCCCGATTCTCGGCCTGTGCCTGGGGCCGCTGATCGCCGCATACCTCCTGCAAATCACTGGCTCGTGGCGTGCGGTGTTCGCCATCATTTCCCTGCCGGGCCTGCTGCTGGCCGGCTACCTGTGGAAAATCTACCGACCGCTGCCGGCGCCCCGGGCCGACCGCACCGCAGGCACCTGGCTGGCGGCCTTCAAGAGCGGCAACGTGAGCCTGAACATCCTGATCATGTTCTGCATACTCACCTGCCAGTTCGTCCTCTGCGCCATGCTGCCCAGCTACCTGACCGACCATATGCACCTGGAAACCCTGTCCATGGCCTTCGTCATCTCGGCCATCGGCGTGGGCGGCTTCATCGGCCAATTGATCATCCCCGGCATGTCCGACCGTCTCGGGCGCAAGCCGGTGGTGTCGGTGTGCTTCATGACCAGCAGCACCCTGGTGGGCCTGCTGATCGTCAGCCCGCCCCTTCCCTGGCTGCTGTTCCTGCTGCTGTTCCTGCTGTCGTTCTTCAACTTCAGCCTGATCTGCATGACAGTCGGCCCGCTGACCAGCGAATCGGTCACCCCGGCCCTGCTGCCGACGGCGACCGGAATCGTGGTGGGGTTCGGCGAGATCCTGGGTGGCGGGTTGTCACCGGCCGTGGCCGGGTTCGCCGCCAGCCATTTCGGCCTGCCATCGATCCTGTACGTGGCCCTGAGCGGCAGCCTGGCCGGCTTGCTGCTGTCATTCCTGCTCAAGGAACAGGCCCTCGAACCGCGCCGTTCGCGCGTGCGCGAAGCGCTGCCCATCCTCCCCGCCCCCTTGCCCCTGAAGGACTAGAGAATCATGGACGATTACCTGCTGTTGCTGGATGTCTGCCACAAGGACCAGCGCGCCATCGGGCTGTTCGACTTTCACAATGGCCGCAGCGTGCGGGCCTATTCCGAACACGGCGGGCTGTACGAGACCCTGCTGTTCTGCAGCCGTCGCCATCTGGGCTGGAGCGAACACCTGCGCAGCCTCGCGCCCCACCCGCAACTGCCCGCGGACGGCCCCCAGCAAGGCCCGTTGCGCCCACCGCTCAAGCCTCGGGACAACCTGCTGGTGCAGGTCAGCGAAGTCACCCTGAACACTCCGCACACCCGCCAGGGCTGGTTCTACAAGGGCAATGGCAGCCTGCTGAAGACCGACGGCGAGCCGCTGATGATTCCGTACCACGCCCAGAGCATTTCCAGCCAGCCCGGGGTGGTGTGCGTGTACCTGGTGGACCCCTTCGGCCAGTTGCGCTTTGTCGGCTTCAGCCTCGGCCACGACATTCACGACCCGTTGCTGAGCCATCAGGACGCCAGTTCCTGCGCGCAATCGCGGTTGCGCCAGTGCGCTATCGCCCCGGCGCTGATCCTCGGCGAACTGCAGAACAGCCTGTCACTCAATGTCCGGGTCGAACGCCAGGGCACGCCGTTGCCGCAGCGCAGCTATCGCCTCGACCAGCAGAACTGGTGGGCTATTCGCAAATACTCCCAGTCCTTCCTCGAACAGCACGAACAGTTCCTGCAACCGGGCATGGTCCACTATGTGTTCCACAGCGCCAGCCGGCGCGAGAGCGACCTGCAGTTGCAGCACGGTGACTGGCTGGACCTGGACTGCCCGGAGCTGGAACTGGGCCTGAGCAACCAGGTGATCGAGGAAGAGTTGCTGCACCTCTATCCCCTGGAAACCCAACCAGCCCGTGCCAGCACCCATGGCAACCAGCCGGTGCGGACGCGCCACCACTACTGAGGCCCGTTCAGCGGTAGTCCGCCAGCGGCACGCAGGCGCAGAACAGGTTGCGGTCGCCATAGACGTTGTCCACCCGGTTCACCGCCGGCCAGTACTTGTGGGCCCGGGTATGGGCGGTGGGCAGCACCGCCTGTTCGATACTGTAGGAGCGCTCCCAGACTCCGGTGATATCCGCCAGGGTATGGGGAGCGCCCTTGAGCGGGTTGTCCTCGGCCGGCCAGTTGCCCTCCTGTACCTGGGCGATCTCGGCGCGGATGCTCAGCATGGCTTCGATAAAACGGTCGAGCTCGGCCTTGGATTCGCTTTCCGTGGGCTCCACCATCAGGGTGCCCGGCACCGGGAAGGACATGGTCGGGGCATGGAAGCCGTAGTCCATCAAGCGCTTGGCCACGTCTTCCTCGCTGATCCCGGTCTGGGCCTTGAGCGGGCGCAGATCTAGGATGCATTCGTGGGCCACCCGGCCGTTGCGGCCGCTGTAGAGCACCGGGAAGGCACCGCTCAATTGCTCGGCCAGATAGTTGGCCGCAAGGATCGCCACCTCGCTGGCATCCGCCAGCTGCGGCCCCATCAGGGCGATGTACATCCAGCTGATGGGCAGGATGCTCGCACTGCCCCAGGGCGCTGCGCTGACGGCGCCGTTCTCCGGTAAAGGCCCGTCGATGGGCACCACCGGGTGGTTGGCGACAAACGGCGCCAGGTGCGCGCGCACGCCAATCGGCCCCATGCCCGGGCCACCGCCGCCATGGGGAATGCAGAAAGTCTTGTGCAGGTTCATGTGCGAGACATCGGCGCCAATGTCCGCCGGCCGGGCCAGGCCTACCTGGGCGTTGAGGTTGGCGCCGTCCATGTACACCTGGCCGCCGTGGCTGTGGATAACTTCGCAGATCTGGCTGATGCCCTCTTCGTACACACCGTGGGTCGAAGGGTAGGTAGCCATCAGGCACGACAGGCGCTCGCCGGCCGCCTGGGCCTTGGCCTTCAAGTCTTCCAGGTCGACGTTGCCGGCCTCGTCGCACTCGACGATCACCACCTGCATCCCGGCCATCTGCGCCGAGGCCGGGTTGGTGCCGTGGGCCGACGCCGGGATCAGGCAGACATGCCGGCCGCTTTGCCGGCGGCTCTCGTGGTAGCGACGAATCGCCAGCAGCCCGGCGTACTCGCCCTGGGCCCCGGAGTTGGGCTGCATGCAGATGGCGTCGAAACCAGTGATGGCGCACAGCCAACGCTCCAGCTCCGCGATCAGCAGGCCATAGCCGGCAGCCTGCTCCCGGGGTGCGAAGGGATGCAGGTTGGCGAATTCCGGCCAGGTGATGGGGATCATCTCGCTGCTGGCATTGAGCTTCATGGTGCAGGAGCCCAGGGGAATCATCGACTGGTTGAGCGCCAGGTCCTTGTTCTCCAGCTGCTTGAGGTAGCGCAACATTTCGGTTTCGCTGTGATGGGCACTGAACACCGGGTGGGTCAGGTAGCGCGTGCGTCGCAGCAGCGGGTCGGGAATCCCCGACTCCAGCGCCTCGGCGTCCAGGCTGCTGACATCCAGCCCGTGGTCGGCACCCAGGAACACGTCGAACAAACGGGCCACGGTGCTTTCGTCACAGGTTTCATCCAGGCTCAGCCCCAGCCGGCCACGGCCGAGAATCCGCAGGTTGATCTGCTGCGCCCTGGCGCTTTCGATGATCGCCGTCTGGCTGCCGCCGACCTCCAGGGTCAGGGTGTCGAAGAAGTGCCGATTGACCCTGGCAATGCCGTGGCGCTCCAGGCCGACCGCGAGGATGCAGGTCAGCCGGTGTACCCGCTGGGCAATGCGCTTGAGCCCGGCCGGGCCGTGATAGACGGCGTAGAAACCCGCGATGTTGGCCAGTAGCACCTGGGCGGTGCAGATGTTCGAGTTGGCCTTCTCGCGGCGGATATGCTGCTCGCGAGTCTGCAAGGCCATGCGCAGGGCCACCTGGCCGCGGGCATCCTTGGACACGCCGATGATGCGCCCGGGCATCGCGCGCTTGTAGTCGTCGCGGCAGGCGAAAAACGCCGCATGGGGGCCGCCGTAGCCCATGGGCACGCCGAAGCGCTGGGACGAACCGAGCACCACGTCGGCCCCCAGTTCGCCCGGCGGGGTCAGCAACAACAGGCTGAGCAGGTCGGCCGCGACACAGGCCAGGGCCTGCTGGGCGTGCAACTGGTCGATCAGCGGCCGCAGGTCGCGGATCTCGCCATGGGTGTCCGGGTACTGCAGCAACGCGCCGAACACCTGGTGCCCGGACAATTCGTCGACCCCGCCGACCACCAGCTCGAAACCGAAGCCTTCGGCCCGGGTGCGGACCACGGAAATGGTTTGCGGGTGGCAGTCTTCATCCACAAAGAACAGGTTGCTCGAAGACTTGCTCACACGCTTGGCCAGGGCCATGGCTTCGGCGGCGGCGGTGGCTTCGTCCAGCAACGAGGCGTTGGCCAGGTCCAGGCCGGTGAGGTCGATGGTCATCTGCTGGAAATTCAACAAGGCTTCGAGCCGACCCTGGGCGATTTCCGGCTGGTAGGGGGTATAGGCGGTGTACCAGCCGGGGTTCTCCAGCACGTTGCGCAGGATCACCGCCGGCGTCAGGGTGGCGTGGTAACCCATGCCGATCAGGCTGGTCCAGACCTGGTTCTGCCCGGCATAACCCTTGAGCCTGGCCAGGGCGGCCGCTTCGTCCAGGGCCGGCGGCAGGTCCAGTGCACGGTTGAAGCGGATTCCCGGCGGCACCGTCTGCTCGATCAGTTCGGCCCGGCTGCCCAGCCCGAGGCTGGCGAGCATCGCTTGCTGCTCCTCGGCGTCGGGCCCCAGGTGCCGGTTGAGAAAAGCGTTGGGCTCGCGTAACTGGCTCAAAGATAGCAACTGGGACATGACCGGCTCTCTCCGATAAACGGCGCTCAGCGTCGCTGCAACAGGGTGCCAAGCAGCATAGCAGTCGATTTCCCGCGTCGATGCTCTGGCGTCCCGGGGCAATCGGTACCATCATGCTCGACGTCAACGCGCCAGCCCCGGCGCATCGCAACCTGTGCCCCTATCGTCCGCTTATCGGGTGTCCCATCGTCATGAGCCAACTGCCTTTCCTGCCGTTCTCCAAACCCACCATCGATGAACCCACCATCGCCGCTGTCGGCGAAGTCCTGCGTTCGGGCTGGATCACCAGCGGCCCCAAGGTCCAGGCCTTCGAAGCCCAGCTCTCGGAGTTTTTCGGCGGGCGCACGGTACGCACCTTCAACTCCGGCACCTGCACCATGGAGATCGCCTTGCGCATTGCCGGCATCGGTGCCGGTGATGAAGTCATCACCACGCCGATTTCCTGGGTGGCCACCGCCAACGTCATCCTCGAAGTCGGGGCCACGCCGGTGTTCGCCGATATCGACCCGGTCACCCGCAATATCGACCTGGCCCAGGTCGAAGCCGCCATCACCCCGCGCACCAAGGCCATTATCCCGGTGTACCTGGCCGGGCTGCCGGTGGACATGAGCCGCCTCTACGCCCTGGCCAACAAGCACGGCCTGAGGGTAGTGGAAGATGCCGCCCAGGCCCTGGGCTCCAGCTGGAACGGCCAGCGCATCGGTGCCGGTGGCGACTTTGTGTCCTTCAGCTTCCAGGCCAACAAGAACGTCACTTCGTCCGAGGGCGGCTGCCTGGTGCTCAACACGCCAGAAGAGGTGCGCCTGGCCGAGAAGTACCGCCTGCAAGGCGTGACCCGCAACGGCTTCGACGGCCTGGATGTGGATGTCCTTGGCGGCAAGTTCAACATGACCGACGTGGCGGCCGCCATCGGCCTGGGGCAGTTCGCCCATATCGAGGCGATCACCGCCCATCGCCGTGAATTGGCCCGGCACTACTTCGAATGCTTTGGCAGCGATTTCGAGGCCCGCTATGGCGCCCAGCTACCGCCGGCGGACTTCACCAACAGCAACTGGCACCTGTTCCAGCTGGTATTGCCAGAGCGCAAGGATGGCAAGCCGGCCCGCGCCACCTTCATGGAGCAGATGCAGGAACGCGGGATTGGCATCGGCTATCACTACCCGCCGATTCACTTGCTGAGCCTGTACCGCGAGCGCGGCTTCAAGGAGGGGATGTTCCCGGTAGCGGAACGGGTCGGTCGGCTGATCGTCTCGTTGCCGATGTTCACCGCCATGAGCAAGGCCGACGTGGAACGCGCGGTGGCGGCGGTAAAAGAGGTGTTGCAGGCTTAAGAGCCTTCGCCAGCAAGCCCGCCCTGCGCAAACGGGGCGGACGCGCCGGCGAGAACGGCTTACTCGCCGATGGCGGCCTTGTAGCCGGCGGCGTCCAGCAGCTTGTCCAGATCGCCCGGGTTGCTTGGCTTGAGCTTGAAGATCCAGGCACCGTACGGATCGCTGTTGAGCAGCTCGGGGCTGGCGCTCAGCTCTTCGTTGACCGCAATCACTTCACCGGCCACCGGCGCATAGATGTCGGAAGCGGCTTTCACCGACTCCACCACACCGGCCTGGTCCCCTGCGCCAAACACGTTGCCGACTTCAGTCAGCTCGACGAAAACCACGTCGCCCAGGGCTTCCTGAGCGTGGTCGCTAATACCTACGGTCACGCTGCCGTCGGCTTCCAGGCGGGCCCATTCGTGACTGTCGGCAAAACGCAGGTGGGCAGGGATATCGCTCATGTTCTGTGTCCTCAAGAAGAAGTGTCAGCGGCGCAATGCCTGCTGGAAATAGTTAGATCAGGGTTTTGCCGTGGCGCACGAAGGTGGGTTTGACCACCCGGACCGGGTACCACTTGCCGCGGATTTCCACTTCGGCACGGTCGGCGGTGGCCATCGGCACCCGCGCCAGTGCGATCGATTTGCTCAGCGTAGGGGAGAAACTACCACTGGTGATCTCACCTTCGCCAACATCGGCGATACGAACCACCTGATGAGCGCGTAAAACCCCGCGTTCTTCGAGCACCAGGCCCACCAGTTTCTGCTTCACCCCGGCCGCCCGTTCGGCTTCCAGGGCACTGCGACCGATGAACTGGCGTGACGCCGGTTCCCAGGCAATGCTCCAGGCCATGTTCGCCGCCAGGGGCGAGACATCCTGATGGATGTCCTGGCCATAGAGGTTCATGCCGGCCTCCAGGCGCAGGGTGTCCCGGGCGCCCAGGCCGATGGGCGAGATCCCCGCCCCCACCAGGTCGTTGAAGAAGGCCGGGGCCTGGTCGGCAGGGAGGACGATCTCCAGACCGTCCTCGCCTGTGTAGCCGGTCCGGGCAATGAACCAGTCGCCGTCAAAGCCGGCTTCGAATGGCTTGAGCTGCTGGATCAGGGTGCCGCGGGACTGGGTTACCAGCTCGGCAATCTTGTGCCGCGCCTGAGGGCCCTGGATCGCCAGCATCGCCAGTTCCGGGCGCTCGTGCAGCTGCACCTGGAAATCCCCCAGCTGCGCCTGCATCCAGGCCAGGTCCTGATCACGGGTGGCGGCATTGAGCGCCAGGCGATAAGCGTCTTCGAGGCGATAGACGATCATGTCGTCAACGATGCCGCCCCGTTCATTGAGCATGGTGCTGTACAGAGCCTGGCCGGGGTTGTGCAGGCGTTCGACATCATTGGCCAGCAACCGCTGGAGCCAGGCCTTGGCCTGGGTACCGCTGACATCGATCACGGTCATGTGGGATACATCGAACACACCGCAATCACGTCGCACCTGATGGTGCTCCTCGACCTGCGAGCCGTAATGCAAGGGCATATCCCAACCGCCAAAATCGACCATTTTCGCGCCGAGGGCGAGATGCAGGTCATACAGAGGCGTACGCTGTCCCATGGGTTTCTCCTTCCGGGCGTGGCGAGGGTGCGGACTGGCGCTGTTGGTGTGAAAGCCTTGAAATAGATGGCTTTCAGCCGATTTCAGCGTCCCGGCCAAACAACAGGCCGCACCGAATGCCGCGCATTGTAGCTGCAAGGTGCAAGGCTGGCACCTAACCGATTCGATGGGCCGAGCGGCGGATCAGGCCAATCACCGGCAGCAGGCCCACCAGCACCAGGGTCAGTGCCGGCAGCGAGGCCCGGGCCCACTCCCCTTCACTGGTCATCTCGAAGATCCGCACCGCCAGCGTGTCCCAGCCAAACGGGCGCATCAGCAAGGTGGCGGGCATTTCCTTGAGCACATCGACGAACACCAGCAAGGCGGCACTCAAGGTCCCGGGCAGCAACAACGGCAGATACACTTTGAAAAACAGTCGCGGGCCAGCGACCCCCAGGCTGCGCGCCGCTTCGGGGAGCGACGGGCGGATCCGCTCCAGGCTGTTTTCCAGCGGCCCGTAGGCCACGGCGATAAAACGCACCAGATAGGCCAGCAACAAGGCGGACAGGCTGCCCAGCAGCAGCGGCTTGCCGGCCCCGCCCAACCAGCCGGACAGCGGGATCACCAGCTCGCGATCCAGGTAACTGAAGGCCAGCATGATCGATACCGCCAGTACCGAGCCGGGCAAGGCGTAGCCCAGGTTGGCCAGGCTGACCCCGGTGCGGATGCCCCGGGTCGGCGCCAGGCGTCGGGCAAAGGCCAGGAGCAGAGCCACACTGACAGTGATCAGCGCCGCCATGCCGCCCAGGTACAGGGTGTGGATGATCAAGCCGGCATACCGCTCATCCAGGTCGAAGCGCCCGCGCTGCCAGAACCACGCCAGCAACTGCAGCAGCGGAATCACGAAGGCACAGGCGAATACCAGCAGGCACCAGCCCGTGGCCGCCAACGCCTTGAGCCCGCGCAAGTGGTACAACGCCTTGCCCCGGGGCCGTTCGTTACCGGTACGGCTGGCGCCACGGGCGCGGCGCTCGCCGTACAGCACCAGCATCACCGCCAGCAGCAGCAGGCTGGCCAGCTGGGCGGCGCTGGAAAGGCTGAAGAAGCCGTACCAGGTCTTGTAGATAGCGGTGGTGAAGGTATCGAAGTTGAACACCGACACCGCACCGAAATCCGCCAGGGTTTCCATCAGCGCCAGGGCCACCCCGGCGCCGATGGCCGGCCGCGCCATGGGCAGCGCCACCCGCCAGAACGCCTGCCAGGGCGATTGCCCGAGGACCCGCGCTGCCTCCATCAACCCCTTGCCCTGGGCCAGGAAGGCGTTGCGCGCCAGCAGGTAGACATAGGGATAGAACACCAGCACCAGCACCAGGATCACCCCGCCGGTGGAACGCACCCGCGGCAGTCGCAGGCCGCTGCCGAACCATTCCCGCAGCAGGCTTTGCACCGGCCCGGAAAAATCCAGCAGGCCGACAAAGACGAAAGCCAGCACATAGGCCGGGATCGCAAAGGGCAGCATCAAGGCCCAGTCCAGCCAGCGCCGTCCGGGAAACTCGCAGAGACTGGTGAGCCAGGCCAGGCTCACGCCCAGCAGCGTGACGCCAACTCCCACCCCAAGCACCAGGGTCAGGGTATTGCCCAACAGTCGCGGCATTTGCGTGTCCCACAGGTGGGACCAGATCTGCTGGTCGACGGCCTGCCAGGACAATAGCAGCACGCTCAGCGGCAAAAGGACCAGGGCCGCTACGGCAAAGACCAGGGGATACCAGCGACGTTGAGCGGGATGGGCCACAAAAAACTCTCGGGCAGGTGGAACAGACAAAAATACTTGCGCAAAACGCGTGGGGCCAGGGAGCGGCACCCGCTGGGCGCCATGGCCGCCCCAACGGCTGCAACCACGTTACGCCAGTTGAATCACGTATTCAGGGCTTGCCACCGCTGCGCGGTGGAACGGGAGCCAACTCCCTCGCCACTAAAGCCCAGCCGCTAAAGAAAACGCCCCGCAAAAGCGGGGCGCAGTATAACGGCAGGCTCAGTTCCAGCCAGCGCGGTCCATCAGGCGAATGGCTTCGGCCTGGCGCTTGCCGGCGATTTCAACCGGCAGGGTGTCGGCTACGAACTTGCCCCAGCTGGCCACTTCCGCGGAAGGCGCTACCGCCGGGTTGGCCGGGAACTCCTGGTTGACGTCGGCAAAGATCTTCTGCGCCTCAGGCGTGGTCATCCATTCCACCAGGGCCTTGGCCGCTTCCGGGTGCGGTGCGTGTTTGGTCAGGCCGATGCCCGACAGGTTGACGTGCACCCCGCGATCGCCCTGGTTCGGCCAGAACAGCTTCACCGCCAGGTTCGGTTTCTGCTTGTGCAGGCGGCCGTAGTAGTAGGTGTTGACGATGCCGACGTCGCATTGCCCGGCGTTGATCGCCTCGAGCACCGCGATGTCGTCGGAGAACACATCGGTAGACAGGTTGTTGACCCAACCCTTGATGATCTCTTCGGTCTTCTCGGCACCGTGGGTCTCGATCAGCGTGGCGGTCAGCGACTGGTTGTAGACCTTCTTCGCCGTGCGCAGGCACAGGCGGCCTTCCCACTGCTTGTCCGCCAGGGCTTCATAGGTGGTCAGTTCTGAAGGTTTGACCCGGTCGGTGGAGTAGGCCAGGGTCCGCGCCCGTAGGCTCAGGCCGGTCCAGGCGTGGTTGGAGGAGCGGTATTGCAGGGGAATGTTGCTGTCGATGACCTTGGAGGTGAACGGCTGCAGGATGCCCATCTGCTCGGCCTGCCAGAGGTTGCCGGCATCCACGGTGAGCAGCAGGTCGGCGGTGGCGTTCTCGCCCTCGGCCTTGATCCGCTGCATCAGCGGCGCTTCCTTGTCGGTGATGAACTTGATCTTCACCCCGGTCTTCTGGGTGTAGGCATCGAACACCGGCTTGATCAGCTCATCGATACGCGAGGAGTAGACCACGACTTCATCGGCGGCGTAGGCGGTGCCACCGATGAGTGTGAGGGCCAGGGCGGTCAGTAGACGCTTCGGTGCCAACATGGGAGCGGTCTCTCGATTTCAAAGTGAGGCGAAATGATAAGGACTCCCATTTGCCATCTCAACCGAACCCGGCGCTGAGGAGTTACCAGATGTTGCGTAGGCTCGTCCTCGCGACGCTTGGCCAGCAAGCCGGCGCCTAGGCTCTGGCCAGTTCCGGCAAGTCGCCGCTCAGGCCCAGGGCCTGGCGCACGAACAGGGCCTTGGCCTCGGGCATCTGGTCGATCACCTTGAGGCCGGTGTTGCGCAGCCAGCGCATGGGCAACGGGTCGGCCTGGAACAGCCGCTCGAAGCCCTCCATGGCCGCCATCAGCGCCAGGTTGTGGGGCATGCGCCGGCGCTCGAAGCGGCTCAGCACCTTGACCTCGGCCAGGCGCTCGCCGCGGCTGGCCGCTTGCAGCAGCACTTCGGCCAGCACGGCGGCATCGAGGAAGCCCAGGTTGACCCCCTGCCCCGCCAACGGGTGGATGGTGTGGGCGGCGTCGCCGATCAGCGCCAGGCCTTCGGCCACATAGCGCTTGGCATGGCGTTGGCGCAACGGCACGCAGAGCCGCGGGTCGGCGCTGATCACCGAACCCAGGCGGCCTTCGAAGGCGCGCTCCAGTTCGGCGCAGAAGCTCTCGTCGTCCAGCGCCATCAGGCGCTCGGCCTCACTCGGGGTGGTCGACCAGACAATCGAACACCAATCATGCTGCCCGTCCCGTACCAGGGGCAGGAAGGCCAGCGGGCCGGTATCGGTGAAGCGCTGCCAGGCGGTCAATTGGTGAGGCTGGCTGCTGCGCACGCTGGTGACGATGGCGTGATGCAAGTAATCCCACTCGCGAGTGGTACAACCGGTGAGCCGGCGCACGGCCGAGTTGGCGCCATCGGCAGCGATCACCAGCGGCGCACGCAGTTGCCGGCCATCCGCCAGGGTCAGCAGCCAGTCGTCGCCGGAGCGGCGCATCTGCTCCAGACGGGCATTGGCCAGCAGGCCGATATCGCATTCATGCAGACGCTCGAGCAAGGCGTCCTGAACCACCCGGTTCTCGACGATATGACCCAGCACCTCGGCATGCACGCTGGACGCCGAGAAGTGGATCTGCCCGGTGCCGCTGCCGTCCCAGACCTGCATGTCGCAGTAGGGGCTGCTACGGCGCCGGGCAATGCCGTCCCAGGCGCCCAGGCGCTCCAGGATGCGCTGGCTGGCCGCCGACAAGGCACTGACCCGAGGCTCGAACGGCGCCTGGTCATCAAAGGGTTTGACACTCAGGGAGCCGCCATCGAGCAGCAGCACTTCCAGGCCGCTGCCCTGCAACGCCAACGCCAAGGCACTGCCGACCATTCCGGCTCCGACAATCAGCACATCTGCGCGCATTTCCATGCTTTAGGCCTGTCTCACTGGCGGCTTGAGCCGCACATAAAGGGTTTTATCGACCCGCGCCACCAGGGTGCCGGAGCCGTCATGAATCTCTACCTGCCACTGCGGCAGGTACTTCTCGCCCGTTGCGGTCTGCTGGCGAACATCGTCGAGCAGCGCCTGGTCGATACTGAGCCGGGCAAACACCGGCCCTCTGCCCGGGGCGATGAAATCGATGGTCGCGGCCTTGTCCCAGACGATGTAGCCGGGACCCAGGTTCTCCATCAGCATCAGCATGAAGAACGGGTCCACCATGGAATACAGGCTGCCGCCGAACTGGGTGCCGACATAGTTGCGGTTGTACCAGCCCAGGCCCATGCAGACCTGGACGTCACGGAAATCCGCACTGATGTGCCGAACCCGCACGCCAGCCCCGAGGTAGGGCGGGTACAGGTTCAACACCCAGCGCAACAGGCGGGCCTTGCCGAACCGCCGGGTCAGCCAGTCACGCATCCGGGCGAGTGCCCAGGCCCATGGCCTGGCGAGCGAACCAGCGTTTGGCCGGTGGCAGCAGGTCCAGGCCAAGCAGGCCCAGGTTGCGCCCCACGGACAGCAGCGGCAGTTTGCTGCCGAACAGCCGGGTGACCTGATCGGAGAAGCCCACGGTCAGGTTCTGGTCCAGGCGCTGACGTTCGCGGTAGGCCTGCAGCACGGCAAAATCCCCCGGCAGCGCTTCGCTGGCCAACAAGGCGTCCGCCAGGGCCTGGGCATCGCGCAGTGACAGGTTGAAGCCCTGGCCGGCGATCGGATGCAGGCTGTGGGCCGCATTGCCCAGCACCACCAGGTGCGGGCGCACCTGTTCCTCGGCTTCCACCAGGGACAGCGGGTAGAGATGGCGGGCGCCGACTTGTTTCAGGGTTCCCAGGCGGTAACCGAACACGCCCTGCAATTCACTGAGGAAGCTGCGCTCGTCCAGGTCGGCCAGACGCTGTGCATCCATGCCCTGGCGGGTCCAGATCAGTGCACAGCGATTATCCGGCAGCGGCAGCAAGGCCATTGGGCCATCGTCGGTGAAGCGCTCGAAGGCCATGCCGTTGTGGGCTTCGCTGGGGGTGATGTTGGCAATCAGCGCACTCTGGTTATAGGGGCGGTTCTTGACCCCGATGCCCAGTTGTTCGCGCAGGCCGGAGCGGCCGCCGTCGGCCAGCACGGCGAGATCGCATTCCAGGGTGGTTTCGTCGTTCAGGGTCAGGCGATAGCCGCCTGCCAGCGGCTCCAGACGGGTGACTTCGGCCGGGCAGCGCCAGCTGATCACGTCCTTGTCCAGCCCTTGCCACAGGCATTGGCCGAGCCAGGCGTTTTCCACCACATAGCCCAGGGCCGGCACCCCTTCTTCCATGGCCGACAGGCGCGCGGTGGAGAACCGCCCACGGTCGGACACGTGAATCTGCTTGATCGGCTCGGCTCGCCGGGAGATCGCCTGCCACAGCCCCAGGCGCTGGTAGATCTGCCGGGCGCCAAAGGACAGGGCCGAGGAACGGGCATCGTAGCTGGGCTGGAAACTGTCGCCCGGCGCGAAGGGCTCGATCAGCACGATCTTCCAGCCCCGGGCCTTGGCCCCGGCCTGCAGCGCCAGGGCCAGGCTCGCGCCTACCAGACCGCCACCGATGATGGCCAGATTGACCCGGCTCATGACACCTGGGTCCGCGCAGCGGCCATCAAGGCCTCGATCTCGGCCACGCTCTTGGGCACGCCACCTGTCAGAATTTCACAGCCCTGCTTGGTCACTACCACGTCGTCCTCGATGCGCACGCCGATGCCGCGCCACTTCTTCGCTACCTGCTGGTTGTCCGGGGATATGTAGATGCCCGGCTCCACGGTCAGCGCCATGCCGACCTCCAACACCCGCCACTCGCCGCCGACCCGGTACTCGCCGACGTCGTGTACATCCATGCCCAGCCAGTGTCCGGCACGGTGCATGTAGAACGTCTTGTAGGCCTCGCTGGCAATCAGCTGGTCCACATCGCCTTCCAGCAGGCCCAGTTGCACCAGGCCGGCGGTGATCACCTGGACCGTCGCCTCATGAGCCTGGTTCCAGTGCTTGTTCGGGGCGATCTGGGCAAAGGCCGCTTCCTGGGAAGCCAGCACCAGTTCGTAGATCGCCTTCTGCTCCGGCGAAAACTTGCCGTTGACCGGCCAGGTGCGGGTGATATCGCTGGCATAGCAGTCGATCTCGCAACCGGCGTCGATCAGCACCAGGTCACCGTCCTTGAGCACGGCGTCATTCTGCTGGTAATGCAGGATGCAGCTGTTGCGGCCCGCCGCGACGATCGAGCCATAGGCCGGCATCTTCGCCCCGCCCTTGCGGAATTCGTAATCCAGCTCGGCTTCCAGGCTGAACTCATGCAACCCGGGACGGCTGGCCTGCATTGCGCGGATATGGGCCTGGGCGGAGATCCGTGCGGCCTCGCGCATCACCTTCACTTCTGCCGCCGATTTATACAGGCGCATGTCGTGCAGCAGATGATCCAGGGCAACGAATTCGTTCGGCGGCTGGGCGCCGAGGTGCGCTTTAGAGCGGATCACGTTGATCCAGTCCATCAGGTGACGATCGAATTCGGGGTTGCTGCCCATGGCCGAGTAAACCCGGTCGCGGCCTTCGATCAAGCCCGGCAGGATGTCGTCGATATCGGTGATGGGAAATGCGTCATCGGCACCGTAGTCGCGAATCGCGCCCTCCTGGCCGGCCCGCAAACCGTCCCAGAGTTCGCGCTCCGGGTTGCGCTCGCGACAGAACAGCACGTACTCGCCGTGCTCCCGGCCGGGGATCAGCACGATCACCGCCTGGGGCTCGGGAAACCCGCTGAGGTACTGGAAATCGCTGTCCTGGCGGTAGACGTGCTCCACATCGCGATTGCGAATGGCCACGGCCGCCGCCGGCAGGATCGCGATGCTGTTGGGCTCCATCTGCGCCATGAGCGCCTTGCGGCGACGGCTGTATTCCGCTTTCGGGATATGAATCATGGGCGGACGCAGTTCCCTGTCAGTCAGTGCAGAGAAGGCTTGGCAGCCGGCGCAACGGTCTTGTTGGTCTCGGTGAATAGCAGCAGAGGCGCAACCCGCAGGTACTCCATCACTTCCATGTAGTCGCTTTCACCGTCATCGGATTCCTCCAGCGCGTCCTGGACCTGAGCAATGGCTGCAAGGTCCTGCAACACTTCCGTGGCCTCGACGCTCAGGGCACTGCTGTCGCGGGAGTTGAGGCCGAAACCGGCGAGGAAGCCCTGGCACCACTGGCCCAGGGCAGCGGCACGCTCGGCCAGGGGGGCGTCGTCGCTGGGCAGCAGCAGGACCACGGTCATGTCATCGCTGGTGAGCTCGCCCTTGACCATCTCCTGCAGGCCGATCAAGGCGCTGCGCACGTTGTCTTGCGGCTCGCCTTCGAGCAGTTCGGCGGCGTCCACCAGCCAGCCGTCGACTTCGAAGCCGGCGCCGGCGCAGCTGCGACCCAGCAACAGGCCGTGCAGCTCGGCAGGAGAAACAGGATGACCGCTGCTGCTGAGCAGGGTGGCGAAGGCGTTGTACGGGGAATTCTGAATGGGCATGGGCAGCTAGGCGCCAAGCGGCGCAATGTCTAGAATGAAGGCCTTGTATCGTAGGGCGTGTCATCATTCATTGCCAGCGCCGCGTTGTGCTTTGCGCCCCGTTACAGTGGCCCGCAGGGCCTCGGGCGACAGACAGATTGCCGACCGGACAACGCCAGATGCGCCACGACTGCTCAGGCCATTGAGGCGCTGCCCAGCCAGTTGCCACTCATCAGACCAACTTCAGTGGGACACAATGGAAGACACCGACCTGCACGCACTGATGGCCAGACTCGAACTGCTTATTACCCGGGTCGAGCAACTAAAGAGTCAAAACGCACTCTTATTAGCTCAGGAAAAGACCTGGCGCGAGGAACGCGCGCACCTCATTGAAAAAAACGAAATCGCCCGGCGTAAGGTCGAATCGATGATTTCGCGCCTCAAGGCCCTGGAGCAAGACTCATGAGTTCAAGCAATAGCGTTACCGTGCAGATCCTCGACAAAGAGTATTCGATCATCTGCCCCCAGGAAGAGCGCAGCAATCTGGTGAGCGCCGCCCGTTACCTGGACGGCAAGATGCGCGAGATCCGCAGCAGCGGCAAAGTCATCGGCGCCGATCGCATCGCGGTCATGGCCGCCCTGAACATCACCCACGACCTGCTGCACCGCCAGGAGCGTCCGGATGTGCGGGCCAGCGCCACCACCCGGGAACAGGTGAGGGATCTGCTGGAGCGTGTTGACCTGGTTCTGGCCACCGATTCGGACACAAGCAAAGCTGATTCCTGACAGCGGTTGCGGTATACTCCCGCCACTCCCTGGGGTGCTTGCCAGTTGGCGATGTCCCTGAGCCGATTCGCACTACCCTGGAAGTTGCACGTTGGGCTGGTGTGCATGTCCGCTAGACGGAAAGCCTTAAAGCCTGCTGCATCTTCCGCCTTGAACTTTCGGGTTCAAGGGCTAAGTCGACAGCGGTTCGCCTGGGGAGCCTGAATTGTCAGCCAATGCCAGTTATCCATGCTGGCATTGGTTTTTCCGGGTAGGCTGTTCTGCCAAATCCGACCTTCTCATAGCCTCTTTCATGACCGAACCTGCGCCGCTTTCCCGCCCGCAACTTCGCCGCATGCTGCGCAAGGCCCGTCGCGCCCTGAGCCCTGCCGAGCAACGCCAGGCAGCCCTTGGCCTGTACCGCCAACTGGCCCAGGACCCGGTGTTTCGTCGGGCACGGCACCTGTCCCTGTATCTGCCCACCGACGGTGAAATCGACCCGCGCCTGCTGCTGCGTGCCGCCCAGCGCCGGGGCAAGGCCACCTACCTGCCGGTGCTCAGCGCCTGGCCCCGGACCAAGATGGTTTTCCAGCGCGTCCTCCCGGGAGAAACGCTGCGGCCCAATCGTTTTCGCATTCTCGAGCCCCGGGTCAATTGCGCGCGGCAACGCAAGGTCTGGGCCCTGGACCTGGTGCTGCTGCCCCTGGTTGGCTTTGATGAAGAAGGTGGACGCCTGGGGATGGGTGGCGGCTTTTATGACCGCAGCCTGGCCTACCTTGCGCGGCGCCAGAACTGGCGCAAGCCGAAGCTGCTGGGGCTGGCCCATGAATGTCAGAAAGTCGGAAAGCTGGACCAGGCCAGTTGGGATGTACCCTTGCACGGTACGGTGACGGATCGGAGGTGGTACTTCGCTCGATAGGTGCCGCGTTCGATCAGCGGCACCCGAGCGGGTTCAGCGCTTGAAAGGCTGCGGCTGCTGTTGTGCGATTTCGATGGGAGCATCGGTCTTGCTGGCCCATAAGCTCTGCGCATAACCGGTGGTCACAACGCCCAAACCGAACAAAATAACCAAAATCCATAGTAAATCCGGTTGGCGTTTCATCGATTGCCCCCCCTCAGGCAAATCACACACGCTCCAAGCATGGTTTCCATAACAGGCCATGCAGCAGCGTCAAGCTTAAAATCCCGGCATTCTGCGATAACGTGAACCGACACGCAAATGCTGACGTCAACCGACCGTCGGTTTGTCATAAAATTGCCCGACAACCTGCCCAATCACCCTTTGGAGGGTAAGAAAGATGGCCTATTGGCTGATGAAATCCGAGCCCGACGAACTCTCGATCCAGGGTTTGCAGCAACTCGGCCAAGCCCGTTGGGACGGGGTGCGCAATTACCAGGCGCGCAACTTCCTGCGCGCCATGGCGGTAGGCGACGAGTTCTTCTTCTACCACTCCAGCTGCCCGGAACCGGGTATCGCCGGCATCGGCCGGATCATCAAGGCCGCCTACCCGGACCCCACCGCCCTGGAGCCGGACAGCGTCTACTTCGACCCCAAATCCAGTGCCGAAAAGAATGCCTGGAGCGCCATCGACGTGGCCCATGTGGAAACCTTCACCAAGGTGCTGCGCCTGGATTACCTCAAGCAGCAGGCAGCTCTCGCCGAAATGCCTCTGGTGCACAAAGGCAGCCGCCTGTCGGTCATGCCGGTCACCGCCGAACAATGGGCTGCCGTACTCGCCCTGCGCTGACCACCCAGCCCCCCTGGCGCCGGGAGTCGGATCTGTCCACGGCGCCAGCCCGAACGTTTTTTTGCCCCGATCATCATGCAGCCTGCAAACAATAGGTTTAGGCTTGGCCCTTTCATTTGACGGGCATCAAGCCGTAGAAAGCCTTGAGCCGTCAGACTTGGACGCTATTGCCGCAGGACGCAGAACACATGTCGACGAACCACCGTTCCTCCCGCCTTTTTGCTGTTTCCCTGTTGATTCTGTTACTCGCCGCCGGTGCTTTCGGCTACTGGAAATCCCTCCAGGATCGCCTGCCCGAAGGCCTGAGCATGGGCAACGGCCGGCTCGAAGCCACCGAAGTGCAGATCGCCAGCAAGATTCCGGGGCGCCTGGCGGAAGTGCGGGTCAACGAAGGCGACAAGGTGCTTCAAGGCCAGTTGCTGGCACGCATGGACACCCGCACCCTGGAAGCCCAGCGCAATCAGGCCGAGGCCGAAGTGCTGCGCGCCCGAGAGAACCTGTCTGCAGCCGAAGCCAATGTGCAGTTGCGCCAGAGCGAACTGCTGCTGGCCAATCAGGAACTCAGGCGCTCTCAGGAGCTGTTCAAGCGCGGCTTCGCCAGCCAGCAGATCATCGACCAGCAGCAGGCCCGCCTGAACACCGGCAACGCAGCAGTCCTGGCGGCCCAGGCCCAGGTCGCAGCGGTGAAGGCCGCCATCGGCGCCGCCCAGGCCCAGGTTGCTCAGCTCACCAGCGAAATCGACGACAGCAGCCTGCGGGCGCCCATCGACGGCATCATCCAACTGCGCCTGGCCGAACCCGGCGAAGTGCTGGGCGCCGGCGGCCGTGTGCTGCTGCTGATCGACCCCAATGACCAGTACATGAACCTCTACCTGCCGGCTTCGGTCACCGGCCGCCTGACCGTTGGCGACGAGTCGCGGATCCTCCTCGACGCCCTGCCCAACCAGCCCCTGCCGGCGAAGATCAGCTTCGTCGCGGCCAAGTCCCAATTCACCCCCAAAGAGGTGGAAACCCGGGACGAGCGCCAGAAGCTGGTGTTCCGGGTCAAGGTGCGCCTGACTCAACCCGCCGCCGTGCCCCAGGCCAAACCGGGCATGCCCGGCGCCGGTTATGTGCGCACCGCCCCCGTGGACTGGCCGGCCAACCTGCAATGAGCGCCCTGGCGCTGCAAGCGAACGGCATCAGCCATCGCTATGGTTCACAGCAGGCCCTGAGCGACATCAGTTTCAACCTGCCAGCGGGCACCCGCTGCGGCTTGATCGGCCCGGACGGCGCCGGCAAGTCGAGCCTTCTGGGGCTGATCGCCGGGGTCAAGAAACTTCAGCAGGGCGAGCTCGACGTACTCGGCGGGCCGATCTCGCAACGGCGCCACCGCAGCAGCCTCTATCCGCGCATCGCCTTCATGCCCCAGGGCCTGGGGGGCAACCTGTATCCCGAGCTGTCCATCAGCGAGAACATCCGCTTCTTCGCCACCCTGTTCGGCCTGCCCAAGGATGAATGCGAACAGCGCATGCACAGCCTGTTGCTGGCCACCGACCTGCTGCGCTTCGCCGAACGCCCGGCGGGCAAGCTGTCCGGCGGGATGAAGCAGAAGCTTGGCCTGTGCTGTGCGCTGATCCACGAACCGGACCTGCTGATCCTCGACGAGCCCACCACCGGGGTCGACCCCCTGTCGCGCCGGCGTTTCTGGGAATTGGTCGAAGACGTACGCCGGCAACGCCCGCAACTGACCCTGCTGGTGGCAACCGCCTACATGGAGGAGGCCGAACAGTTCGAACACTGCCTGATGCTCGACCAGGGCAAGTTGATCGCCCAGGGCCTGAGCCAGGAGCTGGCGCAGATCACCGCCAGCGGCAAGCTGGACGACGCCTTCACCCATTTCCAGGGCGACAGCGGTCATGACAACCAGCCCCTGGTGATTCCGCCGCGTTCCGGCGACAACCAGGACATCGCCATCGAGGCCCATGAGCTGACCCTGCGCTTCGGCGACTTCACCGCGGTCAACAAGGTCAGCTTCGCCATCGGCCGCGGGGAGATCTTCGGTTTCCTCGGTTCCAACGGCTGCGGCAAGACCACCACCATGAAGGTCCTCACCGGGCTGATGCCCGCCAGCGAGGGCAGCGCCAAGCTGTTGGGCAACCCGGTGGACGCCAAGGACCTGGCCACCCGCAAGCGGGTCGGTTTCATGTCCCAGAGCTTTTCCCTGTATGGCGAGCTCAGCGTGCGCCAGAACCTGGAACTGCACGCCCGCCTGTTCGACCTGCCGAAAGCCGAAAGCGGCCCGCGCATCGAGGAACTGATCCAGCGCTTCGACCTCGGGGCGATTGCCGAGCAGCAGTCCGGCGCCTTGCCTCTGGGCCTGCGCCAGCGCCTGTCGCTGGCAGTGGCAGTGCTGCACCGCCCGGAAGTGCTGATCCTCGACGAGCCCACTTCCGGGGTCGACCCGGCGGCCCGAGACGACTTCTGGCGCCTGCTGATCGAGCTGTCCCGGGAACAGGGAGTGACCATCTTCCTGTCCACCCACTTCATGAACGAGGCCCAGCGCTGCGACCGCATTTCGCTGATGCACGCCGGCAAGGTGCTGGCCTGCGACACCCCGGCGGCGCTGCAGCAACAGTTTGCCGGCGACACCCTGGAGGCCGCCTTCGTCCGCTGCCTGGAAGAGGCCCAGGGCACCCCGGACACACCTGCGCCATCACCGGAGGCGGCTACACCCACCGCTGCCGGCACCCTCGCCGCCCCGCGTTCGGGCCTGAGCCTGGCGCGCCTGCTGGCGGTGGCCAGCCGCGAGGGCAAGGAGCTACTGCGAGACAAAGTACGCCTGGGCTTCGCCCTGCTGGGGGCGATCTTCATGATGGTGATCTTCGGCTATGGCATTTCCCTGGACGTGGAGAAACTGGCCTTCGCCGTCTACGACCAGGATCAGACGCCACAGAGCCGTGCCTACCTGGAAGCCTTCCGCAGCTCACGCTACTTCGAGGAGAAACCGACCATCCGCAGCTCCGCCGAACTGCACCGGCGCCTGCAACGCTCGGAGATCAAGCTGGCCCTGGAGATTCCTCCCGGCTTTGGCCGTGACCTCTATGCCGGACGCCAGCCCGCGGTGGCGGCCTGGCTGGATGGCGGCATGCCGTTTCGTGCGGAAACCAGCCGCAACTATGTCGAGGCCGTGCACCAGGCCAACCTCGAGCTGCTGGCGGAACAAAGCAGCCCGGCCCTCAGCACCAGGCCGGCGGCCAAGCTGGAAACGCGCTTTCGCTACAACCAGGACGTGGTCAGCGTGAATGCCATCGGCCCCGGGGTCATGGCGCTGATCCTGGCGTTCATTCCGGCGATGCTCACGGCCCTGGGCATCGTCCGCGAAAAGGAGCTGGGCTCGATCACCAACTTCTACGCCACGCCCCTGACCCGCCTGGAGTTCCTCCTTGGCAAACAGGCGCCCTACCTGGCCGTCAGTCTGATCAACCTGGCCCTGCTGGTGGCCATGAACCGCTGGCTGTTCGGCGTGCCCTTCAAGGGCAGCGGCCTGACCCTCGCCCTGGGCGGCGTGCTCTATGTGCTGGCCACCACCAGCATGGGGCTGCTGATCTCGGCATTCACCCGCACTCAGATCGCAGCGATTCTGGGCACCATGATCATCACCAGCCTGCCCACCATCCAGTTTTCCGGGCTGATCGTGCCGCGCTCGTCCCTGGAAGGCTCGGCGGCGGTCATGGGCCAGCTGTTTCCCGCCGGTTACTTCCTCGACATCGCCGTCGGCACCTTCACCAAGGCCCTGGACCTGCGCGAACTCTGGCCCCAGTGCCTGGCCCTGGTGGGCTTTTTCCTTGGTTTCACCGGGCTCAGCCTGGTCATGCTGAAAAAGCAGGAGGTCTGATGAATCGTCTCGCCCATATCCTGCGCCTGGGCTTGAAGGAGCTCACCAGCCTGCGCCACGACAGCGTGCTGCTGCTGTTCTTGATGTATGCCTTCACCGTGGCCATCTACCTGCCCGCCGCCGGCTCGGTGATCGGCGTGCACAACGCCAGCGTGGCCCTGGTGGACGAAGATCACAGCGCCCTCTCCCGGCAACTGGCCGAAGCGCTGCAACCCCCCGAGTTCCAGGCTCCGGTGCCGCTGCCCTATGACCAGCTGGACTCGGTGATGGACAGCGGCCAGTACACCTTTGTGATCAATGTCCCGGCCAACTTCCAGAGCGACTTGCTGGCCGGGCGCCAGCCTGCGGTACAGGTCAACGTCGATGCCACCGCCATGAGCCAGGCCTTCATGGGCGCCGGCTACATCGGCCGGATCTTCCAGCGCGAGCTGCTCACCTACGCCAACCAGGCGGACGCCACCAGCAAGGCCCCGGCACTGCTGACCACCCGCGCCCTGTTCAATACCAACCTGGAGGGCGGCTGGTTCCTGGCGGTGATCCAGATCGTCAACAACATCACCATCCTGGCCATCGTACTCACCGGCACCGCGCTGCTGCGCGAACGCGAGCACGGCACTCTCGATCACCTGCTGGTGCTGCCGCTGACAGCGCTGGAGATCATGCTGGCCAAGGTCTGGAGCAACATGCTGGTGGTGGTGCTGTGCACCTGGGTATCGCTGGAGGTGATAGTCAAGGGTGTGCTGGGGGTGCCGCTGGCGGGGTCCATGGCGCTGTTCCTGATGGTTACTGCGCTCTATCTGTTCGCCAGTACCGCCCTGGGGATCTTCCTCGCCACCCTGGCCCGCTCGACCCCGCAGTTCGGCCTGCTGGCGATTCCGGTGATCATCCCGATGCTGCTGCTGTCCGGCGGCAGTACGCCGCTGGACAGCATGCCGCAGTGGCTGCAGTGGGTGATGCAGGGTTCGCCGTCGACGCACTTCGTCAGCCTCAGCGCGGCGATCCTGTTCCGCGATGCGGGAGTCAGTGTGGTCTGGCCCGACCTGCTGGCCCTGGCGACCATCGGCCTGGTGTTCTTCGCCATCGCCCTGGCGCGCTTTCGCAAGAGCCTGGCTTCATGACCCACACCGCGTAGGGGCCGGTTTGCCGGCGAAGGGCCGCAGGGACGCCTTCGCTGGCAAGCCAGCTCCTACGCCTGTAGCGGGGACAGGCTTACTGAATGATCAGGTTGTTGAACAGCAGGTCTTCCACCACCGGCTTGCCGGTTTCGTCGTTCATGACTTGCTGCACCTGCTTGAGGGCTTCCTGGCGCAGCTTTTCCTTGGCTTCGACGTTATTCATGGTGTCGCTGGTCTGCTGGGCGAACAGCGCCACCAACTGGTTGCGGATCAGCGGCTCGTTGGCCTTGACCGCCTGGGCCGAGGCGTCGCCGGTTACCCGCAGGGCCACGTCGGCCTTGTAGACCTTGAGTTTAGGGCCGCCGTCCAGGCCGTAGTTGCCCACGAAGGGTGGGTTCAGGCTGATGTAGCTGACTTTCGGTGCTTCACCTTCTTTGGCCTCTTCGGCCATCGCTGCCATGGGCAGGGAGAGGGCCAGCAGCAACATGATCCACGCTTTCACAATTCGCTCCTTAATCCGGTTTGCGGCCTAGCATAAAGGCCCGCCCGCCTGAGCCCAAGCACAAGCTTATGGCTGGTCATCAGGACCGGGCATGCTCGTTGACCGCCTGATTCACACTCCTACACTTATCGGCCACCACTCCCAAAGGAATAGCCCTGATGAAAGCCGTGCTGTGCAAAGCCTTCGGCCCTGCCGAAACGCTGGTGCTGGAAGAGGTCGCAAGCCCCGTGCCGAAGAAGAACGAGATCCTGCTGCAGGTGCATGCCGCAGGCGTCAACTTCCCGGACACCCTGATCATCGAGGGCAAGTACCAGTTCAAGCCGCCATTCCCCTTCTCCCCCGGGGGCGAAGCGGCCGGCGTGGTCAGCGCAGTGGGCGAGAAGGTCGGCCACCTCAAGGCCGGTGACCGGGTCATGGCCCTGACCGGCTGGGGCAGCTTCGCCGAGCAGGTGGCCGTCCCCGGTTACAACGTGCTGCCGATTCCCGCCGCCATGGACTTCAATACAGCCGCCGCCTTCAGCATGACCTACGGCACCTCGATGCACGCCCTCAAGCAGCGCGGCAACCTGCAGCCCGGTGAAACCTTGCTGGTGCTTGGTGCCTCGGGCGGGGTCGGGCTGGCCGCCGTGGAAATCGGCAAGGCCATGGGCGCCCGGGTGATTGCCGCTGCCAGCAGCGCGGAAAAGCTCGCCGTGGCCAAGGCTGCCGGTGCCGATGAGCTGATCAACTACAGCGAAAGCAGCCTGAAGGACGAGATCAAGCGCCTGACCGGCGGCAATGGCGCGGATGTGATCTACGACCCGGTGGGCGGCGACCTGTTCGACCAGGCCATCCGCTCCATCGCCTGGAACGGCCGGCTGCTGGTGGTGGGGTTCGCCAGCGGGCGCATCCCCGAGCTACCGGTGAACCTGGCCCTGCTCAAGGGTGCAGCGGTGGTGGGTGTGTTCTGGGGCTCCTTCGCCCAGCGCCAGCCCCAGGACAACGCGGCGAACTTCCAGCAACTGTTCGGCTGGTTCGCCGAGGGCAAGCTCAAGCCGCTGGTCTCCCAGGTCTATCCGCTGACGGAGGCTGCGCGAGCCATCGATGATCTCGGCCAGCGCAGAGCGGTGGGCAAGGTCGTGGTGCAGGTGCGCTAAGACCGGCTACAGGGCCTCAATGGGCGTCCGCCCCCTTGCAGCGCTTGAGCCGCGCCTCCAGGTTGCGATCTGGCATGGCGTGGCTGCGCAGGGCCTGGACCGTCTGTTCGACATAATCGCGGGTGGTGCCATACCGCCCGCAAGCGCTTTCGAACACCTGGTTCAGGACATCGTCCGGCAGATTGCCGGCATAGCTGGGCAGGTGTCGCTCCAGCACAAAGCCCAGGGCCTGAACCTGGCTGCCATCCTCAAGGCGGCAGTTGAGCCAGTGCGGGCGATAGGAGGGATAAGGCATTTCACGCTGCCACAGGGCGTACAGCGAGGCGTCCAGTTGCTCTTCCGGCAGCCGATAGGCGAAGCCGCTGCAGGAGCCGCCACGATCCAGGCCGAACACCAGCCCCGGCAGCTCCGGCGTGCCGCGATGCTCGTGGGACCACAGGTACAGGCCGCGATGATAACCATGCACCCTGCCCCGCTTGCGTTCGACCGCCGAGCATTCCGGCCGCCAGATCAGTGAACCGTAGGCGAACAGCCACACCGGCCCACCCTTGTGCCGGGCCATGGTGGATTGCATGGAACTGCGAAGTTGGTCGTGCGTCAGCTGCGGGCCCAGATCGAGCCGCGGAGGGTAAGCCAGATTCAGATAACTGGATTCAAGGGCTGTCATGGCGAATAGCGTTCGGCTCCCCGTGTAAAAGAAGTTACTTAATAGAACGCTTGGCAGTAACTGCAAGACACATGAGTTTCAAGGCAAGTTAAGTGCCACTAAGCAGTGGCACTTAAGTTGGAGGCTTATATATAACCTACCGGCATTTATTTAATTAGATAAATACCGATAGGCTATATACAGAGTTATAACGCGCCGCGCAGGCCCGATGCAGTCAGGGCCGCGGGGCGTAGGCAAACACGTCGGCGCGCATTTGGTGGGCATCCATCCCGGCACTCACCAGCGCATCCAGGGTGGCGTAGATCATCGCCGGCGAGCCGCTGGCGTAAACGTGTACCGCCGACAGGTCGGTAATGTCCTCGCACACCGCTTCATGCAGCATGCCGCAGCGCCCCTCCCAGCCACACAGGTCGCTGACCACTTTGTGCAGGTAGAGGTTGGGCAGTTGCTGCCACTCGTCCCAGTGTTCCAGCTGGTAGAAATCTTCCGGCCGGCGCACGCCCCAGTACAGGTGCACCGGATGCTTGAAGCCGGCGGCCCGACAATGCTCGATCAGGCTGTGCATCTGCGCCATGCCGGTACCGGCGGCGATCAGCACCAGCGGCCCATCCGGCAACTCGGCCAGGTGGGTGTCGCCAAAAGGCAACTGCACCCGAGCCATGCGGTTGCGCTGCAGTTGCTCCATCAGGCTTTGCGCACTGTTCTCGCGCACCAGCACATGCAGTTCCAGATCTCGCCCGCTGTGAGGCGCCGATGCCAGGGAAAAGGCCGACTTCTCACCGTTATCCCGCTCCAGCATCAGGTACTGCCCGGCGTGATAGCGCGGCGGCTTGCCGGCCGGTGCCCGCAGCCTGACCCGCCAGACATCGCCGCCAACCTCCAGGCATTCAGTAAGCTGACACGACAGGCTGCGCACCGGCAATTCTCCCAGCGCAAGGACGCCATCCCACAGCACGATGCAGTCTTCCAGCGGCTCTGCAATGCAAGTGTAGAACTCGCCGTGATCACGCACGTCGCCAGCTTGCTGCACGCTGCCCTCCACCAGCAGCGCCGCACAGACATGACAGTTGCCATTGCGGCAGCTCTGCGGGCATTCATAGCCCAGGCGCCGCGCCGCATCGAGAATCCGCTCGCCGGGCAGCGTCTCAAGCACGGCTCCGGAGGGCTGCAAGGTTACACGCATCAATCTATTCCTAACTGATTCCAGATGGCATCGATCCGGCGGGTGACCGCCTCATCCTTGACGATGACCCGGCCCCACTCTCGGGTGGTTTCTCCAGGCCACTTGTGAGTCGCATCGAGCCCCATCTTCGAACCCAGGCCAGACACCGGCGAGGCGAAGTCGAGGTAGTCGATCGGGGTGTTGTCGATCATCACCGTGTCGCGCTTGGGGTCCATGCGCGTGGTGATGGCCCAGATCACATCGTTCCAGTCCCGGGCATTGATATCGTCGTCGGTGACGATAACGAACTTGGTGTACATGAACTGTCGCAAAAACGACCAGACACCCAGCATGACCCGCTTGGCGTGGCCCGGGTACTGCTTCTTCATGGTCACCACCGCCATGCGGTAGGAACAGCCTTCGGGCGGCAGGTAGAAGTCGGTGATTTCCGGAAACTGCTTCTGCAGGATCGGCACGAAGACTTCGTTCAGCGCGACGCCGAGGATCGCCGGCTCATCGGGCGGCCGGCCGGTGTAGGTGCTGTGGTAGATCGGCTTTATGCGGTGGGTGATGCGCTCCACGGTGAACACCGGGAAGCTGTCGACCTCGTTGTAGTAGCCGGTGTGGTCGCCGTACGGGCCTTCATCGGCCATCTCGCCGGGATGGATCACCCCTTCAAGGATGATTTCAGCCGTGGCCGGAACCTGCAGGTCGTTACCGCGGCACTTCACCAGCTCAGTGCGGTTGCCCCGCAGCAGGCCGGCAAAGGCGTATTCGGAAAGGCTGTCCGGCACCGGGGTCACGGCGCCGAGAATGGTCGCCGGGTCCGCGCCCAGCGCCACCGACACCGGGAACGGCTGGCCCGGGTGCTTCTCGCACCACTCGCGGTAATCCAGCGCGCCGCCGCGGTGGCTCAGCCAGCGCATGATCACCTTGTTGCGGCCGATCACCTGCTGACGATAGATACCCAGGTTCTGCCGGTCCTTGTTCGGGCCCTTGGTCACGGTCAGGCCCCAAGTGATCAGCGGGCCGACATCGCCCGGCCAGCAGGTCTGCACCGGCAGCATGCCAAGGTCGACGTCGTCGCCTTCGATCACCACTTCCTGGCACACCGCATCCTTGACCACCTTGGGCGCCATGGAAATGATCTTGCGGAAGATCGGCAGCTTGGACCAGGCGTCCTTGAGCCCCTTGGGCGGCTCCGGCTCCTTGAGGAACGCCAGCAGCTTGCCGATCTCGCGCAGTTCGCCGACCGCTTCGGCGCCCATGCCCAGGGCCACGCGCTCGGGGGTGCCGAACAGGTTGCCGAGCACGGGGATGTCATAACCGGTGGGGTTTTCAAACAGCAGGGCCGGGCCTTTGGCACGCAAGGTGCGATCGCAGACCTCGGTCATTTCCAGCACTGGGGACACCGGAACCTGGATGCGCTTGAGTTCCGAGCGCTGTTCCAGGCCGCTGATAAAGTCGCGCAAGTCGCGATACTGCATGCGTGAGCCTCGTTTTCGCCGTGGCATTCGGGGCAGGCAGTTTAGCGCCGAACCCACAGGTTCAGAATAGAGAATGTCAGATAGCAAAAAGCCGGGTTTCCCCGGCTCTTGCTGGCCTGATCGATTTACTTGCGTTTCATCGACAGGAAGAACTCATCGTTGGTCTTGGTCTGTTTCAACTTGTCGACCAGGAATTCGATGGCAGCGACTTCATCCATGGGATGCAGCAGCTTGCGCAGGATCCACATGCGCTGCAGCTCGTCGTCGGCGGTCAGCAACTCTTCGCGGCGGGTGCCGGAACGGTTGATGTTGATGGCCGGGAAGACGCGCTTTTCAGCGATCTTGCGGTCCAGGGGCAGTTCCATGTTGCCGGTACCCTTGAACTCTTCGTAGATCACTTCATCCATCTTCGAGCCGGTTTCAACCAGCGCGGTGGCGATGATGGTCAGCGAGCCGCCTTCCTCGATGTTCCGCGCGGCGCCGAAGAAACGCTTCGGTTTCTCCAGGGCGTGGGCATCGACACCACCGGTCAGGACCTTGCCGGAGCTCGGAATCACGGTGTTGTAGGCACGGGCCAGACGGGTGATGGAGTCCAGCAGGATCACTACGTCCTTCTTGTGTTCGACCAGGCGCTTGGCCTTCTCGATCACCATCTCGGCCACTTGCACGTGGCGGGTTGGCGGCTCGTCGAAGGTGGAGGCGACCACTTCGCCGCGCACAGTGCGCTGCATTTCGGTCACTTCTTCCGGACGCTCGTCGATCAGCAGCACGATCAGATGAACTTCAGGGTTGTTGCGCGTGATGTTCGACGCGATGTTTTGCAGCATGATGGTCTTGCCCGCCTTTGGCGGAGCAACGATCAGACCACGCTGGCCTTTACCGATCGGGGCGCACAGATCGATCACACGACCGGTCAGGTCTTCGGTGGAACCGTTGCCGGCTTCCATCTTCATGCGCACGGTCGGGAACAGCGGCGTCAGGTTTTCGAACAGAATCTTGTTCTTGGCGTTCTCTGGGCGGTCGTAGTTGATGGTATCGACCTTGAGCAGCGCGAAGTAACGCTCGCCTTCCTTGGGAGGGCGGATCTTGCCAACGATGGTGTCACCGGTGCGCAAGTTGAAGCGACGGATCTGGCTTGGCGAGACGTAGATATCGTCCGGGCCAGCGAGATAGGAGGCGTCAGCAGAGCGAAGGAAGCCGAAGCCGTCCTGGAGGATCTCCAGCACGCCATCACCGGAGATTTCCTCACCGCTTTTCGCGTGCTTTTTCAGCAGGGAGAAAATCACGTCCTGCTTGCGCGAACGGGCCATATTTTCTATGCCCATCTGTTCGGCCAATTCGAGCAGTTCGGTAATCGGCTTTTGCTTGAGTTCAGTCAGATTCATATAGGAATGACGTAATCATTTATAGAGGGGGGAAATTAAGCTTTTGGCTTAATGAGGCCGCGCCGCAGAGAAGGCGACAGGATCGCGTACTAATTCGAAAAGGAGAGCGTCGGCGACGGCTTGCAGGGGGCAATGGAGAAACCAGTGCGGGGCCGAATGTAACACCTGAGTTTCGGAGCGTCTAGCCCTCAATTACGAAAAAGCCCCGCATTTTGCGGGGCTTTTCCAGGGCACTGAAAATCGACGCTTAGATGTTGGCGTCGAGGAAGGCAGCCAGTTGCGACTTCGACAGTGCGCCAACCTTGGTAGCTTCGACGTTGCCGTTCTTGAACAGCATCAAGGTCGGGATACCACGCACGCCATGCTTGGCCGGGGTTTCCTGGTTCTCGTCGATGTTCAGCTTGGCAACGGTCAGCTTGCCCTTGTAGGTTTCAGCAATTTCGTCCAGAACCGGAGCGATCATTTTGCATGGGCCACACCACTCGGCCCAGTAGTCGACCAGTACAGCGCCTTCGGCTTTGAGTACGTCGGCCTCGAAGCTGGCGTCGCTGACGTGTTTGATAAGATCGCTGCTCATGGAATTCTCCAGGTTGTAAGCAAAAAAACGTGGCCCATCATATCTGCCCTTCCCGCGTTCAGGAAGCCGGAGATGATTGACTCTAACTATGGTGCCCCACGAGTTTGGGTATAGCTCAGCTGGGGACGTTACGCGGGTTGCACAGGCCATTCGGCAACCCCGGCCGGCACCACGCACCTGTTGCAGCTGGGTCTTTGCCTGGCTGCCAAGGAGCGGCTCGCCCGATTGAACGGGATCTTTCCTGGCCAGGGAACCGCCGGCCCACCGCCCCGGCGCAGGCTTTTATGCGTTGAATCAACGCATTGGACACTGCGCGTTGGCGCGAGCCGTTGATCGTGGCAGGATGGCGAGGTTATCGACCGAGACCCCCAACCATGCCCCAATCCCAAGCCAAGAATCTGTCCCTGATCGCCGCGATCGATCTGGGCTCCAACAGCTTTCACATGGTCGTGGCCAAGGCCCGGAACGGTGAAATCCGCATTCTCGAGCGGCTCGGAGAAAAGGTTCAACTGGCCGCCGGCATCGACGAAGAACGCCAGCTCAACGAAGAATCCATGCAGCGCGGTCTCGACTGCCTCAAGCGCTTCGCCCAACTGATCAACGGCATGCCCCAGGGCACGGTGCGCATCGTCGGCACCAACGCCCTGCGCGAGGCCCGCAACCGCGGCGAGTTCATTCGCCGTGCCGAGGAAATCCTCGGCCACCCGGTGGAAGTCATCTCCGGCCGTGAAGAAGCCCGCCTGATCTACCTCGGGGTGTCCCACACCCTCGCCGACACCCCGGGCAAGCGCCTGGTGGCCGACATCGGCGGCGGCAGTACCGAATTCATCATCGGCCAGCGCTTCGAACCCCTGCTGCGCGAGAGCCTGCAGATGGGCTGCGTAAGCTTCACCCAGCGCTATTTCCGCGACGGCAAGATCACCCCTGCCCGCTATGCCCAGGCCTACACCGCCGCACGCCTGGAGATCATGAGCATCGAGCATGCCCTGCATCGCCTGACCTGGGACGAAGCCATCGGCTCGTCCGGAACCATTCGCGCCATTGGCCTGGCCCTCAAGGCTGGCGGCCAGGGTAGCGGCGAGGTCAACGCCGAAGGGCTGGCCTGGCTCAAGCGCAAGCTGTTCAAGCTCGGCGACGCCGAGAAGATCGACTTCGAAGGCATCAAGCCCGACCGCCGGGCGATCTTCCCCGCCGGCCTGGCAATTCTCGAAGCGATCTTCGACGCCCTGGAACTGCAACGCATGGATCACTGCGAAGGCGCCCTGCGTGAAGGCGTGCTCTACGATCTGCTGGGCCGCCATCATCACGAAGACGTCCGTGAACGCACCCTCAGCTCGCTGATGGAGCGCTACCACGTCGACCTGGAACAAGCCTCGCGCGTTGAAGGCAAGGCCCTGCGCGCCTTCGACCAGGTGGCCGCAGACTGGGACCTGGAAGACGGCATCTGGCGCGAACTGCTGGGCTGGGCGGCCAAGGTCCATGAAGTGGGGCTGGACATCGCCCACTATCACTACCACAAGCACGGTGCCTACCTGATCGAGCACTCGGACCTGGCGGGTTTCTCCCGGGAAGACCAGCAGATGCTGGCTCTCCTGGTGCGCGGCCACCGCCGCAACATCCCCAAGGAAAAATTCGCCGAGTTCGGCGACGACGGCATCAAGCTGATCCGGCTGTGCGTGCTGCTGCGTTTCGCCATCCTCTTCCATCACATCCGTGGCACCCAGCAAATGCCTCAGGTGAGCCTCAGCGCCCTGGGCGATCAGCTGGACGTGGAGTTCCCGGAAAACTGGCTGGATGAAAATCAGCTGACCCAGGCCGACTTCGCCCTAGAAGCCGAATGGCTGACCCGGGTCGGCATCGTGCTCAACGTCAACTGACCCTGCCACGGAGCTGCAGGAGCCGGCTTGCCGGCGAAAAGGCCGCTACCCCTTGCATCGCCCTCAGGGGCGCCTTCGCTGGCAAGCCAGCGCCCACAGTTCTTGCAAGCCGCACAAAAAAGGCCAGCCCGGTGATCGGGCTGGCCTTTTTATTATCGGCGACGCCTGACGCGCTTAGCGCACCGGCAGTACCGGGCTGCCAAGGCGCTCCAGCAGGGTTGCCTGGGCACTGCGCGGGTTCTGGTTGCCGGTCGGCGTATTGCGGATATAGCGGCCGTCGGACTGCAGGCTCCAGCTGTGGGTGTTGTCGGTGAGATAGCTCTCCAACTCTTTCTTGACCCGCAGAATCAGCTTCTTGCCTTCCACCGGGAAGCAGGTCTCGACCCGCTTGTCGAGGTTGCGCTCCATCCAGTCGGCGCTGGAAAGGAACATCTGTTCCTCGCCGCCATTGAGGAAGTAGAACACCCGGGTGTGCTCCAGGAAGCGGCCGATGATCGAGCGCACGTGGATGTTGTGCGAGACCCCGGCAATGCCCGGACGCAGGCAGCACATGCCACGCACCACCAGGTCGATGCGCACGCCCGACTGGCTGGCCTTGTACAGCGCGCGAATGATCTTCGGATCGGTCAATGAGTTGAACTTGGCGATGATGTGCGCCGGTTTGCCGTCCAGGGCGAACTGAGTCTCCCGGGCGATCATGTCGAGCATGCCCTTCTTCAGGGTGAACGGCGCATGCAGCAACTTCTTCATGCGCAGGGTCTTGCCCATGCCGATCAGCTGGCTGAACAGCTTGCCCACGTCCTCGCACAAGGCATCGTCGGAGGTCAGCAGACTGTAGTCGGTGTACAGACGGGCGTTGGCCGCGTGGTAGTTGCCGGTGCCCAGGTGCGCATAACGCACGATCTCGCCGGCTTCGCGACGCAGGATGAGCATCATCTTGGCGTGGGTCTTGAACCCCACCACGCCGTAGATCACCACCGCACCGGCCGCCTGCAGACGGCTGGCCATCTGCAGGTTGGACTCTTCGTCAAACCGCGCACGCAATTCGATCACCGCGGTGACCTCCTTGCCGTTGCGCGCCGCGTCCACCAGGGCGTCGACGATCTCCGAGTTGGCCCCACTGCGGTACAGGGTCTGGCGCACTGCCAGCACATGCGGGTCCTTGGCAGCCTGGCGCAGCAGGTCGACCACCGGGGTGAAGGATTCGAACGGGTGCAGCAGCAGGATGTCCTGCTTGCTGATGACGCTGAAGATGTTCTCGCTGTTCTGCAGCAGCTTGGGGATCTGCGGGGTGAACGGGATGTATTGCAGCTCCGGGTGGCTGTCCAGGCCGGTGATGCTGAACAGCCGCGTCAGGTTCACCGGGCCGTTGACCTGGTACAGCTCGGTCTCGTGCAGGTTGAACTGCTTGAGCAGGTAGTCCGACAGGTGCTTGGGGCAGGTGTCGGCCACTTCCAGGCGCACCGCGTCACCGTAGCGACGGGAGAACAGCTCGCCGCGCAGCGCACGGGCCAGGTCTTCGACGTCCTCGGTGTCCACTGCCAGGTCGGCGTTTCGGGTCAGGCGGAATTGATAGCAGCCTTTTACCTTCATGCCCTGGAACAGGTCATCGGCGTGGGCGTGGATCATCGACGAGAGGAACACATAGTTGTCGCCAGGGCCGCCGACTTCTTCCGGCACCTTGATGATCCGCGGCAGCAGGCGCGGCGCGGGGATGATCGCCAGGCCCGAATCGCGCCCGAAGGCGTCGATGCCTTCCAGCTCGACGATGAAGTTCAGGCTCTTGTTCACCAGCAATGGGAACGGGTGCGTCGGGTCCAGGCCGATGGGGGTGATGATCGGCGCGATCTCGTCGCGGAAATAGCGGCGAACCCAGGTCTTGAGCTTGGTGGTCCAGTAGCGGCGACGGATGAAACGGATCTGATGTTTTTCCAGTTCCGGCAACAGGATGTCGTTGAGGATCGCGTACTGGCGGTCGACATGCCCGTGCACCAGTTCGCTGATGCGCGCCAGCGCCTGGTGAGGCTGCAGACCGTCGGCACCGGCCTGTTCGCGAGCGAAGGTGATCTGCTTCTTCAGGCCCGCCACGCGGATCTCGAAGAACTCGTCCAGGTTGCTGGAGAAGATCAGCAGGAACTTCAGGCGCTCCAGCAACGGATAGGACTCATCCAGTGCCTGCTCCAGCACGCGGATGTTGAATTGCAGCTGCGACAGCTCGCGGTGGATGTACAGGCTGCTGTCATCCAGGTTGGGAATGACGATGGCCGGTGCTGGTTGCGTCTCGGCCACCGCGGCCGGGGCCACTGGCTCCAGTTCCGGCGGGGTCTCCACCACTTGCTCGACCACCGGCTGAGCTTCTTTTACGGCAACTTCTGAGAGTCCTTCAGTATTCATCGCGTGTTCCTGGGAGGGCTATTTTTGCTCTCGTAACAATTGAGCAGCACGAACGGCAAAGTAAGTCAGGATGCCATCGGCACCTGCACGTTTAAAAGCGGTCAGGGATTCAAGAATAACCCCCTCACCCAACCAACCATTCTGGATTGCTGCCATGTGCATGGCGTATTCGCCGCTGACCTGATAGACAAAGGTCGGCACCTTGAATTCATCTTTGACCCGCCAGAGGATGTCCAGGTACGGCATGCCCGGCTTGACCATGACCATGTCCGCGCCTTCGGCGAGGTCCGCCGCCACTTCATGCAGGGCTTCCTGGCCGTTGGCCGGGTCCATCTGGTACGAGGCCTTGTCGGCCTTGCCCAGGTTCAGCGCCGAGCCCACCGCATCGCGGAAGGGGCCGTAGTAGGCGCTGGCGTACTTGGCCGAGTAAGCCATGATGCGCACGTTGGCATGCCCGGCCAGCTCCAGGGCCTCGCGGATCGCCTGGACCCGCCCGTCCATCATGTCCGACGGTGCCACCACCTGGGCGCCGGCCTCGGCATGGGACAGGGCCTGGCGCACCAGGGCATCGACGGTGATGTCGTTCTGCACATAACCCTGTTCGTCGAGGATGCCGTCCTGGCCATGGGTAGTGAACGGGTCAAGGGCAACGTCGGTGATCACCCCCAGGGCCGGAAAGCGTTCGCGCAGGGCGCGGGTGGCACGCTGGGCGATGCCGTCGGGGTTCCAGGCCTCGGCCGCATCCAGGGACTTGAGCCCGGCCGGCGTCACCGGGAACAGCGCCAGGGCCGGAATCCCCAGATCGACCCAGAGCGCCGCCTCTTCCAGCAACAGGTCGATGGTCAGGCGCTCCACACCCGGCATCGAAGCCACCGCTTCGCGGCGATTCTCACCCTCGAGCACGAACACCGGCAGGATCAGGTCATCCACGCTCAGGCGGTTTTCCCGCACCAGACGGCGGGAAAAGTCATCGCGACGGTTGCGCCGCAGACGAGTGGCTGGAAACAGGCGGTTGGCGGGGGTAAAGCTCACGGCGGACTCCAGGGCTCGCGCTGGCGGACGAGCGGGACAGTTATAAGCGGGCATTATGACGAACAGATGACAGTTGTGCTCAAGCTGTTGACCGGCAGCAACACTCATTGTCATTGGCCGGATTGTTCACGTCGAGACACATTTCGATACTTTCCCGAACGTCGTCGAAGGGGTAGGCTGCGCGTTCATTTCGCCAGCATCCAGACAATGCTCCAACAATTTCTTCAGGATTTCGGCTACTTCGCCCTCTTTCTCGGCACGTTTTTCGAAGGCGAAACCATTCTGGTTCTTGCCGGATTTCTCGCGTTCCGCGGATACATGGATATCAACCTGGTGATGGTGGTTGCCTTCTTCGGCAGCTACGCCGGTGACCAGTTGTGGTACTTCCTGGGGCGCAAGCATGGCCGCAAGCTGCTGGCGCGCAAACCGCGCTGGCAAATGATGGGTGACCGGGCGCTGGAGCATATCCGCAAGCACCCGGATATCTGGGTACTGAGCTTTCGCTTCGTCTACGGGCTGCGCACCGTGATGCCGGTGGCCATCGGCCTGTCCGGCTATCCGCCGGGCCGCTACCTGCTGCTCAACGGTATCGGCGCAGCGATCTGGGCCATAGCCCTGGCCCAGGCGGCCTACCATTTCGGCGCAGTCATGGAAGGCATGCTCGGCAGCATCAAGAAGTACGAGCTGTGGGTGCTGGGCGCCCTGCTGGTCCTGGGCTTCGGCCTGTGGCTGCGCCGGCGCTTCAAGAACGCACGCCTGGCCAAGCAGATCTACGAAGCCGAACAGGCCTCCGCCCGGGAACCTAAGACGCCAGCCGAGTAACACGCGAGCCGCAGCAATACAGCCCGCAGACACTCAGCAGGCTGTAGCTGCCCAGCGCCACCCAGGCCAGGGGGCTGGCCGGCCACAGACCGACCAGCGGCGCCAGCCATACCAGGGGCAGATTCAGCAGCAGCCGCGCCCCTTCCAGTTTCAGGCTCCAGGGCCGATCCTCCAGAGCCGCGCCCAGTACGAACAGACCCAAGGCCATCGCGCCCCCGCCCAGCAGCAGTGCCTGGACCGACAGGCTGCTCTGGGCATTCATCAGGTAGCTGCCCAGGGCTACATACACCGCGAACTGCAGCACCACGTACATCTGACGCCGCACATCCAGGGCCACCTCGAATTTGCGAAACTGGCTCAGCTCCGGCTTGGCCAGGGGATAACGGGCCTGCACATCCGCCGGGCGCCAGCCGGTGCGCATGAACCAGATCCGCAGCTTGTCCCGCACATGCTCGGTGCGCCGGGCATCATTCCAGAGCTGGGTATAGAACTGCAGATTGGCCCACAGCGGGTTCCAACTGGCCAGCGGGGTCGTCACGCCGAACACCACGGGCTCGTTGTCGTCCTCTTCCTGGTAGGTGCCGAACAGCCGGTCCCAGAGAATGAACACCCCGCCGTAGTTGCGATCCATATAAAGAGCGTTCTGCGCGTGATGGGCCCGGTGATTGGAGGGGGTCACGAAGAACCATTCATACCAGCCCAGCTTGCCGATGTGCCGGGTATGCACCCAGAACTGATACAGCAGATTGAGGGCTGCCACCGTGACGAACACCACCAGCGGCACCCCGAGTACCGCCAGGGGCAGGTAGAAGATCCAGCTCAACAGGAAGCCGGTGCTGGTCTGGCGCAGAGCCGTGGAGAGGTTGTAGTCCTCGCTCTGGTGGTGCACCGAGTGAGCGGCCCAGAGGATATTGCGTTCATGACCGCAGCGATGCAGCCAGTAGTAGCAGAAGTCGTACAGGACAAAGGCCCCGATCCATACCCAGAGGCTGTGCGCCGGCAGCTCGAACAGCCCCCAGTGCTGGAGGGCGAAGGTATAAGTGACCAGGCCCAGCCCCTTGGTCAGCAGGCCCGTGGTGGTGGACAACACGCCGGTGCTGATGCTATTGACCGCATCGGCAACCCGGTAGTTATTCACTCCCCGCCAGCGATCGACCAACAACTCAGCAACAATCAACACAAAGAAAAACGGCACCGCATAGAGGATGAGGTTCATGGCGCGACTCGATCGATATCGATAACCAAGATTAGGTCCGACGACTCCATCCCCCTATGGCCAGGTGTGACAAACAGGCGGACATTTAGCGCCATGAATCTGGAGAAAAACCCATGAGCAAAAAAGTTGCAGTGATCCTTTCCGGTTGCGGCGTGTTCGACGGCGCCGAAATCCACGAAAGCGTGATCACCCTGCTGCGCCTCGACCAACGCGGCGCCCAGGTGCAGTGCTTCGCCCCGAACATCCCCCAGATGCATGTGCTCAACCACCTGACCGGCGAAACCATGGCCGAGACCCGTAACGTGCTGGTGGAATCGGCGCGCATCGCCCGGGGTGAGGTCAAGGACCTGCGCGAAGCCCGCGTCGAAGACTTCGATGCGCTGATCGTTCCCGGTGGCTTCGGGGCAGCCAAGAACCTCTCCAGCTTCGCCACCGAAGGCGCTGCCTGCACAGTCCAGGCCGACGTCCTGGCCCTGGCCGAAGCCTTTGCCGAAGCCGGCAAGCCGGTGGGCCTGATGTGCATCGCCCCGGCCATGGCCGCGAAGATCTACGGCCCCGGCGTGACCTGCACCATCGGCAACGATGCCGACACCGCAGCCGCCCTGGGCAAGATGGGCGCCACCCACGCCGAATGCGCAGTGGGCGAGATCATCGAAGACAAGGCGCGCAAACTGGTGAGCACCCCCGCCTACATGCTGGCGAAATCCATCAGCGAAGCGGCCTCGGGCATCAACAAACTGGTGGACCGGGTGCTGGAGCTGACCCACGAAGGCGACAAGTGAGCCTCTAGCGAGCGCCCCTCAGGCCTGGCGCGCCAAGCGCGTCAGGATGCGGTCCAGGGCGTTGGCGAAGGCCTGTTTTTCCCGGTCGCCATAGGGCGCTTGCCCACCACTGACCTGCCCCTGTTCACGCAGGTCGGTAAACAGGTTGCGCACCGCCAGGCGCTCGCCCATGTTCTGTGCGTCGAACTCCTTGCCCCGCGGGTCCAGGGCCGCCACGCCCTTTTTCACCAGGCGGTCGGCCAGCGGCACGTCACTGCAGATCACCAGTTCACCGGGCACTGCGTGCTCCACCAGGTAATCGTCGGCGGCATCCGGGCCGCTGGGCACCACGATCAGCCTGACGCAGGCGAAGGCCGGCTTGATCTGCGCCTGTCCGGCCACCAGCACCACTTCGAACTGGCGCTTCAGGGCGAAGCGCACTATTTGATCCTTGGCCGCCTTGGGGCAGGCATCGGCATCGATCCAGACACGCATTGAATGTTCTCCCTCCAGAATGCAGAACGGGCAAGCCGCCCCTTCAGGAGCGGGCTTGCCCGCAATCAACTACGCCGGCTCAGGAAGCCTGCACGCGGCGCTTCTCACTCATGCGGCTGCGGCTGTAGAGCACCACGATCGCCAGGATCGCCACCGCCTGGGCACCCAGCGAGTAGGCGTCGGCATGAATACCCAGCCAGTCGAAGTCGAAGAACGGCACTGGCCGCGTACCGAAGATACCCGCTTCCTGCAACGCCTTGACGCCGTGCCCGGCGAACACCACCGACAAGGCGCAGAGCAGTGCCGCGTTGATGCCGAAGAACAGCGCCAGGGGCAGCTTGGCCGAGCCCCGCAGGATCACCCAGGCCAGCCCCACCAGCAGCACCAGGGCGGTGGCGCCACCGGCCAGTACCGCGTTGTGCCCGGCAGGGCCGGCCTGCAGCCACAGGGTTTCGTAGAACAGGATCACTTCGAACAGCTCGCGATAGACCGAGAAGAACGCCAGCACCGCAAAGCCGAAACGCCCGCCGCCGCCCACCAGGCTGCTCTTGATGTAGTCCTGCCAGGCCGCCGCATGCCGGCGGTCATGCATCCACACCCCGAGCCACAGCACCATGACACTGGCGAACAGCGCGGTGGCGCCTTCGAGCAGTTCACGCTGGGAACCGCTGACATCGATCACGTAGGCCGCCAAGGCCCAGGTACCCAGGCCGGCCAGCAAGGCCAGGCCCCAGCCGACGTTGACACTGCGCACCGCCGATTGCTGGCCGGTGTTACGCAGGAAGGCGAGGATGGCCGCCAGCACCAGGATCGCTTCCAGGCCTTCGCGCAGCAGGATCAGCAGGCCGGAAACAAAGCTCAGAGACCAGCTCAGGCTGTCGCCGCCCAGAAGCTCGGCGGACTCCTTGAGCTTGGCCTTGGCCGCGTCCAGACGCTGTTCGGCCTGGGCCACCGGCAAACCGTCCTGCAACGACTGCCGGTAGGCCATCAGGGCCTTTTCGGTGTCTTTGCGGACGTTGGCATCGACGTTGTCCAGGGAGCTTTCTACCAGCTCGAAACCTTCCAGGTACGCCGCTACCGACAGATCGTAGGCCTGTTCGTGATCACCGCTGCGATAGGCCGCCAGGCTCTTGTCCAGGGTCGATGCGGTGTAGTCCAGCAACTGCGCCGGCCCCCGCTTGACCTGAGGCGGCTGGGCCCGCTGGGCACGGAAAGTTGCGGCTGCCTGAGGGCCCTGGGCGGCCAGTACTTCACCCGGAGTCTGCCGGGCCAGGTCGGCCAGATTGAAGCTCTGCTCGCCCTTGGCGGCCGCGGGGTCGGCGCTGAAACTTGCGATGTAGGTGGCCAGGTCCCAACGCTGGCGATCATCCAGTTGATCAGCGAAGGACGGCATGTCGGTGCCTTCCACGCCCAACCCCAGGGTGTTGTAGATGGCATACAGGCTCAGGCGGTCGAGACGTTCGACATCCCGCAGGTTGGCCGGTGGTGGGGTCATGCCCACGCCTGCCGGACCATCGCCGGCGCCCTGCTCGCCATGGCACACCGAGCAGTGCTGGGCGTACAACGGCGCGCCACGGGTCGGATCCGGGGTGATGATCGGCGCCTGGCTGACCTCATAGGCTACCGCCAGCCGAGCCCCCATCTGCCGCGCCTGGCGAGCGACCTGATTGCCATCGACGCGGTCATCCACCGCTTTGCGCAGGCTGACAACGCCTTGCTCCAGTTCAGCCTTTTCCGGTTTGGCCGGCAGATCGGCGATCAACCCCTGCAGGACGCCGAGAAACTCCACCTGCTCACGGTACTCGGACTCGTCAATGACCTTGCCCCCCTCGACCGTGGCGGGATAGTCCGCGCCAATGTAATCCAGCAGATGCAGGGCCTTGGGCGCGCCGTCGACGGTATCGGCCAGCAGGTTGAAGCTGAAAAGCGCCAGCACCGGCAACACTAGCAACGCCAGTAAACGGGAAGGGGCAATCATGAATAAATCTCAAAGGGAAATAAGAAGTAACATATTGTTCCCTCCCAACGAGTTTCACTCAAGGCTTATCAGCCCCGCTGAAACATCTTCGCTCACAGGCCACCAGCCTCACGCCCAGCTAGCACCCGCTCCCCTGCGTGCGCAAAGTGTCCAAGCCCCTGGGCGAAGACGTCACCCGGCAGTTGGGTCGTGACAGCTGCGAGCAACCGCGCCAAGCGCCGATGCGCAACAACCAGCCGCCGGACACGGCGCCAGTGATCCTGCGCTAAACCGCACGCAAACGAAAAAGGCGACCCGGTGGGTCGCCTTTTCTTGTTCCTGCAAACCTAGGCCGCCGCTTTGCGGATAGTTGCCAGAAAACCGGCGGCGCCGAGGAACAGGCCGGCGAAGGTGCGGTTCATCCGCCGCTGCTGGACCGGGGTGCGCAACAGGCGCAGGACCTTGGACGCCAGCCCCGTATAGCCGGCCATGACGATCAGGTCGACCACGATCATGGTGGCGCCGAGAATCAGGTACTGCTTGACCAGGGGGGCATGGGGATCGATGAACTGCGGCAACACCGCCAGCATGAACACCAGCGCCTTGGGGTTGCTGATGTTTACCAGGAAACCGCGAAACACCAGGGCCAGGGGCTTGCCGATGGGGCGAATGGCGGCGTCATCACTGAGGTCGCTGGGCAGCGCGCGCCACTGCTTGACCGCCAGGTACACCAGGTAGGCGACACCGAACCACTTGATGGCATAGAAGGCCGTGGCAGAGGCCGCGAGAATGGCCCCGACACCGGCCGCGACAATTGCAATCTGCATGGCCAGGCCCAGTTGCAGCCCCAGGGCGTTCCAGTAGCCGCGCCAGAAACCGTATTGCAGGCCGCAGGACATCGACGCAATGGCGCCGGCGCCCGGGGAAAGACTGATTACCCAACTGGCGGCAAAGAACGCCAGCCATGTCTCAAGCACCATCGCACACCTCGGATCGAATTGGTCGTGACTGCCTAAGCTAATCCTCCGCTTGGCGGCTGACCATATTTTTTTCGCCCAAAGGTGATGCAGCGGCTAAAGAGGAAGGGGTTACTTTTCGCCGCTGCCCACGGGCAGCACATCAGTGCCACGCCAGCGGCGCACCGAGCGCTGGAAGAACAGGCTGTTGGGCACCTGGACCATGGCGCTGCCGGTGCCGGCTTCCTCGGCTTCGATCAGGGTGGTGTACAGCAGGTTGATCGCCACGACCCGGCCCTTGACCCCAGGCTTGTCGACGGTGTCCACCAGCTCCACCACGTCACCCAGGCGGAACGGGCCAACCGTGAAGATCAGGATCGCGCAGAGCAGGTTGGAGAGCACGCTCCACATGGCGAAGAAGGCCACCGCCGCCACGGCGACGAAGCCTGAAAGGGCGGTCCACAGCACCGTGGCGGAAACCCCCAGGCGCTCCAGCACGAAGATCACCGCGCTGCCCATGATCAGCCAGCGTAGGCCGCCCCGCAGGGGCATCAGCAACTGCGGCGGGAACGGGTAGCGCTCGCCCAGGCGGGTCAGGCCACGAGCCACGAAGCGCTGGGCCAGGTAGCCCGCCAGGAGGATCAGCAGGATCTGCACGCCAATCCACAACGGGCCGATCCACTGGGCCGGCAACGGTAATTGCAGCGCCTCCATCAGGACAGCGCCTCCAGCTCGGCCTGCATGCTTTCCAGCAGTTCCAGGGCCTCCATCCAGGCTTCTTCCAGCTCGGACTCACGGGTCTTGAGCTTGGCCTGCTCGGCCAGCAGATCCCGCAACTCATCCTTGCGCGCAGCCTCGTACAAACCGCTGTCGCCCAGGCTGGCCTCGATCTTGGCCAGGCGCTCATGCACCTTGCCCAACTCGGCTTCCAGCTTGTCGGCCTCGCGCTTGTGCGGTGCCAGTTGCTGACGCAACGCCGCGGCGGCCTGGCGCTGGGCCTTCTTGTCGGTCTTGTCCGGGTTCACCGGTGTGTTGCTGACCGGGGCATTGCGCTGGCGGTAATCCACCAGCCAACGGGTGTAGTCGTCCAGGTCGCCGTCGAACTCTTCGACCTTGCCGTCGGCCACCAGGAAGAAGTTGTCGGTGGTGCTCTTGAGCAGATGGCGATCGTGGGAGACCACCAGCACCGCACCACTGAACTCTTGCAGGGCCATGGTCAGGGCCAGGCGCATCTCCAGGTCCAGGTGGTTGGTGGGTTCGTCGAGCAGCAACAGGTTGGGCCGCTCCCAGGCGATCAGGGCCAGGGCCAAACGGGCTTTTTCACCGCCGGAGAAGTTCAGCACCGGCTCGTCGATCCGTGCGCCGCGGAAGTCGAAACCGCCGAGGAAGTCGCGCAGGGTCTGCTCGCGCTCGGTGGGCGCCAGGCGCTGCAGATGCAGCAAGGGGCTGGCCTTGGAGTCCAGGGAATCGAGCTGATGCTGGGCGAAGTAACCGACAACGGTGTTCTCGCCCCGGGTCAGGCGCCCGGACAGCGGCTGGAGTTCGCCGGAGAGGTTCTTGATCAGGGTCGACTTGCCGGCGCCGTTGGGCCCCAGCAGGCCGATCCGCGCGCCCGGAGTCAGCTGCAGCTTGACCTTCTCCAGGACCGCACGCTCGCCATAGCCCAGGCGGGCATCGGAGAGGTCGATCAGCGGGCTGGAGATCTTCGTCGACTCACGGAAGGTGAAATCGAAGGGCGAATCGACGTGTGCCGCCGACAGCTCCTCCATGCGCTCCAGGGCCTTGATCCGGCTCTGTGCCTGCCGGGCCTTGGTGGCCTGGGCCTTGAAGCGGGCGATGTAGCTTTCCATGTGCGCGCGCTGCGCCTGCTGCTTCTCGTAGGCTTGCTGCTGCTGGGCCAGACGCTCGGCACGGGCGCGTTCGAAGGCGCTGTAGCCACCGCGATAGAGGGTGATCTTGCGCTGGTCGACGTGGGCCACGTGATCGACCACGGCATCGAGGAAGTCCCGGTCGTGGGAGATCAGGAGCAAGGTGCCGGGGTAACCCTTGAGCCACTCTTCGAGCCAGATGATGGCGTCGAGATCCAAGTGGTTGGTAGGTTCGTCGAGCAGCAGCAGGTCCGAGGGACACATCAGCGCCTGCGCCAGGTTCAGGCGCATCCGCCAGCCCCCGGAGAAGTCGCCGACCTGACGGTCCATCTGCTCGTTGGTGAAACCCAGGCCAGCCAGCAGCTTGCGCGCCCGCGCATCGGCGGTGTAACCGTCGGCGCTGTCCAGCTCGGCATGCAAGCGCGCTTGCGCGGCGCCGTCCTGGGCCGCTTCTGCAGCGGCCAGGTCACGCTGCACCTGGCGCAGGCGCAAGTCGCCGTCGAGCACATAGTCCACCGCCAGGCGCTCGAGGGTATCGACCTCCTGGCGCATGTGGGCGATGCGCCAGTCGGCCGGCAGGAAGCAGTCACCCGAGTCCGGGTGCAGCTCACCGCGCAGCAAGGCAAAGAGGCTGGATTTGCCGGCGCCGTTGGCACCGATCAGGCCGGCTTTCTGGCCGGCGTGCAGGGTTAGCTCGGCGTCTTCTAGCAGACGTTGCGGGCCACGCTGTAAAGTCAGGTTCTGAAGTCGAATCATAATGGCGGCGGAGTCTACCAGCTTCGTTAGCAACTGGCGCGAGTAGCAATATGTCCCCTGACCTGTGGAGCTTTGCCCTGAAGACCTACGCCCTGCCCGGTGTGCAGGAGGCCTGCCTGCAACTGCAGGATGGCGGGGCCAATGTCTGTCTGTTGCTCTGTGGCGCCTGGCTTGGCCAAAGGGGGGTCGACTGCGATAAGCAGCGCCTGCAAGCGCTCGAAGAGTTGGCTGCGCCCTGGTATCAGGAGGTGGTCGAACCCCTGCGCAAACTGCGGATTGAGTGGCGAGCCGCCGCGGCCAGCGACGTGCAACTGAGCACCTTGCGCGAACAACTCAAGGCCCTGGAGCTGGATGCCGAACGGCAGTTGCTGCTGCGTCTGCAGGAAGGGGCACGAAAGTGGCCCGAAGCTCAGGCCCGGAGCCTGAATGACTGGCTGGAAGGACTGGCGGCCGAAGCCGCCGTCCGGAACCGCAATGCGCTGCAGGTACTGCGCATCGCGGTGGCCGGCGCTTAGGAAGCGCTGGAAGGGTTGCTGGCTGGAGCCGACGCAGGAACAGCGGGTGCACTTGCAGCTGGTGCCGGCGAGGCAGCCGGAGCAGGAGTTGCAGGCTTGGCCGCTGCGGGCGCGGGAGCTGCAGGTTTGGCAACTGGAGCAGTTGGCTTGGCTACAGCAGGCTTGGCGGCTGCGGGCTTGGCAGCAGGCTTTTTCGCGGCCGGCTTGGCAGCGGGTTTTGCTGCGGGTTTGGCGGCGGCAGGCTTGGCCGCCGATGCCGCGGCTGGCTTGGCAGCTGCAGGTTTGCTCGCGGGTTTGGCCGGAGCTTTTGTAGCGGCGGGTTTCGCTGCTGGTTTAGCGGCCGGTTTGGCGGCAGCCGGTTTAGCCGCAGCGGTCTTGGTGGCAGCAGGTTTCGCTGCTGGCTTGGCGGCTACGGGCTTGGCGGCAGGTTTAGCAGCTGGCTTGGCCGCAGCGGCTTTGGTCGCAGGCTTCGCAGCGGGCTTGGCGGCTGGCTTGGCAGCTACCGGTTTGGCAGCCGCCGCTTTGCCGGCAACAGGCTTGGCCGCTGGTTTGGCAGCAGGCTTGGCGGCTGCGGTTTTGGCCGCGGCGGGCTTGGCTGCACTGGCAGCAACAGGCTTTTTCGCCGCCGGCTTGGCAACAGGTTTGGCCGGTGCCTTGGCAGCAGGCTTGGCCGCTGGTTTTTTAGCTGCTACCGCTGCCGGCTTGGCATCACGAGAGCTCAATGCCTTGCCTACCGCTTCCTTCACACGACCCACGCCTTGAGCCAGTTTCAGGCTCTCCTGGGCATCGCGCTTGAGTTGCAGAATGTAGCTGCGGGTTTGCGCCTGACGCTCTTTCAGGGCGTCCAGCAAATCTTCGAGTTCCTTGACCGCGGTCTTCGCCTTGGCTTGTGCCTTGGCCTTGCCGGCCGCCGCAGCGTCCTGCAGTTTGGTGCGCGATTTGTGCAGTTTTTCCTGCGCCTTGCCCCGTTGTTTTTCCAGCTTGGCGAGCAGTTTTTCAGCATCAGCCAAGGCTTGGGAACAAGCGTTTTCCAAATGTTCGAGCAAGCTGCCCGACAGCTGTTGGAGCAAATGCAACGGAGTATTTACAGGCTTCTTATTGGCCGACATGGTTTACCTCCTGGCTGACGTGAGTTGCGGCTCATACTAGACCTCTGCTGCTACCGCCGCTAGGGCATGTTGACAGTATCGAAAGCCTGGCGTTGCAGCCGAACGAAAATGTTCTTCGCCCCCATCGAAGTTGCTCACCAACGAGCGCTTTGTCGCTGGCATAATCCACCGCAACTCAGGCCGGAGAGTGCCCATGTCGCGTTACCTGTTTTTATCCTTGAGCCTGTTCTTGCCACTGGCTCAGGCGGCTGCCGAAGCACCATCCAACAACGCTCACGATCTTGCCTACAGCCTGGGGGCAAGCCTCGGTGAACGCCTGCGCGATGAGGTGCCCGACCTGCAGATCCAGGCCCTGGTCGAAGGCTTGAGGGCCGCCTATCAAGGCAAGCCTCTGGCGCTGAAAAGCGAACGCATCGAACAGATCCTTGCCGAGCACGACGCACAGATCAGCGAACAGTCGGCCAAGTCTCAGACAGAGATCGCGCTGAAAAACGAACAGCGCTTTCTCGATGAAGAAAAGGCCAAGCCCGGGGTCCGCCAACTGGCAGACGGCATCCTGCTGACCGAGTTGAGCCCTGGCAGCGGCAACAAGGCCAGCCCCAACGGCTCGGTCCAGGTGCGCTACACCGGGCGCCTGCCAGACGGCACCGTGTTCGATCAGACCCAGCAGCCGCAATGGTTCCGCCTCGACAGCGTGATCGCCGGCTGGCGTAGCGCACTGTCGCAGATGCCCACCGGAGCCCGGTGGCGCCTGGTAATCCCGTCGAACCAGGCCTATGGCACCGAAGGCGCCGGGGACCTGATCGCGCCCTACACCCCACTGGTGTTCGACATCGAATTGCTCGGTGTCGCTGGCTGAAGCGCCACAACGAAAAACGGCACGCCGAGGCGTGCCGTTTTTCCTGGTAGGTTCCTGTGCTCAGGCCTGAGCCACAGCTTCCTGCTTGTGGGCGTTGTGCAGCACTTCGATCAGGCAGTCTTCCAGCTCGAAGCGTTCATGCAGCAGGCCACCGAGTTCCTTGAACTTCTGCGCCACGCACTGGCCGGCGTCGCACAGGTCATTGAACGCCAGGAGCTTTTCGGTGATCACGTCGATGCGTGGGTAGAGGGTGTCGGCCAACTCCAGCCCGCGCTTGTCGCCAAACGCCTTGGCTTCGCTGGTCAGCTGTTCGTAGATTTCAAAATGGCCGGCGGAGACGTAGTCCACCAGGATCCCGCAGAATTCCTGCAGCGGCTTCTTGCTCTCACTCAGTGCCTCGGGCTCCGCGCCCAGCGCATCATAGGCTCGAACCAGTTCGTGACGCTCCTGCAACCAGCGGTCGATCAGCAGATGCACTCCACCCCAGCGTTCCTGAGCATTCTGACAACTTTCGAGCATGGTGATCTCTCTTCCCTTATGGGTCATGCCGCTTGCCCGCCGCTCCTTTCTGGAGACTCTGGATCCGGTCAGGCACAACAGCATCGAGCAACATAATTCCAGTGACAGGTGCGGGCCAGATTATGCCCGCTCGACTACAGCATCAAGGTACGCAGGAGATAAAGTTCATACAAGCGTTTAATCCCCGCCCTCCTGCCAAACACTGACTCAGGGCAACGCCACGGCCTTGCGCGCGCCCCGTAGCTGACGCCACAGGCGGTAGCCGCTAAAGATCAGCATGATCACGAAAAACAGCAGGCTCCACTCCGGCAAGCTCATGTCCAGCAGGGTCCAGGTGACCTCAGCGCAATCGGAGGTGCCCATGAAAGTCAGCTTCAACGCCTGCCACCAGGACAACTGGCGGAGCATGAAGGACATGTCCGGCAGGCAGGCCAGCAACTGTTCGGAAGGAATGTTCTGCAACAGCACATGGCGTCCCGCGGTGACCACCCCCAGCAGGCCCAACAGCAGGTTGAGCCCCCAGTAGACCGCCCGCCCCACGCGCCCTGGCCCCTGGATCACGGCCAACAGATTGACCCCACCCAATGCCAGCAACAGCAGGCGCTGCACGCCCCACAGCGAACAGGACTCGAGGCCGCCACCCGTTTGCAGGTTGAACGCCGCCCACGAGGCCAAGGCCCCCACCAGGAACACCAGGGAGAACAGCAAGCGGGAGCCGGCCAGCGACATGAGATATCCGTAACGGGAGAAACAGGCAGCCACGGTAGAGAAAGCGCTCGCTGCTTTCAAGAAGCGCTATGTCGCAACCGATCGACAACAGCGCCACAGGTACAGCAGCAAAAGGGCCGGTTGCCTGAAACAGGCAACCGGCCCCGGGACACCTCAGGCCCGCACCGGGACCGGCAGCGGTGAGGCCAGCAGGCGCTCATCGAGCATGCCCAGACCTTCCTGGAACAGCTGGTTACTGCGTTCGGTATCCCCCAGTTGAGCCAGCAGGCGCGCCAGTTCCGCACAGGCTTCGGGGTTGCGTTGCAAGCGCAGGCTGCTTTCCAGATAGTCCCGGGCCTTGCCCCACAAGCTGTTCTGCAGGCACAGGCGGCCCAGGGTCAGCAGCAGGCTCGGATCGTCCGCATGCTCCTTCAGCCAGTGCTCGGCGGTCTGCAACTGGCGCGACGGATCGCTGCCACGCACCAGGCCATAGAGCCGTGCCAGGTGGCTTTCGTACTTGCGCTTGATTGCCGTGCGCAGGGCCTCTTCCGCCTCGGCCCCCGCGCCCAGTTGACGCAGTTGTTCGGCATAGGCCAGCACCAACTGCGGCTCCTGGCGCTGTGCCGAGGTCAACTGTTGCCAGGCACGATTGAGAGATTGCAGGCCGGCCACCTCATCTTCTTCACGACGCGCGGCCAGGGACAGGTTTTCACCCCAGGCCCGACGCTCCAGTTCCTGCAGTTCGCTGGCCGGCAGCGCCTTGTCCTTGCGCAACTCGGGCAACAGACGGATCAGGGCCGACCAGTCGCCACGCTGCTGATGCAGGCGCTGCAACTGGCGCAGCACCTGGACACTATGGGGATGGCGCTCATGCATGGCCTGCAGGGTGCTCAGGGCTCCCTCGGTATCGCCGCGATCCGTCTGCAGTTGGGCGTGGCTCAGGGCCACGGCCAGCTCTGCCTGGGGCTGGCGGGTCAGCGCCCGCTCCAGCAACCGGTCGCATTCTTCATAGTGGCCCTGCTCGTTGGCCGCCCGGGCAGCGCCGAGGTAGTAGAGCAGCGGCTGGCGCTCGGCCTCGGCGGCACGCTGCAGGTGCTTCTGCGCGCTGGCCCAGCGCCCTTCGGCGAGGTCCATCTGACCCTGCTCGATGGCGATCTGCACCCGGCGGCTGCGATTGCGCCGTGACCAGGGATTGACCACACCACCGGACACCATCACCAGCTCGATCAGCAGCTTGATGCCCCAGACCACCAGCCAGACCAGCGCCACCAGGGCCAGGGTTGCCCACAGGCTCGATTCGTAACGGAAGTTGCTGTAGGCGATCAGTACGTACCCGGGATGCTCGGCAATGGCCAGACCCAGCAGGCCGATGGCCGCAATGACCAGCAGGACGATCACATAGGTACGCTTCATGGGCTCGTCTCCTGGGCGTTGTTCGCCGCAGGTTTGGCCAGAGGCTTGACCGACTCCTCGACATTCAGGTTACGCCGCTCCAGGTAGGCCTGGACCGTACTCAGGGTCTTGGCCAGGTCCGGGGTGACGACCGTCACCGGCTGCTTGCTCAGCTCGGCCAGGCGCTCGAGCATGATCTTGCTTTGCGGGTTGTCCTGATTGAAGTTGCCGGTGAGCACGTCGCGGGCTTCGGTCAACGCCTGGGTATAGACCGCGGCCTGGCCGTTCAGGGCAGCCCACTGCGCCTGCTCCAGCGCCAGGCTCAGGGCCAGGCGCACCTGGGTCAGGCCCTGACCGGCCAGCAAGGGACGGATGTTCTTGTCGGCGTTGAAGTCGATGCGGAAATAGCGCGAGATCTGATCCCACCACTGGGCCCAGCGGCTAGCGCCGTCACCATCGGCTGTCAGGCCGAGCAGCGATTCACCGCGGTCCTTGTACTCCGGAGCCACGGCGCTCAGTTCCAGCACCTGGTCACGCAAGGCCCCCAGTTGCAGGAACAGCCCGGTGCGGTCCGGCTGCTCGGTGCTGCGCAGGGCCGCCAGGCTCTTGGCCAACTGCTCGCGGGCTGCGAAGGCTCCCGGATCGTTTTGTTCCCGCAGGATATCGTCGGCGCCCTGGACCAGGGCCCTAGCGCTGCTGATGTCCTGCAGCGCCGAAAGACGCAGGCTGGCGAGGCGCAACAGGTGCTCGGCTTCCGCCAGGCGCCAGTCCTTGCGGCTGGCGCCCAGTACGGTTTCCAGGCGCTGGTTCAGGCGCTGCTGGTCACCCTGCAACTGGGCCACCAGACGCCGCCGGTCTTCCAGCTCATCGGCCGCGGGCAGTTGTTCCAGGCGTTCGCTCAAGCGCTGTTCGCTGAGCTTGAGACTCTGGGCCTGATCCCCCAGGGCCTGCAACTGACTGAACTGCTGCTGGTTATTGGCTTGCAGGTGGCGCACCTGCCAGATCCCCCAGCCACCAACGGCGACGCCCGCCGCCCCCAGCAGCAGGGCCAGAATTGCCAACCCGTTGCCACGACGCTCAACGGTTGGTTTCGTGGGTTCAGCAGGTGTCTCGGGCACCGGCTGGGCTTCATCTTTAGGCAAGGCTGTTTCGCTCACGTATCCATCCTTTGCGTTTAGAGAACGGGCACGGGTTGCTCCCGTAACGCCGTTAGCAAAGCCGCGGCACTGGCGCCGCGACAATCCACAACTTTTTCCGCCCCTGCGGCGTGCGCCATGTCGGCGACCCGGGGGCTTGGAACAAACAACGGCATCTTCGCCAGTTGCGGCCAGGCGGGCCCCGCCAGCTGCCGCAAGTGGCTGAAACCTTGTCCACTGCTGACCACCAGCCCGTTCAAGCGTTCCACTTCAATCCGCTGGAGCAACGCGCCTTCGGCGTAGTGCGGCAGGCAGCGGCGGTAGAGTTCCAGATAATCGACACTAGCACCTAGGGCGCGCAAGCGCTCAGAGAGCAGCTCGCGCCCACCCTCCCCGCGCACGATCAACACCCGCGGATCAGGCCGGCGGATAGCCTCGCGCAATTGGGGAAGTTCAAGCAAGGCTTCACTGTCATCGCCCTGCTGGGGATAGGCCACTGGCAAGCCGGCATCCGCAAGGATCTGCGCGGTAGCGGCGCCTACGGTGAACCAGGCCTGGTCTGGTGGTTGCGGCCAATAATGGCGCAACAGCTCCAGGCCAAGATGCGCCGCCGGCTTGCTGACCACAATCACCGCACAGTACTGGTCGAATGCCAGCAGGGTAGCCCGCTGCGAGTCACTGACCGGCAACGCCTGGATTTCCAGCAATGGCAGGCTACTGCTCAAGATCTCGGACTGCGCCAGGATCGCCGCCAGCGCGGCGCAGTCCTCGGCCGGCCGGGTCAGCAGCAGGCGCCAGCCAGTCACTCCTCGCCCGCCTCGCCGTAGACCGCGCGCAGAATGTCATCGGCGCCCTGGGCCAGCAGGGCATCCGCCACTTGCACACCCAGCTCGGCGGCCGATGCGCGAGGGCCACGAGCTTCGGCGCTGAGCAGCAGGCCGCCGCTAGGCTCGCCCACCAGGCCGCGCAGCCAGATCTGCTCGCCTTCCAGCACCGCATAGCAGGCAATCGGCACCTGGCAACCACCGTTGAGGTGCTTGTTCAGTGCGCGCTCGGCGGTTACCCGGCTGGCCGTGTCGGCGTGATGCAGGGGGCCCAGCAAGGCGTGGATTTCAGTATCGGCACTGCGGCACTCGATGCCGACGGCGCCCTGGCCACCGGCGGGCAGGCTGTCGTCGACACTGATGGAGGAACTGATGCGATCCTCGAATCCGAGGCGGATCAAACCGGCGGCCGCGAGGATGATGGCGTCGTATTCGCCGGCATCCAGCTTGGCCAGACGGGTATTGACGTTGCCCCGCAGAAAACGGATCTGCAGGTCGGGGCGACGGGTCAGTAACTGAGCCTGACGGCGCAGGCTGGAGGTGCCCACCACGCTGCCTTCAGGCAACTCGTCGAGGCTGGCGTAGGTGTTGGAAACAAAGGCATCACGCGGATCTTCGCGCTCGCAGATGCAGAACAGACCCAGGCCTTCCGGGAAGTCCATGGGCACATCTTTCATCGAGTGCACGGCGATATCGGCCTGGTTTTCCAGCAGCGCGGTTTCCAGTTCCTTGACGAACAGACCCTTGCCACCGATTTTCGACAAGGGCGAGTCCAATAGTTTGTCGCCGCGGCTGACCATGGGCACCAGGGTCACGACAAGACCCGGATGGGCCTCTTGCAGACGGGCTTTGACGTATTCGGCCTGCCACAAGGCCAGAGCACTTTTGCGGGTAGCGATGCGGATTTCGCGAGAGGACATGGATCAATCCGTACTGAATAGATACGGCAGATAATAACAGCTCAACCAAATCAGCTTTGACTTGTATCAGAAACCTAGCCTCCTCCCGACGCCAGGCTTCACCCATTGCAGGGGTCAAACCCTGGCCTAGAGCTGTTGCATCATCTTGCGCACGCCCGCCACATGCCGCCGGCTGACAATCAGCGCATCGCCATTGAGGCCCTTGAGGTACAACTGGAAGTGCCCCAACGGTGTGCGCTGCAGACGCTCGATACGCTCGCGGGCCACCAGCGCATTGCGGTGGATACGCACAAAGCGGTCGCCGAATTCATCTTCCAGAGCCTTCAGGGGCTCATCCAGAAGCACCTCGCCGCCCTCGTGGCGCAGGGTCACGTATTTATGGTCGGCGATGAAATACACCACCTGAGCCAGTGGGATGAGCTCGATGCCTTTGCGCGTACGGGCGCTGATATGGCTGCGCGGGCCGTTACCGCTTTCGGCCGCGGGCCGGGTCAGTGCCGCCAGTTGTACACGGTTGGGCTTTTCGGCCTTTTTCAAGGCCTCCAGCAACAGCTCGGAGCGCACTGGCTTGACCAGGTGGACGACGCCACTGGCGTCGAAGGCCTCCAGGGCGAATTCGTCCGGCGCAGCGCAGAACACCAGCGCCGGAGGCGTCTCGCGCTCGCACAGCTTGCCGGCGACCTGCAGACCGTCCAGCCCCGGTATGCGGACGTCGAGCAAGACGATATCCGGCTTCAGGCTGTCGATCAGGCTCAACGCCTCTTCGCCATTGGTGGCGCTAGGCTCCAGGACACTGTATCCCTCGAGCTCACTGACCATCCGGCTCAGGCGCTCGCGGGCTAGGGGTTCGTCATCAACGATCAGGACATTCATATTGCGCTGGATTCCTGCGTGAGTCTCGCACAAGGATAGCGTAGACAGGTGGAGTGACGTCCGTCACCGCGATCCACGCTAAGACTAGTGCGAAGGCCAAAAAGTGCCGCAAGTCGGGCACCAATATTTGCCCGTGCCTGCCCGATACCGCTCAAGGTCGGCTGATGCGCGACGACGTCGCAGGGAATGCTGGTATTCAACACAAAGCCCCCCTCGTGATTGTGGTCGCCGCCCACCCTGCCCGCACCCGTCTCGTTTGGTGGACGGATTGCCTGGCCCTGCGCGGTGTGAACTTGCTGGAGGGGCCCACTGCGAACACGCGAGGGGTGTTACGCAATTGTGCCGGTCCTCCTGTCCAACTGTAGACGGTTGCCAAGACGATATTGCTCAATCGATAAATATCGTTTGACCGATATCAGCTTCCGCACTCAAGGCGCTCACCTCGCAGGAAGCACCTTCGACTGCGCCGACCTCAGTCTCTGCGCCCCCGAGGCCGGCGACAAGCCGCCCAGGCGTCCGGCGCAGAAAAAAGCTGCCGACCAGCGCCAGCGACAGCCCGGGCAACCCTGTTATTATCGGCGCCTGTTTTTCACGCCATCTTCCTTCAGCAGATCACGAGCGAATTCATGAGCACTGACAAGACCAATCAGTCCTGGGGCGGCCGCTTCAGTGAACCCGTCGACGCCTTCGTCGCCCGCTTCACCGCCTCTGTCACTTTCGACCAGCGCCTGTATTGCCATGACATCATGGGCTCCATCGCCCACGCCACCATGCTGGCCAAGGTCGGCGTGCTCACTGATGCCGAGCGCGACAGCATCATCGACGGCCTGAAGACCATCCAGGGCGAGATCGAGGCTGGCCATTTCGACTGGCGCGTGGACCTCGAAGACGTGCACATGAACATCGAAGCGCGCCTGACCGACCGCATCGGCATCACCGGCAAGAAACTGCACACCGGCCGCAGCCGCAACGACCAGGTGGCCACCGACATCCGCCTGTGGCTGCGGGACGAGATCGACCTGATCCTCGGTGAAATCACCCGCCTGCAAAAAGGCCTGCTGGAGCTGGCCGAGCGTGAAGCCGAGAGCATCATGCCGGGCTTCACCCACTTGCAGACTGCCCAACCGGTGACCTTCGGCCACCACATGCTGGCCTGGTTCGAGATGCTCAGCCGTGACTACGAGCGCCTGGTGGACTGCCGCAAGCGCACCAACCGCATGCCCCTGGGCAGCGCCGCGCTGGCCGGCACCACCTACCCGATCGACCGCGAGCTGACCTGCCAGTTGCTGGGCTTCGAAGCCGTGGGCGGCAACTCCCTGGACAGCGTTTCGGACCGGGACTTCGCCATTGAATTCTGCGCCGCTGCCAGCGTGGCGATGATGCACCTGTCGCGGTTTTCCGAAGAGCTGGTGCTGTGGACCAGCGCGCAATTCCAGTTCATCGACCTGCCGGACCGCTTCTGCACCGGCAGCTCGATCATGCCGCAAAAGAAAAACCCCGACGTGCCGGAACTGGTACGGGGCAAGAGCGGCCGGGTATTCGGCGCGCTGATGGGCCTATTGACCCTGATGAAAGGCCAGCCCCTGGCCTACAACAAGGACAACCAGGAAGACAAGGAACCACTGTTCGACGCCGCCGATACCCTGCGCGATTCGCTGCGGGCCTTCGCCGACATGATCCCGGCCATCAAGCCCAAGCACGCCATCATGCGCGAGGCGGCCCTGCGCGGGTTTTCCACCGCCACCGACCTGGCGGACTACCTGGTACGCCGTGGCCTGCCGTTCCGCGACTGTCACGAAATCGTCGGCCATGCGGTGAAGTACGGCGTGGAAACCGGCAAGGACCTGGCGGAAATGAGCCTGGAAGAGCTGCGCAAGTTCAGCGACCAAATCGAACAGGACGTGTTCGCCGTGCTGACCCTGGAAGGCTCGGTGAATGCCCGTAACCACATCGGCGGCACCGCACCGGCCCAGGTCCGGGCGGCAGTGGCCCGCGGCCAGGCCCTGCTGGCCAGCCGCTAAGCCCTTGCGAGCCTGCCCGCGCCGGTATCCTCTGCCGGTGCGAGCAGGTTCCTAGCGCCCTGACCTTCTGGCGGCCATCAGTGCCGCCTTGTCAGCGGCGATGCGCCGAGCGCTGGGGGTCTGCTCCAGGCGCTCGAGCAAGGCCCGGGCCTCGGGCATCTCGGCCAAAAAATCGATTCCGAACAACTTGTCCCCGACTATCAGGGCAAGGTTCACGCTGTACTGAAAATACAGGTCCGCCACACTCAGGCTGGCGCCCGCTACATAGGGGGCGAACCGGGCATGCCGGCGCAATGCGGCAAAGCCTTGTAGCAATTCGATCCCGGCCTTCTCCTTGATCGCCTCGGGCAGGGTCGCGCCGAAGAACGCTTCAGGGAAACAGGCCCGGGCCGGCAGCTCTATGTACAGTTCGATCTCCTTGGCCAGTGCCAGCACCTGGGCACGTTCGAACGCATCCTTCGGCAACAGCGCCGGCGCCGGCCGCACTTGCTCCAGGTAATCGAGAATCGCACTGGTTTCGCTGATGAAGCCCTGCTCCACCTCCAGTACCGGAACCTTGCCCCGAGGGCTGATAGCCAGCGCCTCGGGGCTCTGGCCGGCGTAGAACAGCACCTCTTCGAAAGGCAGCCCCTTCTCCAGCAAGGCCAGCTTGACCATGTTGTAGTAGTTGCTGATGGCGAACCCATAGAGCTTGAACATCCCGTAGCCTCCAGGCCGTGCAGGGGTTGGCAGGGGTTTTTTATAGAAGGTTAATCCCACTCTGGCCAGCAGCATCGAGCCGCTGAATACGAGTAAACTGGCGACCTTTCCTTGAGGAGCCTGCCATGAGCGAGCCAACCGATATCGACACCGACGAAGAAGAGTTCGCCGAAAATACCCTGATCGAAGCGATCGAGAACCAGATCGAAAGCGACAACCCACCAGCGGCCAAGGCCACGTTCAACAAGCTCACCCTGGTGGGCTACGAGCGCGAGGAAATCCTCAATCTGATGGCCCATGTACTGGCGATCGAGATCGACGCCATCCTCGAACAGGACCGCGCCTTCGACACCCAATGGTACGAAGCCGCCCTTCGCGCCCTGCCGGAACTGCCTCCCGAAAAGCAGTGACACCGCGCCGCCGGAGCGCAGGCTCCGGCACTCTTTCCCGCCCGTGCCTCGCACCCCGACTACACTGCCACCACCCTGCGGCCAAATACCGCTGCACCCGGGGATAAAACTCCTCAGCGAACGCTGGACACGCCGCCTTTCTGCGTTCACCTTAAGAACGCTGACCTCTAATTCCTAGAAAGTCTGGAGTCCTTATGTCGTATACCCCTGAGTTGGTTGCCGAACTGGAAATCCTTGCACTCTTCAACCTGGACAACTCCCAGGAAGGCCTGAAAATCCATCAGACCGCCGCCCCTTCTGCCATCGCCGCCGCCCAACGCCTGTTTGACAAGGAACTGATCACCCAACCCGATGGAGGCTATCTGACCAGCCTCGGGCGGGACGCTGCTGAACATGCCCAGGGCCTGCTGACCATCCTGAACGTCAAAGAAGTCGCCTGAACAACCTGCATCGGCCTGCGGGGTTCCCGTCTGTCGGATTCCGTAGGCGCCTCCTTCTGAATACGCTAGAAATCTGGCGTCAAAAAATAAAATCAGTTTAAGGCTGAGCCCTGTCTGACGGTAAACTGCTCGCCGTCTTCAATACCGCCACGTTCGAGCTCCGCTTGAAATGCCCCATACCCATGAAATCCGTCCCGATCTGGATGAAGGAATCGATCGCAAGGTTCTCAGCCAGCTGCGCGCGCGTTTCCTGAAGCTCAATGAAGGGCGCATGGCCCGGGCAATGGAAGGGCTGTCGACACGCCAGCAGTTGGTCCTCAACCTGTTGCCGCTGTTCTTTCACGTCAATCACCCGTTGTTGCCCGGCTATGTATCCGGAGCCACCCCGGCGGGGCTTTCCTGCTACGAACCCGACCCCCAGGCCCTGGCCGAAGCCCAGCGCCTGACCCGATCGTTTTCCTACAAGCCGCGCCACGGCAACCCGCCACGGCCGATTCATGGCCTGTTTCTCATGGGCAGCCTGGGTACCCTGGCCCAGGCAGACCAGAGCGACATGGACGTGTGGGTGTGCCATGCGCCGGATCTGGGCGAAAACGAGCTGGCCGAGTTGCAGAAGAAGTGCCAATTGCTGGAGACCTGGGCGGCCGGCCAGGGTGCTGAAGCTCATTTTTTCCTGATCGACCCCAATCGCTTTGTCCGCGGGGAGCGGGACACTCAGCTGAGTTCGGACGACTGCGGCACCACCCAGCACTACCTGCTGCTGGACGAGTTCTACCGCACCGCAATCTGGCTGGCCGGGCGCACGCCGTTGTGGTGGCTGGTACCGGTGTACGAAGAACGCCGTTACGAACAGTACATCGACACCCTGTTATCCAAGCGCTTTGTCCCCGCCGAGGAAAACCTCGACCTGGGCCACATGGCACGCATTCCGCCCGGCGAGTTCATCGGCGCCGGGTTGTGGCAACTGTTCAAGGGCATCGAGTCGCCCTACAAGTCCGTACTCAAGCTGCTGCTGATAGAGGTCTATGCCAGCGAGCATCCCAAGGTCCAGTGCCTGAGCCTGCGCTTCAAGCAGGCGGTGTTTGCCAACCGCCTGGACCTGGATGAGCTGGACCCCTACATCGTGGTCTACCGGCGCATCGAGGAATACCTCAAGGCTCGCGGCGAGCCGGAGCGCCTGGAGCTGGTACGGCGCAGCCTGTACCTCAAGGTCAACCGCAAGCTTACCGTCGGCAACGCCACCCGCAGCCCGAACTGGCAGCGCGCTCTACTGGAGCGCCTGGCCAGTGAATGGGGCTGGGACCAACGCCAACTGGCCTTGCTGGACAGCCGCAGCCAGTGGAAGGTGCGCCAGGTCAGCAGCGAGCGCCGGGCCCTGGTCAACGAGCTCAACTACAGCTATCGCTTCCTGACCCAGTTCGCCCGCACCGAGCAGGCCGCCAGCCTGATCAACAAGCGTGACCTGAATGTCCTGGGCCGGCGCCTGTACGCGGCCTTCGAGCGCAAGGCCGGGAAGATCGAGTTCATCAACCCCGGCATCGCCCCGGACCTGGCTGAAGACACCCTGACCCTGGTGCAGTCACCGAACAAGAAGGAACCCGGACAGAACCATTGGGGACTGTACAACGGCAGCCTGACCGCCCTGGAGTGGGAGCATTTCGCCCCGATCAAGCGCAGTCGCGAGCTGCTGGAGCTGCTTACCTGGTGCCATCGCAACGGCGTGATCGACAGCAGTACCCGCCTGGCCCTGCACCCGGGCAGCAGCGACCTGAGCGAATTCGAACTGTTCAACCTGCTGGGCAGCCTGCAGCAGACCGTGCCACTGCCTTTGACGACGGTCAGCGAGGAACAGTTGCTGCACGCCGCCGTGCCCGGCGAGGTGCTGATCCTGGTGAACGTCGGGGTCGACCCCCTCAAGCACCACCGCGACCTGAACATTCTGATGACCACCGAGCGCACCGACTCCCTGAGCTATGCCGGGGTACGCGAGAATCTGGTGCTGACCCTGGATCAGGTCACCCTCAATAGCTGGAACGAGGTAATGGTCGGCCGCTACGACGCCGAGCATGCGCTGCTCGACTGCCTGCGGGACTACCTGAACAACCTGCCGAGCGGCACGCAGCCGCGGCTGCGGGTACGCTGCTTCTGTCACAACCGCGCGCAATTCATTGCCCGCCGGGTGGAAGAACTGTTCGAAACCGCGCACAACCTGTTGCTCAGCCAGCTCAACTACCGCTACCTGATCCAGGTGCAGCAGCACTACCACGTGCTTGAACTGGTGCCCGGGCAGGTTCGGCACCGGGCCATGGCAACCCCTGCCGCATTGCTGGAGTACCTGGGGCAGGAGCAGAGCCGCTACAGCCCACTGCACCTTGACCCGATGGCCCTGGAAGACCACGACCTGGCGCTGATCCTGCCCATGGGCCAGCCGGACTGCATCCAGGTGTTCTATCGGATCATCGACGAGTACGCGGAGCTTTACGTGCTCGATGAGTACAACGCGCTGTGGCAGCAGACCCTGCCCTATCACGACGAACACAGCCTGCTGGTGCCCCTGCAGCGCTTCCTGCAGTCGATTCTCTACCGCCGCGAGGCGCTGCTGCCGATGGACAGCAACCAGCCCGAGAAACCTTTGGACACACTCTACTTGCAGATTCTGCCCTCAGGCACGGGCCGCGCACGTCGGGTAGAGCCGCGGCCAGCCCCACCGACGCCGGTGGACAAAGCCTTCTATGACGTACAGGCGATCATCGGCAAGGCCGCACCGGGCCAGGTGCAGGTCTCGCTGTACTGCAATCAACGGGAGTTTTCCGATCTGGAATATGGCGATCAACTGTTCGCCGCGGTGGCCCAGGAAATCGTCGGGCAGCGCCATGAAACAGAGCGCTATCGCTGCTACATCACTGACCTGGATCTTTCAGGGCTGCTCGGTGACGTGCAAAGCCCGAGCATCCTGTATCTGCGCTACAAGGCCAGCCTGGAGCGCGCACTGAACGACGCGCTCGAGCAGGTCTAGCCAAGGATCAGAGGTGGTAGTCGCCTGCGGCTTCCGGCTGGTATTCAACTTCCAGCAGGGTCAGCTTCAAGGTCTTGCCACCCGGAGCCGGCCAGTCGATGTACTGGCCTACCTGCAGGCCCAGCAGAGCGCTGCCCACCGGTGCCAGGATGGAAATCTTGCCTTCGTCGGCGTTGGCGTCCTGTGGATACACCAGGGTCAGGTGGTAGTCCTTGCCGCTGCTTTCTTCACGGCAATGCACACGCGAATTCATGGTTACGACACCGGCCGGTACTTCATCGTGACCCACCAGCGTTTCGGCACGATCCAACTCGGTTTGCAGTGCAATGACACCTGGCAGCGAGTCGTCCAGACTGTCGATCAGGCGCTCCAGACGTTGCACGTCAAGGCGGGTAAGGATGATGGATGGTGCAGTACTCATGATCCTGGCTGACTCCTATTTTTTCTGCACAAAAAAGCAAAACCCCGCCAAATAAGACGGGGTTCTCACCGGCCTCGATGTAGCGAGGCGAAGCTGGACACTATCACAGCACACTGAATAAACAAACCGTACGAGTACGAAGCTAAATCTCGCCTGCCGCCGCACTCTGTTTGCGCTGCAGCGCCTGGGCGCAGATCACTCGCCGGCGCTGATCATCGGCCGAACGCCATTCACGGATGTCCTCCACATGGCGAAAACAGCCGCGACAGACCTTCTCCTCATCGAGGCGACAAAGGCTGATGCACGGCGAACTCACCGCCGGGCTGACGTTGCTGTAGAGCGGCTTGGGCGGTCGGGCCGGGGCGGGCTGGGTCACGGTATCAGAGCCCTTCGAACTCGAGCTTGATGTCGGCCTGCTCCAGGACAATGCGTTCCAGCATTTCCCCCAACTGCTCTTCGCTCTTGTCGCACATCCAGCGCTCGCTTTCCTCGTCGTAGTCGAAGTGGAAACCACCCGAACGCGCGGCCAGCCAGAGTTGGCGCAAAGGCTCCTGGCGACTGAAGATCACCTGGCTGCCGTTGTCGAACTTGACGGTGAGCACCCCGGCCGAGCTTTCCAGGTCGATGTCCAGGTCGCTCTCATCGAAAATATCCTCCAGCGTCTGCTGGGTGGCATCCACCAGGTCGTGAAAACGGGCTTCGGTCAAACTCATTGCGGGAACCTCGAAAAGTGTCTACTCACGCTCAAGCGCCGCAAGATACGGGCGCTCCCCGGCGAATGCAAAGGATACCGAACGAGGAAATAAATGCGACGCCCATTGCACGACCGCCCGACCAAAGCCACCGGCCGGGCCTTGGCAAAGGCCCGCTGGACGGGAGTTACGCTGCATAGGCAAGCTGCCGGGTGGCCGGTATACTCGGGCGCAATTTACGCATTCTCAAGGATTTCGCCATGAAGCGCCTGATCTCTTCCCTTGCTGCGCTCGTCGCGGTTGCTTGCCTCGTTACCGCCTGCGGCCAGAAAGGCCCGCTGTACCTGCCTGATGACAGCAAATCCCCTGAAGAGCAGGCGAAGTCGCAATCGCAGTCGCACAAGCACGACACCTACTAAGGGCAAACCATGGACGCTTTTAACTACCGCGACGGGGAGCTGTTCGCGGAAGGCGTAGCCCTGTCCGCCATTGCCGAACGTTTCGGTACGCCCACCTACGTCTATTCCCGTGCGCACATCGAAGCCCAGTACCAGGCCTATGCCCAGGCCCTGGCCGGCATGCCGCACCTGGTCTGCTTCGCGGTAAAAGCCAACTCCAACCTGGGCGTACTGAATGTCCTGGCGCGCCTGGGCGCCGGTTTCGATATCGTCTCCCGGGGCGAGCTGGAGCGGGTCCTGGCTGCGGGCGGGCAAGCCGACAAGATTGTCTTCTCCGGTGTTGGCAAGACCCGTGACGACATGCGTCGTGCCCTGGAAGTCGGCGTCCACTGCTTCAACGTCGAGTCCGCCGAAGAGCTGGAGCGCCTGCAGCTGGTAGCGGCCGAGCTGGGCGTTCGTGCACCGGTCTCGCTGCGGGTCAATCCGGACGTGGATGCCGGTACCCACCCCTATATCTCCACCGGGCTCAAGGAAAACAAGTTCGGCATCGACATTGCCACCGCCGAGGACGTGTACATCCGCGCCGCGCAGCTGCCGAACCTGGAAATCGTCGGTGTCGACTGCCATATCGGCTCGCAACTGACCACCCTGGAACCCTTTATCGACGCCCTCGACCGCCTGCTGGACCTGGTGGACCGCCTCGGTGAATGCGGCATCTACCTTCGCCACATCGATCTGGGTGGCGGCCTGGGCGTGCGCTATCGCGACGAAGAGCCACCGCTGGCCGCCGACTACGTCAAGGCCGTGCGCGAGCGCCTGGACGGTCGCGACCTGGCCCTGGTATTCGAACCGGGCCGCTTCATCGTGGCCAACGCCGGCGTCCTGCTGACCCGGGTCGAATACCTCAAGCACACCGAACACAAGGATTTCGCCATCGTCGACGGCGCCATGAACGACCTGATCCGCCCGGCGCTGTACCAGGCCTGGATGGATGTCAGCGCCGTGCGCCCGCGAGATGCCGAACCCCGTACCTACGACATCGTCGGCCCGATCTGTGAAACTGGCGACTTCCTCGCCAAGGAACGCACCCTGGCCCTGGCCGAGGGTGACCTGCTGGCGGTGCATTCCGCTGGTGCCTATGGTTTCGTCATGAGCTCGAACTACAACACCCGCGGCCGTGCCGCAGAAGTACTGGTCGATGGTGACCAGGCTGTTGAAGTACGTCGCCGCGAGACGGTAGCCGAGTTATTCGCTGGCGAAAGCCTGCTGCCGGAGTAAGACCATGCTGCTGCGTTTTACCAAGATGCACGGCCTGGGCAATGACTTCATGGTTCTCGACCTGGTCAGCCAGCACGCGCATATTCTGCCCAAGCACGCCAAACAATGGGGTGATCGCAATACCGGGATCGGCTTCGATCAGTTGCTGATCGTCGAGGCCCCGAGCAACCCGGATGTGGATTTCCGCTACCGGATCTTCAACTCCGACGGCTCCGAAGTGGAACAGTGCGGCAATGGTGCACGCTGCTTTGCCCGCTTCGTGCTGGACAAGCGCCTGACCACCAAGCGCCAGATCCGCGTCGAGACCAAGAGCGGCGTGATCGAGCTGGATATCCGCAACGACGGCCAGATCAGCGTCAACATGGGCGCGCCGCGCCTGGTACCGGCGGACATTCCGTTCCAGGCGCCGGCCCAGGCCGACAGCTACACCCTGGACGTCGATGGCCGCCAGGTGCAGTTGGCCGCGGTGTCGATGGGCAACCCCCACGCCGTGTTGCGGGTGGATGACATCAACAGCGCGCCGGTGCACGAGCTGGGCCCGAAGATCGAACACCACCCGCGCTTCCCGGCGCGGGTCAACGTCGGTTTTCTCCAGGTCCTGGACCGCCAGCGCGCGCAACTGCGGGTCTGGGAACGCGGCGCCGGGGAAACCCAGGCCTGCGGCACCGGCGCCTGCGCTGCTGCTGTGGCCGCGATCAGCCAGGGGTGGATGGATTCGCCCCTATTGATCGACCTGCCGGGCGGGCGCCTGTCCATTGAATGGGCAGGCGCTGGCCAACCGGTGATGATGACCGGCCCGGCAGTGCGCGTATACGAAGGACAGGTGCGTCTTTAAGTGAGCGAAATCCATGACTGATCAGCCGCAGGTTCCTGCCGAAACGCCCGACCAATCACCGTCCGAAAACCTGGAGGCGGCAGCGGTCGCCGCCTACCTGGAGGCCCATCCGGACTTCTTCGTCGACCACGATGAACTGCTCCCGGCCTTGCGCATTCCCCATCAGCGCGGCGACACCGTATCGCTAGTGGAGCGGCAGATGAAGATCCTGCGCGAGCGCAACATCGAGATGCGCCATCGCCTGTCGCAGCTGATGGACGTGGCCCGGGACAACGACCGGCTGTTCGACAAGACCCGCCGCCTGATCCTCGCGCTGATGGACGCCACCAGCCTGGAAGAAGTGGTGATGAGCGTCGAAGACAGCCTGCGCCAGGATTTCCAGGTGCCCTTCGTCAGCCTGATCCTGTTCAGCGACAGCGCCATGCCGGTGGGTCGCTGGGTCTCCGCCGCCGAAGCCCAGGGCGCCATCGGCGGCCTGTTGTCCGAAGGCAAGAGCGTCAGCGGCAGCCTGCGCGAACACGAGCTGGATTTCCTTTTCGGCGAAGAGCAGCGCAAGCAGATCGGCTCTACCGCTGTGGTGGCCCTGGCGCATCAGGGCATGCATGGCGTACTGGCGATCGCCAGCCGTGATCCGCAGCACTACAAGAGCTCGGTGGGCACCCTGTTCCTCAACTACATCGCCGAAGTCACCGGCCGCGTTCTGCCGCGCTTCACCCACTCGCTGCGCTCGGTACGCTGACCATGCAACAACAGCTGGACGCCTACTGCGCGCATCTGCGCAGTGAGCGCCAGGTGTCGCCCCACACCCTGCAAGCCTACCGGCGCGACCTCGAGAAGGTGCTGGGGTTCTGCGAGAAAATGCAGGTGCGCAGCTGGACCGACCTGGACATCCAGGGCCTGCGCAGCCTGATTGCCCGCCTGCACCAGCAGGGCCAGTCGTCCCGCAGCCTGGCGCGCCTGCTGTCAGCGGTACGCGGGCTCTACCACTACCTGAACCGCGAAGGCTTGTGCACTCACGACCCGGCCAACGGCCTGGCGCCGCCCAAGGGCGAACGACGCCTGCCCAAGACCCTGGACACCGACCGCACCCTGCAGTTGCTCGATGGCGCCGTGGAAGACGACTTCCTGGCCCACCGCGACCAGGCGATTCTCGAACTTTTCTACTCCTGCGGCCTGCGCCTTTCCGAACTGACCAGCCTCAACCTCGATCAGCTGGACCTGGCGGACGGCCTGGTGCAGGTCCATGGCAAGGGCAGCAAGACCCGGGTCCTGCCGGTGGGCAAGAAGGCTCGGTCAGCCCTCGAGCAATGGCTCCCCCTGCGCGCCCTGAGCAACCCGCCTGATGGTGCCCTGTTCGTCAGCCAGAAGGGCCGGCGCCTGGGGCCGCGGGCCATCCAGCTGCGGGTCAAGGCCGCCGGCGAGCGCGAACTGGGGCAGAACCTGCACCCACACATGCTGCGCCATTCCTTTGCCAGCCATTTGCTGGAATCCTCCCAGGACCTGCGCGCCGTGCAGGAACTGCTGGGGCATTCGGACATCAAGACCACGCAGATCTACACCCACCTGGACTTCCAGCACCTGGCGGCGGTCTACGACAGCGCCCACCCACGGGCCAAACGCAACAAAGGCGGTGAGTAATGACCATCAAGCTGATCACCTTCGACCTCGACGACACCCTGTGGGATACCGCCCCGGTCATCGTCAGTGCCGAAGCAACCCTGCGCCAGTGGCTGACCGAACACGCACCGAATCTCGGAGGCGTGCCGGTGGAGCATCTGTGGGCCATTCGCGAGCGGGTGCTGCTCGCCCAGCCGAACCTCAAGCACAGGATCAGCGCCCTGCGCCGCCAGGTGCTGTTTCATGCCCTGGAAGAAGCCGGGTATGACCATGCCCAGGCCAACCAGTTGGCCGACCAGAGTTTTGAAGTTTTCCTGCATGCCCGGCATCAGCTGGAAATCTTTCCAGAAGTCCAGCCGACCCTGGAAGCCCTGGCCAATCACTTCGCCCTTGGCGTGGTCACCAACGGCAACGCCGACGTGCGCCGCCTGGGCCTGGCGGACTATTTCAAGTTCGCGCTGTGCGCCGAGGACATCGGCATCGCCAAGCCCGACGCCCGGCTGTTCCACGAAGCCTTGCAGCGTGGCGAAGCGACTGCCGACACCGCCGTGCATATCGGCGACCACCCGGGGGATGACATTGCCGGCGCACAGCAGGCAGGGCTGCGTGCGATCTGGTTCAATCCCAACGGCAAGACCTGGGAAGCCGAACGCGCTCCAGACGCCGAGATCCGCAGCCTGATTGAACTACCCGGGCTGCTTGCCCGCTGGCATCGCGGCGCCTGACCCGGCGCTTTCGCGAGCAAGCTCGCTCCTACAGCAAGCGCCGGCGCTCGGGGCCGTTTCCGAGAAGGGTGCCCATGAAAAAGCCCGCAGCGACGGCGGGCTTTTTCAGCAAGCAAGGTGCAAGGCTCAGATAGGCCGGCTGCCGTACTTGTTATCAGGCTTCTTGGGCGGATCGGCGACCACGTTGGCCTCGACTTCCTGCACTTTGCCGCCACGGGCCAGGAACTCTTCCATGGCACGCGCCAGTGCATCACGCTCCTTGTTCTTGGCTTCTACACTCGGCAGCTCGTCTACCGAGACGGCAGCCTTGGCCTTGCCTTTGGCGGTTGGAGCAGGAACATCACTGCCATCGTCTTCCGCCACATCGTCGGCGGCCGCTTCAAGACCTTCTTCGGTTTCGTCTTCGTCACCTACTTCGAGGTCGTCGTTTTCCAGATCATCGTCGCTCATGTTCTACCTCATGACTTGCGAAAAGCAGATTAGTTATAGCCCAGCTGTGCCGACTGTCGAAGGCCGCTGGAAAAAAATCAACGTCCACTGATACTCAGCGGCTTATGCCTTATCACCGTGCAAGGTGGCAAGGACTTTGCGAGCACCGCCATGATCGCGATGCTCGCCCAGATAAACGCCTTGCCAGATGCCCAACGCCAGACGCCCCGCCGCTACCGGCAAAGTCAGCTGACAGCCTAGCAAACTGGCCTTGAAGTGCGCCGGCAGGTCATCCGCGCCTTCGTCGTTATGTTCGTACCCGGCCATGCCTTGAGGCACCAGGGTGTTGAAGTAACGCTCGAAGTCACGCCGTACCGCCGGATCGGCGTTCTCGTTGATGGTCAACGAGGCCGAGGTATGTTGCAGCCACAGATGCAGCAGACCAACCCGACATGCCTTCAACTCAGGCAGGCCGGCGAGCAACTCGTCCGTCACCAGATGAAAGCCCCGGGGCCTGGCCCGCAGGGTAATCAGGGTCTGTTGCCACATACCGATCTCCACGCTTCGGCGCGCATTCTAGCGCGCTCAGGGAAAAAACAAAGCGCCGAATAATCCTGCTTTAGTGTAAGCATTTGCCCTGCCGGAAATCGTCACGGCAAACACGCCAATGCTTGTCAGAAAATCCTTTCAGCCTTTCTCAATGACAAACATCAGGCAAAAAAATGCCCGGCCGGAGCCGGGCTTTTTTTCTTGCGCGATTACAGGTTGTAACCACGCTCGTTGTGTTGTGCCAGATCGAGGCCGACCGCTTCTTCTTCCTCGCTCACCCGCAGCCCCATGACCGCGTCCAGAACCTTGAGGATGATGAAGGTGACGATCGCGGTGTAGATCACCGTGAAACCCACGCCCTTGGCCTGGATCCAGACCTGAGCGGCCACATCGGTCACGGTGCCGAAGCCACCCAGGGACGGAGCAGCGAACACACCGGTGAGGATCGCACCGAGAATACCGCCGATGCCGTGCACGCCAAAGGCGTCCAGGGAATCGTCATATCCCAGCTTGCGCTTGAGGCTGGTGGCGCAGAAGAAGCACACCACACCGGCCGCCAGACCGATGATCAGGGCGCCCATCGGGCCAACGGTACCGGCAGCCGGAGTGATTGCCACCAGGCCTGCGACCACACCCGAAGCGATGCCCAGCGCGCTAGGCTTGCCGTGGGTGATCCACTCGGCAAACATCCAGCCCAGGGCGGCGGCAGCCGTCGCGATCTGCGTGACCAGCATGGCCATGCCGGCGGTGCCGTTGGCGGCAGCGGCGGAACCGGCGTTGAAGCCGAACCAGCCGATCCACAGCATGGCTGCGCCCATCAGGGTGTAACCCAGGTTGTGTGGCGCCATCGGCGTGGTCGGGAAACCCTTGCGCTTGCCCAGCACCAGGCAGGCCACCAGGCCCGCGATACCGGCGTTGATGTGCACTACGGTGCCGCCGGCAAAGTCCAGCACGCCCCAGTCGCCCAGCAGCGAGCCCGGACCGCTCCAGACCATATGGGCGATCGGCGCATACACCAGGGTGAACCACACGCCCATGAAGATCAGCATGGCGGAGAATTTCATCCGCTCGGCGAAGGCACCGACGATCAGCGCTGGAGTGATGATGGCGAAGGTCATCTGGAAGGTGACGAACACCGCTTCAGGGAACAGCGCAGCCGGGCCGGTCAGGCTGGCCGGGGTGATGCCCGCCAGGAAGGCCTTGGAGAAGCCGCCCACGAAGGAATTGAGGTTGACCACGCCGGCTTCCATCCCGGTGGTGTCGAACGCCATGCTGTAGCCGTAGATGAACCACAGGACAGTGATCAGGCCGGTAATGGCGAAGCACTGCATCATTACCGAAAGAATGTTTTTCGACCGCACCATGCCGCCGTAGAACAGCGCCAGGCCAGGAATGGTCATGAACAGCACCAGGGCTGTGGAGGTCAGCATCCAGGCGGTATCGCCGGAGTTGAGGACTGGAGCCGCCGCTTCGTCTGCCGCCATGGCCAGGCCTGGCATTACGAGGGACAAAAGGGCTCCTAGCCCTGCGAATTTACGCAGAGTCATATTGTTTTCTCCTGGGGCGTTGGGTTTGGCGGCTTAGATTGCGTCGGTATCGGTTTCGCCGGTACGGATGCGAATAGCCTGTTCCAGATTGACCACGAAGATCTTGCCGTCACCGATCTTGCCGGTGTTGGCGGCCTTGGTTATCGCCTCGATAACCCGGTCAAGATCCTTGTCGTCAATGGCGACATCGATCTTCACCTTGGGCAGGAAATCCACCACGTACTCCGCACCGCGATACAGCTCGGTGTGACCCTTCTGCCGGCCGAAGCCTTTGACTTCAGTGACGGTAATGCCCTGCACGCCGATCTCGGACAGCGACTCGCGCACGTCGTCCAACTTGAACGGCTTGATGATGGCAGTGACTAGCTTCATGAAACTCTCTCCCGAATTGGTGGACTTGCCCCAGGAAAACAAACCCGACTCAAGTCTAAGCGCAGTGCCTGGCTTTGTAACGCACCGTCGGCCTTCCTCAGCCCGACCGACGCCAGCTAACCGCTGTCTGACGAAACACTCCCCGCTCCGCCTGCCGCACTGCATTCGTCACAGCGACTGCATCAGTGCATGGGTCACCAGGGTCTAAGCAGAAAGCTTGCCAGCTCGGGAAAAATCAGTGATTTCAGTCCCTTGCCCCGAGCCGGCAGGGAATGCGGGAAAACGGCACCCCGGATACGCACAAAAACGGTGCGCTGGCGCCCGGCCAGATGCGCGAAAAACGTGCAACCCGGGGCCACCTGGAGCGTCGTTGCTGCGTGATACACTGCGGGCCGACTGCAATTCAGGACTCTCCCATGCTCGCGCCCAAAGACCTTCTCGACACCCTGAGCGGCCACGCCTCGCGGTTGCTCAGCGGTGAAACACCCCTGCCCCGCAATGAAATCGAAAGCCAGCTCAAGGCCCTGCTACAAAGCGGCTTCAGCAAGCTGGACCTGGTCAGCCGGGAAGAATTCGACAGCCAGATGGTGGTCCTGGCCCGCACTCGCGCGCGCCTGGAAAGCCTCGAAGCCAAGGTGGCGGAGCTGGAAGCCCGGCTGAACCCGGCAGCGCAATGATCTGAATCCGGGTTCGCCGGCAGGCCGGCTCCTACAGACCTGTCCTGTAGGAACTGGCTTGCCGGCGAAGGCTCGTGCACCGACGACATATCCTGTGCCCATTCGGGCGCTCCTCTGGCCAGCCCCCTCATCTATCCTTGCAGCACCGCAGGACGCGGTTCCCGCTGTCGCAAGGAAGCTCTCCCCATGTCCCTGGCAATCATCCACAGCCGTGCCCAGGTCGGCGTCCAGGCTCCGGCTGTCAGTGTTGAAGTGCACCTGGCCAACGGCTTGCCGAGCCTGACCCTGGTGGGCCTGCCGGAAGCCGCGGTCAAGGAAAGCAAGGACCGGGTGCGCAGCGCCATCCTCAATGCCGGGTTCAACTTTCCGGCCCGGCGCATCACCCTCAACCTGGCGCCGGCGGACCTGCCCAAGGACGGCGGGCGCTTCGATCTGGCCATCGCCCTGGGCATCCTTGCCGCCAGCGTGCAGGTGCCGGCCCTGGCCCTGGACAACATCGAATGCCTGGGGGAGCTGGCACTGTCCGGCGCGGTGCGCCCGGTACGCGGCGTACTGCCCGCCGCACTGGCGGCACGCGACGCCGGGCATACCCTGCTGGTGCCCCGGGCCAATGCCGAAGAAGCCTGCCTGGCCAGCGGCCTAAAGGTGATCGCGGTGGATCATCTGCTGGAGGCCGTTGCCCATTTCAACGGCCACGCGCCGATTGCGCCCTATGTCAGCGGCGGCCTGGTGCAGAGCCACTTCCCCTACCCCGATCTCAGCGAAGTGCAAGGCCAGCTCGCCGCCAAGCGCGCCCTGCTGATCGCCGCGGCGGGCGCCCACAACCTGTTGTTCAGCGGCCCGCCAGGCACCGGCAAGACCCTGTTGGCCAGCCGCTTGCCCGGCCTGCTGCCACCGTTGCAGGAAGATGAAGCCCTGGAAGTCGCGGCGATCCAGTCGGTGGCCAGCCACAAGCCCCTGCGCTACTGGCCACAGCGGCCGTTTCGCCAGCCCCACCATTCGGCTTCGGGTGCGGCGCTGGTCGGAGGCGGCTCGAAACCCCAGCCCGGGGAAATCACCCTGGCCCATCACGGCGTGCTGTTTCTCGATGAACTGCCGGAGTTCGACCGCAAGGTCCTGGAAGTGCTGCGCGAGCCCATGGAGTCCGGGCAGATCGTCATTGCCCGAGCCCGGGACCGGGTGCAGTTCCCGGCACGCTTCCAATTGGTGGCAGCGATGAACCCCTGCCCCTGTGGATATCTTGGCGAGCCCAGCGGACGCTGCCGTTGCACACCGGAGCAGATCCAGCGCTATCGCAACAAGTTATCCGGGCCGCTGCTGGATCGCATCGACCTACACCTGACCGTGGCCCGCGAAGCCACCGCCCTCAACCCGGAGCCGCAACCGGGCAATGACAGCGCCGCAGCCGCCACCAGGGTCGCCGGGGCCCGCGAGCTGCAACGCGAGCGCCAGGGCTGCGCCAACGCCTTTCTCGACCTGCCCGGCCTGCGTCGCCACTGCAAATTATCCACCACCGACGAGCGCTGGCTGGAAGCGGCCTGCGAACGCCTGGGCCTGTCGTTGCGGGCCGCTCACCGTTTGCTCAAGGTGGCGCGTACCCTGGCGGACCTGGAACAGGCCTCGCGAATCAGCCGCGAGCACCTGGCCGAAGCCCTGCACTACCGGCCCAGCGCCGATTGAAGGTTCATTCCCGGGACAGGTCTACCAAGGGTGTTGGCCGCACTTCGGTCTGACGCCCATCCTGGATCTGGCTGACACGGCTCAGGGCTTTATCCACCGCGGCTTTATCGGCCAACAGGCTGTAGCGAATCTGGAATTGCCGCTGCTCCTTGGCGCCAATGCTCGGCACTAGATGCAACGGGCGCTGGTAACGGCGGTTGTAGGAAAAGCTGGTGCCCGGTTCCAAACCCGTCACATAACCCTGGCCCTGGGTGTCGGTGTTTTTCCACAGGGAAAACACCGGCAGTTGTCGAGTGTTGAAGCCCAGGGAAACACCCAGGCTCCCGGCCTTGTTATGCAACACCGCCAGGGTTTCGCCCTGAGCGTCGGCGTAGGGCACGAGGTTGTACACGGTTTCGTCGTAGTCGCGGGTCGGGCCGCGATAGGTCTGCCAGTCCGCCAGGTCGGCCCGGGCCTTGTCATTGAACGGCGAAACCTGCTTCACCGGCGCGGCGAACTTCGCCCCCTGCTCCAGGAACGGCGTACTGAAGTTACTGTGGTAGAGCGCCTGGTATTCCTTGGGGTAGTCGCCGTTGTTGGTCAGGGTGTCGTTGAGCGCAAACCGGGTGCTGCCGGGTTCGGTCACCAGTTCGGTGGCGACGCTGAAATCCACTTTCTTGAACGCCTGCTCCTTGAGCTCGCCCCGCAGGTGAATGGCATACGGCGGTTGCTCGTCGATATGCAGCGTGACCTTGCTCGCCGGGATGTTGGCAGCGCGGCCGTGCAGGGTCAGCAGCTCGCCATTATCCAGGCCCGGGTGCCCGACCCACTCATAGCCACAGCGGGCCACCAGTTCGTTGAAGCCCTCCAGCCAGCCCAGGCCGCCGCGGCCGTTAAGCTCGATGAAGGCCGGGTTGACCACCTCCTTGACCGGCGAATCCCAGCCCAGGCGCACATCGCCCACCGAGGCCTGCAGCACATTCATGCCCCGGGTCGGCACCACCGAGAGCTGCATCACGCCGTTGTCGATGTCGACGATGCTCACCCCCTCCTGGCGTCCGCCATGCAGGGTGCGCAGGGTCACGGAAAACGGCCGCTCGGTCTTGACCCCCAACTGTTCACTGGTCAGGTGCAGGTTGCGGGGAGCCTTGTCGGTATCGAGCAATACATAGTCCCAGGCCAGGGCGTGGGAGGTGGCGGCCATCGCGCCAAGGGTGACCAGCAGTTTCAGCGGAGTCATGCAGGAGTGCCTTTTTTGGAGTTGTACGGTTTTTATAGCCTTGAAGAATCGTTTCAGCAAGGCAAAAAACCCCAATTAGCCGGACAAACTCCACTCCACTGGCCGTTTCCTGTCAGCCCTCGAATCCCAGCAGCAGGCCAGCCACTTCCATGACTTCCTGCAACGCCGCCTGGGCAGCTTCGGGGGAGGCCCGTAGCAACAGGTCATCGGCGTAACCCATGGTCTGGGCGAACAGTTGCCTGGCCGCGCGCTCGGGGCTGGCGCAGCGGAACACCCCCGTGCGGACCCCATCGGCAATGATCGCCGCCAGCATGTCCCGCCACTGGCCGTTGATCCTCAGGTAGGCCTGCGCCAGCTCGGCGTCATGCATGGCTTCGTCCCAGGCATCGAGCCACAGCGCCCAGCCGGCTTCGGCGGAATCGGGCAGGCAGTCACGGAGAAACCCCAGCAAGGCGTCCATGGGCGCGGCACCGCGCAGGGGCTGGCCCACCGCCTCCAGCTGGTCATCGGCAAACCGCACGAAGGCTTCGCGGCGCAGCCCCTTCCAGTCACTGAAGTAGTGATAGACGTGGCTGCGAGACAGCCCCGCATGCTCGGCCAGGTCACGGGTGGAAACCTCGGCGAAACCCTTGCTGCGGAATAATTCCAGGGCCGCCTGGATGATCTGGTCTTTACGGTCGTTACGCGACATGTGCAATCAGGCCTCTTGGCGCCAGGATGGACGGCGCCTGCATTTTGAGCGTTCGCTCAAAGATAATTGAGCAGTCGCTCAATATTAACCGTTATCACTCTTGTGGTGCACTCATGTCCGCCGTCACCCCACTCATCGTCGTGGATCCAACCCAGAAAATCGGCCAGCAGACCGCCAGCCAGACCCTCAAGGCCATTGCCCGGGCCTATCCGGGCAAGCTGTTCGTCACCTTGTCCCTGGTGGCCCTGGAAAACGCCCTGCTGCTGGCCTACCCGCTGTTCGCCGGCTTCGCCGTGGATTCGATCCTGCGGGGCGACGCTGCCCATGCGCTGATCTATGCCCTGGTGGTGCTGGGCTTCTGGGTGGTGGGCGCGGCGCGGCGTGCGGTGGACACCCGTACCTTCACCCGCATCTACGCGGACCTGGCGGTGCCGGTGATTCTCAACCAGCGCCTGCAACAGCAGGACACCTCCACCGCCGCGGCGCGGGTGGTGCTGGCCCGGGAGTTCGTCGACTTCTTCGAAAAGCACGTGCCGACCATCGCCACGGCCCTGGTGTCGATCGTCGGGGCGGCAGTGATGCTGCTGGTGATCGAACCCTGGATCGGCCTCGCCTGCCTCACGGCGCTGTTGCTGTGCATGACCCTGCTGCCACGTTTTGCCCGGCGCAACCAGCAACTGCACGAACGCCTGAATAACCGGCTGGAAAAGGAAATCGGCCTGGTGGCCAGGGTCGGCGCGGTCTCGCTGCAGCGTCACTATCGCCTGCTGTCGCGGCTGCGCATCGGGCTCTCGGATCGGGAAGCCGCGGCCTATCTGTTCCTTGGCGCTGTGGCAGCGGTGCTGTTCGTCATTGCCATCAGCCAGTTGGCGCTGTCGCCCGAGATCAAGGCCGGCCATGTGTATGCGGTGATGACCTACCTGTGGACCTTTGTCAGCAGCGTCGATGAAGCACCGACCATGGTCGATCAGCTGGCGCGCCTGCGGGACATCGGCAAGCGCGTGGACCCGGGGCTCGGTGAACCGACCGAACCCCGCTGAAGCTCAGAACGGCCGGATGCGATAGCCGCCGGCGTTCTGCTCGGCGAACTTGTAGTAGGCCGAGAGGTTGACCTTCTCGCTGATGTGCTGGGCGAACGACACCCCGTCATCGCCCCAGACCCGGCCCACATGGCTGTAGGCAAAGGCCTGGGCCGCCCACTTCTTGTCGCCCTTGGACATGTTGTTCATGGCCACGTAGCCGGACGACTGGCCGGACATGCCACTGACCTTGCCGCTGACATCGTTCTGGCCATTGGTCACCGGCGAGATGAACACCTTGGCGCTGGAAGTCCGGGCCTCGGCGTACTGCGAGAGCTTCTGGTTTTCCGAGTGGTTGAGCACCAGCAGGACCTTGCCCTGAAGCTGGCTGGCGGTGGGCCAGGACTTGCCCTTGAGGTTGCCCTGCAAGGCGCCCGCGCTGCTGCCGATGTGCGTGGCCAGGTCCTGGGGGGTATAGAGCTTGCCCTGGAAGACCCGGGTCACCAGCTCATCGAAATCCTTGGGCGTGCGCCCCGAACTTTCCTTCGACCAGCCCTGCTTCTTGTCGAGGATCACCGTGATGGGAAAGTGCCCGGGGTGGTTGTCGCTCCAGTTCTTGACGTCGTTGAGGCAGGCTTCGAGATCGTTCTTGCCGGTGCCATCGCCCGTGCAATTGTTGTCGTTGCCGGACTGGAACAGGGTGCCGGGGTTGTGCCGCACGAACCAGTGCCGGGGCGAGCCGCCGGTCACCGCATCGCGCTGGTCCCAGAAGTCCAGTTCCAGGGTGCGCACACTGTCGAGCACGCTGCTGAAGGTGCTTGCGTATTGCTTCTCGTAGCAGTTGTGACAGGCCACCTGGGCGATGCCGTTGAACGGGGTATTCCAGGTAGCCGGGGCGATGAACGCCGGGCTTTCCTGGCTGAACGCCGCCGGGCTGAGCAAGAGTGCCGACAGCGCCAGGGCGCGGGGGACGAAACGGGAAAGATGAGTCATGCCAGCTCCTGCTGAAAGGGAGGTCCTTGGGGCAAACCACTGCTCATCTGTTTTAGTCGAATCAGGCCTCATTGCAACTTTCGCCCCCCAACCCGGATTGAGGGGCGAGGCGGCAGCCGTCAGCGGAAGCGATCGACTTCCTGGCGCAGGTCCGCGGCCAGGGTTTCCAGCTCACGGGCAGTGACCGCCAGGTTGGACACCACTTCACGCTGCTCGCTGTTGGCCTGGGCAATGCTCTGCAGATTGCTGCTGAGTACCGTGGCGGTGCTGCTCTGCTCCTGGGTCGCGGTGGTGATGGCGGCAAACTGCTCGCCGGCGCTGCGGCTCTGCTCGTCGATCAGGGCCAGGGCCGAGGCCACGTCGGCGTTGCGCGACAGGCCTTCCTGCATCAGGCGGTTGCCCTGCTCCATGGTCTGGATGGCGTGGCCGGTTTCCTGCTGGATGCTGTTGATCATCTGGGAAATTTCATCCGTGGCTTCACGGGTACGCGAGGCCAGGTTACGTACCTCATCCGCCACCACGGCAAAACCGCGGCCCTGCTCACCGGCCCGGGCGGCCTCGATAGCGGCATTCAGGGCCAGCAGGTTGGTCTGGTCGGCAATCGCGGTGATCACTCCGACAATTCCGCCGATCTCCTGGGAGCGCTGGCCCAGGGTGTTGATCACCGTGGCCGTGCTGTTGAGGGCTCCGGCGATCTGTTCCAGGGAAGACGAGGCCTCTTGCATGGAGGTGCGGCCAATATGGGTCTGCTGGGCGTTTTCCTGGGCCAGGCGCTGGGTACTGCCCATGTTGTCGGCGATGTTCAGCGAGGTGGCGCTGAACTCCTCCACCGCCCCGGCCATGCTGGTGATCTCGCCGGACTGCTGCTCCATGCCTTCATATGCACCGCTGGACAAGCCGGACAGCACCTGGGCCCGGCCATTGACTTCGGCGGCAGAGCGGCGGATGTGCTCGACCATGGTCGACAGGGCTTCGCCCATCTGGTTGAAGCTGCGGGCCAACTGGCCGATTTCGTCATGGCTGGCAACGTTCAGCCGTGCGCTAAGGTCACCGCCGCCCAGGGCCTGGGCCTGGCGCACCAGGTCGCTCAGCGGTGCCAGCTTGCTGCGCAGCAGCCAGACCGTAGCGCCCACCGCCAGCAGCATGGCCAGCAGGCTGCCGATCACCAGCCGAATACCAACGCTCCAGGTCACCGCGCGGATCTCTGCCTTGGGCATGCTCGCCACCACCAACCAGGGGCCCCCCTCGAACGGCACTGCCAGGCTGTAGAAGTCTTCGCCCTGATCACTCCAGAAACGCCCCTTGCCCGGCTCCTTGGCCGCTTGCGCCATGACCTGCGCCGCCTGCTCCGGCGCCTGCACGCCGGCCGGTGGCACCAGCCACTTGTTCTGCTCGTCGAGCAGGGCCAGGGAGCCGCTCTGGCCGATGCGGAAGCGCTTGAGGTTGGCGAACTGGGCATTTTGCGCATCGGTGTAATCGAAGCCGACAAACAGCACCGCGATGACCTTGCCGCTGCGGTCCAGCACCGGGGTGTACTGGGTCATGTAGAAGCGTTCGAAGAGCAAGGCCCGGCCCACATAACCCTGGCCCGCCATGAGTTTCTGATAGGCCGGGTGGGCATGGTCGAGCAAGGTGCCGATGGCGCGGCTGCCATCCTGCTTGCTCAGGGAGGTACTGACCCGCACGAAGTCATCGCCACTGCGCACGAACAAGGTCGCCACACCGGCGGTCATCTGCTTGAACTGGTCGACTTCGGCGAAGTTGTTGTTCAGCACCACATCCCCCAGGTGCAATCCCGGGGTCTGCACCCCGGCCACGCTCACCGGTTGTTCCGGATGCAGGCTCAGGCCGCTGCTGAAGCGGTTTTCGAACAGGCCGCTGAGGCGCTGGGTGCTCTCGCGCAGGCTGCCGTGGAACGTGTTGAGCTGATCGGCCAGCAGGCGGGCTTCACTGGCCAGGTGTTCCTCTCGGGTGTCGAGGTTCGCCGAGTCCAGCGAACGCAAGGCGAACAGGGTGCTGCCGCTGATCACCAGGGCGAGTATCAAGGCAAGGGCGAGCCCTAGCTGAGAGGCTATGCGGGCACGGGGTTGGGACATGATGGCTCCTTGCCGAGAAGGCGGATCATCCTGATCGGTCAGCACCCTCGGCAGTCATAATTCTAAGATTTTTAATCAGTTAGGACCTTCCTGAACGCTGGTTCCATAACCCATGGATTCGGCGGCACAAGCCAATACTTGAGCGCTTTGCAGGGATATTTGCACGCCCCGCCAGCCGGGTACTGCAACGTTTCAGCCCAGGCGCTCTACGGCGGGCAGTTGCATGGCCTGGACCTCGCCCTGAAGGAAGTCGCTGAGGCGCCGCAAACGCTCGCCTCCGGGCCGGGTCCTGGGCCACACCAGATAGTAGTTCAGGCCACTGGCCACCGCTGTCGGCCAGGGCAGGCTCAAGCGACCCTGGGCCACATCCTCGGCCACCATCAGCAAGTCCCCCATGGACACGCCGTAACCCCGCGCGGCGGCAATCATCCCCAGCTCCAGGGTGTCGAACACCTGCCCGCCCTTGAGGGACACCTGGTCGGTCAGGCCCATGTGCTCCAGCCAACTGCGCCAGTCGCGGCGGTCCGGGGTCGGGTGCAACAGCTCGGTGGCGGCCAGGCGCGCCACGTCCCAGGGCTGATCATTGAGCAGGTTCGGCGCGCCCACCGGAATCAGCAGTTCGGGAAACAGGTAGCTGGCCTCCCAGTCCGGGGGGAAGTGGCCATTGCTCAGCAGCACCGCGCAGTCGAAGGGCTCCTGGTTGAAGTCCACCGAGTCCACGTCCATCCAGGCACTGGTGAGCTGCACCTCATTGCCCGGCTGCAAATGGCGGAAGCGGCTGAGTCGCGCCAACAGCCAGCGCATGGTCAGGGTCGAGGGCGCCTTCATGCGCAAGATGTCATCTTCGGCACGCAGGGTATTGCAGGCCCGTTCCAGGGCACCGAAGCCCTCGCGTATCCCCGGCAGCAGCAAGCGCGCCGCCTCGGTCAGTTGCAAGTTGCGCCCGCTGCGCTGGAACAGCCGGCAAGCGAAGTGATCCTCCAGGGTCCGGATATGCCGGCTGACCGCGCTCTGGGTGATCGACAGCTCTTCGGCTGCCCGGGTGAACGAGCTGTGCCGGGCCGCTGCCTCGAAGGCGCGCAGGGCATACAGCGGAGGAAGACGACGGGACATGCAGGCACTCCAGGACGGGACAGGGCCACGCTACCAGAAAGTGCTTCGCATGAGTTTTAATCATGCCAGCAATCGTTTTTATCCCTTTGTGCTATGGGCCAAGAGCGCCGAGAATCAGCGCTCTCCCGGACTTTCCCCTGATCGAGCCTGATGACCATGCAGCATCCAGCACGTACCGAACTCTGGGCCATCCTGCGGCTGGCGGGGCCGCTGATCGCCTCGCAGCTGGCGCACATGCTGATGGTCCTCACCGACACCCTGATGATGGCCCGCCTGAGCCCCGAGGCCCTGGCCGGCGGCGGCCTGGGTGCGGCCAGCTACTCCTTCGTATCAATCTTCTGCATCGGCGTGATTGCCGCGGTGGGCACGCTGGTAGCGATCCGCCAGGGCGCTGGCGACATCGAGGGCGCCGCGCGTCTGACCCAGGCCGGGCTCTGGCTGGCCTGGCTGATGGCCCTGGTGGCCGGCCTGCTGCTGTGGAACCTCAAGCCGCTGCTGTTGCTGTTCGGCCAGACCGAAAGCAACGTCCACGCCGCCGGCCAGTTCCTGCTGATCCTGCCGTTCGCCCTGCCCGGCTACCTGAGTTTCATGGCCCTGCGCGGCTTCACCAGCGCCATCGGCCGGGCCACGCCGGTGATGGTCATCAGCCTGGGCGGCACCGTGGCCAACTTCCTCCTCAACTACGCGCTGATCACCGGCATGTTCGGCCTGCCGAAGCTCGGCCTGGTGGGCATTGGCCTGGTGACCGCCATCGTCGCCAACTGCATGGCCGTGGCCCTGGCCTGGCACATCAAGCGCCACCCGGCCTACGCCTCCTACCCGCTGCGCCAGGGCCTGTCCCGGCTGAACACCCATTACCTGCGGGAACTGTGGCGCCTGGGCCTGCCCATCGGCGGCACCTACGCGGTGGAAGTCGGGCTGTTTGCCTTCGCCGCCCTGTGCATGGGCACCATGGGCAGCACGCAACTGGCAGCGCACCAGATCGCCCTGCAGATCGTCTCGGTGGCGTTCATGGTGCCGGCGGGGATTTCCTACGCCATCACCATGCGCATCGGCCAGCATTACGGCGCCGGGCAATTGCTCGATGCACGATTGGCCGGGCGCGTGGGCATCGCCTTTGGCGCGGTGGCGATGCTGGGGTTCGCCATGATCTTCTGGCTGCTGCCCAACCAACTGATCGGGCTGTTCCTCGACCACAACGACCCGGCCTTCGCCGAGGTGATCCGGCTGGCCGTGAGCCTGCTGGCGGTGGCCGCCTGGTTCGAGCTGTTCGACGGCACCCAGACCATCGCCATGGGCGCGATCCGGGGCCTCAAGGATGCCAAGACTACCTTCCTGGTGGGTCTGGGCTGCTACTGGCTGATTGGCGCACCTTCGGCCTGGCTGATGGCCTTCACCCTGGGCTGGGGGCCGACCGGTGTCTGGTGGGGCCTGGCCCTGGGGCTGGCGTGTGCGGCCATCAGCCTGACCCTGGCATTCGAGTGGCGAATGCGCCGCATGATCCGGCGCGAGCCGCCCGTGCCGGCCATGACTCTCCAGGCCGGCCAGGCGGATTGAGCCCGAACCGGCGTCGGTTTAAACCGTCCCTTCCTGCAGCGCCTGCTGGCTGCTGCCGAAGGTCAGATAGTCCATCAGTTCCGCCAGGGGCAGCGGCTTGCTGATCAGATAGCCCTGGGCCTGGTCGCAACCAAAGCCCCGCAGCAAGGCCAGCTGTTCCGCCGTCTCCACGCCTTCGGCCACCACATTCAGGTTCAGGTTATGGGCCAGGTTGATCATGGCGTGGACCAGCTTGCGGTTCTCTTCGCGCTGCTCCATGCCGCCGACAAAGCTCTTGTCCACCTTGAGCAGGGTAATGGGCAGGCTGTTGAGGTGGACGAAGGAAGAGAAGCCGGTACCGAAATCGTCCAGGGAGAAACGCACTCCCAGGCGCCCCAGGGCATCCATGGTCTGCTTCACCAGGTCACTGCGGCGCATCACTGCGGTCTCGGTCAATTCGAATTCCAGCCACTGGGCCTCGACTCCGCGCTCGGCAATCAGGCGGCTCAGGGTCGAGAGCAGTTGGCTGTCCTGGAACTGGCGGAACGACAGGTTCACCGCCATGTGCAACGGCGGCAGGCCGCGTTCGCGCAGGGCCTGCATGTCCCGCAGGGCTCGGGAAATCACCCAGTAGCCCAGGGGCACGATCAGCCCGCTCTGCTCGGCCAGGGGCACGAACTCGCTGGGCGGCAGCAGGCCGCGCTCGCCATGGCGCCAGCGCACCAGGGCTTCGAGGCCCACGATCTTGCCGTCATGCAGGTTCAGCCGGGGCTGGTAGTGCAGCTCCAGTTCGTCGCGGCGCAGGGCCCGGCGCAGTTCGCTTTCCAGGTCGGCCAGGCTGCGAGCGTTGCGATTGATCCGCTCGTTGAAGATATGAAAGGTGCAGCCCTGGGTGCTCTTGGCCTGTTGCATGGCGATGTGTGCATGCCACATCAGCGGGTCGGCGCCGGCATTGGCCCGGGCATGGGCAATCCCCAGGCTGCAGCCGATCAGCAGGCTTTCGCCATCGACCCAATAGGGCTCGGCCATGGCTTCGGTGATGCGCTCGGCCATCCACTCGGCCCGCTGTGGAGCGCGGCGGGTGTCGATGAGCAAGGCAAACTCATCACTGCCCAGGCGGGCCAGTTGATCGCCGGCCTCAAGCTGGCTTTTCAGGCGCGAGACCACCTGCAGGATCAGCCGGTCGCCGGCCTGGTGGCCCAGGGCGTCGTTGGCGTGGCGGAAATTGTCCAGGTCGAGATGGCCCAGGGCCAGGCCACGGCCTTCGTTTTCCGCCAGGCGCGCGGCCAGCAAGGTCTGGAACCCCTGGCGGTTGGCGATGCCGGTCAGGGGGTCCTGCTCTGCCAGGCGCTGCAGGGTGTTTTCCAGCAGGCCGCGCTCACGTACATGGCGCAGGCAACGGCGCAGGGCATCGGTACTCAGGCAGGAACTCACCAACCAGTCGCTGACGCCTACAGGGGCTACGGGCGGTTCCTGGTCCAGCAGCAACACGGTGGGCAGGCTGCAACGCCCGGGGCCGGGCTGCAAATGAGGAAGGGTCAACAGGACCGCGTTGCGGTCGTCTTCAAACAAACGGCTGACAGACTCCCAGCTGGGAGCACTGATCAATACCACCGAGTCTCCCAACGGAGCGACACACTCGCGCAACAACGCTGTCCACACCGGCTCTTCAGCCAGTAGCAGCAAACGCAAGGGTTCGACAGGCTTAGACAAGCTAGCTCCCTAGACTCTGCAAATTAAGTTGGCGGCGGGCATTATGGCGCGCAAATAAACAATAACAATTGATATTGATTATCATACGCAATTTCTTGTACCGCTCTAACTCGAACATTAGACGCATATTCAGCGCGCATCCTGAGGGAAAGTATCAAAACCGGCAAATTTAGATCGCGTTGTGCGTCACAAGTCGGACAGAGGCAGCAGAATCCGTCCAGCCTGTTAAAATGCCCGCCCTTTTCGTAACCGATCCCTTTTTACCGTCATGTCCCGACTCAATCCCCGGCAGCAAGAAGCCGTGAACTATGTCGGCGGCCCTCTTTTGGTGCTCGCCGGCGCAGGCTCCGGCAAGACCAGCGTGATCACCCGCAAGATCGCGCACCTGATCCAGAATTGCGGCATCCGCGCTCAGTACATTGTCGCCATGACCTTTACCAACAAGGCCGCGCGGGAAATGAAGGAGCGGGTCGGCACCCTGCTGCGCAGTGGCGAAGGCCGTGGCCTGACGGTCTCGACCTTCCACAACCTGGGCCTGAACATCATCCGCAAGGAGCATGTGCGGCTGGGCTACAAGCCGGGCTTCTCGATCTTTGACGAGACTGACGTCAAGGCCCTGATGACCGACATCATGCAGAAGGAGTATTCCGGGGACGACGGCGTCGACGAGATCAAGAACATGATCGGCTCGTGGAAGAACGACCTGATCCTGCCCGCCGAGGCCCTGGAAAACGCCCGCAACCCCAAGGAACAGACCGCCGCCATCGTCTACACCCACTACCAGCGCACGCTCAAGGCGTTCAACGCAGTGGACTTCGACGACCTGATCCTGCTGCCGGTGAAGCTGTTCGAAGAGCACGCCGACATCCTGGAGAAATGGCAGAACAAGGTGCGCTACCTGCTGGTGGACGAATACCAGGACACCAACGCCAGCCAGTACCTGCTGGTGAAGATGCTGATCGGCAAGCGCAACCAGTTCACCGTGGTGGGCGACGATGACCAGTCGATCTACGCCTGGCGCGGCGCACGCCCGGAAAACCTGATGCTGCTCAAGGACGACTACCCGTCCCTGAAAGTGGTGATGCTGGAGCAGAACTACCGCTCCACCAGCCGTATCCTGCGCTGCGCCAACGTGCTGATCTCCAACAACCCCCACGAATTCGAAAAGCAGCTGTGGAGCGAGATGGGCCACGGCGACGAGATCCGCGTGATCCGCTGCCGCAACGAAGATGCCGAGGCCGAACGGGTGGCCATGGAAATCCTCAGCCTGCACCTGCGCACCGACCGCCCCTACAGCGACTTCGCCATTCTTTACCGGGGTAACTACCAGGCCAAGCTGATCGAACTGAAGCTGCAGCACCACCAGGTGCCCTATCGCCTGTCCGGCGGTAACAGCTTCTTCGGACGCCAGGAAGTAAAGGATCTGATGGCCTACTTCCGCCTGATCGTGAACCCGGATGACGACAACGCCTTCCTCCGGGTGATCAACGTGCCGCGCCGGGAAATCGGTTCCACGACCCTGGAAAAACTCGGCAACTACGCCACCGAACGCAAGATCTCGATGTACGCCGCCACCGACGAGATCGGCCTGGGCGAACATCTGGACAGCCGCTTCACCGACCGCCTGGCGCGCTTCAAGCGCTTCATGGACCGGGTCCGCGAACAGTGCGCCGGCGAAGACCCGATTTCCGCCCTGCGCAGCATGGTCATGGACATCGACTACGAGAACTGGCTGCGCACCAACAGCTCCAGCGACAAGGCGGCGGACTACCGGATGGGCAACGTCTGGTTCCTGATCGAGGCCTTGAAGAACACCCTGGAAAAAGACGAAGACGGCGAGATGACCGTCGAAGACGCCATCGGCAAGCTGGTCCTGCGCGACATGCTGGAACGTCAGCAGGAGGAGGAGGACGGCGCCGAGGGCGTGCAGATGATGACCTTGCATGCCTCCAAGGGTCTGGAATTTCCCTACGTGTTCATCATGGGCATGGAAGAGGAAATCCTCCCGCACCGCTCCAGTATCGAAGCCGATACCATCGAGGAAGAACGGCGCCTGGCCTATGTGGGCATTACCCGCGCGCGTCAGACCCTGGCCTTTACCTTTGCGGCCAAGCGCAAGCAGTACGGTGAAATCATCGACTGCGCGCCAAGCCGCTTCCTCGATGAGCTGCCCCCGGACGATCTGGCCTGGGAAGGCAACGACGACACCCCGACCGAAGTGAAGGCCGTTCGCGGCAATAGCGCCTTGGCGGATATACGCGCGATGTTAAAGCGTTAAAATCGACTATTTTTTAACAGACCTTTGGCCCAGACGTGGCCAGTAGAGGAAGCTCCGTGGAAGCACTGCACAAGAAAATTCGCGAAGAAGGCATCGTGCTTTCCGATCAAGTACTGAAGGTCGACGCCTTTCTGAACCATCAGATCGACCCGCAGTTGATGAAGTTGATCGGCGACGAATTCGCCACGCTGTTCAAGGATTCGGGCATCACCAAGATCGTCACTATCGAAGCCTCAGGGATAGCCCCGGCGATCATGACCGGTCTGAACCTGGGCGTGCCGGTGATCTTCGCCCGCAAGCACCAGTCCCTGACCCTGACCGAGAACCTGCTGTCGGCCACCGTGTACTCCTTCACCAAGCAGGTGGAAAGCACCGTCGCCATTTCCCCGCGGCACCTGACCAGCAGCGACCGCGTGCTGATCATCGACGACTTCCTGGCCAACGGTAAGGCGTCCCAGGCACTGATCTCGATCATCAAGCAGGCCGGCGCCACCGTGGCCGGCCTGGGCATCGTCATCGAGAAGTCGTTCCAGGGCGGTCGTGCCGAACTGGACTCCCAGGGCTACCGCGTGGAATCCCTGGCCCGGGTCAAATCCCTGGCCGGCGGCGTGGTCACCTTCATCGAGTAACCCCGCCCGCCAGAGCAACAGACTTGTGTAGGAACTGGCTTGCCAGCGAAGACGCCCTTGAGAGCAGCGCAAGACTTGAAGGCCCATTCGCCGGCAAGCCGTCTCCTACGACAAGGTGGGAGCCGTGGCCTGCAGACCCGCCAGCAGGAACCGCTGGTACAGGTCTTCACGCAGGCCTTCGGGTTTCTCCAGCCCCATGCGTTCCAAGTGCTCGGCAAACGCCGCGGGCTCCGGTGCGTCGAGTGCCGCCTTGCCCAGCTCGAGGATCTCGCTGAGCTTGAACTTGCTCTTGAGCCAGTTCAGCGCCCGCAGCAGATCGCGCTCCTGGGCGCTGAAATCACTGCCCAGCGGATACTCCGGGAACAGGTGGCGATGACGCGCCTGAATGTTCTGCAAACGCTGTGGGCTGTTGTCGGCAAAACGCGGCTCCAGACGAAAGTCCTTCGCCAGCTTGCCGGCTTTCTGTGCCTGCTCGATCAATCCGGCCTGGAAGCGTGAATCGCTGATATTGAGCAACGCCTCGATCACCTTGGCGTCCGTCTTGCCCCGCAGATCGGCGATGCCGTACTCGGTGATCACGATGTCCCGCAGGTGCCGGGGGATGGTGCAGTGGCCGTATTCCCAGACAATGTTGGAACTCACCTCCCCCGCCGACTCGCGCCAGCTGCGCAGGATCAGCACCGAGCGGGCATCCGCCAGGGCATGGCCCTGGGCGACGAAGTTGTATTGCCCGCCCACCCCGCTCAGCACGCGGCCGCCCTGCAGCTGGTCGGACACCGCCGCCCCCATCAGGGTCATGGTGAAGGCGCTGTTGATAAAGCGCGCATCCCGGCGTTGCAGACGCTTGAGCTCCTCATGGCCATACAGCTCGTTGATGTAGCTGATGGCGGTCATGTTGAACTGCGCCAGCCTGCTCTTGGGCAGCTCCCGCAGGCGCTGATAGAAGCTGCGCGGGCCAAGGAAGAAACCGCCATGGATCGAGACCCCGCCGACAGCCGAATCCGGATCCAGGGTGCCGGCATTGGCTTGCTCTTGCAGCGCCACGGTCGGGTACACCTTGCGCCGCACGATGCCCGCGTCGGCCAGGGCCAGCAGGCCGTTGACGAACATTTCGCTGCAGCCGTAGAGCCCCTGGGCAAAGGGCTCGATACCCCCTTCGCGATCGATCAGCGGCTGCCAGTAATCCACCTGTAGGTCCGCCAGCAGTGCGCGGTAGCCCTCGTTGTCCGCCTGCCGTGCGAGCAAGGCCGCGGTCAGCGCATCGCCCATGGAGCCAATGCCGATCTGCAGGGTGCCGCCGTCGCGCACCAAGGTGCTGGCGTGCAGGCCTATGCAATGGTCCTGGATGCCCACGGGCATGTTCGGTGTGGAGAACAACGTACTGCGTTCCTCTTCGTCGATCAGCAGGTCGAGGTCCGCGGCATCGATTTCCGAGTCACCCGGCATATAGGGCAGGTCGCTGTGGACCTGGCCGAGGATCAAGATGGTTTCCCCCTGCGCCCGGCGCTTGGCAATCATCGGCAACATGTCGAGGGTGATGTCCGGGTTGCAGCTCAGGCTCAGGCGTCCCGCGTCTTGCGGGTCCCTGGCCAGCAGTTGCGCCACCAGGTTCAGACCGGCTGCGTTGATGTCCCGGGCGGCATGGCTGTAGTTGCTGCTGACGTAGTCCTGCTGCGCCGGGGCACTGTGCAGGAGGCTGCCGGGCTGCATGAAGAACTGCTCGACGCGAATGTTCGCCGGCAGGCTGTCGCGATGCAGGTCAGCGAGAAAATCCAGCTCCGGGTAGTCACCGAATACCCGTTCGACGAAGGGTTCGAGGAAGCGCTTCTGCAAACCGTCGCCCAGGGCCGGCCGGCCCAGGCTCAAAGCGGTGTAGATGGTCAGCTGGCGTTCCGGCATCCCGGCGATGCGCCGGTACAGGGCATTGGCGAAACGATTGGGTTTACCCAGCCCCAGGGGCATGCCCATGTGAATGTGTTGCGGCAAACGCGCGAGCACTTCATCCACCGCATGCTCGATAGAACAGGATTGCAGCATCTGACCCTCCGGGGACCGTCCATGAATTGAGGTTGGACCGAGCTTGCCGGGAGTTTGCTGCATTGACCAGTACACAGGGCGAATTACGCCCACAAAAAAGCCGCTCGTAAGCGGCTTTTTCGCTGAAGATGGCGGCTTATTTCAGGCCGGACATCTTCTGGATTGCACCTTTGAGCTCGTCATCGGAGCAATCGGCGCAAGTGCCTTTAGGCGGCATTGCGTTGATCCCGGTGATGGCCTTGGCCAGGATACCGTCGAGGCCGCCCTGGTGATCGGCGCGCTCTTTCCAGGCTGCGGTGTCACCGATTTTCGGTGCGCCCAACAGGCCGGTGCCGTGGCAAGCGTTGCAGTGCTTGGCGATCACGTCATCCGGGGATTTCGCGCCACCGCCACCGCCCGCAGAGGCGGCCACTTCCATACCCTTGCATTCCTGCCCCTGAACGCAGACCTGGCCGACAGGCTCAAGACGCTTGGCAATATCATCATTAGTCGCAGCTTGAGCGCTGACTGCCCAAAGGGCCAATACGGTTGCTGGTGCGGCCAGCATTTTCATAATTAGGTTCACGCGTACACCCTCAATGGTGGCTAGTCACGCCTGCGGCCACGGTTTCGCAGGCGGGCGAAAGTATAACGGTTAGCCCGCCACACTGAAACAACCCCAAAGTCGAAGGGGTCTTATTCGCGGCAAAATGTCGCTGGGGGCCTCTCTGCAAGCCTTGCAGGACGCCTCTTGATCTAGAAGTTCGCCGGAGTGGCTGCGCTGATTAGTCGCGCCGGAACATCGAACGGATTACGGAAACGGTGCGGCTTCGTACTCTCAAAGTAGTAGCTATCGCCGGCTTCGAGGACAAATGTTTCAAGCCCTACCACCAGTTCCAGGCGCCCCTCGAGGAGAATCCCGGTTTCCTCGCCGTCGTGGGTGAGCATCTCTTCACCGGTATCGGCACCCGGCGGGTAGATCTCGTTGAGGAAGGCAATGGCGCGGCTCGGATGAGCCCGGCCCACCAGCTTCATGGTCACCGCACCATCGGAGATGTCGATCAGTTCGTGGGCCTTGTAGACGATCTGAGAAGGCGTTTCCTGGAGAATTTCCTCGGAAAAGAACTCCACCATGGACATGGGAATGCCGCCCAGCACCTTGCGCAGCGAGCTGATCGAGGGGCTGACGCTGTTCTTTTCGATCATTGAAATGGTGCTATTGGTGACGCCCGCACGCTTGGCGAGTTCACGCTGGGAAAGACCTTTCAGTTTACGGATGGATTGCAGTCGTTCACCGACGTCCAATGCGGCAGCCTCCTAGGCGGGAATCAGGCGTTGTTGTAATTGAGCGTTATCATGGCGACAGCGTTCAGTATTTACAACACTTGCTCCCGATTCCCCCCGGGAAGGCGACTTTCGGTACAGCCCACGGAATCTCAGCCTTCGCAGTACACCAACGGTACCCGGCGCAGGTTGCAGAACAGCTGATAAGGGATGGTATCGGCGGCCTGCGCAACATCGCTGGCGAGGATGTTCTTGCCCCACAACTCCACGGTCGAACCAAGGCCGGCCTGGGGCACGTCCGTCAGGTCGACACACAGCATGTCCATGGACACCCGGCCCAGCAGGCGGCTGCGCTGGCCGGCCACCAGTACCGGCGTACCAGTAGGCGCATGGCGCGGATAACCGTCGGCATACCCCATGGCTACCACGCCGATGCGCATTGGCCTGTCGGTGATGAACCTGGCGCCGTAGCCCACCGGCTCGCCGGCCGGCAGTTCACGCACGCAGATCACCTTGGACTCCAGGGTCATTACCGGCTGCAAGCGCGCGGCCACCGAGTTGTTTTCTTCGAACGGCGTCGAACCGTAGAGCATGATGCCCGGGCGCACCCAATCGCTGGGTACGCTGGGCCAGCCCATGACCGCCGGCGAATTGCGCAGGCTGATTTCCGCTCCGAGGCCCTGGCGAGCCGCTTCGAATACCGCCACCTGCTCGCTACTACGCGGGCAGTCCAGTTCATCGGCGCGGGCAAAGTGGCTCATCAGCACGATCTTCTCGACCTTGCCGCTGGCCTGCAGGCGCTGATACGCCGCCTGGTAATCCTTGGGATGCAGGCCGACCCGGTGCATGCCCGAATCCAGCTTGAGCCAGACCGTCAGTGGCTTGGCCACGGCCGCCTGCTCGATGGCTTCGAGTTGCCACAGCGAATGCACCACGCACCAGAAATCATGCTCGACGATCAGCGCCAGCTCGGATGCTTCGAAAAAACCTTCCAGCAGCAGCACCGGCGCACGAATGCCCGCGGCGCGCAGCTCCAGGGCTTCTTCGATGCAGGCCACGGCGAAACCGTCGGCCTCGCCTTCCAGCGCCTGGGCGCAGCGCACCGCGCCATGGCCGTAGGCATCGGCCTTGATCACCGCGAGAGCACGAACTCCCGAGATTTCACGGGCCAGTTGGTAGTTGTGACGCAGGGCTTGGAGATCGATCAGGGCACGGGCAGGGCGCATGGCGGCAGACTTCTAGGCGGTCATGGGGAATAAAAAACCGGTGCTGGATAACGGCGAGCCGCCACCGGCACCGGGAGAGGGATCTTGTCGCTTAAGGCAGAGCGGCCACTACGGACAGCTCGACCAGGATTTCCGGTTCGCACAGCTTGGCTTCGACCGTGGCCCGGGCCGGCGCCACGCCTTTTGGCAGCCACTGGTCCCAGACACTGTTCATGCCAGCGAAGTGGGCATCGATGTCCTTCAGGTAGATGGTCACCGACAGCAGCTTGCTCTTGTCGGTACCGGCCAGGTCCAGCAGGCGTTCGATGTTGGCCAGGGTCTCGCGGGTCTGCTGTTCGATCCCGGCCTGCATGTCATCGCCGACTTGCCCGGACAGATACACCGTACCGCCGTGGACAACAATCTGGCTCATGCGCTCATTGGTGAGCTGGCGCTGGATTGACATGTTTAGCTGACTCCTGAGGGTTACCGTAACGGGAAATATCGAGGCCTTCGGCGCTGATCTGCGGCTTTTTCTTGGCCATCAGGTCCGCCAGCAGGCGACCGGAACCGCAAGCCATTGTCCAGCCGAGCGTACCGTGGCCAGTGTTCAAGAACAGGTTGCGGAACGGCGTGGCGCCCACAATCGGCGTGCCATCCGGGGTAGTGGGACGCAGCCCGGTCCAGAAACTGGCCTGGGACAGGTCGCCGCCCTGAGGATAGAGATCGTTGACGATCATCTCCAGCGTTTCACGCCGGCGCGGATTGAGCGAGAGGTCAAAACCGGCTATCTCAGCCATTCCGCCGACCCGGATCCGGTTGTCGAAACGGGTGATCGCGACCTTGTAGGTTTCGTCGAGGATGGTGGAAGTGGGGGCCATGGCCGGGTTGGTGATCGGCACGGTCAGGGAATAACCCTTGAGCGGGTACACCGGCGCCTTGATGCCCAGCGGCTTGAGCAATTGCGGCGAGTAGCTGCCCAGGGCCAGCACGTAGCGGTCGGCGGTTTCCAGCTTGCCGTCGATCCACACGCCGTTGATCCGGTCACCGGCAAAGTCGATGCGCTGGATGTCCTGGCCGAAGCGGAATTCCACACCCAGCTTGCTGGCCATTTCCGCCAGGCGCGTGGTGAAGATCTGGCAGTCGCCAGTCTGGTCGTTGGGCAGGCGCAGGGCACCGGCGAGGATGTCAGTGACGTTGGCCAGGGCCGGCTCGACCCGGGCGATGCCTTCGCGGTCCAGCAGTTCGAACGGCACGCCGGATTCCTTGAGCACGGCGATGTCTTTCGCCGCACCGTCCAGCTGCGCCTGGGTGCGGAACAGCTGGGTAGTGCCCAGGCTGCGGCCTTCGTAGGCAATGCCGGTTTCCGCTCGCAACTCGTCGAGGCAGTCACGGCTGTATTCGGACAGGCGCACCATGCGCTCCTTGTTCACCGCATAGCGGCTGGCGGTGCAGTTGCGCAGCATCTGCGCCATCCACAGGTACTGGTCGATGTCGGCCGTGGCCTTGATCGCCAGTGGCGCGTGGCGCTGCAGCAGCCATTTGATGGCTTTGAGCGGTACACCCGGAGCGGCCCAGGGCGACGCATAGCCAGGCGAGACCTGGCCGGCGTTGGCGAAGCTGGTTTCCATGGCGGCGGCCGGCTGACGGTCCACTACGGTCACTTCAAATCCGGCTCGAGCCAGATAATAGGCACTGGTGGTTCCGATAACGCCACTGCCCAAGACCAGAACGCGCATTTTCATATCCTCATCGCGGCTTGACCGCTGACGTTTGTTATTCAGAGCAAAGATGGGCGCAGTGTAAGAAACATTGAGCAGTGATTTTCACTATATAACCGCCTATATTTGGCGAGAATTCTCGGCGATATTGCTTTTCACGGAGGGGCATCCCCTATGCGCACCAACCATCAGACCCGTCGGGCCCTGGACAAGATCGATCGCAATATCTTGCGGATACTCCAGGCCGACGGACGCATTTCCTTCACCGAGCTGGGGGAGCGAGTGGGCCTCTCCACCACCCCCTGCACCGAGCGCGTGCGCCGCCTGGAGCGCGAAGGGATCATCATGGGCTACAACGCGCGGCTCAATCCGCAGCACCTCAAGGGCAGCCTGCTGGTGTTCGTCGAGATCAGCCTGGACTACAAGTCCGGCGATACCTTCGAGGAGTTTCGCCGGGCGGTGCTGAAGCTGCCCCACGTACTGGAGTGCCACCTGGTGTCCGGCGACTTCGACTATCTGGTCAAGGCGCGGATCTCGGAAATGGCGTCCTACCGCAAGTTGCTGGGGGACATCCTGCTCAAGCTGCCCCACGTGCGCGAGTCCAAGAGCTACATCGTCATGGAAGAAGTGAAGGAGAGCCTGAGCCTGCCGATTCCGGATTGAAGCGAGAGGGTGAAGCCTTCCGGCAAGCCGGGGTGCGCGGGGCTAGACCAGGACCTGGCGAGTGCTGGCCATGTAGTCGTGGATCTGTTTTTCGACCCGAGGGTGGATCATCTCCACCGGGCGCCGGCCGTTGGGGCAAGGCAGGCTCGGCGTGGTGCCGAACAGGCGGCAGATCAGCGGACGCTCGTCATACACGGTGCAACCGTTGGGCCCCAGGTGCACGCAGTTGAGCTCGTCCATGGCAGCTTCCTGCTCGGCAGCGGTCTTGCGCGGCAGGCGGGACATTTCCTCCGGCGAGGTGGTCACCGGGCCGCAGCAGTCGTGGCAGCCGGGAACGCACTCGAAAGAGGGAATCTGCTGACGCAGGCTGCGGACGATTTGACGGTTACAGCTCATGAAAAAGACTACCGGGGCATGAATAGCCGTGAATTCTGCCCTAAATGCCTGGCGGCAGACAGGACCGGGCGTCCTGCGGTTGCCCCGGCGCAAAGGCCCGACTTATGCTCCGCGCATTTTTACCGACACCATCATCAGGACGCATCCCATGCCCGCCAGCCTTCAGCACGCCGCTTCCTACTATGCCGCCAGCAGCCTGCCGCAACCTGACTACCCAGCGTTGGCGGGCGATCTGACAGCCGATGTGTGCGTGGTCGGGGGCGGTTTTTCCGGGCTCAACACCGCGCTGGAACTGGCCGAGCGTGGCCTCAGCGTGGTCCTGCTGGAGGCGCACAAGATCGGCTGGGGCGCCAGCGGGCGCAATGGCGGGCAGTTGATTCGCGGCGTCGGCCACGGCCTCGACCAGTTCACCAAGGTGATAGGCGAGGACGGAGTGCGGCAGATGAAGCTCATGGGGCTGGAGGCGGTGGAGATCGTCCGCCAACGCATCGAGCGTTTCCAGATCCCTTGCGACCTGACCTGGGGCTACTGCGACCTGGCCAACAAGCCGGCCGACCTTGCCGGCTTCGCCGAAGACGCCGAGGAACTGCGCAGCCTCGGCTATCGCCACCAGACCCGGCTGCTGCAGGCCGATGAAATGCACAGCGTGGTGGGTTCCAAGCGCTATGTTGGCGGCTTGATCGACATGGGTTCGGGCCACCTGCACCCGCTGAACCTGGCCCTGGGCGAAGCCCGGGCGGCGCAGCAACTGGGGGTGCAACTGTTCGAGCACTCTGCGGTGACCCGCATCGACTACGGCCCCGAGGTCAAGGTCCACAGCAGTCGCGGCACCGTCCGGGCCAAGACCCTGGTGCTGGGCTGCAACGCCTACCTCAACGATCTCAATCCGGAATTGGGGGGCAAGGTGCTTCCGGCCGGCAGCTACATCATCGCCACCGAACCCTTGAGCCCGGCCCTGGCCCAGGAACTGCTGCCGCAGAACATGGCGGTCTGCGACCAGCGCGTGGCCCTGGACTACTACCGCCTTTCGGCTGACCGGCGCCTGCTGTTCGGGGGTGCCTGTCATTATTCGGGGCGTGACCCCAAGGACATCGCCGCCTACATGCGGCCGAAGATGCTGGAAGTGTTCCCGCAACTGGCCGCAGTGAAGATCGACTACCAGTGGGGCGGCATGATCGGCATCGGCGCCAACCGCCTGCCGCAGATCGGCCGGCTCAAGGACCAGCCCAATGTGTATTACGCCCAGGCCTATTCGGGCCACGGCCTGAATGCCACGCACCTGGCGGGCAAGCTGCTGGGCGAGGCCATCAGCGGCCAGCACGGCGGCGGTTTCGACCTGTTCGCCAAGGTGCCGCACATCACCTTCCCGGGCGGCAAGCATCTGCGCTCGCCGCTGCTGGCCCTGGGCATGCTCTGGCACCGCTTGAAGGAACTGCTCTGACCCTCCCCGTGGCTGCGCGGCGTCGGCCTACAGCCGCCAGAACGGCTTGAGACCTTCGGCCCGCGCCTCTTCCCGGCTCAGGCCGACATCGCGCAACTGCTCGGCAGTCAGCTCCAGCAACGACTTACGCGTGCGCAGCCGATGCCAGTACAGACCCAGCGGGCTCAGCCCGGGCGGTGCAGAACGTGGCAGGCGTGCCGCCAGTGCCTGCTCCTGCTCTGCCTGCAGCTCCTGACTCCGTAACGACAGACGCACATCGCTCAAGCCGTTCATCTGTATTGCTCCTGTTTGCTCAAAGTTGCCATGAGCCAATAGGATGCTTGGTGCGCAAAAACCATTACAGACTCAATACAGCGGTATTAACTCCATACAGTTTTGCCAAAAATCCTGCTGAATCCTGTATTTTTGCCCCATCTGTACCGGTCCTCGCGCCCCCCCACTACGAGCCAATGCCATGACCCTCTACGTCAACCTCGCCGAACTCCTGGGCACCCGCATTGAGCAGGGCTTCTACCGCCCCGGCGATCGACTGCCCTCAGTGCGCGCCCTGAGCGTCGAGCACGGGGTCAGCCTGAGCACCGTGCAGCAGGCCTACCGCCTGCTGGAAGACAACGGCCTGGCGATGCCCAAGCCCAAGTCCGGCTACTTCGTGCCGCCCAGCCGCGAACTGCCCGCCCTGCCCGCCGTTGGCCGCCCGGCCCAGCGACCGGTAGAGATCTCGCAGTGGGACCAGGTGCTGGAACTGATTCGCGCCGTGCCGCGCAAGGACGTGGTGCAACTGGGCCGCGGCATGCCGGACATCACCACACCCACCCTCAAGCCTCTGCTTCGGGCCCTGGACCGCCTCAGCCGGCGCCAGGACATGCCAGGCCTGCACTACGACAACATCTACGGCGTACTGGAGCTGCGCGAACAGGTCGCGCGACTGATGCTGGATTCCGGCTGCCAACTGGGGGCCGGCGACCTGGTGATCACCACCGGCTGCCACGAGGCGCTGTCCACCAGCATTCGCGCCATCTGCGAACCGGGGGACATCGTCGCCGTGGACTCGCCGAGCTTCCACGGCGCCATGCAGACCCTCAAGGGCCTGGGCATGAAGGCCCTGGAGATCCCCACCGACCCCATTACCGGAATCAGCCTGGAAGCCCTGGAACTGGCTTTGGAACAGTGGCCGATCAAGGCCATACAGTTGACGCCCAACTGCAACAACCCCCTGGGCTACATCATGCCCGAGCCGCGCAAGCGGGCACTGCTGACCCTGGCCCAGCGCTTCGACGTGGCGATCATCGAGGACGATGTGTATGGCGAACTGGCCTACACCTACCCGCGCCCGCGCACCATCAAGTCCTTCGACGATGATGGCCGGGTGCTGCTGTGCAGCTCGTTCTCGAAAACCCTGGCCCCAGGCCTGCGCATCGGCTGGGTGGCGCCCGGCCGCTACCTTGAACGTGTACTGCACATGAAATACATCAGCACCGGCTCCACGGCCCCGCAGCCCCAGGTAGCCATCGCCGAGTTTCTCAAGAGCGGCCACTTCGAGCCGCATCTGCGCAAGATGCGCACCCAGTACCAGCGCAATCGTGACCTGATGCTCGATTGGGTCAGCCGCTACTTCCCCGCCGGCACTCGCGCCAGCCGGCCACAGGGCAGTTTCATGCTGTGGATCGAACTCCCCGAGGGCTTTGATGCTCTGAAGCTCAACCGAGTGCTGCTCGAGCAAGGGGTGCAGATTGCCGTGGGCAGCATCTTTTCCGCCTCGGGCAAGTACCGCAATTGCCTGCGGATGAACTACGCTGCCAAGCCAACCGCGCAGATCGAAGACGCGGTACGCAAGGTCGGCGCTGCAGCCATCAAGCTGCTCAGTGATACCTCGGACTGACCCCGATCCGAAGCAGGAAGCCAGCCGTCCCATGCCAACCCGTGCCGTGATGCGAGATGACCTGACTTGAACCCTATACAGGCCTTCACCTGGCTTCTGCTGCTGAGCCTCGGGCTGGGCGGCTGCGCTACCCGCGAGGTGCCGTACCAACCCAGCCAGGCCCTGCCCGCCCGTGATTCGGGCTTTGCCCAGTCGATCCGGGCCCAGGCCGCGCCCTACCAGGGGCGTTCCGGCTTTCGTCTGTTGCCCAACAGCACCGAAGCGTTCATGGCTCGCGCCGAGCTGATCCGCAACGCGCAAAGCAGCCTCGACCTGCAGTACTACATCGTCCACGACGGCATCAGCACCCGCATGCTGGTGGACGAGCTGCTCAAGGCTGCCGATCGTGGCGTGCGGGTACGCATCCTGCTGGACGACACCACCAGCGACGGCCTGGACCAGATCATCGCCACCCTGGCCGCCCATCCGCAGATCCAGATCCGCCTGTTCAACCCTCTGCACCTGGGCCGCAGCACCGGCCTGACCCGGGCCATGGGCCGCCTGTTCAACCTGTCGCAGCAGCATAGGCGGATGCACAACAAGCTCTGGCTGGCAGACAACAGCGTGGCCATCGTCGGTGGGCGCAACCTGGGGGATGAATACTTCGACGCCCAGCCCAACCTGAACTTCACCGACATCGACATGTTCAGCGTGGGTCCGGTGGCCGAGCAACTGGGCCACAGCTTCGACCAGTACTGGAACAGCGCCCTGAGCCGCCCCATCGGCGAGTTCCTGTCCAGCACACCTTCCACCAAGGCGCTGGACAACACCCGGCTGCGCCTCGAGGAATCCTTGCAGGACAGCCGCCGGCAGAACCAGGCGCTGTACCGGCAACTGATGACCTACCAGACCCAGCCGCGCATGGACATCTGGCGCAAGGAACTGATCTGGGCCTGGAACCAGGCCCTGTGGGACGCTCCGGCCAAGGTCCTGGCCAAGGGTGACCCCGATCCGCACCTGCTGCTCACCACCCAGCTGGCACCGGAACTGAGCGGGGTCGGCAAGGAGCTGATCATGATCTCGGCCTACTTCGTTCCGGGGCAGCCTGGGCTGGTGTACCTGACCGGGCGCGCGGACGCCGGAGTCTCGGTGAGCCTGTTGACCAACTCCCTGGAAGCCACCGACGTGCCAGTGGTGCATGGCGGCTATGCGCCCTATCGCAAGGCATTGCTGGAACATGGAGTGAAGCTCTACGAACTGCGCCGACAACCCGGCGAGCGCGGTGGCAGCGGGCCGCACCTGTTCCACAGCGGCTCCTACAAGGGCTCCGACTCCAGCCTGCACAGCAAGGCGATGATCTTCGACCGACGAAAGAGCTTCATCGGCTCGTTCAACTTCGACCCCCGTTCGGTGCTGTGGAACACCGAGATCGGGGTGCTGGTGGACAGCCCCGAGCTGGCTGAACATGTCCGCGCCCTGGCCCTGCAGGGGATGGCGCCGGCCCTGAGCTACCAGGTCAAGCTGCTGGACGGCAAGCTGGTCTGGGTGACCGAGGATCAGGGCCAGTTGCACAGCCTGGACCATGAACCCGGCAACTGGTGGCGCCGCTTCAATGCCTGGCTGAGCACCCGCATCGGCCTGGAACGCATGCTCTGAGTGGCTACAACGCAGCCTGGGCTTCGCCAAAGGCCCCCTGGCGCAGCAGCAGGACAAGCAAGCCAAAAGCCCCGGCCGCCACCAGCAGCAACATGGCGTGGCCGCTCACCCACTGGCTGCCGGCCCCTGCCACCAGCGGCCCGATCAGGCAGCCAATACCCCAGAGCTGCGCCACATGGGCATTGGCCCGCACCAGTGCGTCATCGCGGTAACGCTCGCCGATCAGGATCAGCGACAAGGTGAACAAGCCCCCGGCGCTGGCCCCGAACAACACCCACAGTGGCCAGATCAGCACGGTGCCCAGCAACAGCGGAATGGCCAGGCTGGAACACAGCAAGATCACCGCGCAGCCGGTGAACAGGCCGCGCCGGGAAATCCGATCCGCCAGGGCGCCAATCGGCAGTTGCAAAAGTGCATCCCCCACCACCACGGTGCTGACCATGGCCAGGGCAATGTCTTCGGTGAACCCCTGGCTCAGGCAATACACCGGCAGCAGGGTCAGAATCAGCGCCTCGAAAGTAGCGAACAATGCAACTGCCCAGGCAATCGCCGGCAACTTCTGACAGAAGTGCCACAGGTCAAACAGGGTCACGCTGCACGACTCGGTGCTCGGCGCCCCGCTGCGCCCCAACAGCAGGAGCGGTGATACCACCAGCAAACCCACCGCGGTCCAGAAGCCGTAATCATGCTCAGTACCCAGCACGCCCAACAGCAGGGGCCCGGCCAGCTGGCTCAAGGCATAGCTTGCGCCATACAGCGCCACCAGCCGGCCACGCCACTGCTCGACCACCAGTTGATTGATCCAGCTTTCCCCCAGAATGAAGATGATGGTCAGGACCACTCCCAGTATCAGGCGCAGCACCAACCACAACGGATAGCTGGGCAGCAGCGCCAGCAAGGCAATGGAGATCGCCCCACCCCACAGGCACAGGCGCATCAGGCTGGCGGTGCCGAAGCGCGCCGCCAGGCGGCTGGAGATCTTCGCCCCGAGCAACACGCCAATGGCCGGCATCGCCGCCACCACGCCAATTGCAAAAGGCCCGTAGCCCCAGCTTTCGAGACGAAACGACACCAGGGGCATGGTCACGCCCAGGGCCAGGCCGACACTCAAGACTGCGGCCAAAACGGCGAAATAGGTCGCCCAACGCATTTCCACGCTCCTGTGGATCATTGTTTCGCAAGGCACAGACAACACAGCCGGACTCCCCTTGCGGAAAGTCCGGCTGCGCTATGGATCGACATCAGGCGGGGCACTGCCCCCGCCTCAAACGACAAGACTCAGAGCTTGATCCAGGTGGCTTTCAGCTCGGTGTACTTGTCGAACGCATGCAGCGACTTGTCGCGACCGTTGCCCGACTGCTTGAAGCCGCCGAACGGCGCGGTCATGTCGCCGCCGTCGTATTGGTTGACCCAGACGCTGCCGGCACGCAGGGCCTTGGCGGTCTGGTGGGCCTTGGAGATGTTGGCGGTCCACACCGCAGCTGCCAGGCCGTAAGGCGTGTCGTTGGCAATCTGGATCGCCTCTTCCACGCTGTCGAAGGCGATCACCGACAGTACAGGGCCGAAGATCTCTTCCTGGGCGATTTTCATCGCGTTGCTGACACCATCGAAAATGGTCGGCTCGACGTAGGTGCCACCGGTTTCTTCCAGGGTGCGCTTGCCACCGGCCACCAGCTTGGCGCCATCGGCATGCCCGGCTTCGATGTAGGACAGCACGGTGTTCATCTGCTGGGTGTCCACCAGGGCACCGACATTGGTGGCCGGATCCAGCGGGTTGCCCGGCTTCCAGCCCTTGAGGGCCTCGATCACCAGCGGCAGGAATTTGTCCTTGATAGAGCGCTCCACCAGCAGGCGCGAGCCGGCGGTGCAGACTTCGCCCTGGTTGAAGGCAATGGCGCTGGCGGCGGATTCGGCGGCGGCCTGCAGGTCCGGAGCATCGGCGAACACGATGTTCGGGCTCTTGCCGCCGGCTTCCAGCCACACGCGCTTCATGTTGGATTCGCCGGAGTAGACCAGCAACTGCTTGGCGATCTTGGTGGAGCCGGTGAACACCAGGGTGTCCACGTCCATGTGCAGGGCCAGGGCCTTGCCGACAGTGTGGCCGTAGCCTGGCAGTACGTTGAACACGCCCGCCGGAATCCCGGCTTCCACTGCCAGGGCAGCGATGCGGATGGCGGTCAGCGGGGATTTTTCCGAAGGCTTGAGGATCACCGAGTTACCGGTGGACAGCGCCGGGCCCAGTTTCCAGCAAGCCATCATCAGGGGGAAGTTCCACGGCACGATGGCCGCGACCACGCCTACCGGCTCACGGGTGACCAGGCCCAACTGGTCGTGAGGGGTGGCAGCGACTTCATCGTAGATCTTGTCGATGGCCTCGCCGCTCCAGCTCAGGGCCTGGGCGGCGCCGGGAACGTCGATATCCAGGGAGTCGCTGATGGGCTTGCCCATGTCCAGGGTTTCCAGGAGCGCGAGTTCTTCAGCGTGCTGCTTCAACAGGCCGGCAAAGCGGATCATCACCGACTTGCGCTTGGCCGGCGCCAGGCGCGACCAGGCGCCGGAGTTGAAGGTGGCGCGGGCGTTTTCCACGGCGCGCTGGGCATCGGCGGCATCACAGCTGGCGATGGTCGCCAGTACGCGACCGTCTACCGGGCTGATGCATTCGAAGGTGTCGCTGGAAGCCGATGCGGTGTATTCGCCGTTGATGTAGGCACGACCTTCGATTTTCAGGTCGCGGGCACGTTGTTCCCAGTCGGCACGAGTCAGGGTGGTCATACGAGTGTCCTCCTCTTATTTGTATACAAGCGCCATGCGAACTACGCCGGCACTGCTGAAGAATTCTGCCCGGCCAGCCTGTTTTCGGCCAAAGGCACCCGCCACCCTAAACCAGCGACACCTGTACTTTCAATATATTTGACAAAGCCCGGGCAAACGCCATTGCTATGTGCATTTTAATAAACATAGACTTTGGCCTTCATAGCCACTCGCGCCGCAATCACGGGGGAATACAACAATGAGCATCCACAACGTCGTCGACTTCAGCCAGGCCACCACCGAGGGCGAACGCTACCGCCCCGCTGCGGAAAAAATCCTCAAGGGCGACCCCGAGCAGGCGGTGTTCAACCATTACGCCAGCCCGTGCGGCCAGCTCAATTCCGGGATCTGGGAAGGCGCCGTGGGCCAGTGGACGGTGAACTTCACCGAACACGAATACTGCGAGATCCTCCAGGGCGTATCGGTACTGCGTGATCACGACGGCAATGCCAAGACTCTGCGGGTCGGCGACCGCTTCGTGATCCCGGCCGGCTTCAAGGGCACCTGGGAAGTGCTGGAGCCCTGCCGCAAGGTCTATGTGGCCTTCGAACAGAAAGCCTGAATCCCGGGCACAAAAAAACCCGCTTGAAGGCGGGTTTTTTTGTCAGAAGAAAAATCAATTACTTGATTTTGCCTTCCTTGTAGATCACGTGCTTGCGAACAACCGGATCATATTTCTTGATCTCGATTTTGTCCGGAGTAGTACGCTTGTTCTTGTCGGTAGTGTAGAAGTGACCAGTACCGGCGCTCGAGATCAAACGAATCAATTCACGCATGATTAGCTCCCTTAAACCTTGCCGCCATCGCGACGGATTTCGGCCAGCACGACATCAATGCCGCGCTTGTCGATGATACGCATGCCTTTGGCAGATACGCGCAGACGCACAAAACGTTTCTCGGACTCAACCCAGAAGCGGTGATGCTGCAGGTTCGGCAGGAAACGACGACGGGTTTTGTTGTTTGCGTGGGAAATGTTATTCCCAGTCACCGGACCCTTACCGGTAACTTGACAGACTCTAGACATGCCTCAGCCCTCTAAAACCACATGCCCAACCCGGCATGGGTTGGCCGCTTAATCTCTCAGTCATTTGGCGCCAGGCGCCGCGTTTCTTTAGGGTCTTACCGGCTACACCTACAAGCGAAGGAACCGGGCCCCTAGAAAAGAGCGCTGCTTTATACCAGAAAGACCCCAGAGCAACAACAACCGCTGTGCCCAGGATGACGAAAAGTCCTGATTTTCTTGCGCCGGACGCCTGCGGCAAAGGCTACCGCAGAAATCTACCGCTCGTCGCAGAATATATTTCTCCCGAAACCCCAGGCACAAAACCGCCATTGGGCGCGGTCATGCATGCGGAAAATCACGCCTGGAACCCCGGCCGAGCCCGAGGTTTCGTCACTCGATACAAAAGGGATAGTCATTTTACAAAGAGCCCACTAGGGTAAGGCATTTCCAGACTGCACTCGCAGATGGGCTTTCGATCTGCACAAGGAACCCGACCATGCGTCTTGCCGCCCTCCCGCTCCTGCTCGCCCCTCTCCTGAGCCCCCTGGCCCAGGCTGCCGCGCTGAGCGTCTGCACCGAAGCCAGCCCGGAGGGCTTCGACGTGGTGCAGTACAACTCACTGACCACCACCAACGCATCCGCCGACGTGCTGATGAACCGCCTGGTGGAGTTCGACGCCGATAGCGGCAAGGTAGTCCCCAGCCTTGCCGACAGCTGGGAGGTCTCTGCCGACGGCCTGACCTACGTGTTCAAGCTGCACCCCAAGGTCAAGTTCCACCGCACCGAGTATTTCAACCCCAGCCGCGAGCTGACCGCCGAAGACGTCAAGTTCAGCTTCGAGCGCATGCTCGATCCGGCCCATCCGTGGCACAAGATCGCCCAGAGCGGCTTTCCCCACGCCCAATCCCTGCAGTTGCCCAGCCTGATCAAGAAGATCGATGCCCTGGACCCGCTGACCGTACGCTTTACCCTGGACCACGCCGATTCGACCTTCCTCGCCACCCTGAGCATGGGCTTCGCCTCGATCTACTCGGCGGAGTACGCCGAGCAACTGCTCAAGGCCGGCACCCCGGAGAAGCTCAACAGCCAGCCGATCGGCAGCGGCCCGTTCATCTTCGGGCGCTTCCAGAAAGACGCCTCGATCCGCTACAAGGCCAACCGCGACTACTTTGCCGGCAAGCCTGCGGTCGATTCGCTGATCTTTGCCATCACCCCGGACGCCAACGTGCGCCTGCAGAAGCTGCGCCGCAACGAGTGCCAGATCGCGCTGTCGCCCAAGCCCCTGGATGTCCAGGCCGCCAGCGAGGATCCGGCACTGAAGGTCGAGCACACCGCAGCCTTCATGACCGCCTTCGTCGCCATCAACAGCCAGCACCCACCCCTGGACAAACCCGAGGTACGCCAGGCAATCAACCTGGCCTTCGACAAGGGCAGCTACCTCAAGGCGGTCTTTGAAGGCACCGCTGAAGCCGCCAACGGCCCTTACCCGCCCAATACCTGGAGCTACGCCAAGGACCTGCCCGGGTACGCCCACGACCCGGAAAAGGCTCGCCAACTGCTGGCCAAGGCTGGCCTGAAGAACGGCTTCCAGACCACCCTCTGGACCCGCCCCTCTGGCAGCCTGCTCAACCCCAACCCCAGCCTGGGCGCGCAGTTGCTGCAATCGGACCTGGCCCAAGTAGGGATCCAGGCGGAAATCCGCGTGATCGAATGGGGTGAACTGATCCGCCGCGCCAAGGCCGGCGAGCACGACCTGCTGTTCATGGGCTGGGCTGGCGACAACGGCGACCCGGATAACTTCCTCTCGCCACAGTTCACCTGCGCCGCCGTCAAGTCCGGCACCAACTTCGCCCGCTACTGCGACCAGAACCTGGACAAGCTGATCACGGCCGGCAAGACCACCAGCGAACAGGGTGTGCGCAGCAAGCTGTACCAACAGGCCCAGACCCAGATCCAGCAGCAGGCGCTGTGGCTGCCCCTGGCACACCCGACCGCATTCGCCCTGACTCGCAAGCAGGTCGAGGGCTACCAGGTGAGCCCCTTCGGGCGCCAGGACTATTCGAAAGTCAGCATCAAGTGAACTGCCAGCCGGCTTCAAGGCCCACCCAGGCCTTGAAGCCGGCTGCATTCAGATCCAGCCGTACTCGGCCATCGACAGCGGGTCGCCCTCCCCCACGATGAAGTGGTCCAGCACCCGCACATCGATCAACTCCAGTGCCTCCTGCAAACGTCGGGTCACTACCCGGTCGGCCGGGCTGGGCTCGCAAATGCCTGACGGGTGGTTGTGGCAGAGGATCACCGCCGCTGCATTGTGCGCCAAGGCGCGCTTGATCACCTGCCGCGGGTACACCGTGGTGCTGTCGATGGAGCCCTGAAACAGCACTTCGAAGGTCAGTACACGATGCCGCGTGTCGAGAAACAGGCAACCGAACACTTCATGGGGCTCGTGGCGCAGCATCGACTTCAGGTAATCGCGCACCACCAGCGGGTTCTCCAACGCGGACTGGCGATGCAGTTTCTCCGCCAGATGCCGGCGGGCCATTTCCAGCACCGCCTGCAACAAGGCGTACTTGGCCGGGCCCAGCCCCAGTTGGCGGGTGAAGGTCAGTTGATCGGCCTCCAGCAGCCTGCGCAGGCTGCCAAAGCGCCGCAACAGATGCCGCGCCAGGTCCACCGCGCTTTTACCGGCCACCCCGGTGCGCAGGAAAATAGCCAGTAGCTCGGCGTCGGAAAGGCTGATGGCGCCCTGCTCCAGAAGCCGTTCCCGCGGACGCTCCGCCGCGGGCCAGTCACGAATACTCATCACACCTCCCTGTGCATGGCGCCGCTGTTCGACAGCGGGCGCTGTGCTATCTTAGCCCCCTCTTTTTTGCGTGGTATTTCACCTGGGGAGGGGGCATGCCACGCAGCAATCACTGAACGGAAAGACAGGCCTATGCAGCGGCTGTATCGGAAACGCATCGTGCTCGGCGTCGGCGGCGGCATTGCCGCCTACAAGAGCGCGGAGCTGGTTCGCCGACTCCTCGACCAGGGCGCCGAAGTGCGCGTGGTCATGACCCGGGGCGGCAGTGAATTCATTACCCCGCTGACCATGCAAGCGCTCTCCGGGCACCCGGTCCACCTCGACCTGCTGGACCCGGCTGCCGAAGCCGCCATGGGCCATATCGAGCTGGCCAAGTGGGCCGACCTGGTGCTGATCGCGCCGGCCACCGCGGACCTGATTGCCCGCCTGGCCCAGGGCATTGCCGACGATCTGCTGACCACCCTGGTGCTGGCCACCGATGCCATCGTCGCCATCGCACCGGCGATGAATCAGGCCATGTGGCGCGACCCTGCCACCCAAGCCAACACCCAACTGCTGCAAAGCCGTGGCCTGAAGGTCTTCGGCCCGGCTTCCGGCAGCCAGGCCTGTGGCGATGTCGGCCTGGGCCGCATGCTGGAGGCCAACGACCTGGCCCAGTGCGCCGCCGATTGCTTCCAGCATCTGGCGCTGACCGGCAAGCACCTGCTGATTACCGCCGGGCCGACCCAGGAAAACATCGATCCGGTGCGCTACATCACCAACCATAGCTCAGGAAAAATGGGCTTCGCCCTGGCCGAGGCCGCGGTTGAAGCCGGTGCCCGGGTGACCCTGATCACTGGGCCGGTACACCTGCCAACCCCCGATAGAGTCACGCGGATCGACGTTGTCAGCGCCCGGGACATGCTCGCGGCCTGTGAGTCGGCGATCCCATGCGACGTTTTCATCGCCTCTGCGGCGGTCGCGGACTACCGACCGGAAGTCGTCGCCCCACAGAAATTAAAGAAAGACCCTACGAAAGGTGACGGCCTGTTGCTGCAGATGGTGCGCAACCCGGACATCCTGGCCACCATTGCCAGCCGTCCGGATCGGCCTTTCAGTGTCGGTTTCGCCGCAGAAACCGAAAACTTGCTCGACTACGCTGCACGCAAATTGAAGGACAAGAACCTCGACCTGATCGTCGCCAACGACGTTGCCAACCCGAGCATTGGCTTCAACAGCGAGGAAAACGCCTGCAGCGTGATTGACCGGGAGTTGCACGCAACTCTCTTCGCCCAGACCAGCAAGGGCAAGATTGCCCGCCAGCTGATCTCTTTTATCGCCGAACGGCTGAACCAGGTTTAACTCGCATGCACGCTTTACAAGCCAAGATCCTCGACCCACGCATCGGCAACGAATTCCCTCTGCCGCAGTACGCCACGCCGGGCTCCGCCGGCCTCGACCTGCGAGCCATGCTCAAGGAAGACACCCTTCTGGAGCCAGGCCAGACGCTGCTGATCCCTACCGGGCTGTCGGTCTACATTGGCGATCCGGGCCTGGCGGCGCTGATCCTGCCGCGCTCCGGCCTGGGCCATAAGCACGGCATCGTGCTGGGCAACCTGGTGGGCCTGATCGACTCGGACTACCAGGGCGAACTGATGGTGTCCTGCTGGAACCGTGGCCAGACCGCCTTCAACATCGCCGTCGGCGAGCGCATCGCCCAACTGGTGCTGGTGCCTGTGGTCCAGGCGCATTTCGAAGTGGTCGAAGCCTTTGATGAAAGCCAGCGCGGCGCAGGTGGCTTCGGCCACTCCGGCAGCCACTGATCTGCCTCTCGGAGTGGGCAGCCTGCCTGCTCCGCCCCCTTGCGAGAGCAATCAAGGACCGAGGGCCAGCATTTTTTTGCAGGGTGCCTGGCCCCCGCCAGGCCGGGCTGCTGACCGGTTCCGGAGGGGACGGAGCCCGTCAGATGGCACTTTCGCAGTACGAACTCTATGCTGAAAACGCCGTCATACCCTTCAGTTTGAGCCTGCCGGCCTGTCCTCCCACGGCCGTACTGCACCCCTTCAGATGGAGCACCCTCAGTGATGAGCAACGCAGCTAAAGTCGCCCCGAAATTCCCCGACAGCATCTTCCGCGCCTACGACATCCGCGGCGTTGTACCGCAAACCCTGACTGCTGAAACCGCCTACTGGATCGGCCGCGCCATCGGCTCCCAGAGCCTGGCCCAGGGTGAGCCGAACGTCTCCGTGGGCCGCGATGGCCGCCTGTCCGGGCCGGAACTGGTGGCGCAACTGATCCAGGGCCTGCACGACAGCGGCTGCCACGTCAGCGACGTCGGCCTGGTGCCGACCCCGGCCCTGTATTACGCGGCCAACGTACTGGCCGGCAAGTCCGGCGTAATGCTCACCGGCAGCCACAACCCCTCGAACTACAACGGTTTCAAGATCGTCATCGCCGGCGACACCCTGGCCAATGAACAGATCCAGGCCCTGCACGAGCGCCTCAAGAGCAACAACCTGAGCAGCGCCCAGGGCAGCGTCACCCAGGTCGACATCCTGCCGCGCTACGCCGAGGAGATCATCCGTGACGTCAAGCTGGCCCGCCGCCTGAAAGTCGTGGTGGATTGCGGCAACGGCGCCGCCGGGGTGATTGCCCCACAGTTGATCGAAGCCCTGAACTGCGAAGTGATCCCGCTGTTCTGCGAAGTGGACGGCAACTTCCCCAACCACCACCCGGATCCGGGCAAGCCCGAGAACCTCGAGGACCTGATTGCCAAGGTCAAGGAAACCGGCGCCGACCTGGGCCTGGCCTTCGACGGCGACGGCGACCGCGTCGGCGTGGTGACCAACACCGGCAGCATCGTCTTCCCCGACCGCCTGCTGATGCTGTTCGCCAAGGACGTGGTGGCGCGCAACCCGGATGCGGAGATCATCTTCGACGTCAAATGCACCCGACGCCTGATTCCACTGATCAAGGAATATGGCGGTCGCCCGCTAATGTGGAAGACCGGTCACTCGTTGATCAAAAAGAAAATGAAGCAGACCGGCGCTCTGCTGGCCGGCGAAATGAGCGGCCATGTGTTCTTCAAGGAACGCTGGTTCGGCTTCGACGACGGCATTTATAGCGCCGCACGGTTGCTGGAGATCCTCAGCAAGGAAAAATCCACCGCGGAAGAGCTGTTCGCCACCTTCCCGAACGATATTTCTACGCCGGAAATCAATATCCATGTGACCGAAGAGAGCAAATTCAGCATCATTGACGCCCTGCACGACGCGCAGTGGGGTGCAGGCGCCGACCTGACCACCATTGACGGGGTGCGGGTCGACTATGCCAAGGGCTGGGGCCTGGTTCGCGCCTCCAACACCACCCCTGTGCTGGTGCTGCGCTTCGAGGCTGATGATGCAGCCGAACTGCAGCGCATCAAGGATGTGTTCCACACCCAGCTGAAACGTGTTGCACCTGATCTCCAACTACCGTTTTGATTGTTTGAAGCACCGGAGCCCTGAATGACCATCGAACGCGATGCCGCCGCCAATACCGCCAAGGTCCTATCCGAAGCGCTGCCTTATATTCGCCGCTATGTCGGCAAGACCCTGGTGATCAAGTACGGCGGCAACGCTATGGAAAGCGAGGAGCTGAAAACCGGCTTCGCCCGCGACATCGTGCTGATGAAGGCTGTCGGGATCAACCCGGTGGTGGTGCACGGTGGCGGCCCGCAGATCGGTGACCTGCTCAAGCGCCTTTCCATTGAAAGCCACTTCGTCGATGGCATGCGCGTGACCGATGCGCAAACCATGGACGTGGTGGAGATGGTCCTCGGTGGCCAGGTCAACAAGGACATCGTCAACCTGATCAACCGTCACGGCGGCAGCGCCATCGGCCTGACCGGCAAGGATGCCGAGCTGATCCGGGCGAAAAAACTCACCGTGACCCGCCAGACGCCGGAAATGACCACCCCGGAAATCATCGATATCGGCCATGTGGGCGAAGTGGTCGGGATCAACACCGACCTGCTGAACCTGCTGGTCAAGGGTGATTTCATCCCGGTGATCGCACCGATCGGGGTCGGCGCCAACGGCGAGTCCTACAACATCAACGCCGATCTGGTGGCTGGCAAGGTGGCCGAAGCATTGAAAGCCGAAAAGCTGATGCTGCTGACCAACATCGCCGGCCTGATGGACAAGTCGGGCAAGGTCCTCACCGGCCTGAGCACCCAGCAGGTCGACGAGCTGATCGCCGACGGCACCATCTACGGCGGCATGCTGCCGAAAATCCGCTGCGCGCTGGAAGCCGTGCAAGGCGGGGTCGGCAGTTCGCTGATCATCGACGGTCGCGTGCCCAACGCGATTTTGCTGGAGATCTTCACCGATACGGGTGTCGGCACCCTGATCAGCAACCGCAAGCGTCCTTAAGCACCAGGCACAAAAAAGCCCCCGCCCGGGATCCCGGGCGGGGGCTTTTTTATCGACGCAATCTTTGTGGGAGCCGGTTTGCCGGCGAAGGCACTCACGCGGGCAACTCAAGGCCCAAAGGCCTCTTCACCGGCAAGCCGGCTCCTACAGGTCAGATTCCGTACTGCGCGCGGTAGGCTTCCACCGCCGGCAGATGCTGCTTGAGCGCCGGATCATCCGCCAGGAACTGCAGGACCTGGGTCAGGGAGACAATGCTCACCACCGGAATGCCGAAGTCACGCTCGACCTCCTGGATCGCCGACAACTCGCCGTTGCCGCGTTCCTGACGGTTCAAGGCGATCAGCACCCCGGCCGCTTTGGCGCCGTCCTGGGACTCGATGATCTGCATCACTTCGCGGATCGCCGTGCCGGCGGTGATCACGTCGTCGATGATCAGCACATCGCCGGTCAAGGGAGCCCCCACCAGGCTGCCGCCTTCGCCGTGAGCCTTGGCTTCCTTGCGGTTGAAGCACCAGGGCAGATCGCGCTGGTGATGCTCGGCAAGCGCCACCGCAGTGGCCGCCGCCAGAGGAATGCCTTTATAGGCCGGGCCAAACAGCACATCGAAGGGAATGCCGCTTTCGACGATCGCCGCGGCGTAGAAACGCCCCAGCTGGGCCAGCGCCGAACCGCTGTTGAACAGGCCGGCATTGAAGAAGTAAGGGCTGGTGCGCCCGGACTTCAGGGTGAACTCACCGAAGCGCAAAACCCCGCGATCGATGGCAAAACGAATGAAATCGCGCTGATACGCCTGCATGAAAAAACCCCAGATACCACGGATTTAGCTAATTAGGTAGAGCTCGGGTATCATACACGCACGTGATTTTTGGGGCCATTTATGCGGATCATCAGTGTGAACGTCAATGGTATTCAGGCTGCAGTGGAGCGTGGTTTGCTCAGTTGGCTGCAGGCACAGAATGCCGACGTCATCTGCCTGCAGGACACCCGCGCCTCTGCCTTTGAACTGGACGACCCAGCCTTCCAACTGGATGGCTACTTCCTTTATGCCTGCGATGCCGAAGTCCCTGCCCAAGGCGGTGTGGCTTTGTATTCGCGGTTGCAGCCGAAGGCGGTCATCAGCGGCCTCGGCTTCGAGACAGCCGATCGTTACGGGCGCTACCTGCAAGCCGATTTCGACAAGGTCAGCATCGCGACCTTGCTGCTTCCATCAGGGCAGAACGGCGATGAAGACTTGAACCAGAAGTTCAAGCTAATGGACGATTTCGCCCGTTATCTGGATAAACAGCGGCGCAAACGTCGCGAGTACATTTATTGTGGCTCGCTGTACGTGGCGCAACAGAAGCTGGATATCAAGAACTGGCGCGACAGCCAGCAATCTCCGGGCTTCCTGGCACCTGAGCGTGCCTGGATGGACGAGATCATTGGCAACATGGGTTATGTCGACGCATTGCGTGAAGTCAGCCGTGAAGGCGACCAGTACAGCTGGTGGCCGGACAACGAACAGGCCGAGATGCTGAACCTGGGCTGGCGTTTCGACTACCAGTTGCTGACTCCCGGCCTGCGTCGCTTTGTCCGCAGCGCTCGCCTGCCGCGCCAGCCACGCTTCTCGCAGCACGCACCGCTGATCGTGGACTATGACTGGACGCTGACCATCTAAGCGTCCTTTCACCGCCACAAAAAAGCCGACATCGCTGTCGGCTTTTTTGTGCTTGCTCGAGCTACTTGATCAGGCGCCAGGTGAAGGGGTAGCGATAAGGCACCCCTTCGCCAGCCTTGACTCCGCCGATGATGGTCAGCACCAGGGCTCCGATCGCCAGCAGGCCGAACATGAAGAACCCGATCACCACGATCATCAACAGGAAGCACACCGCCGACGCAATGGCGACGGTCAGCTGGAAGTTCAGTGCTTCCTTGCCCTGGGCATCGATAAAGGGATCGGTTTCGCGCTTCATCTGCCACAGAATCAGCGGTCCGATCAGTGTGCCGAAAGGAACCCAGATCCCCAGCAAGGCGGACAGGTGACAAAACATCGCCCATTGCCGGACTTCGTGACTCGGCGTAGGCAGCGGCAGTTGTTCATCACTCATGGTGCTCTCCTTGCTGAAGACCTGCGCCCATCAATCGGCGAGCGCGGCTTGCTGCAGTTGGAAAATCTCGTTCATGCCTTGCTGGGCCAGGGCCAGCATCGCATTCAGTTCAGCCGGCTGGAACGGCGCACCTTCGGCAGTGCCCTGCACTTCGATGAAACCACCGGTGCTGGTCATCACAACGTTGAGGTCGGTTTCGGCAGCCGAGTCTTCCAGATAATCCAGGTCCAGGACCGGTTCGCCCTGGTACATGCCGACGGATACCGCGGCGATCATCTGCTTCAGCGGATCGCCGCCTTTCAGGCCACCGCGCTTCTTGATCACTTTCAAGGCGTCGACCAGGGCCACCATGGCGCCAGTGATCGATGCGGTACGAGTACCGCCGTCGGCCTGGATCACGTCGCAATCGACATACAGGGTGACGTCGCCCAGCTTGGACATGTCCAGTGCGGCGCGCAGCGAACGGCCGATCAGGCGCTGGATCTCCAGGGTCCGACCGCCCTGCTTGCCACGGCTGGCTTCGCGCTGGTTACGCTCGCCGGTAGCCCGCGGCAGCATGCCGTACTCGGCAGTCAGCCAACCCTGGCCCTGGCCCTTGAGGAAGCGCGGCACACCGTTCTCGACGCTGACCGTGCAGATCACTTTGGTATCACCGAACTCGACCAGTACAGATCCCTCGGCGTGTTTGGTGTAGTTGCGGGTGATGCGGATCGAGCGGAGCTGATCGGCGGCGCGACCACTTGGACGTTTCATAGGGGAACACCTGTACGGGGACGGAAAACTGCCGAGCATTATAAAGCCCGCAACCGCGCCAGGGCACGCCTAAAAAGGTCAAAGGAGCATTTACACCGCGGATGAGTCCTGTTGCGACGAGCTGCAATGCATTGGCAGCACCAGGGTTTGGGGGCTCCGACCGCACTGCGCTACAATCCTGCGCCTTCGCAGCCTGTCGGCTTCAATTCATCTTTATCAGGCCCGCCCAACCCCCTCACGGTTGGTGCCGGCGCTGAATCGGAGGTACCTCCATGGTGCACAGCATGACCGCCTTCGCCCGGGTAGAACGGGCAGGCACTCAGGGCACCCTGAGCTGGGAACTGCGCTCGGTCAACAGCCGCTACCTGGAGCCGCACCTGCGTTTGCCGGAAGCCTTTCGCGACCTTGAAGGCGCGGTCCGCGAAGCCCTGCGCCAGGGCCTGTCCCGCGGCAAGGTCGAGTGCACCTTGCGCTTCATCGAGGAAACCGCCGGCAAACCGCTGCAGGTGGATCGCGAGCGCGCCGCGCAACTGGTCGCCGCCGCCGAGTCCGTCGCCAGCCTGATCAAGCAGCCGGCCGCGCTCAACCCTCTGGAAGTCCTGGCCTGGCCGGGCGTACTGGTGGCCGACGCCACTGACCCGCAAGCCTTGAACAGTGACGCCCTGGCCCTGTTCAACCAGGGCTTGAAGGAACTGAAGAACGGCCGCGAACGGGAAGGCGCCGAACTGGCCAGGCTGATCGACGAACGCCTGTCCTCCATCGAGGAAGACGTGGCGACCCTGCGTGAACTGGTCCCGCAGATGCTCGCGACCCAGCGCCAGAAGATCCTCGACCGCTTCGCCGACATGCAGGCCGAGCTGGATCCGACCCGTCTCGAACAGGAGATGGTGCTGCTGGCACAGAAAAGCGACGTCGCCGAAGAACTGGACCGCCTGAGCACCCACATCATTGAAGTACGTCGCGTGCTTAAGTCCGGCGGCGCGGCCGGGCGGCGCCTGGACTTCCTGATGCAGGAACTCAACCGCGAAGCCAACACACTGGGCTCCAAGGCCTTCGACCCGCGCAGCACCCAAGCTGCGGTCAACCTCAAGGTGTTGATCGAGCAGATGCGCGAACAAGTGCAGAATATTGAGTAAGGCAACTGACATGACCCACAGCACCGGCACCCTGTACATCATTTCCGCGCCGTCGGGCGCGGGCAAGAGCAGCCTGGTCAAGGCCCTGACCGACGCCAAACCGGAGATTCGCGTCTCGGTCTCCCACACCACCCGTGCCATGCGCCCCGGTGAGGTGGACGGCGTGAACTATCACTTCGTCTCCCGCGAGACGTTCGTGAAGATGGGTGAGCACGGGGACTTCCTGGAGCGCGCCGAAGTGTTCGGCAACCTCTACGGAACCTCGCAAAGCCACCTGCAGCAAACCCTGGACGCAGGCCACGATCTGATTCTGGAAATCGACTGGCAAGGCGCGGAACAAGTACGCAAGCTGATGCCCCAGGCCCGTTCGATCTTCATCCTGCCACCGTCCTTGCAAGCCCTGCACCAGCGCCTGACCAACCGTGGGCAGGACAGTGACGAGGTCATCGACGGGCGGATGCGCGAAGCCGTCAGCGAAATGAGCCACTACGTCGACTACGACTATCTGATCATCAACGACGATTTCGCCCACGCGCTGGGCGACCTGAAGGCGATTTTCCGCGCCAATCAGCTGCAACAGAAACGCCAGCAGCAGCGTTTCGGCAAATTGCTGGCTGAACTCCTGGGTTAAAACAGCACTTCCCAAAACCGCTGCAAGCGCTTTACATTGGCACTTGCAGCGCGTTGAAGGGCTTGGTTAAAAAATCAGCGCTTCCCTTAACGCTGGTGATTTTTTAAACTGTCGAGTCCGCTCGCCCATCCGGGCAGCGCGCATATTGCATTTGCTACGAGGAAGACCATGGCCCGCGTAACCGTTGAAGACTGCCTAGAACACGTGGATAACCGCTTTGAGCTGGTCATGCTCTCTACCAAGCGTGCCCGTCAACTGGCCACCGGCGGCAAAGAGCCGAAAGTAGCATGGGAAAACGACAAGCCTACCGTTGTCGCCCTGCGCGAAATCGCTGAAGGCCTGATCGACTACGCAGCCATCGCCGAAGCCGAAATCGTTGAAGATGAGCCGCTTTTCGCTGCTTTCGAGGACGAGTCCAACGAGGCCGTCTGAGCCTATGCCTGGTCGACGTAGCACGGCGCGGGATCACAGCTTACGGCAGGAGACATCATGCCGAGCATAGACGCCCTCGCCGATCGCTTATCGACCTATCTCGGCACGGACCAGGTCAATCTGGTCCGCCGAGCGTATTTCTACGCCGAACAAGCCCATGACGGTCAACGCCGTCGCAGCGGCGAGGCGTACGTCACGCACCCACTCGCGGTAGCGAACATTCTTGCCGACATGCACATGGACCATCAGAGCCTGATGGCCGCGATGCTGCATGACGTCATCGAAGACACCGGCATCGCCAAGGAAGCGCTCAGCGCGCAGTTCGGCGAAACCGTGGCCGAATTGGTGGATGGGGTCAGCAAACTGACCCAGATGAACTTCGAAACCAAGGCCGAAGCCCAAGCGGAAAACTTCCAGAAGATGGCCATGGCCATGGCCCGCGACATTCGCGTGATCCTGGTCAAGCTGGCCGACCGCCTGCACAACATGCGCACCCTGGAAGTACTTTCCGGCGAGAAGCGTCGGCGGATCGCCAAGGAAACCCTGGAGATCTACGCCCCCATCGCCAACCGCCTGGGCATGCATGCCATCCGCATCGAATTCGAAGACCTGGGCTTCAAGGCGATGCACCCGATGCGTTCCGCGCGGATCTACCAGGCGGTCAAGCGCGCCCGGGGCAACCGCAAGGAAATCGTCAACAAGATCGAGGAATCCCTCAGCCACTGCCTGGCCATCGACGGCATCCAGGGCGAGGTCAGCGGTCGCCAGAAGCACCTGTACGGCATCTACAAGAAGATGCGCGGCAAGCGTCGAGCCTTCAACGAGATCATGGACGTCTATGCGTTCCGCATCATCGTCGACAAGGTAGACACCTGCTATCGCGTACTCGGCGCTGTACATAATTTGTACAAGCCGCTGCCGGGACGCTTCAAGGACTACATCGCCATTCCCAAGGCCAACGGCTATCAGTCGCTGCATACCACGCTGTTCGGCATGCACGGAGTACCGATCGAGATCCAGATTCGTACCCGGGAAATGGAAGAAATGGCCAATAACGGCATCGCCGCCCACTGGCTGTACAAATCCAGTGGCGACGAACAGCCCAAAGGCACTCACGCCCGCGCCCGCCAATGGGTCAAGGGCGTGCTGGAAATGCAGCAACGCGCCGGCAACTCCCTGGAATTCATCGAGAGCGTGAAGATCGACCTGTTCCCGGACGAGGTCTACGTGTTCACGCCCAAAGGCCGGATCATGGAGCTGCCCAAAGGCTCCACCGCGGTGGACTTCGCCTACGCGGTACACACCGACGTCGGCAACAGCTGCATCGCCTGCCGGATCAATCGTCGCCTGGCGCCGCTGTCCGAACCCCTGCAAAGCGGTTCCACAGTGGAAATCGTCAGCGCCCCGGGCGCGCGCCCGAACCCGGCCTGGCTGAATTTCGTGGTCACCGGCAAGGCCCGCACCCATATCCGCCATGCTCTCAAGCTGCAGCGCCGCTCCGAGTCCATCAGCCTCGGCGAACGCTTGCTGAACAAGGTGCTCAACGGCTTCGACAGCTCCCTGGAAAAGGTCCCGGCCGAACGCATCCAGGCGATTCTCCAGGAATACCGCCTGGAACTGATCGAAGACCTGCTGGAAGACATCGGCCTGGGCAACCGCATGGCCTACGTTGTGGCGCGCCGCCTGCTGGGCGAAGGCGAACAGCTGCCAAGCCCGGAAGGCCCGCTGGCAATCCGCGGCACCGAAGGCCTGGTGCTGAGCTACGCCAAGTGCTGCACGCCGATCCCGGGCGATCCGATCGTCGGCCACCTGTCCGCCGGCAAGGGGATGGTGGTGCACCTGGACAACTGCCGCAATATCAGCGAAATCCGCCATAACCCGGAAAAGTGCATCCAGCTCTCCTGGGCCAAGGATGTCACCGGCGAATTCAACGTCGAACTGCGCGTAGAACTGGAACACCAACGCGGCCTGATCGCGCTGCTGGCCAGCAGCGTCAACGCCGCCGACGGCAACATCGAGAAAATCAGCATGGACGAACGCGATGGTCGCATCAGCGTGGTCCAACTGGTGGTCAGCGTGCACGACCGCGTACACCTGGCCCGCGTGATCAAGAAACTGCGCGCCCTGACCGGGGTCATCCGCATCACCCGCATGCGTGCGTAGCCCGTCCATTACAAGGAGTCATTCATGACCAAGACAGTTATCACCAGCGACAAGGCACCTGCTGCCATCGGCACCTACTCCCAGGCGATCAAGGCTGGCAACACCGTCTACATGTCCGGCCAGATCCCTCTGGACCCCAAGACCATGGAGCTGGTGGAAGGCTTCGAAGCCCAGACCGTCCAGGTGTTCGAAAACCTCAAGTCGGTAGCCGAGGCCGCTGGCGGTTCGTTCAAGGACATCGTCAAGCTGAACATCTTCCTCACCGACCTGAGCCACTTCGCCAAGGTCAACGAGATCATGGGCAAGTATTTCCAACAGCCTTACCCAGCCCGCGCCGCCATTGGCGTGGCCGCCCTGCCAAAGGGTGCACAGGTTGAAATGGATGCCATTCTGGTCATCGAGTAACACCCGCGGCGCAGCCCTCAAGGCTGCGCCGTTTTCGTTCTGAAAGGATTTCGTCATGCGCCAAGCGCTAGCTGTTTCGCTGCTCGCCGTACTGCTCGGCGGTTGTGCCAGCGACCCCGCCAAAAACGATGTGGGCGGCATCTGGATCAATCAGGTAGCGATCGACGCAGCCTCCAAGGGCGGCCCTTTGCGTGAAGCCCTCCAGGCCTACGGCCCGAACCTGGAATGGGAGCTCAATACCAAGGCTGGCCAGGCCCGCTACACCAACGGTTTCGAAACCGTCGAAGGCAAGATCATCGGCGACGGTTCCAGCACTGCAAAAGTCGAGTTCTATGGCAGCGCCGCCACCGACTTGAAGCGCAACGGCAAGCAACTGCTGCAAGTGGCCAACGACAATGAGCCCGAGCAGGTCTTCGACCGCCCCAAAGACCCCGCCCCCGAAGGCGCGCCGCTAGGCGCCAACTTCGAGCGCGCCTTGTACTCGGCGTATCTGGGTGGCAAGTGGAAGATCGTCAACGGACCGGGCCTGGGCAACGAGGTGCAGTTCCAGGCAAACGGCGCCGTCCAGGGCCTGCCGGGCGCCGATCGCTACGCCTTGTGCCTGGCTGGCGACTGCGCCTCGATGAGCGGCGGCAACGATAGCATCTGGCTGCAGCTCAACGGCCAGGGCAACTCCTGGATCTTCGTGCGCAAGGATCAACAGCTGGAGATCTTCCAGGCGGTGAATACCGCCCTGGCGGATGAAGTGCCCTCGCTGACGCCGGGCAGCCAGCAGTGGTTGCTGGAAAAGCAGTAACTACCCTGTAGCCGCTGCCGCAGGCTGCGACAAGGTCCACCGGACCTTCGGCCTGTCGGCAGCGACGCCCTCGGGAAGCCGGTCGCAGCCTTCGACCGCGACCCCAAGCTGCTCGGGCAACTTAGCCCTGCGTCGTCAGAATCGCAGCATAACCTTCGCGATAACTCGGATAGCGCGGCACCCAGCCCAGCGCCCTGGCCCGGGCATTGCTGCAACGCTTGCTGCCGGTACGACGCACGCTGGCATCGTCCGCCCATTCGGTGACGCCCAGGTAATCGCGCAGCCAGTCGACGACCTCCGCCAGAGGCGCGGGCGCATCGTCCACGCCGATATAGCAATCATCCAGCGCCGTGCCACTGCGGTCCGCCTTGATCAGGAACGCCAGCAGGCCCGCGGCATCGTCCGCGTGAATACGGTTGCCGTACAACGGCGGCTCGATCGCCACGCGATAACCCCGGCGCACCTGGGTCAGCAGCCACTCGCGACCCGGGCCATAGATGCCGGTCAAGCGCACCACAGTGGCGGGAATACCGCTGCCCAGAGCCACCTGCTCGGCTTCCAGCATCATGCGTCCGGAGTAGGCCAGGGCCTCGGCCACGGAAGTCTCGTCGACCCACTCACCGTCCTTCTGCTCATAAACGCTGCTGCTGGAGACAAACAGCAAACGCTTGGGCGCCTGGCCGCGCTGCTTGAGCCAGCCCAGTACATGCTGCAGACCATCGACATAAGCCGCGCGATATCCGGCTTCGTCATGCTCGGTGGCCGCCGCGCAATACACCAGATAGTCCGGCGACTTCTGCGGCCATTGCCCGGGGCATTGCTCGCTGAACAGGTCACCTGCAATGCCCACCACCCCCTGTGGCAAGCGCGATACGTTGCGACGCAGGCCGTAAACCTGCCATTGCTCGGCCAGCAGTTGAGTCGCCAGGCGACTACCGACATCACCGCAACCGGCGATCAATACAGAGGGGGAGGACATCAGAAAACTCCTTTGGGAAAGGTCAAGACTAGCCCTCGCACTGGACGAACGGCTAGCAATCAAGGAAAAAAAGATACTCTATTACTTCTGTTAACAAGAATTACTTGCAATAATAACCGCCCATTTTGTTCTCGGCCCTGCGAGGCCTAGAAGGACATTTCACCCTTTTCTCCTCTCAGGTCCGGCCAGCATGACAAGCAACCAACTCTCCGTCTCGCCAACCAAACGCCCAAGCCCGCTGCGCGCCATGAGCGCGGTTGCAGCGCTGTTGTGCAGCCTGCTGCTGGCACCGACCGCAGCCTTTGCCGACCAGCACGCCCCAGCCACCGCCGCAGCCCCTGCCGCGACCGCTCCAGCCGCTGAACATACGGCCACCGACCCGACCGCTCCAGCCGCAGCCCCAGTGGCCGGCGAGCCAGTCCAGGCCGAAGGCCAGCCCGCTATCGGCGAAGACGCTCCTGAAGTCCTGGAGGCCGACAACACCCTGGGCATGGCCCATGACCTGTCGCCGTGGGGCATGTACCAGAACGCCGACATCATCGTGAAACTGGTGATGATCGGCCTGGCCATCGCCTCGATCATCACCTGGACCATCTGGATCGCCAAAGGCTTCGAGCTGATGGGTGCCAAGCGCCGCCTGCGCACTGAAATCGCCGCACTGAAAAAGGCCACCACCCTCAAGGAAGCCAGCGCCACCGCCACCAAGGAGGGCACCCTGGCCAACCTGCTGGTGCACGATGCCCTGGAAGAGATGCGCCTCTCGGCCAACAGCCGCGAGAAGGAAGGCATCAAGGAGCGCGTCAGCTTCCGCCTGGAGCGCCTGGTAGCTGCCTGCGGCCGCAACATGAGCAGCGGCACCGGCGTGCTGGCCACCATCGGTTCCACCGCGCCGTTCGTCGGCCTGTTCGGCACCGTGTGGGGCATCATGAACAGCTTCATCGGCATCGCCAAAACCCAGACCACCAACCTTGCCGTGGTTGCCCCGGGTATCGCCGAAGCCCTGCTGGCCACCGCCCTGGGCCTGGTTGCCGCGATTCCCGCGGTGGTGATCTACAACGTCTTCGCCCGCTCCATCACCGGCTACAAGGCCCAGGTCACCGACGCCTCGGCCGAGGTCCTGCTGCTGGTCAGCCGCGACCTGGATCACCAGCCGAACGAGCGCTCCGCACAACCGCACATGGTGAAAGTGGGGTAATCAGCCATGGGCTTGCATTTGAAAGAAGGCGCAGGCGACGACCTGGCCGAAAACCACGAGATCAACGTCACGCCGTTCATCGACGTGATGCTGGTGCTGCTGATCATCTTCATGGTGGCCGCACCGCTGGCCACCGTGGACATCAAGGTCGACCTGCCCGCCTCCAGCGCCAAACCGGCGCCGCGGCCGGAAAAACCGGTGTTCCTCAGCGTCAAGGCCGACAAGCGCCTGTTCCTCGGCGAAGACGAAGTCAAGGCTGAAACCCTTGGCGCCATCCTCGACGCCCGGACCCAGGGCAAGAAAGACACGACCATCTTCTTCCAGGCCGACAAAGGTGTGGATTACGGCGACCTGATGAGTGTGATGGACACCCTGCGCGCGGCCGGCTACCTGAAAGTCGGCCTGGTCGGACTTGAGACGGCAGCCAAGAAATGATCACGACGCGCCAAAGACTGACGCGTTACAGCGGTAGCCTGGCGGTGGTGTTGGGCGTCCATGGGTTGGCGATCCTGCTCGCCCTCAACTGGTCCAAGCCACAGCCCATGCCCATCCCCCCCCAAGCCATGGTGGTGGAATTGGCACCTGCCCCTGTGCCGCCTCCACCGGCGCCGCCGAAAGTGGTGACCCCACCACAACCGCCGGCCCCCGTGGAAGAACTGCCGTTGCCGAAACTGGCCGAAGCGCCGAAGCCGACCATCTCGGTACCCAAGCCGGTGAAGCAGAAGCCCAAGCCGCAACCGCCAAAGCCGGTGGTCAAGCCTGAGCCGCCCAAGGAAAAGCCTTCCGAGGAAAAGCCCAGCGACGCCCCGGTCACACCGGCTCCGTCCAAGCAGCCCGCTCCTGCGACCCCTGGCCCGTCACCGGCCCAGGCCGCCGCCAAGGCTAACTGGCAGGGGGAATTGCAGGCGCACCTGGCCAAGTACAAGCGCTATCCGAGCGAGGCTCAGCGTCGAGGCAAGGAAGGCACCAACTCCCTGCGCTTCGTCGTCGATGCCGAAGGCAAGGTGCTGTCCTATGAGCTGGTAGGCAGATCGGGCAATGCCGATCTGGACCGGGCCACCCTGGACATGATCCGTCGTGCCCAGCCGTTGCCCAAGCCACCGGCAGACATGCTCAACAACGGCAGCGTGGAAATCACCGCCTCGTACAACTACGAGATCGACCGCAGCCGCGGCCGCCGCTGATCCACCGCAAGGGCACCTTCAAGGTGCCCTTCGCGTTTGTGTCGCCTGGAGCAGGCATTGACGGGTGTCGCATTCCACCCTCGGTCTGATAACGTGCGTCTATCGATTGCAGCCGTTATGCTTGGCCGCAACCTCACGGACGCCCGCTATGACTCTTACAGAATTGCGCTACATCGTTACCCTCGCCCAAGAGCAGCACTTCGGCCATGCCGCCGAGCGCTGCCATGTCAGCCAGCCCACCCTGTCGGTCGGCGTGAAAAAGCTTGAAGACGAACTCGGCGTGCTGATTTTCGAGCGCAGCAAGAGCGCCGTGCGCCTGACCCCGGTGGGCGAGACCATCGTCGCCCAGGCGCAAAAGGTCCTGGAGCAGGCCCAGGGTATCCGTGAGCTGGCCCAGGCCGGCAAGAACCAGCTGACCGCACCGCTCAAGGTCGGGGCGATCTACACCGTCGGCCCCTACCTGTTCCCGCACCTGATTCCCCAGCTGCACCGGGTCGCCCCGCAGATGCCGCTGTATATAGAAGAGAACTTCACCCACGTACTGCGCGACAAACTGCGCAACGGCGAGCTGGACGCGATCATCATCGCCCTGCCGTTCAACGAGGCCGATGTCCTGACCCTGCCGCTGTACGACGAACCCTTCTATGTGCTGATGCCCAGCGGCCACCCCTGGACCAAGAAGGAAACCATCGACGCCAACCTGCTCAACGACAAGAGCCTGTTGCTGCTGGGCGAAGGCCACTGCTTCCGCGACCAGGTCCTGGAGGCCTGCCCGACCCTGACCAAGGGCAACGACGGCGCCAAGCACACCACCGTGGAATCCAGTTCCCTGGAAACCATCCGCCACATGGTCGCCTCCGGCCTGGGCATCTCGATCCTGCCGCTGTCGGCCGTGGACAGCCATCACTACGCCCCCGGGGTGATCGAAGTCCGCCCCCTGACCCCGCCCGTGCCGTTCCGCACCGTGGCCATCGCCTGGCGCGCCAGCTTCCCGCGGCCCAAGGCCATCGAGATCCTCGCCGACTCGATCCGCCTGTGCTCGGTGGCCAAGCCGCCCGCCGCGAGTTAAGCGCTCGCAATGACTGAGCTGTCGAAAGTGCCGGTCACGGCACTCAAGGGCGTCGGCGAAGCCATGGCCGAGAAGCTGGCCAAGGTCGGCCTGGAAAACCTTCAGGACGTGCTGTTCCACCTGCCCCTGCGCTACCAGGACCGCACCCGCGTGGTGCCGATCGGCGCCCTGCGCCCTGGCCAGGATGCTGTGATCGAAGGCACCGTCAGTGGCGCCGATGTGGTCATGGGCAAGCGCCGCAGCCTGCTAGTGCGCCTGCAGGACGGTACCGGCGGCCTGAGCCTGCGCTTCTACCATTTCAGCAATGCGCAGAAGGACGGCCTGAAGCGCGGCACCCGCGTGCGCTGCTATGGCGAAGCCCGGCCCGGTGCCTCGGGCCTGGAGATCTACCACCCGGAATACCGTGCCATCAGCGGCGACGAGCCGCCGCCGGTGGACCAGACCCTGACACCGATCTACCCCCTGACCGAAGGCCTGACCCAGCAGCGCCTGCGCCTGCTGTGCCAACAGAGCCTGGCCCTGCTGGGCCCGCGCAGCCTGCCCGACTGGCTGCCGGAAGAGCTGGCCCGGGACTATCAGCTGGCGCCCCTGGACGATGCGATCCGCTACCTGCATCACCCGCCGGCGGACGCCGATGTCGACGAACTGGCCCTGGGGCACCACTGGGCCCAGCACCGCCTGGCGTTCGAGGAATTGCTGACCCACCAGCTGTCCCAGCAGCGTCTGCGCGACAGCCTGCGCTCACAGCGCGCCCCGGTGCTGCCATTGGCCAGGAAACTGCCGGTCAAGTACCTGAGGAACCTGGGCTTCGCTCCCACCGGCGCGCAACAGCGCGTGGGCAACGAGATCGCCTACGACCTGAGCCAGCCCGAGCCCATGCTGCGGCTGATCCAGGGCGACGTGGGCGCCGGCAAGACCGTGGTCGCCGCCCTGGCCGCCCTGCAGGCACTGGAGGCCGGCTACCAGGTGGCACTGATGGCGCCGACGGAAATCCTCGCCGAGCAGCACTTCATCACCTTCAAGCGCTGGCTCGAGCCGCTGGGCCTGGAAGTCGCCTGGCTGGCAGGCAAGCTCAAGGGCAAGGCCCGCAGCGCAGCCCTGGAACAGATTGCCGGTGGCGCACCGATGGTGGTGGGCACCCACGCGCTGTTCCAGGACGAAGTGCAGTTCAAGAACCTGGCCCTGGTGATCATCGACGAACAGCACCGCTTCGGCGTGCAGCAGCGCCTGGCCCTGCGCCAGAAAGGCGTGGGCGGCCGCCTGTGCCCGCACCAGTTGATCATGACCGCCACGCCGATCCCGCGAACGCTGGCCATGAGCGCCTACGCCGACCTGGACACCTCGATCCTCGACGAACTGCCTCCCGGTCGCACCCCGGTGAACACCGTGCTGGTGACCGACAGCCGGCGCATCGAAGTCATCGAGCGGGTACGCGCCGCCTGCGCGGAAGGGCGCCAGGCCTACTGGGTCTGCACCCTGATCGAAGAGTCCGAGGAACTGACCTGCCAGGCCGCGGAAACCACCTTCGAAGACCTTTCCAGCGCCCTCGGCGAATTGCGCGTAGGGCTGATCCACGGCCGCATGAAGGCCCCCGAGAAAGCCGCGGTGATGGCCGAGTTCAAGGCCGGCAACCTGCAACTGCTGGTGGCCACCACGGTGATCGAGGTCGGGGTCGACGTACCCAATGCCAGCCTGATGATCATCGAAAACCCCGAACGCCTGGGCCTGGCCCAGTTGCACCAGCTGCGCGGCCGGGTCGGGCGCGGCAGCGCCGCCAGCCACTGCGTGCTGCTCTACCACCCACCGCTTTCACAGATCGGTCGCCAGCGCCTGGGCATCATGCGTGAAACCAACGACGGTTTCGTCATCGCCGAAAAGGACCTGGAGCTGCGCGGCCCCGGGGAAATGCTCGGCACCCGGCAGACCGGCCTCCTGCAATTCAAGGTCGCCGACCTGATGCGCGACGCCGACCTGCTGCCGGCGGTACGCGATGCCGCCCAGGCCCTGCTGGAGCGCTGGCCGGACCATGTCAGCCCGTTGCTGGAGCGCTGGCTGCGCCACGGACAGCAATACGGCCAAGTGTGAACCAACACTCAGTTAGTGAACCCTCGCCATAACCAAGCTGGTTATACTCGTCAAATTGTAGAAAAACGGATACCAGACCATGACAGAAGTTGCCCTCGACATTGCAACCCCACACGCTCCGTCTGTTATCCGGTTGCTGCTCGGCAAGCTGGCCATCAGCTACAACGAAGTGATCGACCAGCCGGGCCTGCCGGCTGCGCGCAAGGTCCAGGCGGTACTGCTGGACGACGCCGTCGGCGCGCTGATGGTGCTGTTCCCGCAGAGCCAGTTACTGGACCTCAACCGCCTGGCCGAACTCACCGGCCGCCGCCTGACCGCCGTTTCCACCGAACGCCTGGAGCGCATGCTCGGCAAGCACAGCCTGAGCCTGCTGCCCGGCCTGCCGGCGCTCACCAGCTCACCGTGCCTGTACGAAGAAAGCCTGCTGCGCGAGCCCTGCCTGCTGATCAACTCCGGCGAGCCCGGGGTACTGCTGGAGATCACCAGCGAAGCCTTCAAGAGCATGCTCAGCAAAGCCAGCGCCGGCAACTTCGGCGAGCCCCTGAGCAGCATTCGCCCCAACCTCGACCGCCCGGACGATGACCGCGAGGAGATCTCCCAGGCGATGCAGGCCTTCACCGCGCGGCGCATCCAGCAGCGCCTGGAAGCCACCATCGAGATCCCGCCCCTGGCGGAAACCGCGCAGAAGATCATCAAGCTGCGGGTCGACCCCAACGCCACCATCGACGACATCACCGGTGTGGTGGAAACCGACCCGGCCCTGGCCGCCCAGGTGGTCAGCTGGGCCGCCTCGCCCTACTACGCCTCGCCCGGCAAGATCCGCTCGGTGGAAGACGCCATCGTCCGCGTGCTGGGCTTCGACCTGGTGATCAACCTGGCGCTGGGCCTGGCCCTGGGCAAGACCCTGAGCCTGCCCAAGGACCAGCCGCAGCACGCCACGCCTTACTGGCAGCAGTCGATCTACACCGCCGCGGTGATCGAGGGCCTGACCCGCGCCATGCCCCGTGCCCAGCGCCCGGAAGCCGGCCTAACCTACCTGGCCGGCCTGCTGCACAACTTCGGCTACCTGCTACTGGCCCACGTGTTCCCGCCGCACTTCTCGCTGATCTGCCGGCATTTGGAGGTCAACCCGCACCTGTGCCACAGCTACGTCGAGCAGCACCTGCTGGGTATCAGCCGCGAACAGATCGGCGCCTGGCTGATGCGCTACTGGGACATGCCGGAAGAGCTGTGCACCGCCCTGCGCTTCCAGCACGACCCGAGCTACGACGGCGCCTATGCCGAGTACCCGAACCTGGTGTGCCTGGCCGTGCGCCTGCTGCGCAGCCGGGGCATCGGCTCCGGGCCCCACGAGGATATCCCCGACGCCCTGCTGGAACGCCTGGGCCTGACCCGGGACAAGGCGGACGACGTGGTGAGCAAGGTGCTGGAAGCCGAAGTACTGCTGCGGGAACTGGCTTCGCAGTTCAGCCAGGCCTGAGTCCATTCGCCGGCCCGCCCACTCCTGCAGGAGGCGGCTTGCCGGCGAAGTTTCCCGGTCAAGCCTTGGGCTTGGCCTTTTTCGGTTTCAGGTACTTGGTCAGCCCCTGGAACCAGATCACCAGGGCCGGGTTGCCCTTGATCTGGATCGACTTGTCCTGAATACCGGTCATGAATGCCAACTGCTTGTTCTTCGCCTGCAGGGTGGCGAAGCCGTAGGCGGCATCCTTGAAGGCGATGGCGAATGCCGGCTCGGGATAGAACCCCGAACGGCTGGTGACGCGCTGGTCCTTGACGAAAAAATGCCGAGCAACCTTGCCGTCGAGCGTCTGCAGCTGGAACACCAGCTCCTTGTCACCCAACTGTTGCTGGAAAGCAGGATTGTTGCGGCTGGCTTTGCCCATCAACAGGCCAAGCACCCAGAGAAGAAAACGGAATTTCATGCACGGCGCCTCAGTGGAATTATTGGATGGCCGGCGCAGTTTAACCTGTAACTCGAAGAGCGCCAGCCGATCTGTTCGATTGCTCGGAGATCGGCTGGCGTTCAACGCTTATCGCGACATCTTGTCAGACAATCGCCAACTCAGACGTTAGGGCAAGGCACCGGTGCCCAGTCACCCAGGTCCGGGTTCTTGCACATGCTGTTGACCTGGGTCTGGCCGGTGGTCGCGACCTTGTTGCTCTCGGCCTGCTTGATCTTGGCATCCTGGATCGACCTCTCGGTGCTCACCGCTTCCTGAGGCACGGTCGGCAGCTTGGGCTGCTTGACCTTCTGTGGCTGTTTTCTCTTGCCACCGGTGGTCACCGTGGTGGTATCGGCGGTGGCGACTTTCACCACGTCGGTACGCTGCACGCCCACTTGCTGCAGATCCTGCTCGTAGGCCTGGTTGTACTTGCTCAGGTCTTCGCTGGCACGGCCGTTCACCGCGGTGATCAGGTCGTTGGACTCCTTCAGGCCGCTGACGATTTCCGCCAGGCGCTTGCGCCCTTCCACGTCATTGATGGTGTTGGCCTTGCGGGAGCTGATCAGGCTGTCGAAGGCGCGCTGGTAGCAGGTCTGGGAAGCGCGGGCATAGGCCGTGCTGCGGTCGATGTCGGCCGCGCTCTTGTTGACGTCGGCAGCGTAGGAAGCGATGCGCTGGTTGTCGTCGGCGATCTGCTTCTGGCGCTCGGTGTAGTAACCGGCTGCGCCACCGGCCAGGGCACCGCCTGCGGCACCGATGGCGGCGTTGCGGCCACGGTGGTCGCCGTCACCGGTCAGGGCACCGAGCAAAGCGCCGCCGGCAGCGCCCAGGGCAGCACCGGTGACCACCGACTTGGTCATGTCCGAATCCGTGGCGCGCAGGTGCTGCACCGGCTCGTAGCAGCTCGGGTAGTACTCGACCTTGGTGGTCGAGGCGACCTTGGACACCGGAGAGGTCGCGCAACCGGTCAATACGGTGCTGAACCCGGCGGCAACCAACAGCAGGTGACGCTTGGACGTTGAAGCAAATGGGTTGCGGGAAAAAAGCATGTTCGTGATCTCGATTAAGTTTGACCAACTCGGCGCGACGCAATGTCGTCCGAGATCCTCCAGGCTCGACAGACAGCGGCCGGTCATGACTTCTGACCGGTCGATGCGAGCAGTTCCTTCAAAATCGTCGCCGGGTCGGCTCGCCGTTGCTGGCGATAATTCCCGACATGGCGAACGAATAACGTAGCGCGCGTCACCAGGCTCTTGCCGAGCACCGGCTTGCGATTGAGCTCTTCCTTGATTCGTTGAAATTGCGCCTGGATCACCGCGTCGGTGTAACGGGTGCCCGTGGCCAGGTTGTCGATGTAGATCGCCACCGCCCCGTCCAGCGCGCTGCGGCCGTTGTCGATGGCTTCGGCGAACAGCTTGGCGCTGGGCTCGTCCTTGGCATCGATGGCCTGCTGCTGGCTCTTCTTCAGGTTGGTCAGGCGGATGTTGTAGTTGTTGATGGTCTCGGCCACCAGGGCCGACGACTGGATCAGGTTGCCGGCCGCCTCCTCGCGCTGCTGGGCGATCAGCGAGACGTTGCGCTTGAGCTCTTCGTTGACCAGCCCCAGCTCCGCCTGCAGGCGCGGGTCGACGCTGGCGGCGATGATGGCGTCCAGGCGCTTGGTGGGGTCCTGGGCGTCGTCGATGGCATCGGTCAGGGACGCCAGGCGGCCCTCCTTCTGCCACTGGGCAAACAGCTCCTTGTAGCGCGAACGGGGCGCCGACAGCGCGCCGATGGCCACCCGGAAACCGGTGGTTTCGTTGCTCTGCTCAGTGCCGTCGGCGCCAAATAGCGGGTACTCGCGGCGCATCCCGGTGAACAGCGTGCCTTCGCCTTCCAGGTAGTTGCCGCCCTTGACCACGAAACCGCCGTAGGTGCCCTGGCGGCGCCCGGCGCGCACCAGCTGGAAGGACTCCTGGACCATCTCGGCGGCGTTGCCGATCACGTCGAACATGCCGATGGGGTTGGGCAGCTTGGTGCCGATGGGCATCAGGCGCGCGGCCTGGCCGGTGCCGCCGGCCACCTGGTTGAACACCGCCCAGTCCGCCAGCGGGCCGTCGTCTTCGCTGCCCTCCACGCGCCGCGGGAACAGGCGGCCTTCCAGCTCCTGGCGGCTGACCGCCTGGCCGCCGCGGGCGGCGTATTCCCACTCCACCTCGGTGGGCAGGCGCACAAAGCCCAGGCCACCGTCTTCCGAGGAACTGCCACGGCCGCTGACCGGCAGCAGGTCGCGGTGGTTCTTCATCAGCCAGGCGCTGTACACCGCGGCAAAGCGCTCGGCCTCGAAGCGCGACAGCTTGACCTTGGGCAGGCGCCCCTGCAGGCCCTCCGGCGCCTCACAGGCCGGGGCCGGATCACCGCTGGCCAGGGACTGGGCCTGGGCCATGACCTGAGCGTACTGGCGGGCAGTGACCTCGTACTTGCCGATGAAATACAGCATTGGCTTGAGGGGCACCCCGGCGCCACTTTTCGGCAGCGCCGGGCCAATGGTCTTGCCCCAGGCGCCAGGCAGGTCCTTGAGGGTGAACTGGCCGTTGATGTAGTCCCGGCGATAGCCGGAAATGAACGACTGCTGGTAACCGCTCTCACCCTCGCTGAAGGGGTAGCCGAGGTTCACCTCACGGTCGTCCAGGGTGCCCTGGGCCAGCACGTAGACGTAGCGGAACACCATCTCGCCGTCGCAGGGCAGCGGCAGGCTGACGTCGTCCGGCAACGGCTTGGGGTTGTCCATCTTGTTCGCCGGTTCTTCGGCCCACACGGCCCCGGCCAGGGTCATGGCCAGCACGGTGCTGATCAACTTATACATCGCGAATTCCTTCACAGGCTTCTATGCGCGACACCCGCCAGCCGCCCAGCGCGGCGGCCAGGGTACTGACGCCCAGCGTCGCCAACAGGGCCAGCCCGTAATGGGCCGGCAGCAGGTGGCTGGCGTATTCGCCGGGCGCCTGCATGAACAAATGATTCAGCCCGGCCTGGGCCAGGCCATACAGGGCGCCGCTCAACAGCGCGGCAAAACCGGCGCTGTACAGCGCCTGGGCCACCACGAACAGCAGCAGCGCACCGGTGGAAAACCCCAGCAGGCGCAACACCGACAGCTCCCGGCGCTTGCGCTCCACCGCCGCCAGGGCCCCGGCGAAGATCGCCGCGAAGGCACCCGCCAGGGCCAGCCCGGCGATCACCCAGAAGACGATGGCCAGGTTGCGGCTCAAGGACTGCACCTGGGCTATGGTCTGGGCCTGGGTCGACACCAGCAGGCCGCGCTCGGCGAAATACAGACGCAATGGCTCGACATCCCCCAGGTCGCGGGCATACAGGCGAAACGCCGGGTAAACCCGCTGCCCGGCAGTTGCCTGGGCATCGCCGAGCCAGCCCAGGGCCGCCACAGCGCGTCCGTCGCGGTAATCCTCGGCGGCCTCCAGCAGCGCCAGCGGGGCGAACAGCGCGTCCCGGGCAAAGGCCTCCAGCGGCAGAACGCCCTCCACCTGGACCCGGGTCCGCTGTACCTCGCTGCGCCCCGCCACCTGCCGGCCAAAGGTCGCCTGCAACCAGTCCCCCGGCTGCACCCCAAGCTTCTCGGCGGCGGTGCGGCTGAGCAGCACGCCACTCATGCCCCGGGGCGCCGGCAAGCGCCCGAGCAAGGGGTCGCCGGCCGCGGTGGGGAGCATTTCCACGGTCAGGCCGATATCCCCCGTGCCCCGGGACAGGTCCGCGGTGGCGGCGATCTGCCGGGTACGCGGCAAGGCAAAGGCCACGTCCGGACGCTGCCCCAACTGGGCGATGAAGTCGGCGCTGAAGCGCCCGCCGCCCAGGGGAATGATCTCGCGCACCGCCGGGTCCTTTTCCAGGCGCTCGGTGAGGCTGCTCACCAGCCCGAACTTGAGCCCGAACAGCACCAGCAAGGGGGCGATCACCGCCACCAGGGCCAGCACCGAACAGGCCGACAGCCAACTGTCGGCCCGGTAGTCCTGCCAGGCCAGTGCCGCGGTCAGGGAGGCGCGCATCAGCAGGCCTCCCCAAGCGTGGCAGTGACTCCGCCATCGGCGTCGCGCTGGCAGGCGATGCGTCGTACCTGCAAGCCGTTGGCCCGGGCCAGGGGTTCGTCGTGGGTGGCGATCACACAGCACACCCCCTGGTCCCGCGACTGCTGCACCAGCAGTTGCATCACCCGCTGAGCGTTCAAGGGGTCCAGGGCCGCTGTCGGCTCGTCCGCCAGCAGTACCTGAGGATTGTGGGCCAGGGCCCGGGCGCAGCTGACCCGCTGGCGCTGGCCCACCGACAGCGCGGCGGGTTTCTTGTGCAACTGGTCGGCGATCTCCAGGCGCTCGGCCAGGCGCCGGGGAATGCCCTCGTCCGCCAGCCCCAGCAACTGCCGGGGCAGGCTGATATTCGCGCGCACGTCGAGAAAGCCCAGCAGGCCGCCGGTCTGCAGCACATAACCCAGGTGCCGGCTGCGCAACTGTGCCAGCGCGCTGTGGCCGTCGCCGCGCCAGATCCCGGCAATGTCGATGGCATCCCTGGCCGGGGAGAACTCGAAGCGCGCCGCCGAATCCGGGGCCAGCACCAGCGCCAGCAGGTCCAGCAGCGTGCTCTTGCCGCAACCGCTGGGGCCGACCACCGCCAGTTGATCACCGGCACGCAGTTGCAGCCTGGGGATCACCAGGCTGTAGCGTTGGCGACCCTCGCCGCGGCTCTTGTGCACCTGCGCCAGATTGAGCATCACGGCAGGGTCGACAACGGAACGCGGTACAGGGCATCACCCGGCTCGGCATCACCGAAGCGCACCCAGTTGGCCAGGTCGTTGTGGAAGGTTTCGTAGAGGCGGATCTTCGAATCCAGCTCGTCGATGAAGTCTTCCTGCTCGGCCACGCTCAGGGACAGCCACAGGTCCTGGGTCATGTTCAGCGACTTGCTGCGGTACGGCAGGCCTTCCAGGTATTCCCCCAGCACGCCGCCGTCGGCCAGGTTGCCGCCCTTGCGCAGGGCCGACGGGTCGCGGCTCATGTAGGCACTGGCGCTGGCGATTTCCTGGAAGAAATCCTTGGGCGAGGTCTGGGTCTTGCGCGCCGCGTCGACGATCAGTTTCAGCGACTGCTGCAAGTCGTTGAGTTGCAGCTTGGTGAGCATCACACAGACCTGGAACGCCGGCAGCGCCGGGTTGGTCAGGTCGCGGTCGGCGGTCCAGGCGCTGACCAGCTGGGGCGCCTGGCTGGCGGACTTGCGGCCGAGGAAATCCATGTGCATGGCGTAGCCGATGGCCGCCGACTTCTGCGCGATACTCGGCGCCGCCGCCAGCACCGGGACTTCCTGGCTCTGGTTGCTGCGCACCTGATGCACCAGGTCGGCGAACACCGTGCCGATCTCGTCGACCCGCTCGCCAAACTTGCCCACATCGCCACCGGGCACCGGAATGTACAGGTCGCCGATCTTCGGGTTGGCGTCGGCGGTCAGCACCCGGTACTGGGTTTCCGCCTGGGCGTGGTTCTTCTTGCCGGCATCGGTGCGCAGGTGCAGGGCGTAGATCTTGATCTGCTTGCCCAGGGCTGCCTGGCGCACTTCCGCCTCGTTCATCTGGGTGCGGCTGTAAGGGTCGTTCTTGCGCAGCGCCCCGGCATCGCTGACCAGCAGGATCAGGCGACCGCCATAGCCCTTCCAGTCCATGCCCTCCACGGCCTGCATCACGCCGGCAAAGGCGTCTTCGTTGAACGAATGGCTGGAGACACTGGTGGCCTTGACCTGGCTCACCAGCTCCTGGAAGCGCTGGGGATCGCGACCCTGGTCCAGGGTCACCAGGGTCTTGGTCACGTACTCCAGGCCCGGGGTCTTGCTGGTGTTGTTGCGAAAGCCCACCAGGCCGAAGCTGACGCTGTCCAGCTCGCCGCGCTGGGCGATCTTGCTTTGCAGCTCGTGCACCACATCGCGCACCTGGTCGATGTAGGGCTGCATCGACACCGAGGTGTCCACCACCAGTACCACCGCAGTGCGGAAGGCATCGCCGGCCGCCGGCGGAGCATTGGCCGGCAGGCGCTTGCCGCTACTGTCGCTGATGCTCTGCTGGCTGTTGCCCGGGTCGATGGAAGCCACATTGAGCAACTGCACCGGCTGGCCGTTGTCGTCGAAACTCTCCTTGGAATCGAAGATCGGCAGCAGGTAGAACTGGTCCTGGGGCACCGCGCTGGCATTGGGTTCCAGGGCCAGCACCTGCTGTTCGTCCTGGGGATTCTTCTGTGCCTTGAGCAGCAGGTTCTTGGCCGCCGCAGGGTCCGCCAACAAACGCTCCAGCTCGCTGGGCTGACGCACGAACATCACCGGTGCACGACCGGAACGCTCGGTGAATTTCAGCACCAGGCTCTGCTTCCAGTCGCTGACCTGTTCGGCCGGCAACCAGCCGGCGCTGCGACCGTCACTGGCGGCCCCCAGGCGCAGCCAGGAGTGGCCGTCGAGGTTCTTGCGCTGATACACGTAGAGCACCGAGAACGCCGGCACCGCCTGGCCCGGCGCAGCCCCAGGCTCACTGGAGAAACTCGCCCCTGGCTTGCTCAGCACCCGCTGGAACAGGGTTTTCTTGCCCGGCATCAGCAGCGGTCGCTGGCCGCCGTCGACATCCGCGGCCACCGGCTGACTGGCCGGGGGCGCCACCACCGCAGGCGTGGTGCCGGCTGTCGAGGCGGTCTTGGGTTCTGGCGCCGGGCTGTCGCCCGACAGCCACCAGTAACCGGCGCCCGCCACTGCCAGGGCCACCGCCACAGCGACGCCGGCCAGGGCCAGCACCGGGCCGCGCCGCTGTTCGGAAGGCCCGCTGCCGGCTGGCGGCAGATTGGCCGTGCGCGGCGGCGCAGGCGGCTCCTCGGGCGGCTCGCGGCGCGGCGCCGGTCGGGGCGCCTGCTGCGGGATCTCGATGGACACCGGGGTCAGCCCGGCCAGGTCGTTGCCCTGAGGTACAGGCTGCGACGCAGCCTGGGGTGGCAGCGGCAAGGGCTGGATCAGCGTCGCTTCCACCTCGGCGGTGGCGGCCGGCAGGTTGTCCAGGGCCGCCAGCAAGGCGGCGGCATCCGGGTAGCGCTCGGCCGGGTCCTTGGCCAGCAGCTTGCGCAGGATGTGCTGGTAGCGACCGTGGTGCAGCGGCAGCTCCGGCAGCGGCTCGGTCAGGTGGGCCAGGGCCGTGGACAGCGCGTCGGTGCCGTTGTAAGGCAGCTCGCCCACCAGGATTTCATACAGCACCACCCCCAGGGCATAGAGGTCGGCGCGGCCGTCGATGTCCTGGCCACGAGCCTGTTCGGGGCTCATGTAGCTCGGGGTGCCCACGGCAAAACCGGCCTGGGTGAACTGGGTGCGGTCGTCCAGGGACTTGGCGATGCCGAAGTCCGAGAGCACCGCGGTGCCGTCGGCGCGGAACAGGATGTTGGCCGGCTTCACATCGCGGTGTACCAGCCCCTGGGCATGGGCATAGCCCAGGGCCGAGGCGATCTGGCGGATATAGGTCAGGCCCTGCTCCGGGGTCAGCCCGGCGGCGATGCGCTCTTTCAGCGTGCCATTGGGCAGGTACTCCATGGCCATGTAGTACAGCTCGCCGACATTGCCGATGTCGTGGATGGTCACGGTGTGCGGGTGCGACAGCCGCGCCAGGGTCTTGCCCTCGCGCAGGAAGCGCTCGCAGAAGCTCGGGTCGGCGGCCAGCGCCGCGGCCATCACCTTGAGTGCCACCTTGCGTTCCAGGGAACGCTGGGTCGCCAGGTACACGCTGGCCATGGCGCCTTCGCCAATTTCGCCCTGGATGTCAAAGCCGGGAATCAGAATGTCCATGGTCAGTGTCCTGCGGCCTTGATCACGATGGCGGTGATGTTGTCCGGAGCGCCCCGGGTCAGGCCCAGGTGGATCAGGCTGCGCACCACGTCATTGGGCTCGCTGTGGCTGAGTACGTCACGCAGCTCAAAGTCCTCGGCGGTCTTGTTCAGGCCGTCGCTGCACAGCAGGAAGGTGTCGCCGTCCTGCACCTGCAGGTCAATCTGGGACAGCTCCAGCTGGGCCTCGACGCCAATCGCCCGGGTCACGATGTTGGCCCGCGGGTGCACCCGCGCCTCGGCCTCGCTGAGCAGGCCGCTGTCCTGCAGGTCCTGGACGTAGCTGTGGTCCCGGGAAATGCCTTCCAGCTGTTCGTCCCGCAACCGGTACAGGCGGCTGTCGCCGGCCCACAGGCACACGGCCCGGGCCCCGCGTACCGCCAGCAGCACCACGGTGCTGCCCATCATGGTCACCCCACGGTTGGCGGTTTCCTCGCGCACCGCGGCGTTGACCGCGGCCAGGCCGTTGCGCAGCGCGGCGACATAGTCGTCCAGGCTGTCGGCGGCCGGAACCGCCCGCAGACTGTCGACGATCAGGCTGCTGACATAGTCCCCGGCGGCGTGCCCGCCCATACCGTCGGCCACCAGCCACAGGCCGGTCTCCGGGGCTTCGAGCCAGGCGTCTTCATTGATTTTCCGCACCATGCCGACATGGCTGTAGCTGGCGGACTGGTAGGACAGTTGCGGCGCTGAACGCATTTAGACGGCACCCTCTTGTCCGAGCAAAAATTGCGCAAATTCACTGGCCGGCGGCAAGCCCTGGCAGCGCAACAGCATTGGGCTGATGTACTGCGAACCGCGCCCCCACCAGGCACTCGATCCCGCGCAGGCCTGGGCTGCAAGTACCGCGCCCCGGGCCTGTGGATCGCTGACGTAAAACCGCTGCAGGCCGGCGTAGTGGCTGCCTTCGATCCGGCTGGCCGGGCTTGGCGCGCCCAGGGCCTGCAAGCCCTCTTCCAGGGCTTCGAAACTGGCGCCCTCTTCCAGGGTCGCCAGCAACAGCTCTTCCACCTGTTCGAACCACTGCTCCGGGCCGCCGACCAACGAAGCCAGGTCAGCCTCGGGCTCCAGCAGTGCAGCCACGGTCAGGGGGAAATAGCGCCCCACCCGGTCGATGCTCGGCATCACCACCCCGACCGCCGCCTGGGGCCCGCAGACCCCGGGGGCCAGGGCGAAGCGCCACAACGGGCTGATCAGGTAGGCGTTCAGCCACTGCTCGCCCAGGGCGTTCTGGCTGGCCAGCAGCCCCGCCGCCAGCCAACTGTCCCAGGGGCCGATGAAACTCTGCGGCAGGCCACGGCTGACAAAATCGCCGCGGCTGGCCAACTTGCCGTACAGGCCCGGCGCCGTCATAGCCGCTCCGGCAGGCTGAAGCCACTGAGCACCCGGCTCTTGAACGGGTTGAAGGCGCTGCTGGCCCGCAGCTCGTAGGAAATGCTCGCACCGTCCACCCGTAGCCGCAGGTTGAAGCGGTCCGGCGAATTGGTGGCGGTCAGGTCCGACTGCTCCAGCAGGCGGAACCAGGCCCAGGGGCCATCCAGGGTGATCCCGGAACGCCCGGTGGCCGAAGGCGGCATGATCGACAGGCGCACCACGCCGATGCTCCCCGGGTTGGGCCATTGCATGGCCACCGGCCGGCTCGGGCCGTGGTCGTAGCTCAGTTGCTGGCCGTCCAGGTCGAGGAGGAACTGGCTGATATTGGCGTCCATCGCCACCGGCTTGAGTTCGAAACGCACGGCCGGCTGGGTACCGCCACTGGAGCGGAAGAAGGCGTCGCGAATGTTCGAAGCGCGCTGGAAGGTCTGCAGCACGCCAGGGGAAATCCCCAGCTTCTGCGCCGCGCCTGGCTGCCAGCTCCAGGTGGTGGTCGAGGTGTTGACGTAGGGCTGCAGGTACTTGCGGAAGTAGTTGTCCATCACCCCGCCGGTGCCGAAGAACTGGCCGAAATCTTCCAGGGTCGCGTCCCGGGAGCTGCCCGGCGACATCGGGTAACGGCCGCTCAGGGACTGGCGATAGACGTTCACCACTTCGCTGACCCAGGCCGCGTTCAGCTGGTTGCGCACCCCGCCCATCATGGTGTTGGTGGTGGAGCCCACCACCGACTTGACCAGCCCCTGGACCACCGGAGGCTGACGCTCGGCGGTCAGGCTGACCCGCGCCGCAGCGGCGCTGGCCTGGTTCTTGGCCTCGCCCAGCAGCGCGTCGCCGCTGGCTCCGACCATGGCGCTGACCTGCACGTACAGGGCGTTCATGTCCGCCAGCAGGCCGTCGATGGCCGCCGGCTCGCCCTCGCCCTTGCTCACCAGGCTGTTGAGTTCGGCGAAGTGCGCACTCACCGGGTCTTCGCTGCTGGCCACGGCAGCCGGGTTGGCCGACTGTTCCTGGCCCAGCAGGTTACCCAGGCGTTGCTTGAGCTGGTCCACACCGCCCTCGACCTTCTGGCCCTGGGCCGCCAGCAGGCGTTCTTCCTGTTGCAGGTCGGTTTCCTTGGCCACGGCCACCAGCAGCTTCTTCAGCGGCGAAGTGGGCCCGGACAGAATCCGCAGCACGTCGGCGGCCTGGGCCACGCTGGTGATCGGCACGAAGTCGATGTCCGCCAGCAGGGCGTCCCACTGGCGCAGGTAATCCTGGAAGTACAGGCGGCGCACGTCGGCGGCAAGGCTGGCGACGTTCTGCTGGTCGGCCTGATCGCGACCCAGCACCCACTGTTCTTCCGCCAGGGTGCCTGCCTGGTTGAGGCTGGCCAGGAGGAAGCCCTGGCGGTAGCCCTTGGCGGTGAACAGCCCGCTCAGGGGCTCGCTCAACGGCTTGCCGCTCTTGCGGGTGAACACCAGCGCGGCGTCACGGCCACCGGCCTCGCTGAGGCGAAAGTCCGGCACGCCGTCCGGCAGCTTGGCGCGCTTGACCCGGTCATACACCCGCTGGGCCACCGGCAGCTGTTGCAGCTGGCGGCGCAGGTCGTCGATCAGGCGCTGGTCCAGGCGCGCGTTGGGCGGATGCTTCTCGAACAGCGCCTGCAGGTGGCCGGTCAGGGCCTGGCGTTGCTCGGGCGGCAGGTCGCGGGCCAGGGTGTGATCCCAGTCCAGGGTGATCCAGGCCTTGATGAAGTCCGGGTCGTAGTGCTCGCTGTCCGCCAGCATCAGGTAGGCCTTGAGCCCCTCGTAGAGGAAGTCCGAGTTGCCGCCGCTGTGCAGTTGCTCTTCGATGCGGGTCATCAACCGTGGGGCGAACACCGCCACCAGCAGCTTGCGATAGACGCTGGCGGACTCGGCTTCGAGCATGTCGCCCTGGTACAGGCCCAGGCCTTCGGCCCAGCCCGGTGCGTCGCCGGCCAGGTGGCGGGTGGCGTTGAGCAGCGGCAGCACCGCCAGCACATCGCGCTGGGCCGGGCTGAGGTTCTGCACGTCCTGGCGCACCGGGCCGACGCGCTGGTCGACCTGGGCAATGTAGGCCTGGTTGGCCCTGTAGCTGATGATCCACAAGGTGCTGACCACCAGCACCAGGGCTACGGTGCCAGCCAGGGCGCCACGGGCGATCCATTGGCGCCGGCGCTCGACCTTGGGATTGACCCCCACCAGCCCGCGCTCGGCAAAGGCCACGGCACTGAACAGCTTCTCGATGAAGTAGCTGCGCCCGGTGCCGGTCTGCCGCGCCAGGTGCTGGCGGTCCAGGTTCATGCTCTGGGCCATGGCGCCGATCAGGCGGTCGATCGGGCTGCCTTCCTGGGTGCCGCTGGTGAAGTACACCCCGCGCAGCAGTACCCGCTCTTCGAAGGCATTGGGCTTGAACACCCCTTCCAGGAAGCTCTGCAAGGATTCCTTGAGCGCTGCGAACTGCTGCGGGAAGCCGTAGATCAGGTCGCGCCGCGCCGGGTCGCGTTCCTGCTGCAGGCGTTCCACCAGGCGCTCGTTGAGCCGCTGCTCCAGGGCCGCCAGTTCCGCCGGCAGGTGGGCCAGGGGGCTGTCACCGCTCTTGCCGTCGTCCAGGGCGAAGGTCATGCCCCAGACCTGGGCCCGCTCTTCCTTGCTCAGGGAGTCGAAGAACTCCATGAAACCCGGCACCAGATCGAGCTTGGTGAGCATCAGGTAGATCGGGAAGCGCACTCCCAGCTGGGTGTACAGCTCCTGGATCCGCAGGCGGATCGCTGCGGCGTGGGCAGCGCGCTCCGCTTCGCTGCCGAGCAGCAGGTCGGAGAGGCTGATGGCAACGAAGGCGCCATCGATCGGCCGCCGCGAGCGCTGGGTTTTCAGCAGGTCGAGAAAGCCCAGCCAGGCTGCCTTGTCCACCGTGGCATGGCTGTCCTGAGTGGTGTAGCGGCCGGCGGTATCGAGCAGCACGGCCTGGTCGGTGAACCACCAGTCGCAGTTGCGGGTGCCGCCCACGCCGCGTACGGCACCGGCGCCCAACTGGGCGGCCAGGGGGAAATGCAGGCCGGAATTGACCAGTGCGGTGGTCTTGCCGGAACCCGGCGGACCGATGATCACGTACCACGGCAGCTCGTAGAGATTGCGTCGCTCGTCACCGCCGAGCTTGGCCTTCTTCAGCAGCGCCAGGGCTTCGTCCATGCGCTGGCGCAGGGCGGCCAGTTCCTCGGCAGTGGCCACGCTGTCCGGGTCCGGCGGGGTGTCGGCGGCCAGGCTCTGCAAGACCTTGGCCGCATTCCGACGGGCCTGGATGATGCAAAACACCCGGTAGCCGATCCATAGCGCGAAGATGAAAATGATCAGCGCCCAACGCCGGCCTTCCGGTACCAGGAACTCCAGCAACGGGCCAATGAACCAGATGATCAGGCTCAGGGCGATCAGCCCCAGCAGCGGGATCACCCAGCGAATCACAAAACTGAAAAACGCCTTCACTCGACCCCCTCCGCCAATACGCTGATTTCTACCCGACGATTACGTGCCCGCCCTTCGGCGGTGGCATTGGTTGCCAGTGGCTCGGTGTCGCTGCGGCCTTCGGCGCTGAAGCGCTCCGGCTGCCCGGTCTTCGCCGCGAGGATCTGCAGCACCGATTCGGCGCGCGCCTGGGACAGCTTCCAGTTGGACGGGAAGCGCAAGGTGGCGATCGGTCGGTTGTCGCTGTGGCCGGTGATCCGCACCTGGCCCTTGACCTTGCGCACGGCGTCGGCGATGCGCAGCATCAGCGGCTGGTAGTCGTCGAGGATGCTGGCGCTGGCCGAGGCGAACAACTCGTCGCCACGGATGGTCACCACCGAACGGTCGACGGCATCTTCCACCGCCACCCGCCCGGCCTTGATGTCCTCGGCGAGGAAGCCCGCCAGGCGCGGACGCTCGACAATCTTCGGCTGGATCACCGGGCGGTCCAGGGTCTGCACCGGGATCTCGCCCAGGGCATGGATGTTCTTGAACACCGGCTCGGCGTCCGCCGCCAGTTTCAGGCGCAGGCCGAACAGCAGCGCCAGGAGCAGGGCCACGCCGATGGCGATGCCGACCCAGGGCGGCATGAACTGGGCCAGCCGGTCACGGGCCACGGTGACCCCGCGCCAGTGTGGCGACAGCTCGCGCTCGTGCTCGCCACGGGCGCTGCGGATGGTGGCCGCGGTGCGCTCGCGCAGGGCCTCGAGCTGGCTGCGACCATCGATCATCACCCGGTAGCGGCCTTCGAAACCCAGGCACATGCACAGGTACAACAGCTCCAGCAGGTACAGGCGCTCGCGCGGGCTTTGCAGGCAGTGCTCCAGCAGCTGGAAGACCTTCTCGCCGCCCCAGGCCTCGTTGTGCACGGTGATCAGCAGGCTCTGCTTGCCCCAGTCGCTGGTGCTGCCCCAGGGCGTGCTCAGCACGGCTTCATCCAGGGCAGTACAAAGCGCATAGCGCGCCAGCAGCACGTCGTTGCGCGGCACGCCGGCGGCTTCCGCGCGCTCCTCGAACTGGCGCAGGTAGGCCAGCAGTTGCGCCCGCAGGCTGGCCGGCGCCGGGTGCGCCAGGGTGCTGCGCAGCCTTGTGAGCAAGGCCAGCAGTGGGCCCGCGGCGCTTTCCAGGGGGTTCAGGCCACGGGCCTGGCCGGCCGGCAGCGGCGCCGCCGGCATGGCCAGCGACGGCGCGGGCGCAGCAGCCGGGCGCCCGGGCTCGGGAGCACGGCCACCGGGGCGCGGCATGAATTGGGTACGGTCGTTGGGCGGGGACGGCTGCCCTGGCGAATCGTCGAAAGGATGCATCGCGACTTATCCTCGAATGGCCCAGAAGGCCAGGTTCAAGCCCGGGAATTCTCCCGCGACGTGGAACGCGAAGCCGCCGGAGTGAACCAGTTGTTTCCAGTGCTCGCTGCCACGGTCCAGCTCGTAGTAGGTCGAGCCTGCGTGGTACGGCAGTTGCCGCGGCGCCACCGGCAGCGGCAGCAGGCCGATGCCCGGCAGCTGCAGGTTGACCAGGTCGCGGATGTGCTCCACCGAACCCACCTTGCTCTGCTGGGCGAAGCGCCCGCGCAGGGTTTCGCCCGGCACGTCGGCACGCACCACCAGGATGAAGCTGGCGTTCTCCAGCAGGGTGCGGTCGGCCAGCATCGCCACGTGTACGCCGTAGGCTTTCTCGACGATGGGGATCGGCGTTGCCTTGCTGTCGATCAGCATCGACAGCGCTTCACGCAGGGCCTGCATCACCGGGGCGAAACTCATGGCCAGCTCATCGTGCTGGTACTGCGGGTATTGCTCAGGGCGCCGGGCGCTGTGGGTGAAGGTCGAGAACTCGCCGGCCAGGCTCACCAGCTCGCTGAACAGGCGCTCGGGGTGCAGCGGGCTGATCTGGCTCAGGTGGTTGACCAGGGGCTGGGCACGGTTCACCAGCTGCAGGAGCATGAAGTCGGCGATTTCCGAAGCGCCCCCCGCGCCCGATGCCACCACGCGCCCGGCCAGGGCCTCGCCGCGCTGGTGCAGCAGGCCCAGCAGTTCGCTGCGAAAGGCGCTCAACGGCTTGGACGCGGCCACGTCCAGCACCGGCGGAATGTAGCTGTCGTCCAGCACCAGAGCACGGTCGGCGCGTTTCTCCTTGACCCGCACCACACCAATGGCGGCGTAGTCGCTGAGGCCGTCCTGGGCGGTGAGCAGGCGCAGGGCCCGAGAGCCCACGGCCACCGGCGCGCGGTTCTCGAACGGTGCGTTGTCGTCACGCACCTCGCGCACCTGGCTCAGGTAGCGGGCACCGCCCAGCTCTTCGCCCTCGTCCACGGTGTCCCGGGCGCCGGCGCGCTTGAGGGGCAGCGCCAGGTACACCAGGCCGTCACGCAGGTTGTCGTCGATGCACAGCGGGCTGGGCGCCAGGTCGTCATGGGGAATGTTGAACGGCGTGCCGTCGGGCAGCAGGCCACGGGCGCTGACGATGGCCAGCTTGCCCTGGGCCAGCAGGCCCTGATCGATACGCAGCTCGGAGAACCCCCAGGCTCCCGTCGACAGCGGGCGGCTGCGGGCGTCGATGAGGTTTTCCAGGTAACGGTCATGCTGCTGGAAGTGCTGGGTTCCAATGAACATGCCTTCCGACCAGACCACGCGATTGTTCCAGGACATGGTTGCTCCGATTGCCTATTGGGCAGGGCTGGATGGGGATGCCACGAGCTCGGCGCTGACCGCGCGGACGTCGAGGACGATCTGATATTGGTTGCTCAGGCGCTGCGCGGTGTTGACCCCGACCCGCCACAGGGCCTGGTCCACTTCGCGATAGCCCACCAGCAGGCCGACCTGACGGGTGGCCGGGTCCAGGGTGCGCTTGAGGGTGAACTGGTCGCCGGGCTTGACCAGCACTTCATCCTGGTCGATCAGGTCCGGGCCGAGGGTAGCCGGCGCCCGCTCCGCCAGGGCGAAGTAGTCGGCGCGCATGAAGGTGGCCGGATTCTTCAGCTCGAAGATCCGTACCCGCACCGGCGTGCTCTGGCCATCAGGCCCGGGGTTGAGCCCGCTGACCGCCTGGAAATGCAGCTCCACAGTCGTGGCGCCGGGCGCTTCCTTGGCCAGTTCGCCGGGAGGTGGTGTGTCCTTGGCACAGGCCGCCAGTACCAGCATGGCAACCAATGTCAGCAATCGTTGAATCATCCTGCGTCCTCAATGACGTATCAGCTGTCCGTGTATCCGTGTTTTTCGGGTGTTCCAGGCGCGCTCAGGAACGGCGCAGCCGGTGGGTGTGTTCTTCATAGGCGCGGCTGAACTCACGACCGAAGAGGTCCTGGAAATCGTCCTGGGCCTCTTGGGAAATCTGTTTGTAGAGTGCAGTGAACTGCTGCCAGTTCTGCGCCTGGCGCGAGCCGCTGAACAGGTTGCCCAGGCCGCCGGGGCGAGCCATGCGGGCTTCCAGTTCAGTGGGCTCGAAGCGCCCCAGCAGGTGCTTGATGGCCGCTTCCACACCGGCCATGACCGCCAGCTGGTGGGCCCGCAGGTCATCGAAGCTGTCCTGCACGGCCTGATCCGGAGCCATGAATGCCTGGTTGCTGTGGCGCAGCAGCAGGAGCATGGCCTCGTCCACATTGGGGGCGAACTTCAGCGGGTTGTTTTCCACCGGGCGGATCATCGTCTGCTGCATGCGGAACTCGCCCTTGAGGCTGCTGCGGGCACGCAACACATCGATCAGGCCCTCGACCATCAACCGGTAGCTGCGACCCAGGCTTTCCATCTGGGCCTGGGCCTGCTGCGGCTCGATACGCAGTTGATCGAGCCCGGCCCCGCGCAGGAAGGCCTGGAGCAGATCCCCCTGGGGGGCGACCGGGGCCGGCGCGGGCGTGACAACAGGAGCCAGCTCCACTTCGGAAACCACCGGTGCCACGGGCGCCTGGGCGATCGGCTGCGGCTGCGGCTGCGGCTGCGGCTGCGCGGGTTCTGCCGCAAACGAGGCCTGGTGGGCAATCGGCGCGGCGGCAACCACCGGCGGGGCAACCACGGGCGGCGCACTGGACACTGGCGCAGGGCTTGCGGGCGTCGAGCCGAACAGGTCCCAGTCCTCCGGAATCATCGCCCCGCCCTGGGGCGCCGATGGCTCTGGTGGTGCCACGGGCTGGGGCACCGCGGTGGGGGTCGGCGGGCGAAAATCGTGCTGCTCGGCCGGCACGTGGTCCGGCTGGGTGGCCGGCGGGGTCGCGCTGGGGGCGAGAAAGTCGAACAGATCGGGAAAGGTGTCCTGGGCCGAGGCACCCTGGAAGTGCGCCACCGGGGCCATGGAAATCGGTTCGATAGGGGTCGGCGACGACGCCTGACGCCCCATCAGCGCCTCGAAACTATTGGAGCTGTCCCCGGAAAAGGGTTCAGCCCCCGGGCGGTTCAGACTGAAATCGATGCGCGCACTGATTTCATAATCGCCAATGCGAATAACCTCGCCATCTTCCAGTGGCTCGCTGCTACCCCGGCGCATACGAATACCGGCACGGACTAACTCCACACCATTAGTACTGTTATCGGTCAAATAATAACGGCCATCCTTGTATTGGATGACACAGTGCCGCGCGGAAACTAAGCGTTCGGGATCAGGAAGTACCCAGTCATTATCGGAACTGCGGCCAATTGCCATCATTCCCTGGTCCATTAGTTTTTCAGGGCATTGACCAGGGGTAATCTTGTGATAACTAGTGATAGTCAAACACAGCGACATCGCGCCTCCTTGCTGTACTTCCGCGTGCGAACCGGCGAAGGGAAAAAAGTTCCGTGAAAAAATGAAAAGTCCGCAAAAAATCCTTTAAACAGCGCCGTTCACAGCATGATCGCTCAACTTAAACTACACGCATGACAAAAGCCTTTCGTACCGCCCCGATCTGACTCGCCGGTCAAGGAACTAATAAGGCGACATAACACTGTCATGCGGGGCGAATAGCTTACCTTGACAAGGCACAACTACTACACCAAAAATGCACAACTTCTTGAACACGGATGATGGCTCACTAGTATCAACGAGTCCATATAAACCAAGAAATGTGCGCGAGTTCACAAACAAACTAGTGCATTAATTGCCTGACTGTCCTGCAGGCTGATAGGGAGATCAAACCAGGTGGATGTACCGATGTTGCTCGCCGCGGTTTCAGCAACTTCGCCTTGTGGCGAAGACCTGGAATATGACGCGGATTTCTTGCACTTGGAGCGGGCCGCACAGGGCCAGCCCGAGCGCAGCATGGGCGACTCGATCCTGCCGGCCGAGCCGCCGGACTGGCGCAGCATCCAGCAACAGAGCCTAGACCTGCTGGCGCGCAGCAAAGACCTGCGCATCACCCACTTCCTCCTGCAGAGCACCCTGGCCCTCGAAGGCCTGCCGGGCCTGGCCACCAGCCTCGAACTGATCGACGGCCTGCTCCGGGATTACTGGGCGGACCTGCATCCGCGCCTGGACGCCGACGACGACAACGACCCCACGGTGCGTATCAACGCCCTGGCCGGCCTGGCGTCCGACACCACCATCGGCCTGCTCCGCGAAGCCATCCTGACCCGTTCCCGGACCTTCGGCCCGGTGAGCCTGCGAGCCGCGCTGAACGCCGCCGGCCTGCAGCACTTTTCCGGCGAGAGCCTGGGCTCCGACCACCTGGCCGGCGCCCTGCAAGACAGCGACCCCGAGCACCTGGATGCGATTCGCAGCGCCTTGAGCGCAGCCCGCTCGGCGGCCGAAAGCATCGAGAAACAGGTCAGCGAACAAGTAGGCTCGGCCAGCGGTGTAGACCTCACGGCCCTCAAGCAACCCCTGCGCCTGGCGCTGCAGGTGCTGGGCCAGCACGCCCCGCAAAGCGCGCAGAACGCGGTCGAGGAACACGCCGATGGGCCGTCCACCGAAGAGCCAGGTGCGCCCGCAGCGCCAGCCCCGGTACGGATTTCCGGCGAGATCAGCAGCCGCGAAGACGTGCTGCGCAGCCTTGACCGGCTGCTGGCCTACTACAGCCGCCACGAGCCTTCGAGCCCGTTGCCGGTGCTGCTCAACCGGGCCAAGAACCTGGTCAACGCCGACTTCGCGGCCATCGTGCGCAATCTGATTCCCGACGGCATGTCCCAATTTGAAAACCTGCGCGGCCCTGAATCCGACTAACCCCGGAACAGCCGAGCAGTATCGTCAGCGGCAACCACCGACCGACGCCAACACCGTCGCAGCAGCGACCAGGAGCACAACGTGGCGAAGCAAAGTTCTCAAAAGTTCATCGCGCGCAACCGCGCGCCCCGGGTGCAGATCGAGTACGACGTCGAACTCTACGGCGCCGAGAAAAAGGTCCAGCTGCCCTTCGTCATGGGCGTGATGGCCGACCTCGCCGGCAAGCCCGTGGAGCCCCTGGCGGCCGTGGCCGATCGCAAGTTCCTGGAAATCGACGTCGATAACTTCGACTCGCGCCTCAAGGCCATGCAGCCTCGGGTGGCCTTCCACGTGCCCAACGAACTGACCGGCGAAGGCAACCTGAGCCTGGACATCACCTTCGAGAGCATGGACGACTTCAGCCCGGCGGCCGTGGCGCGCAAGGTCGATTCGTTGAACCAGTTGCTGGAAGCCCGCACCCAGCTGGCCAACCTGCTGACCTACATGGACGGCAAGACCGGCGCCGAAGAAATCATCATGAAAGCCATCAAGGATCCGGCGTTGCTCCAGGCCCTGGCCAGTGCGCCAAAGCCTGCTGACTCCGAGCCGAACGCGTAAATCAGGACCAACGATCATGACCGAATTGATGCGTGACAATCAGGCGCAACCCGGCGCCACCGAGCAGGCCAGCGAATTCGCATCGCTGCTGCTGCAGGAATTCAAGCCCAAGACCGAGCGTGCTCGCGAAGCCGTGGAAACCGCGGTGCGGACCCTGGCCGAACAGGCCCTGGCGCAGACCGACCTGGTGTCCAACGACGCCATCAAGTCGATCGAGTCGATCATCGCCGCCATCGACGCCAAGCTCACCGCCCAGGTCAACCAGGTGATCCATCACCCGGAATTCCAGAAGCTGGAAAGCGCCTGGCGCGGCCTGCACTACCTGGTGAACAACACCGAGACCGACGAGCAGCTCAAGATCCGCGTGCTCAACATCTCCAAGCCGGAGCTGCACAAGACCCTGAAGAAATTCAAGGGCACGGCCTGGGACCAGAGCCCGCTCTTCAAGAAGATGTACGAAGAGGAATACGGCCAGTTCGGCGGCGAGCCCTACGGCTGCCTGGTGGGCGACTACTACTTCGACCAGTCGCCACCGGATGTCGAGCTGCTGGGCGAGCTGTCCAAGGTTTGCGCCGCCATGCACTCGCCGTTCATCGCCGCGGCTTCGCCGACCGTGATGGGCATGGGCTCGTGGCAGGAACTGTCGAACCCGCGCGACCTGACCAAGATCTTCACCACCCCGGAATACGCCGGCTGGCGCTCGCTGCGTGAATCGGAAGACTCGCGCTACATCGGCCTGACCATGCCGCGCTTCCTGGCGCGCCTGCCATACGGCGCCAAGACCGACCCGGTGGAAGCCTTCGCCTTCGAGGAAAACACCGACGGCGCCGACAGCTCCAAGTACACCTGGGCCAACGCCGCCTACGCCATGGCCGTGAACATCAACCGTTCGTTCAAGCATTTCGGCTGGTGCTCGCGGATCCGCGGCGTGGAGTCCGGTGGCGAGGTGGAAAACCTCCCGGCCCACACCTTCCCCACCGACGACGGTGGCGTGGACATGAAGTGCCCGACCGAGATCGCCATCTCCGACCGTCGTGAAGCGGAACTGGCGAAGAACGGCTTCATGCCACTGCTGCACAAGAAGAACACCGACTTCGCCGCCTTCATCGGCGCCCAGTCGCTGCAGAAGCCGGCCGAATACGACGACCCGGACGCCACCGCCAACGCCAACCTGGCCGCGCGCCTGCCGTACCTGTTCGCCACTTGCCGCTTCGCTCACTACTTGAAGTGCATCGTGCGCGACAAGATCGGCTCCTTCAAAGAGAAGGACGAGATGCAGCGCTGGCTGCAGGACTGGATCCTCAACTACGTCGACGGTGACCCGGCGCACTCCACCGAAACCACCAAGGCCCAGCACCCACTGGCCGCGGCAGAGGTGGTGGTCGAGGAAGTCGAAGGCAACCCCGGCTACTACAACTCGAAGTTCTTCCTGCGCCCGCACTACCAGCTCGAAGGGCTGACCGTGTCGTTGCGCCTGGTATCCAAACTGCCGTCCGCCAAGGGCGCCTAACCCATAACCGACTCAAACCTGCGGCCGCAGCCACAGGCCGCGCGAGGTCCACAGGGCCTCGCGCAGCGGCAACAGAAGCTGAATCAACATCGTGGCAAGTGCCACACAGGGAGAAAACATGGCTGTTGATATTTTCATCAAGATCGGTGACATCAAGGGCGAGTCCATGGACAAAGCCCACAAGGACGAAATCGACGTGTTGAACTGGAGCTGGGGCATGTCCCAGTCCGGCAACATGCACGTTGGCGGTGGCGGCGGCGCGGGCAAGGTGAACATCCAGGACCTGTCTCTGACCAAGTACGTGGACAAGGCATCGCCGAACCTGATGATGCATTGCTCCAGCGGCAAGCACATCGACAAGGTGCGCCTGACCGTGCGCAAGGCCGGCGGCGAAAGCCAGGTCGAGTACATGATCATCGATCTGGAAGAAGTGCTGATCACTTCGCTGAGCACCGGCGGTTCGGGCAGCGATGACCGCCTGACCGAAAACATCACCCTGAACTTCGCTCAGGTGATGGTCGAGTACCAGCCGCAGAAAGCCGACGGCACCAAGGACGGCGGCCCGATCAAGTACGGCTGGAACATCCGCTCCAACACCAAGCGCTGATCCGCTTCGGTCGCCGCCCCGTGGCGGCGACCGGCCCGGCCCTCGCATTTTTCCTGGT
>NZ_JBXAMM010000005.1:0-68846 GCF_058800645.1 Pseudomonas sp. GW822-FHT04H02 | reverse complement strand
CCCTCGCGTGCCGCCGGGAACAACGCGAGGACGGTTGGCCAGGACCGCGTCCTCGTGAGTCTTTGGTTATGCCCCTTTTCGTGACGTCATGCCTGCGCAATCCGATCCTGGAGCGAACCCCTTGGTAACCGACATCGCCGCCCGCGATCGCTTGCAACCCTCCCTGCTGGATCGTCTGACCGACGATGAACCCGGCAACCTGAAAGAAAGCCCGGACAAACGCGTGCTGTCCCTGAGCCAGCTCAAGGCCTCGGTACTGCGCGACCTGGCCTGGCTGCTCAACACCACTTCCCTGCTGGAAGCCGACGCCACCCTGCACACCCCCGCCGGTACTTCGGTGGTCAACTACGGCCTGCCGGCCCTGGCCGGGTACAGCGCTTCGAGCATCGATATCCCGGCCCTGGAGGCGCTGATCCACCAGGCCATCGCCACCTTTGAGCCGCGCATCCTGCGCAGCACCCTGCGGGTACGCGCACGCACCGCGCCCGGGGAAATGAACCACAACGCCCTGAGCTTCGAGATCGAAGGCGACCTCTGGGCCCAGCCGATGCCCCTGCGCCTGCTGCTGCAAACCGACATGGACCTGGAATCGGGCCACGTACGAGTGGTGCACGCCGACTCCCGGAGGCGCTCATGAACCCGCGCCTCTTGGAGCTGTACAACCAGGAACTGCACCACGTGCGCGAAAGCGCCGCGGAGTTCGCCAAGGAATTCCCGAAGATCGCCAGCCGCCTGACCCTGTCGGGCATGGACTGCGCCGACCCCTATGTCGAGCGCCTGCTGGAGGGCTTCGCCTACCTGACTGCCCGGGTGCAGCTCAAGCTCGACGCCGAGTACCCGACCTTCACCCACAACCTGCTGGAGATCGCCTACCCGCACTACCTGGCACCGACCCCGTCGATGACCGTGGTGCAGTTGCAGGCCGATCCCGACGAAGGTTCCCTGAGCAGCGGCTTCACCCTGGAGCGCGACACCAGCCTGCGCGCCGCCCTGGGCCGCGATACCCAGACCTGCTGCGAATACCGCACCGCGCACTCGGTGACCCTGTGGCCACTGCAAGTGGCCCAGGCCGAATACTTCGGCAACCCGTCGGCAGTGCTCGGGCGCCTGGCCGCCAGCGAGCCCAGGGCCAAGGCCGGGCTGCGCCTGACCCTGCGCACCGGCGCCGAACTGCCGTTCAACAGCCTGGCCCTGGACGAGTTGCCGCTGTACCTGAACGGCAATGACGAACAGCCGTTCCGCCTCTACGAACAACTGCTGGGCAACGTCTGCGCGGTGTTCGCCCGGGCCCCGGGCGGAGACTGGGTCGAGCGCCTGCCCCCGGACGCCCTGCGCTCGCGCGGTTTCGACGACCGCGACGCGGCGCTGCCGGTGGTGCCCCAGGCCTTCCAGGGCTACCGCCTGCTGCAGGAATACTTCGCCCTGCCCAACCGCTTCCTGTTCGTCGAATTCGCCCAGCTGGGGCGCGCGGTCCAGCGCTGCGCCGGCCAGGAGCTGGAGCTGATCGTGCTCTTCGAGCGCTTCGACCAGAGCCTGGAAGGCAGCGTCGGCACCGCGCAGTTCGTGCCCTTCTGCACCCCGGCGATCAACCTGTTTCCCAAGCGCCTGGACCGTATCCACCTGTCCGACCGGGTCAACGAGCACCATGTGATCGCCGACCGCACCCGACCGATGGATTTCGAGGTCCACTCGCTGACCGCCATCAGCGGCCACGGCACCGGCCCGGAACAGCCGTTCCTGCCGTTCTACGCCGTGCGCGATCCATCCCGCTACGGCCGCGACCAGTCCTACTACATCGTCCGGCGCGAGCCGCGGGTGCTGTCCAGCGACCAGCGTCGCAACGGCCCGCGCTCCACCTACATCGGCAGCGAATCCTTCGTCAGCCTGGTGGACAGCCAGCAGGCGCCCTATCGCCACGACCTGCGCCAGCTCGGGGTCAGCGCGCTGTGCACCAACCGCGACCTGCCACTGTTCATGAACACCGGCAACGGCAAGACCGACTTCACCCTGGCCGACAGCGCCCCGGTACAGGCCATCCGCTGCCTGGCGGGCCCGAGCCGGCCGCGCCCCAGCCATGCCCACGACGGCAAGGCCTGGCGCCTGATCAGCCAGCTGTCGCTGAACTACCTGTCCCTGAGCGAACAGGGCCAGGGCGCGGCGGCCCTGCGCGAACTGCTGCGGCTGTACGGCGACAGCAACGACGCGGCCCTGCAGTTGCAGATCGAGGGCCTGCGGGAAGTCAGCAGCAAGGCGGTGACCCGGCGCCTGCCGATGCCCGGGCCGATCGTCTTCGGCCGGGGCCTGGAGATCACCCTGGAGTTCGATGAAAACGCGTTCCGCGGCACCGGGGTGTTTCTGCTCGGCGCGGTATTCGAGCGCTTCCTGGCACGTTATGTGTCGATCAACAGTTTTACCGAGACGGTGATCCGTACCACCGAACGCGGCGAGATCATGCGATGGAAAGCCAAGCCCGGACGTCGTCCGACTCTTTGAATACGCTGACGGCGATGCACGCCGAGCCCTGGGAGTACGACTTCTTCCAGGCCCTGCGGCGTATCGAATGCCTGTCGCCGCAACTGCCGCGCTTCGGTCACTCCGTGCGCCTGGCGGACGATCCGCTGCGCCTGGGACAGCAGGCCGACTGCAGCTTCGCCCCGGCCACCCTGGCCTCGGTCACCCCCGGCAGCGACGGCGCCGCGACCCGCCTGGAGCAGTTCTTCTTCGGCCTCGGCGGGCCCAACGGGCCGCTGCCGCTGCACATCACCGAATACGTGCGCGAGCGCCAGCGCAACAACGCCGACAGCACCAGCAAGCGCTTTCTCGATGTGTTCCACCACCGCCTGCTGAGCCTGTTCTACCGGGCCTGGGCCGAAGCCCGGCCGACGGTGAGCCACGATCGCCCGGACGACGACTACTGGTCGGCGCGGCTGGCGGCGCTGTCGGGCCGGGGCATGCCCAGCCTGCTCAAGCAGGGTCTGATAGCCGACACCGCCAAGCTGCACTACAGCGGCCACCTGGCGGCCCAGACCCGCTACCCGGACGGCTTGCGGGCGATCATCAGCGAGTATTTCGGCCTGCCGGTGCAGATCGAGGAATATGTCGGCCAGTGGCTGGAGTTGCCCGAACGCAGCCGGGTCGGGGTGCAATCCCATCAGCTGGGGGTGGATTTCTGCCTGGGCAGCCACGTCTGGGACCGCCAGCACAAGTTCCGCATCCGCCTCGGCCCGATGAAACTGGACGACTACCTGGGGATGCTGCCCGACGGCCAGCAATTCCAGGAACTGGTGGCCTGGGCCGCCGAATACCTGGGCTTCGAGCTGGACTGGGACCTGAACCTGGTCCTGCTCAAGGACGAAGTGCCCAAGCTGCAACTCAACGGCCGCCAGCGCCTGGGTTTCAACACCTGGCTCGGCCAACCCGGCAGCGATGCCAAGGATCTAATACTGGCCCGGCACTACGCCGACCTGGCCACTACCTCACGTACACCAAGGAGCACAGAGCATGGGTGAAATCAGTCGCGCGGCGCTGTTCGGCAAACTCAACAGCGTTGCCTACAAAGCCATCGAAGCCGCCACGGTCTTCTGCAAATTGCGGGGCAACCCCTATGTGGAACTGGCCCACTGGTTTCACCAGTTGCTGCAACTTACGGACTCGGACCTGCACCGCATCATCCGCCAGTTCAACCTGGAGCCGGCGCGCCTGGCCAAGGACCTGACCGAGGCCCTGGACCGCCTGCCCCGGGGCTCGACCTCGATCACCGACCTGTCGTCCCACGTCGAGGAGGCGGTGGAGCGCGGTTGGGTCTACGGCAGCCTGATGTTCGGCGAAAGCCAGGTGCGCACCGGCTACCTGGTGATCGGCATCCTCAAGACCCCGAGCCTGCGCCATGCATTGCTGGGGCTGTCCCGCGAGTTCGACAAGATCAAGGTCGAGACCCTGTGCGAGCGCTTTGACGAATACATCGGCGACTCGCCGGAAAACGCCCTGAGCGCCAGCGACGGCTTCAGTGCCGGTGCGGTGCCCGGCGAAGCCAGCGGCGCCATGGCCCCCAGCGCCCTGGGCAAGCAGGAAGCCCTCAAGCGCTTCACCGTCGACCTCACCGAACAGGCCCGCAGCGGCAAGCTCGACCCCATCGTCGGCCGCGACGAAGAGATCCGCCAACTGGTGGACATCCTCATGCGCCGCCGGCAGAACAACCCGATCCTCACCGGTGAAGCCGGGGTGGGCAAGACCGCGGTGGTGGAAGGTTTCGCCCTGCGCATCGTCGCCGGCGACGTGCCGCCGGCGCTCAAGGACGTTGAACTGCGCAGCCTCGACGTCGGCCTGCTGCAGGCCGGCGCCAGCATGAAGGGCGAGTTCGAACAGCGCCTGCGCCAGGTCATCGAGGACGTCCAGGCCTCGCCCAAGCCGATCATCCTGTTCATCGACGAAGCCCACACCCTGGTGGGCGCCGGTGGCGCCGCCGGCACCGGCGACGCGGCCAACCTGCTCAAGCCGGCCCTGGCCCGTGGCACCCTGCGCACCGTGGCCGCCACCACCTGGGCCGAGTACAAGAAGCACATCGAGAAAGACCCGGCCCTGACCCGGCGCTTCCAGGTGGTGCAAGTAGCCGAACCTTCGGAAGACAAGGCGCTGCTGATGATGCGCGGCGTGGCCTCGACCATGGAACAGCACCATCAGGTGCAGATCCTCGACGAAGCCCTGGAGGCCTCGGTCAAACTGTCCCATCGCTACATTCCCGCGCGCCAGTTGCCGGACAAATCCGTCAGCCTGCTGGATACCGCTTGCGCCCGCGTCGCCATCAGCCTGCACGCCGTGCCGGCCGAGGTGGACGATAGCCGCCGGCGCATCGAGGCCCTGGAAACCGAGCTGCAGATCATCGCCCGGGAACAGGCGATCGGCGTTGCCATTGGCAACCGCCAGGTCAACAGCGAGAACCTCCTGACTGCCGAGCGCGAGCGCCTGGCCGAGCTGGAAAGCCGCTGGGCACAAGAGAAGACCCTGGTGGACGAACTGCTGGCAACCCGCGCCCAATTGCGGGAAAACGTCGGCCTGGTGGACAGCGACGTCGGCGACGACAGCCACGGCCTGCGGGAAAAACTGGTGGACCTGCAACAGCGCCTCAGCACCCTGCAAGGCGAGACCCCGCTGATCCTGCCGACCGTGGACTACCAGGCCGTGGCCTCGGTGGTCGCCGACTGGACCGGCATTCCAGTGGGGCGCATGGCCCGCAACGAGCTGGAAACCGTGCTCAACCTGGACCAGCACCTGAAGAAACGCATCATCGGCCAGGACCACGCCCTGCAGATGATCGCCAAGCGCATCCAGACCTCCCGCGCCGGCCTCGACAACCCGAACAAGCCGATCGGCGTGTTCATGCTGGCCGGCACTTCCGGGGTGGGCAAGACCGAAACCGCCCTGGCCCTGGCCGAAGCCATGTATGGCGGTGAGCAGAACGTCATCACCATCAACATGAGCGAGTTCCAGGAAGCCCACACCGTGTCCACCCTCAAGGGCGCCCCGCCGGGCTATGTCGGCTACGGCGAAGGTGGCGTGCTCACCGAAGCGGTACGGCGCAAGCCCTACAGCGTGGTGCTGCTGGACGAAGTGGAAAAGGCCCACCCGGACGTGCACGAGATCTTCTTCCAGGTATTCGACAAGGGCGTCATGGAAGACGGCGAAGGCCGCATGATCGACTTCAAGAACACCCTGATCCTGCTCACCACCAACGCCGGCACCGAGCTGATCGCCAACGTCTGCAAGAACCCGCAGGCGGTACCCGAGCCGGAGGAAATCGCCAAGGCCCTGCGCCAGCCACTGCTGGAGATCTTCCCGCCGGCACTGCTGGGGCGCCTGGTGACCATTCCCTACTACCCGCTGAGCGACGAGATGCTCAAGGCCATCACCCGCCTGCAACTGGGGCGGATCAAGAAGCGCGTGGAAAGCACCCACAAGGTGGATTTCGATTTCGACGACGAGGTCATCGACCTGATCGTCTCGCGCTGCACCGAGACCGAAAGCGGCGGGCGGATGATCGACGCCATCCTGACCAACAGCCTGCTGCCGGACATGAGCCGCGAGTTCCTCAACCGCATGCTCGAAGGCCGCGCCCTGGCCGGGGTGCGCATCAGCCAGCGCGACAACGAACTGCACTACGACTTCAGCGAGCCGGCCTGACCCCACGCCCTGCGCAGGAGCCGGCTTGCCAGCGAAGCGACCGCCACGGTGATGGACCTGGCGCCTTCGCGAGCACGCTCGCTCCTGCAGGGGGCTGACCTGGCACACCACGCATTCAACGAGACTGACGATGTTATTTCAGCAATCCACACGACTGGCACAGGTCAACTGCCCCCTGGGCCCGGACGTCCTGCTGCTCAAGAGCCTGGGCGGCGGCGAGGAGCTGGGGCGGCTGTTCGACTACCAGCTGCAACTGGCCTCCAGTGACGCCAACATCGACCTCAACCAGTTGCTGGGCAAGCCCATGGGCCTCAGCGTACAGCTGGACGGCGGCGGCCAGCGGTACTTCCACGGCATCGTCGCGCGCTGCAGCCAGAACATCGACACCGGCCAGTTCGCCAGCTACGAGGTGACGCTGCGCCCCTGGCTGTGGCTGCTGAGCCGCACCTCCGACTGCCGGATTTTCCAGAACCTGAGCATCCCGCAGATCATCAAGCAGGTGTTCCGCGACCTGGGCTTTTCCGATTTCGAAGACGCCCTGAGCCGCCCCTACCGGGAGTGGGAGTACTGCGTGCAGTACCGCGAGACCAGCTTCGATTTCGTCAGCCGGCTGATGGAACAGGAAGGTATCTACTACTTCTTCCGCCACGAGAAGGACCGCCACGTGGTGGTGCTGGCCGACGCCTATGGCGCTCACAGCAGCGTGCCCGGCTACGCCTCGGTGCCCTACTACCCGCGAGACGAGCAGCAGCGCGAGCGCGACCACATGTTCGACTGGCACCTGGCCCAGGAGGTGCAGCCCGGCTCGCTGGAGCTCAACGACTATGATTTCCAGCGCCCCAGCGCCCGGATCGACGTGCGCTCGGCCATGCCGCGGCCCCACAGCGCCGGCGACTACCCGCTCTACGACTACCCCGGCACCTACGTGCAGAGCAGCGACGGCGAGCACTATGCCCAGACCCGTATCGAGGCCCTGCAAAGCCTGCATGAGCGCATCGAGCTCAGCGGCAACGCCCGGGGGTTGGGGGTGGGCAACCTGTTCAGCCTCACCGGCTTCAGCCGCCAGGACCAGAACCGCGAATACCTGATCGTCAGCATCCGCTACTACCTGGTCCAGGAAAGCCTGGAGAGCGGCGCTGGCGGCGGCTCGGCGCAGTTCGAGAGCCACCTGACCTGCATCGACGCCCAGCAGAGCTTCCGCCCCCTGGCCACCACCCACAAGCCCATGGTCCAGGGCCCGCAGACCGCGCGAGTGGTGGGCCCGGCCGGGGAAGAGATCTGGACCGACCAGTACGGCCGGGTCAAGGTGCACTTCCACTGGGACCGCCACGACCAGTCCAACGAAAACAGCTCGTGCTGGATTCGCGTGTCCCAGGCCTGGGCCGGGAAGAACTGGGGCTCGATGCAGATCCCGCGCATCGGCCAGGAAGTCATCGTCAGCTTCCTGGAAGGCGATCCCGACCGCCCGATCATCACCGGCCGGGTCTACAACGCCGAACAGACCGTGCCCTACGACCTGCCCGCCAACGCCACCCAGAGCGGCATGAAGAGCCGTTCGAGCAAGGGCGGCAGCCCGGCCAACTTCAATGAAATCCGCATGGAAGACAAAAAGGGCGCGGAGCAGCTGTACATCCACGCCGAGCGCAACCAGGACATCGTGGTCGAGGTCAACGAAAGCCATTCGGTGGGCAACAACCGCAACAAGAGCATCGGCCACGACGAGTACGTGACCATCGGCAACAAGCGCACGCGCATCGTTCAGCACGTGGATGAGCTGCGGGTGGGCGAGAAGAAGCTCGACAGCGTCGGCCAGAGCTATGTGATCGAGGTCGGCGAGCGCCTGCGCCTGGTATGCGGGGCCAGCATCCTGGAGCTCAACGCCAGCGGCCAGATCAACCTGTGCGGGGTCAACATCAGCGTGCATGCCTCGGCCGATGCCCAGATCAATACCGGTGGCGTGCTGCACCTGAACAACGGCGGCGGCCCGGGCACCACCACCGAGGGCCAGGGTGTGCAGGGCGCCATCAGCGCCAAGGCCAAAGCCCCCTTTTCCGCCCCCAAAGGCTAATGAACGGATGCCTATGCCATGACCTATCGCCTCAATGAATTGCAGTTCCAGCTGCCTGCCGGCGAACTGCAGGACGCCTCGATCAACATCCTCAAGTTCCCGGCCCTGGGCACTTCGCTGATCGTCAGCCGCAGCCTGCTGGGGGACGGCGAAACCCTGGAGAGCAACCTGGCCAGCCAGCTGCAGCGGCTGGAGCAGCAAGTCCAGGACCTGCGCTGCCAGGCTCCGCAACCGGTGCAGCTGGGCCCGGCCCAGGACATCCAGGGCCTGGAGCTGCGCAGCCAGTTCAACAAGGGCAAAGAACAGGTGTTCCAGTTCCAGCTGGCCCTGGTGCTGCCCGGCACCCGACAGATGCTCGCCATGAGCTACGTCAAGGCACAGAAGCTCGGCGACGCGGAAGCCGCCCATTGGGCGCAGATCAAGAACACCCTGGTGCTGGGCTGAGGCAGGGCCATGTCTGACGCACTGTGGGCCGCCCGCCTGGGTGACGGGCTGGAACACACCTCGATGATGGCCGACATTCTCGGCGGTGTGCTGGAGGTGGCGGCCAACGTTGCCATCGGCGCCCTGGCGACCATGGCAGTAGCCGCGGCGGCAGGCATCACCGTGGCCACCGGCGGCCTCGGCGCCTGTGTGCTGGGGCTGGTGGTGGGCGTCGTCGTCGGCGTGGTCATGAGCAAGACCGGAGCCGACAAGGGCCTGAGCAATTTATGCGAGGGCATCGCCAACGCCCTGTTCCCGCCCTCGATCCAGGCCACCATCGCCAGCGGCTCGAAAAAGGTCCTGACCAACAACAAGCCGGCGGCCCGCGCGGCCGGCATCGCACCGCCGACACAGATCAGCGGCGACGGCGCCGAAGAAGGCGAAGCCACCGACACCCCGTCGGCAACGCCCGAGGAAGGGCCCGGTTTCCTCGACATGGCCAAGGAGTTTTTCTCACAGATGTGGCGGCCCACCGTGGCCTCCCCGGCGCCAGGCTCCCAGACCAAGGAACTGGACCTGGTGACCTGCACCAAGCACCCGCCGATGCCGGTGCAGTATCTGGCTGAAGGCTCGGAAAAGGTCAGCATCGACGGCCAGCCGGCAGTACGCAGCGGCGACCGCAGCACCTGCGATGCCAAGGTAGTGTCGGCCGGGCCTATCTCCCCGAACGTGACCATCGGCGGTGGCTCGGTGGTGGTGCGCGAGATCCGTAGCGGCAAGACCCCGGGGGTGGGCCTGGCGGTGACCGTGCTGATGATGCTCAAGGGCGGCAAGGGCAAGTTCCTCAGCAACCTGCCGTGCATGCTGATGGCCGGGGTCAATTCGTTTGTCGTCAGCCAGGCCACCAATGCTTTGACCCAGGCCGTCGTCGCCTCGACCCACCCGGTGCATGCAGCCACCGGGGCCAAGGTGCTCGGAGCCGACGACGATCTGGATTTCACCCTGCCCGGGCTGATGCCCATCGAATGGCAACGCTTCTACAACAGCCGCGACGAACGTCGTGACGGCCTGCTCGGGGCCGGCTGGAGCTTGCCTTACGAGATCAGCGTCCAGATCGAGCCCCACCCCGAAGGGGGCGAGCGCCTGCTCTACATTGATGAGCAAGGACGCCGCATCGACATGGGCTCCATTGCCCTGGGTGCAGGAGCCTTCAGCCCCGGTGAAGGCTTGAGCGTGCGACGCAACGAGAACGGACAGTTGCTGATCGAAAGCAGCGACGGTATCTACCGTCTGTTCGAGCCGCTGCCGGGCGACTCCTCGCGGCTGCGCCTGAGCCAGCTGGGGGACCGCAACGACAACCGTCTGCACCTGGAGTACGACTCGTCCGGACGCCTCTGGCTGCTGCGTGACACCTTTGAACAGGCGCAGCTCGAACTGAGCTACAGCACGCTCTGGCCCGGTCGGATTGCCCAGGTCGAACGGCTGTACCCCGACCAGCAACGGGAAGTGCTGGTCAGCTACGACTACGATGCGGCAGGAGACCTGGCACAGGTGCGCGATAGCGAAGGCCAGGTACAGCGTCGCTTCGCTTATGACGCCGGCCACCGGATGATTGAACATCAATTGGCCACCGGGCTGCACTGCTTCTATCAATGGACACAATTTGCCGACCAGCAGTGGCGAGTGACCCGTCACTGGACCGACGAAGGCGATAGCTATCAGTACGACTATGATCTGGAGGCGGGAATCACCCAGGTCACCGACAGCCTGCAACGCCTCAGCCGCCGCCGCTGGAACAGCCAGTTACAGATCGTCGAGTACACCGACAACCTCAACCAGACATGGGCCTTCGAGTGGAACGATGAGCGCCAACTGCTCAGCGCCACCGACCCCTTGGGAGGGCGCTATGCCTATAGCTACGACGAAACCGGCAACCTGATAGCCGAGACCGATCCTCTGGGGCACAGCCATTCGACCTTGTGGCTGGAGCACTGGTCGCTGCCACAGACCCTGACCGATCCCGCCGGAGAAAGCTGGCACCTGCGCTACGATCCCAGGGGCAACTGTATCGCCGAAGTAGACCCGCTGGGCCAGGTGACCCAGTACCGCCATGACGCGCACGGCCAGGTGGTGGAGATCATCGATGCCGCGGGAAGAAGCCGGAAGATGCGCTGGAACTCGTCCGGGCAATTGCTTGAACACCTGGACTGCTCGGGCTATCCAACCCGCTTCGAATACGATCGACGCGGCAACGTGAAAGCCATCATCGATGCCCTTGGCGAGCACACCCGGTTCCATTACGACTGCCAGGGACGGTTGCTGAGCAGCCAACTGGCCGATGGGCGCGCCGAGCATTTTCAACGCAGCAGCAACGGCCAGCTACAGGGCTACACCGACCCTTCCGGCTACACCACGCTCTACCAGTACAACCGGCGCGGGCAGATACGCCAGCGCATCGACGCTCACGGCCGACAGGTCCGGTTCGACTATGACGCGTACGGACGGCTGCTGGCGCTCACCAACGAGAACGGCGAAAGCTATCGCTTTGCGTGGGACGCCGGCAACCGCTTGAGCGAACAGCAGGACCTCGACGGCAGTGCCAAACGCTATGGCTATGACCTGCTGAACAACGTCGTCGAACTCCAGTCCCACCCCGCCCCTTATGGCACCGGGCTGAGCGCCGTGCCCGTGCAACCTATCGCGCCGATCATCCACCGGTTCGAGCGCGATGCCGTGGGGCGGCTGCTGGCCAAAATCACAGACGATGGCCGCAGCCAATACACCTACGACCCCTTGAACCAACTGACCGCCGCCAGCTTTACCGACAACCTCGGCAACCAGCAGGCACTGAGTTTCAGCTACGACGCCCTGGGCCAATTACTCGAAGAACACACCGTGGCCGGCAGCCTGATCCATCGATACGACGAACTGGGCAATTTGACTCAGACCCAGCTACCGGACAAGCGTTGGCTCAACCGGCTCTATTACGGCAGCGGCCATCTGCACCAGATCAATCTCGATGGCCAGGTAGTCAGCGACTTTCAACGTGACCGCCTGCACCGTGAGGTGCTGCGCACCCAGGGTCAGATCAGCACTCGCAGCGAATACGACCGTTGTGGCCGCCTGCGCGCACGCCTGCAGCATTCCAGCCTGCTGGCAAACACCTTGCCAACAGCCCCGGAGCGACATCTGGAGTACGACGATAGCGATAATCTGGTGGGCCTGGCCGAGCGACATGCCACCGGGCAACATCGGCAACTGTTCCATTACGACGCGACCGGGCGAATCATTGCCAGCCAGGACGGCCTGCAGGGCCAGAAAGAAACCTTCGCCTATGACGCCGCCGCCAATTTGCTTGATGGCCCGAAGGCGGGCGCCGGGCTGGTGGTGCACAACAAATTGCTGACCTACCAGGACAAGCGCTACCGCTACGATGCCTTCGGGCGAATGATTGAAAAACGCAGTGGTCGGCGAGGCGTGCAACGTTTTGCCTACGACGCCGAACACCGGTTGATCGAAGTGCGCAATCAGACCTCCAGCGGCGAAACCCTGGTCAGGATGCGCTACGACGTCTTGGGTCGCCGCATCAGCAAGAGCGAGTACGACAGCCAGGGCAACCTTCTGGGTGAAACGCGATTCGTCTGGGATGGCCTGCGGCTGCTGCAGGAACAGCGTAATCAACAGACCAGCCTCTATGTCTATGAAGACCTGGGACATGCGCCCCTGGCGCGGGTCGACGGCCTCGGCGCGCAGCAGAAGATCCGCTACTACCACAACGACCTGAATGGCCTGCCTCAACAGCTTTGCGAGCCTGACGGCCATAGCGTCTGGCAGGCCCGCTATCAGGTCTGGGGCAACACTGTCGAAGAAATACGCGAGCCCTACTACATCGAGGAACAGAATCTCAGGTTCCAGGGCCAGTACCTGGACCGCGAGACTGGATTGCACTTCAACACGTTCCGTTTCTACGACCCGGATATCGGGCGCTTCACCACGCCGGACCCCATCGGCCTGGCCGGAGGCTTGAACCTTTATCAGTACGCTCCCAACCCAATCGGTTGGATCGATCCGCTGGGCTGGATCTGCAAATCGGCCTACAGCGGCAGAAGGGGCACTACAAAAGCCAAAGCTGACCTCGAGAGGAACGGTTTCACTGTGGTAGGTGAAGAATTGACCATGAAGGTCAAACACCCTGTCACCCAGAAGTCCTATCGCATCAGGGCAGATATCATTGCCAAGGACAAAGCCGGCAACTATCACGTGTTCGAAGTCAAAAATGGCAGCGGCAAACTGACCAAGAACCAACAGGGATCGGGAATGTTCGACATGAGCAATCCGGCCAATACGAACGGTGGCCTGGGCGGTGGCCTGATCAAACCGTCGGGCGCTACCCAGGGCCAGTTCGAAGTTGCGACCAAAACCGCCAGAGGTACCCAGTTCGGTGGCAATGGCGCACAGCATTCGGCCACCTTCTGGCTTCTTCGCTATTGAACGAGTAATCGAGAAATGAAAGCAGACACCAAGGAATTGCGCAGCAACTTTGAAAAGGCGCTCCAGCTTTTTTTGAAGAGCGAGCTCTCGGGTTACCCCGGAGTAAAAGTCACCAAGAACAAAGTGGTGGTTGCACAGAAAGAATCGGGCGCCGTGGCGACCCTGCATTTCGAATACCTGGCCAACACCCGCGCCTACGAAATCATCATCTTCGTCGAACACCCGGCCCTGCAGGCCGAGATCGACCAGATAAACCCGCCCTACCCGTCCAACCTGGCCAATCCGAAATTTATCTACAGCTTGTCGACGGTCAGTGAAAAAGCTGCCTGCCCGCTACTGCCCGTGACAGAGCAAGGTATTGAAAATACCTGCCAGGTGATTCTGCGCCAGCTCCAGGATGTTCACCTGCCTATTCTGTTCAACCTCTTCAGCGTCAGCCCCGCGCTGGTGAGCGATGTCATAGACAGGCCAAAGTATTACTCCTATCCGGTCCCACTGATTTTTATCGCCTTGAAAACCAACAAAATCAAACCGGACGACGAAACGCTAGCGAAGATCATGAGCGAGCAGACCCTGGGCTACACCGGTCATCAGGACCTGAAAGAGTCGTTCAACAAGCAACTACTGGCAGCACTGAACTGAGCGCCTGTTGGAGGCCGGGTCAAATCGCCGAGCCGCGATTCTTGCCCGGCTTGATGATCAGCAACGCGTCCAGCTCGCGCTTTCTGGCGCGGCTGATGAACGCCAGCGCGGCCTGCAGATCCTGTTCGAACAGTTCGAAGGTCGCGCGCTCGATGGCGTAGTACTCCTCGTAGTCGACCACCCCAAGGCTCACCGGAAAGGTCAGGTAGTACTGGCCGGTGGATTCCTCGATGCCCATCGAGAACATCTCCTCGCGACTGACGAACAGATCGTTGAACTTCATGTCGGTTCCTAGAGTTCGGCTACCGGGCAATGCGTCTCAGGGCGGGTTGACCGATCAGGCTTTCGAAGGCTGCGGCTTGAGGCTCTGCATGGCCTGTTTCCAGGCTGGCTCATGATGCACCAGGTCGTTGACCGTGGTGGTCAGGGTGGTGATCAGCACGGCCGGCTTACGCTCGATGAAGACCTGGCGCAGCATCAGCTCGCGCCCTTCGCGTTTCCAGCTGTAGTCCAGCAGCACGGCGGCATGGCCTTGCATGTCGAAGTCCCAGCGCTTGATCAGGTTGAAACCTGGCAGTTGCTGCTCGGCAGCATTCAGCTGCGCGGCGACATAATCGGCAAAGGCGGCGTCGCCCTGGCTCGGGTCGCGGCTGATGACGAAGCTGGCTTCCTGGGCACCGCCAACGGCTGGCAGCTTGAAGATATTGATGCTCTGGTCCTGCCAGGCGTCAGGAATATCGAGATCGGCTTCTTGAATGCGGTAGGTGGACAAGAGTTTGGCGTTCCATGCTGAAAGGGTGATTCGGAGAGTGGCAAATATTCAGGCAACGGCCGGCAACAATCAAGGAACCACTCGGCAACTCTGCGCAGCGGCCGTGGCCCCTCAACGCGCTTCCAGGCAGGACGCGTAGGCACGGGCGAAGCCTTGATCGAACTTGAGGGCCTGGGGCTCTTCGGGGTCGATGCTGACGTTCCACAGGGCCTGCTGCGGCACGTCGTAGCGGACCCAGCCGATGATCCCGCTGCCGGAGGTTTCGTAGAACAGCTGCAAGCTCAGCTGGTCGCCATCGTCGCGGTCGATCAGCAGCTTGAGGTGCTCCGGGGTGGTGAAGTCGCGGTAGGGAAAATCGCTGCTGCGCACCAGTTCGGTGAGGTAGCCGTAGCAACCCTTGCCCGGGTTCGATTCATCCGCCAGGGCGGGCGTGGCCGCGCAGGCGATCAGCAGGCCCAGGCCTGCCAGGTTCAGGTACCGCATGATTGCCCCTTGAGGGTGAGGGTTTCGACCTGGTCGTTCATCTCGATGCGCGCCAGCACCTGGCGGTCGTGAGACTCCTGGTACTCGCTGAAATTGTTGCGCTTGAGGATGTTCAGGGTGACCCGGATATGAGCGCCGGTGTTCTGGTACTCGCTGCGTTCCAGGCCCTGGGCGGCGCCGGTGAGCTCCACCAGCTGGCCGGCGGTCTTGAGGTAAAGAAAGCGCTGGTCCACTTCCACCAGCAGGCGCGGAGCCTTGGGCGCTACGCTGTAGTCCTCGCGGGCCAGGGAATAGCCGCAGAGCCAGGCGCCGGAACTGTCGTATTTCTGGCTGTGGAACCAGCTGAGGGCCTCGCGATAGCCGATCTGCTCCAGTCGCGAGTCGTTGCCGGCAGCGGCCGATGACAGGCCAAGGCTGAACAGGCAGCCCACGACCAGGGCAACTAAACCGGGGCTTGCCAGGCCGTGCAGCAGGGCGGCCCATGAAAGGGGGCTGTCAGTGGGGCGGGTCATCCTTGGCCTTAGATCAAAAATCGAACGATCGCGCATCCTAGCCACGCCAAAGCGGCTTCGCAAGAACATCTGCGGGCAAACGGCAGGCAAAAAAATAGGCACCCGATGCGCTCGGCGTGCCTATTTCCCCTGCGTGCTCCCGCTGCCGGGAGCCCGCTCAATGCTTATGGGTTGACGCTGTCTTTCAGCGACTTGCCCGGTTTGAATGCCACGGTGTTGCTGGCCTTGATCTTTACCGGCTCGCCGGTCTGCGGGTTCTTGCCGGTGCGGGCGCCACGGTGGCGTTGCAGGAAGGTGCCAAAACCAACCAGGGTGACGCTGTCTTTGCGGTGCAGAGCCCCGGTGATCTCTTCAAGAATGGCGTTGAGCACGCGATTGGCCTGCTCTTTGGTCAGGTCCGCTTTTTCAGCAATGGCTGCGGCGAGTTCTGGTTTACGCATAGTGTGAAGCCTCTTTGACGGTTTTTTGTTGTTATGTCCGTGCTGTTCACGGGAACAGCGCCCAAGGCGCCGCAGGCTCTACGCTGCGGCAGACGGGTGTGAGGATGGCACGCGCTTGAGAGTGGCGCCAGTCTCCCCGCGACCTTTGTGAGGGCAAGAACCGGGTTATTCCGACAGAACGACCGGTATTTAAGCCAGCAACGCAGGAAGTTCCTTGTTCAGGGCCAGTTTTTCCATCACCGCGGCCCCGGTCAGGGCGTAGCCCAGCAACTGGCCTTCGGCGTTGCGGCACAGGACCTTGATGTCGGCCCCCTGCCCTTCTGCGGTCCATACGCCTTCGGCGCCACGGGGCGGCGGCGACACCACCAGGGGGCAGACCGGAGTCTTGACGGTGATCGGCATCGGCCCGTAGCTGACCGCCGTCGGCTTGCCCGCCAGGGTCTGCGCCAACGCCCGGGCGCAGCTCATCAGCGGCATCACGTACAGCAGGTTGAGACCGTCGACCTCGGCGCAATCGCCCAGGGCATAGATATTGGCGTGGGAGGTTTTCAGCTCGCGGTCCACCACCACTCCGCGATTGACCACCAGCCCGGCGGCAGCCGCCAGGTCGATGCGCGGGCGCAGGCCGATGGCCGAGACCACCAGGTCGCAGGCGATCACCTGGCCATCGGACAGGTGGGCTTCCAGACCGTCGGCGCTGCGCTGCAGGCGGTTGAGCACCGGGCCCAGGTGGAAGCGTGCGCCCAGGCTCTCCAGCCCGGCCTGGACCGCCGCCGCTGCGGCCGGGTGCAGCAGGGTCGGCATCACCTGTTCGCACGGGGCCACCAGGTCCACGCTGTAGCCGCCAAGGATCAGGTCGTTGGCAAACTCGCAGCCGATCAGCCCGGCGCCCAGCAGCAGCACCCGACGCTTGCCGGCCGCGGCGCTGCGAAAGCGCGCGTAGTCTTCCAGGTCATTGATGGGGAAAATCAGCTCGGATGCGTCGCCCTGCACCGGCACCCGCACGGTTTCCGCGCCCCAGGCCAGGATCAGGTCGCGATAGGCCACCGCTTCCTCGCCGATCCACAGGCGCTTGTGGCCCGGGTCGATGCCGCTGATACGGGTGTGGGTGCGGACCTCGGCCCTGAGCTGCTCGGCCATGGCGCCGGGCTCGGCCATGCTCAGGCCGTCGGCGTCCTTGTTCTTGCCGAAGCCGGTGGACAGCATCGGCTTGGAGTAGGAACGCCCATCGTCGGCAGTGATCAACAGCAGCGGCGTCTCGCTGTCGAGCTTGCGAAACTCCCGGGCCAGGTTGTAACCCGCCAGGCCCGTCCCCACGATCACTACCGGTGCGCTCATTCCCTGCTCCTTGTTATTGGTTGTTCAAGCCACAAAAGTCGATCAAGCGATCTCGATCATTTCGAAATCCATCTTGCCCACACCGCAGTCCGGGCAGAGCCAGTCCGCGGGCACATCTTCCCAACGGGTACCCGGCAAAATACCGTCGTCCGGCCAGCCTTCCGCTTCGTTGTAAATCAGGCCGCAGACCACACATTGCCACTTTTTCATTGATGCATTTCCTCAAGGGTTCAGGCTTCGCCGGTGGGTCGGTCGATGGATCGACTCTAGAAGGCCACGCTGATCAGCGTCCGGCACTGGGGTTTTTTACTGATCACTACCGGCAGATGCAAGCACGTTCGTGCCGCCGGGCGTCCTGGATCAATCAAAACCGGCGATCGCCATGCTAAGCTCGCCGCCTCATTTGCTGCCAATACTGACCCACTGTGCCGCACTCAATGCCCCCCGCCCCGGCCCCCACCTGGCTGGTGCAAAGCCGTTTGTCCCCCTTCCCCGGCGCAGCCGTTGCCAACTGGCTGTTCGATGAAGGGTCGCTGACCCGGCGCCTGACCCGGCTGTCCCACAACGCCTTCAGCGTCACCCCGCTGGTGCAAGAGTGGCAAACCCTGCGCAGCGACGAATGCGCCGCCCTGGGCCTGCCCGAACAGAGCGAAGGCTGGGTGCGCGAGGTGTACTTGCGCGGGCACGGCCAGGCCTGGGTGTTCGCCCGTAGCGTCGCCGCCCGCAGCGCCCTGCTCGAAGGCGGCCTGAATATCGACGAACTGGGCAGCCGCTCCCTGGGCGAGTTGCTGTTCTGCGACCAGGCCTTTACCCGCCAGCCCATCGAAGTCTGCCGCTACCCCCGGCACTGGCTGCCCGCTGCCGTTGCCGACAACGGCCTGTGGGGCCGTCGCTCACGCTTTGACCGCGGCCCCCTGAGCCTGCTGGTGGCGGAAATCTTCCTGCCCAGCCTGTGGACCGCCATAGACGCCCGACCGGAGGCCTGCTGATGTACCTGAGCCTGCTCAAATCCCTCAATCGCCTGCACCCGCGGGCCTGGGACTTCCTGCAACTGGCGCGCATGGACAAGCCCATCGGCATCTATCTGCTGCTATGGCCAACCCTGGTGGCGCTGTGGATCGCCGCCGAGGGTCAGCCGTCCCTGAGCCATGTGCTGATCTTCACCTTCGGGGTGGTGCTGACCCGCGCCGGCGGCTGCGCCATCAACGACTTCGCCGACCGCAAGGTGGACGGCCAGGTCAAGCGCACCGACCAGCGGCCCCTGGCCACCGGCAAAGTCAGCGCCAAGGAGGCCCTGATACTGTTCGCGGTGCTGATGGGCGCCGCCTTCCTGCTGGTGCTGTGCACCAACGCCACCACGGTCTGGCTGTCGTTCGGCGCCCTGGCCCTGGCCGCCTGCTACCCCTTCATGAAGCGCTACACCTATTACCCGCAGGTGGTGCTGGGGGCGGCGTATTCCTGGGGCATCCTGATGACCTTCACCGCGCAGAACGGCGAACTGCCGGCCACCGCGTGGCTGCTGTACATCGCCAACCTGCTGTGGACCGTAGGCTACGACACTTACTACGCCATGACCGACCGTGACGATGACCTGAAAATCGGGGTCAAGTCCACGGCGATCCTGTTCGGCGATGCCGACCGGGTGATCATTCTCACCCTGCAGGGCTTGTCCCTGGGCTGCCTGCTGCTGGCCGGGGCACGGTTCAATCTGGGGGGCTGGTTCCACCTGGGGCTGGCGGTGGCGGCGGCGTGTTTCGCCTGGGAGTTCTGGTACACCCGCGATCGCGACCGGATGAAGTGCTTCAAGGCCTTCCTGCATAACCACTGGGCGGGCCTGGCGATCTTTGTCGGGGTGGTGCTGGACTACGCGTTGCGCTAGACCGTCAAGCAAGGCCCTATGGGCCTTTTCGCAGCTTCACGATGGCTCGGCAGCGGCTACAGAGATCGGTGTAGCCGCTGCCGCAAGCTGCCAATGGCCCGGAGGGCGGCGGGAGGTCAGTCGGATTTCGCGACCTTCCAGGCGCCGTCCATCTTGCCTTCGCCGGTCATGTCACCGGCCTTCTTGTCCATCACGAAGCCGTACAGCGGCTTGCCGTCGTAGGCCCACTGCATCTTGCCGTCGTCACGCTTGATCACCGTCCACTTGCCCATGGCCTTGTCACTGCCCTCGGCCATCAGCGGCGGCCAGTTGGCAGCGCATTTGTCATTGCACATGGACTTGCCGTCGGCATCCTTGGCAAAGGTGTAGAGGGTCATGCCCTTGTGGTCCACCAGCACGCCGTCCTTGCTCATTGCCGGGTCGGCGGCCATGGCGAATGTCGGCAGGGCCAGGACAGCGCCTACCAGCAGGACTTTCAACGATTGCTTGAACAGAGTCATGGAAACCTTCTTTTGTGGTTGTCAGGAATCGGACTCAAAGCTTAGTCCACGAAGCAGCACCCCGCCCCGCGACCTGAAATACTGTCACACGACTGCAATAATTCCGTTATCTAATGCGGCGCAAGACAGTTAAATGACAAGAGGTTCAAGCATGGTTGGCAGAAGCATTCTGATCGTTGACGACGAAGCGCCTATTCGCGAAATGATCGCCGTTGCGTTGGAAATGGCCGGCTATGACTGCATGGAGGCAGAGAACTCTCAGCAGGCCCATGCCATCATCGTCGACCGCAAGCCGGACCTGATCCTGCTGGACTGGATGCTGCCCGGCACTTCCGGCATCGAGCTGGCGCGGCGCCTCAAGCGCGACGAGCTGACCGGGGACATCCCGATCATCATGCTCACCGCCAAGGGTGAAGAGGACAACAAGATCCAGGGCCTGGAAGTCGGCGCCGACGACTACATCACCAAGCCGTTCTCCCCCCGCGAACTGGTGGCCCGCCTCAAGGCCGTGCTGCGCCGTGCCGGCCCTACCGATGGCGAAGCACCAATCGAAGTCGGCGGCCTGCTGCTGGACCCCATCAGCCACCGGGTGACCATCGACGGCAAGCCCGCGGAAATGGGCCCTACCGAATACCGCCTGCTGCAGTTCTTCATGACCCACCAGGAGCGTGCCTACACCCGTGGCCAGCTGCTGGACCAGGTCTGGGGTGGCAATGTGTACGTCGAGGAACGCACCGTGGACGTGCATATCCGCCGGCTGCGCAAGGCCCTGGGCGATGCCTACGAGAATCTGGTACAAACCGTGCGCGGCACCGGCTATCGTTTTTCCACCAAGGCCTGACGGCAGCGGCAAGCGACAAGCGGCACGCCGATGAGTGACCGCTTCAACACTTGCAGCTTGGAGCTGCGCCACCCTCCACGGACGTGTTTCAAGTGAATCAAAACTGGCATGGCACCCTGATTCGCCACATGTTGCTGTTGATCACCGGCTGCCTGCTGGTGGGCCTGATCAGCGGCTACTACGGCTGGAGCCTGGCCGCTGGCCTGGGCATCTACCTGGCCTGGACCCTCAAGCAGTTGCTGCGCCTGCACGAATGGCTGCGCCTGCATCAACCCGACGAAGCGCCCCCCGACGGCTATGGCCTGTGGGGCGAGGTGTTCGACAGCATCTACCACCTGCAACGCCGCGATCAGCGGGTACGCGGGCGCCTGCAGGCGGTGATCGACCGGGTCCAGGAGTCCACCGCGGCCCTTAAGGACGCGGTGATCATGCTCGACAGCGACGGCAACCTGGAATGGTGGAACCGCGCCGCCGAGACCCTGCTGGGGCTCAAGACGCCCCAGGACAGCGGCCAGCCGGTGACCAACCTGGTGCGCCATCCGCGCTTCAAGGAATACTTCGAGCAGGACAGCTACGCCGAGCCGCTGGAAATCCCCTCCCCGGCCAACGACCGGGTACGCATCCAGCTCTATATCACCCGCTACGGCAACAACGAGCACCTGATGCTGGTGCGCGACGTGACCCGCATCCACCAGCTGGAACAGATGCGCAAGGACTTCATCGCCAACGTCTCCCACGAGCTGCGCACGCCGCTGACGGTGATCTGCGGCTACCTGGAGACCCTGCTGGACAACGTCGAGGAAGTGAACCCGCGCTGGAGCCGCGCCCTGCAGCAGATGCAGCAGCAAGGCGGGCGCATGCAGACCCTGCTCAACGACCTGCTGTTGCTGGCCAAGCTGGAGGCCACGGACTACCCGTCGGACAACCAGCCGGTGCCCATCGACGTGCTGCTGCAATCGATCAAGAGCGACGCCCAGGCGCTGTCCGGGGAGCGCAACCAGCGCATCACCCTGGAAGCCGACGCGTCGGTGCAACTCAAGGGCAGCGAAGCCGAGCTGCGCAGCGCCTTCTCCAACCTGGTGTTCAACGCGGTGAAATACACCCCGGCCGAAGGCAATATTCGCATTCGCTGGTGGGGCGACGAACAGGGCGCGCACCTGAGCGTGCAGGACTCGGGGATCGGCATCGACAACAAGCACCTGCCGCGCCTCACCGAACGCTTCTACCGGGTGGATTCGAGCCGCAACTCCAACACCGGCGGCACCGGCCTGGGCCTGGCCATCGTCAAGCATGTGCTGCTGCGCCACCGTGCGCGCCTGGAGATCAGCAGCGTGCTGGGCCACGGCAGCACCTTCACCTGCCATTTCGTTCCGGCCCAAGTGAAGAAAAACCGCACCCAGAGCCTGACCGACCAGCGCTGACAGCCACTCGCCCCTAGGCAATTGCCCTGTCAGCCGCTACATTGCGTAACTTGTGCCTGCCTTTCAGGCACCGCATTTCCTTCCTTTTCGAATACACGGAACCCGCAAAACTCCATCATGGACCCTTCCCCTGGTTTTACCCTCGCGTCTCTTTTCGCCGACTTCGGCATGATTCTTTTTGCTCTGATCCTGGTCCTGCTCAACGGCTTCTTCGTTGCGGCGGAGTTCGCCATGGTCAAGCTGCGCTCGACCCGGGTCGAGGCCATTGCCCACAAGAACGGCTGGCGCGGGCAGATCCTGCGCACCGTGCACAGCCAGCTCGACGCCTACCTCTCGGCCTGCCAACTGGGCATCACCCTGGCCTCCCTGGGCCTGGGCTGGGTCGGTGAGCCGGCCTTCGCCCATCTGCTGGAGCCGCTGCTGGGCGCCCTGGGCGTGAGCTCTCCGGAAGTGATCCGCGGCGTGTCGTTCTTCACCGCGTTCTTCATCATTTCCTACCTGCACATCGTGGTCGGCGAGCTGGCGCCCAAATCCTGGGCGATCCGCAAGCCGGAGCTGCTGTCGCTGTGGACGGCGGTGCCGCTGTACCTGTTCTACTGGCTGATGTACCCGGCCATCTACCTGCTCAACGCCAGCGCCAACACCATCTTGCGCATCGCCGGGCAGGGCGAGCCCGGCCCGCACCACGAACACCACTACAGCCGAGAAGAACTCAAGCTGATCCTGCACTCCAGCCGCGGCCAGGACCCCAGCGACCAGGGCATGCGCGTACTGGCCTCGGCGGTGGAAATGGGCGAACTGGAAGTGGTGGACTGGGCCAATTCCCGGGAAGACCTGATCAGCGTCGAGTTCAACGCGCCGCTCAAGGAAATCCTCGCCCTGTTCCGCCGCCACAAGTTCAGCCGCTACCCGGTCTACGACAGCGAGCGCAACGAATTCGTCGGCCTGCTGCACATCAAGGACCTGCTGCTGGAACTGGCGGCCCTGGACCACATTCCCGAGTCGTTCAACCTGGCCGAGCTGACCCGCCCGCTGGAGCGTGTATCCCGGCACATGCCGCTGTCGCAGTTGCTGGAGCAGTTCCGCAAGGGCGGCTCGCACTTCGCCCTGGTGGAAGAAGCCGACGGCAAGGTCATTGGCTACCTGACCATGGAAGACGTGCTTGAAGTGCTGGTGGGCGATATCCAGGACGAACACCGCAAGACCGAGCGCGGCATCCTGGCCTACCAGCCGGGCAAGCTGCTGGTGCGCGGTGACACCCCGCTGTTCAAGGTGGAACGCCTGCTGGGCATCGACCTGGACCATATCGAGGCCGAAACCCTCGCCGGCCTGGTGTACGAAACCCTGAAACGGGTGCCGGAAGAGGAAGAAGTACTGGAGGTCGAAGGCCTGCGCATCATCATCAAGAAGATGAAAGGGCCGAAGATCATCCTGGCCAAGGTGTTGATGCTGGATTGACGGGCCATTCGGCCCGTTCGCCGGCAAAGGTCATTGTTTGCCCAAGGCAAAATTCGGCAGATCCCCCAGCGGCTGGTTGAACTGATAGGGAATCGACACCAGCCCCAACCCGGTATTGCGCTGTACCACGAAGTGCAGGTGTGGCCCGCTGCTGTTGCCGGTATTGCCCGACAACCCCAACGGGCTGCCTACCGCCACCCGCTGCCCTTCCCGCACGCTGACTGAACCTTGCTTGAGGTGCAGGTACACGCCCATGGTGCCGTCGTCGTGCAGCACCCGGACAAAGTTGCCCGCCGGGTTGTTGCCCCGGCCGTTCTGGGCATTCTCGGTCTTCACCACCACTCCGCCCCTGGCGGCGATGATCGGCGTGCCCACGGGCATGGCGATGTCCATGGCATAACGGCTCCTGGGACCGAAATGGCTGTATTGGCCATTGGCCCCCTGGGTCAGGCGAAACGGCCCGCCACGCCAGGGCAGCGGGTAGCGGTAGGCCTGGGTGGCCCCTGCCGGGTCCCCCAGGGAGTAACGGAACCTGGGGACATAGCTCAAGGGCTGATCGGCACGAATTGCCGTGAGCAGCGCCAGGCGCTGCCTGCTGCGGGCCGGCAGCACCTGGCGGATCGGCTGCCCCGGAGCGCCGCTGACATTGTTCAACCCGGCAAAGCTCAATTCCACTTCCACCGGGGCATACAGGTCATTGCGCACATACACCGCATCCACCCCCCTGTGCTTTTGGATATCCAGGCGCACCTGGCGCTCAAGGTGCTCCACCATGCGGTCGCGGAACACGAACTCCTGGGCCCCCGGCGAAGGCCGGTCGCTGTAGGAGACCACGCCATTGGCGTCGATGGACTTGTACACAGTCATCGCCGCCAGCGACGTGGCGGCTAAAGACAATCCACAGAAAAACAGCAGGCGCACAAACATTCGGCAGCTTCTTGGCAGAGGGTGGAATCACGCTAGCAGCCTGATATGGAGCTTGTATGAATCAGGCGGGCGCCAAGGGTTCAATGCCGCCAGCGTCGAAGTGGATGTCCACCCCCAGTTGCGCCGCCTCGCAGAGGTTGACCAGCGCATCAAGGGAGAACTTGTTGATCTTGCCGCTGAGCACATCGTTGAGCCGGGGCTGGGTGATATTGAGGCGCCTGGCCGCCTCCTTCTGCGACACCCCCCAGGCCTGCACGGTCTTGCCCAGTTCCAGCATCAGCTTGGCCCGCAAGCGCATGTTGGCGGCCTCCTGGGGGGTGGCTTCAAGGGCATCCCAGACACTGGCAAAGCGCTGGTTGATCGGTTGGTCAGTCATGGCGTGAACCTGCTTGCTGAAATCTGGCACGAGCCAGCTCGATATCCCGCGCCTCGGTCTTGCGGGTGGTCTTGCGCACCGCGTGCAACACATAAATGGCCGCGGCCCGCCGGACCACATAGAACAACCGAAACGCCCCGGAGTCCTCATGAATCCTGATCTCGAAAACGCCCGGGCCAATGGTTTTCACCGACCTGCAATCGTAGGGCTGTTCGCCCTGCTGCAGCAGATCCAGCTGGAAACCGGCGGCCCGACGGGCATCTTCAGGGAATGCCCTGAGATCCCGCAGCGCGCTCCCGACAAACACCACATCCTTGTGCCTGGGCATCGAACCTCTCCTGTTAATGACCAGGAACAAGGCTAATCAACACGGCCAGGACCGGTCGCGCCGGGTTGTTTCAAGGCATGGCCGCAAGGGGTGAACAAAAGAGCGCGCCACCTGAAATCTATATCCAAACAGATATAAATCAAGCGCAAAGAAATTAATCTGACGTACGGCGGAAAGTACCGAGGGGGGCGGAGCACGCCTTGTAGCTTGAGGGTTACGGCCTATGTTGCGAGTTGCTCGCTCGATAGCGGGATGACGCAGCAGCCCGCCTCGGCGGCCGGCAAAAGCCCGCAGTGGGAAAGTGTTTTCAGCAGATTTCCGCAGCCTCCCATCACCGCAGGAGCCGGCTTGCCGGCGAAGAGGCCTTCAAGCCTTGTGCTGCCCTTGCGGGCGCCTTCGCTGGCAAGCCAGCTCCTACACAGCAAGAGGGTGTTCTCGCGGCTTACGCACCTGCCGCCGCAGGAACCGGCTTGCCGGCGAAGAGGCCTTCAAGCCTTGTTCTGCCCTTGTGGGCGCCTTCGCTGGCAAGCCAGCTCCTACACAGCAAGAGGGTGTTCTCGCGGCTTACGCACCTGCCACCGTAGGAGCCGGCTTGCCGGCGAAGAGGCCTTCAAGCCTTGTGCTGCCCTTGCGGGCGCATTCGCTGGCAAGCCAGCTCCTACAGCGAGGCGGCCGACAAGGATCAAGCGCCGGGAACGAAGTGCTTCTGGGCGGTGCCGCGGGCGATCAGGCGGGAGATGTAGTCGAGCTTCTGGGCATCCTGGTCCACGAAGCGGAAAGTCAGCTGCAGCCACTCGCTGTCCGGCTTGGGTTCAAAGGCCACCACCGCATGCAGGTAGCCATTGAGCCGCGCCACTTCGGCGTTGTCGCCCTGCTCCAGGTCCAGCACCGCGCTCTCCAGCACCTGGGGCAGGCTGTCGGTGCGCTTCACCACCAGCAAGGCTTCCTTGATGCTCAGGGCCTTGATCACACACTGCTGGTTGCCGCTGGACAGCCGCAGTTGGCCCTGGCCACGACCACCACCGGCCGCTGCCGCAGGCGCCGGGGCCTTGACCGGAGGGCTGTTGAGCAAACCGCGGGCCGGCGCTGCTGCCGCTGGAGCTGGAGCCGGGGCGGCAGCCGCCGGTTTGGCGAACGGATTGACCGGAGCGGAAGCCGCCCCCACCACCGCCGGCTTGCCGCCAGTCAGGGCGCTCAGGGAGTCGTTGCCAAAGGCCGAGTTCATCTTGGTCGGCGCGCTGTTCATCAAGGTATCGAGCTTGCCGACCTTGTTCAGCGCCTGCTTGACCTTGGTCAGCAGCTGTTCGTTGGTAAAAGGCTTGCTCACATAACCGGAAACCCCGGCCTGGATCGCCTGCACCACGTTTTCCTTGTCGCCCCGGCTGGTGACCATGATGAACGGCATGGCCTTCAGCGCATCTTGCTCGCGGCACCAGGTCAGCAGCTCAAGGCCGGACATTTCCGGCATTTCCCAGTCGCACAGGACCAGGTCGAAGGCTTCACGGGCGAGCATCGCCTGGGCCTTCTTGCCATTGATCGCGTCTTCGATCTTGATGCCAGGGAAGTAGTTGCGCAGGCACTTCTTCACCAGGTCACGAATGAACGAAGCGTCATCCACCACCAACACACTTACCTTACTCATCGACCACCCCTTTAAAAATCCCGGCAAGCATAACGCTGGCTGATGGCACTTTGCCAAAACTCTTCAGTCACGCCGGGACTTTTCGTTCGCGGGTGCTGCTTTTCAATTTCCAGGAGCACAAACAAAAACGCCCGGCCAAAAGGCCGGGCGCTCTTCTCGGGCACTCTTACTTATCGTCAGTTTCATCCGGAACATTAGCGGATTCGCCACTGGTACCTTCAACTTCCTGCTTCATGCGCTTGAGCCCAAGGTGACGAACATCGGTGCCGCGCACCAGATAAATCACCAGCTCGGAAATGTTGCGCGCGTGGTCGCCGATCCGCTCCAGCGAGCGCAGCACCCAGATAATGCTCAGAACCCGCGAGATAGAGCGTGGGTCTTCCATCATGTAGGTGGCCAGCTCACGCAGCGCGGTCTTGTATTCGCGGTCGATGATCTTGTCGTACTGGGCCACCGAAAGTGCCAGGTCGGCATCGAAGCGGGCAAAGGCGTCCAGGGCATCGCGCACCATGTTACGCACCTGGTCGCCGATATGCCGCACTTCCACGTAGCCACGCGGGGCCTCGCCCTCTTCGCAGAGCTGGATAGCCCGGCGGGCGATCTTGGTGGCTTCGTCGCCGATGCGCTCCAGGTCGATCACCGACTTGGAGATGCTGATGATCAAACGCAGGTCCGAGGCCGCCGGTTGGCGACGGGCGAGAATGCGCAGGCATTCCTCGTCGATATTGCGTTCCATCTGGTTGATCTGGTCGTCGATCTCGCGCACCTGCTGGGCCAGGCCGGAGTCGGCCTCGATCAGCGCTGTGACCGCGTCATTGACTTGCTTCTCCACCAGCCCGCCCATGGCCAGGAGGTGGCTGCGTACTTCTTCCAGCTCGGCATTGAACTGCTGGGAGATGTGATGGGTTAAGCCTTCCTTCGAAATCATCGTGTTCGCTCCGCGAAAGTTGCAAGCTTCAAGCCGCAAGCTTCAAGCAGTTAAATAGTGATCCGGATGTCGCGCACCGCCTCTGTTGCGCCGCGTGAAACCTGCGGCTGGCAGCTGCTTTCTAGCCATAGCGCCCGGTAATGTAGTCTTCGGTCTGCTTCTTCGCCGGGTTGGTGAACAGCGTGTCGGTATCGCCGAACTCCACCAGTTTGCCCATGTACATGAAGGCGGTGTAGTCGGAAACCCGCGCCGCCTGCTGCATGTTATGGGTCACGATGACGATGGTGAACTTGGACTTGAGCTCATAGATCAGCTCCTCGACCTTCAGGGTCGAGATCGGGTCCAGGGCCGAGCAGGGTTCGTCCAGCAGCAGCACTTCCGGCTCCACGGCGATGGTCCGGGCAATCACCAGACGCTGCTGCTGACCGCCGGACAGGCCCAGGGCCGAGTCGTGCAGACGGTCCTTGACCTCATCCCACAGCGCCGCGCCCTTGAGCGCCCACTCCACGGCTTCGTCGAGCACACGCTTCTTGTTGATGCCCTGGATACGCAGACCGTAGACCACGTTTTCGTAGATGGTCTTGGGGAACGGGTTGGGCTTCTGGAACACCATCCCAACCCGACGACGCAGCTCGGCCACGTCTTCGCCCTTGCGGTAGATGTTGTTGCCGTAGAGGTTGATCGCACCTTCTACACGGCAGCCGTCCACCAGGTCGTTCATGCGGTTGAAGGTCCGCAGCAGGGTCGACTTGCCGCAACCGGACGGGCCGATGAAGGCGGTCACGCGCTGCTTGGGGATGTTCATGCTGACGTCGAACAGCGCCTGTTTCTCGCCGTAGTACAGGCTCAGGCCGGGCACTTCGATGGCCACGGTTTCCTGTTCCAGGCTCAGGCTCTGCTTGTCGCGGCCCAGGGCGGACATGTTGATGCCATGAGTGTGTGCTTCGTGTTGCATGGGATGCTCCCTGTGCTACCAATTCGTTTGTCGTGAACCGCAGGCATCAGGCCAGCGGCGACATCATTCTGTTCCGTAGGAGCCGGCTTGCCGGCGAAGAGGCCTTGAAGCCCTGCGTCGCCCTTGTGGGCGCCTTCGCTGGCAAGCCAGCTCCTACGCAAGCCAGCGTCCACACAAGCCAGCCGATCAGCTGTCCAGTGCCTTGTATTTTTCACGCAGGTGGTTACGGATCCACACCGCCGACAGGTTCAGGGTGGCGATCACCAGCACCAGCAGCAGCGCGGTGGCGTACACCAGCGGCCGCGCCGCCTCGACGTTGGGGCTCTGGAAGCCGACGTCGTAGATGTGGAAGCCCAGGTGCATGATCTTCTGGTCCAGGTGCAGGTACGGGTAGTTACCGTCCAGCGGCAACGACGGCGCCAGCTTCACCACACCCACCAGCATCAGCGGCGCCACTTCACCGGCAGCGCGGGCGACCGCGAGGATCATCCCGGTCATCATCGCCGGGCTGGCCATGGGCAGAACGATCTTCCACAGGGTCTCGGCCTTGGTCGCACCCAGGGCCAGGGAACCTTCGCGCACGGTGCGGGGAATCCGCGCCAGGCCTTCTTCGGTGGCCACGATCACCACCGGCACCGCCAGCAGCGCCAGGGTCAGGGAAGCCCAGAGCAGGCCCGGGGTGCCGAAGGTCGGCGCCGGCAGCGCTTCGGGGAAGAACAGACGGTCCACGGAGCCGCCCAGCACGTAGACGAAGAAGCCCAGGCCGAACACACCGTAGACGATGGCCGGAACCCCCGCCAGGTTGTTCACCGCAATGCGGATCACCCGGGTCAGGGTGTTCTGCTTGGCATATTCACGCAGGTAGACCGCTGCCAGCACGCCGAACGGGGTGACGATCATGGCCATGATCAGGGTCATCATCACGGTGCCGAAAATGGCCGGGAAAATACCGCCCTCGGTGTTGGCTTCGCGCGGGTCATCGCTGAGGAACTCCCAGACCTTGCTGAAGTAGAAACCGATCTTGGTAAAAGTGCCCATGGCGTTCGGCTGGTAGGCGTGTACCACCTTGCCCAGGCCGATCTCCACTTCCTTGCCGTTGGCATCACGGGCGGTCAGGCTGTCGCGGTTGAACTGGGCGTGCAGGTCGCTCAGGCGCGCCTCGATGTCCTGGTAGCGGGCATTGAGTTCGGCGCGCTCGGCATCCATGTCGGCCTGGGCCGCGGCATCCAGCTTGCCGTCCAGCTCCAGCTTGCGGCCGTGCAGGCGGATGCGTTCCAGGCCGGCGTTGATGGCGCCGATGTCGGATTTCTCCAGGGTCTTGAGCTGGGCGGCCAGCTTGTTCACCCGGTCGATCCGCGCTTGCAGCTCGGGCCAGGCGGCTTCGCCTTCGGCGATCACCTTGCCGCTTTCCTTGACGTTGACCAGGTAGCCGTAGAAGTTGCCCCACTCACGGCGCTCGATGGCCATCAGCTCTTTGGGGTAGCTCTGGTTGGTCAGCCACTCGCCGACGATCCAGGTGAAGTCGTTGCCGTTCAGGTCACGGTTGCCGACCTTGATCAGCTCGCGGGTCATGAACTCCGGGCCCTGGTCGGGCACCGGCAGGCCGGCACTCTTCAGGCGCGCCCGGGGCACTTCTTCCTTCTGCACCACTTCACCGATGACCAGGTGGTTGGCCTGGCCCGGAACGTCGTAGTTGGCGTGCACCAGGTCGGCTGGCCAGAAGTGGCCGAGGCCACGCACGGCGATCACCGCCAGCAGGCCGATGGTCATGATGACCGCGATGGACACCGCGCCACCGCTGATCCAGACGCCGGGGGCGCCGCTCTTGAACCAGTCTTTTAGGGAGTTCTGTTTCACAGACTTCTACCTTTCTTAAAGCGACGAGTATTTCTTGCGCAGACGCTGACGGATCAGCTCGGCGAGGGTGTTCATGACGAAGGTGAACAGCAGCAGCACCAGCGCCGAGAGGAACAGCACGCGGTAGTGGCTGCCGCCGACTTCCGATTCGGGCATTTCCACCGCGACGTTGGCGGCCAGGGTGCGCAGGCCTTCGAACAGGTTCATTTCCATGACAGGGGTGTTGCCGGTGGCCATCAGCACGATCATGGTCTCGCCCACGGCGCGGCCCATGCCGATCATCAGCGCCGAGAAGATCCCCGGGCTGGCGGTGAGGATCACCACCCGCGTCATGGTCTGCCACGGCGTGGCGCCCAGGGCCAGGGAGCCCAGGGTCAGGCCCCGCGGCACGCTGAACACGGCGTCTTCGGCGATCGAGTAGATGTTCGGGATCACCGCAAAGCCCATGGCCAGGCCCACTACCAGGGCGTTGCGCTGGTCGTAGGTGATCCCCAGGTCGTGGGAGATCCACATGCGCATGTCACCACCGAAGAACCAGTTCTCCATGAACGGGCTCATGTACAGCGAGAGGAAGCCGACGAAGATGATCACCGGGATCAGGATCGCGCTTTCCCAGCCTTCCGGCACTTTCAGGCGCAACGACTCGGGCAAACGACTCCAGGCGAAACCCGCCACCAGGATGCCGATCGGCAGCAGGAGCAGCAGGCTGAAGATGCCCGGCAAGTGGCCTTCGACATAGGGCGCGAGGAACAGGCCGGCGAAGAAACCGAGGATCACCGTCGGCATCGCTTCCATCAGCTCGATCACCGGCTTGACCTTGCGGCGCATGCCTGGGGCCATGAAGTAGGCGGTGTAGATCGCCGCCGCCACCGCCAATGGCGCCGCCAGCAGCATGGCGTAGAACGCCGCCTTCAGGGTGCCGAAGGTCAGGGGCGAGAGGCTCAGCTTGGGTTCGAAATCGGTGTTGGCCGCGGTGGATTGCCAGACGTATTTAGGCTCGTCGTAGTTCTCGTACCAGACCTTGCTCCACAGCGCACTCCAGGACACTTCCGGGTGCGGGTTGTCGAGCACCAGGGGCTGCAGCTTGCCGCCGGCCTCGACGATTACCCGGTTGGCCCGTGGCGACAGGCCGAACAGGCCCTGGCCGTCTACCACCTGGTCCACCAGCAGGGTGCGGTGGGCGGTGCTGTGGAACACCCCGAGCTTGCCGGCGGCGTCCAGGGCAACGAAGCCCTTGCGACGCTCTTCGGCGGTGATTTCAACAATGGGCGCGGTGCCCATCTGGAAGGTGCGGATCTGCTTCAGGCGCAGCTCGCCGTCCGGGTCGCGGGCCATGAACCACTGGGCCAGGCCGCCCTTGGAGGTCCCGATGATCAGCGAGATGCCGCCCACCAGCTGGGTGCTGGCGGTGACTTCGGTATCTGCGTCTTCCAGCAGTTTGTAGCGACCGTTGAGGCTCTTGTCCCGCAGGCTGAAGACGTCGGCCTGGGCGCGCCCGTTGATCACGTACAGCCACTGCTGGCGCGGGTCGATGTACATGGCCTTGACCGGCTCGGTCATCTGCGGCAGCTCGATGCGGCTCTGCTCGCTGGTGACCTCGCCGGTCATCATGTTTTCTTCGCGGGTCAGCTTCAGCACTTGCAACTGCGAAGCGGTAGAACCGGCAACGATCAGCGACGAATCGGTGGCATTGAGGTTGACGTGCTCCAGCGCACCGCCCTGCTCGTTCAGGGTGATGGGGGTCTCGCCGTAGGGGTACTCGATGGCCGGCGAGATGGTCTTCTTGCCGTCCGGGTAGCTGACCTTGTAGGTATGACGGAACACCAGGGCCTGGCCGTTGGACAGGCCGACCACCACCAGCGGGTTGCCGGGCTGGTCCTTGCCGATGGAGGTGACGCTGGCGCCCGCCGGGATCGGCAGGTCGACCTTGCGCAGCTCGGCGCCACTGTCGATGTCGAAGAACAGCGCCTGGCCCTTGTCGGAGACACGCATGCCAACCTGGTTCTGCTCTTCCAGGGAGAACATCAGCGGCTTGCCGGCGTCCTGCATCCAGGCGGGAGTCAGAGGGTCCTTGGCGGTCAGTTCGGCACCCTGGAACAGCGGCGCGACGACATAGGCGAGGAAGAAGAAGATCAGGGTGATAGCACCCAGTACCGCGAGGCCGCCGACAAGGACGTACCAACGGGTCAGGCGGTCTTTGAGCGCGCGGATGCGGCGCTTGCGTTGCAGTTCAGGCGTATTGAAGTCAATGCGCTTGGGGGGAGAAGTCGTAGTCATGGTGGAGTTGGCCAGATCATTCATGCGCACACCCTAGCGATCCTGTATGACAGAAAGATGACAATGCAGTGACGCAACAAATCCGCCGCATGGCAGGGCCGGCAGCGGACAGAAAAATGAGGTTGCAGGAGCCGGCTGGCCGGCGCACCAGCCTTGAGCCTGGGTCGCCCTTTCGGGCGCTTACGCCGCCCGGCCAACTCCTACGAAAACGAGAAGGTCCGGGGAGCCCGGACCTTCGGAGGCGGCTTATGCGCCTTCTTTCAGGCCCAGGTCAGCCAGTGCCTTGGCGGCCACCTTGGCTGGCAGTGGGATGTAGCCGTCTTTGACGACCACTTCCTGGCCTTGTTTGGACAGGACCAGTTTCACGAACTCGGCTTCCAGCGGGGCCAGAGGCTTGTTCGGGGCCTTGTTGACGTAGACGTAGAGGAAGCGCGACAGCGGGTACTTGCCGTTCAGGGCGTTTTCTTCGGTGTCTTCGATGAAGTCGGTGCTGCCTTTCTTGGCCAGGGCCACGGTCTTCACGCTGGCGGTCTTGTAGCCGATGCCCGAGTAGCCGATGCCGTTCAGCGAGGAGCTGATGGATTGCACCACCGACGCCGAACCAGGCTGTTCGTTGACGTTAGGCTTGTAGTCGCCTTTGCACAGGGCTTCTTCCTTGAAGTAGCCGTAGGTGCCGGATACCGAGTTACGACCGAACAGCTGAACCGGCTTGTTGGCCAGGTCGCCCTTCACGCCCAGGTCGCCCCAGGTCTTCACTTCTTCCTTGGCGCCGCACAGACGAGTCGAGGAGAAGATCGCGTCGACCTGTTCCATGGTCAGGTGCTGGATCGGGTTGTCCTTGTGCACGAACACCGCCAGGGCGTCCACGGCCACCGGGATAGCGGTTGGCTTGTAGCCGTACTTCTGCTCGAAGGCCGCCAGTTCGGTGTCCTTCATCTTGCGGCTCATCGGGCCCAGGTTGGAGGTGCCTTCGGTCAGCGCGGGTGGCGCGGTGGCGGAGCCGGCGGCCTGAATCTGAATGTTGACGTTCGGGTATTCCTTTTTGTAGTTCTCGGCCCACAGGGTCATCAGGTTCGCCAAGGTATCGGAACCGACGCTGGACAGGTTGCCCGACACACCAGTGGTCTTGGTGTAGCTCGGGATAGCAGGGTCAACAGCGGCAACCGCGTGGGCAGTCGCAACGCCAGCGGCGACAAAGGTCATTGCCGCCATCAAACGCTTCAGTTTCATGCCTTACTCCTAGCAGATAGGGTGTGTTAAGTCGGGGCCAAGTATCTGTAGGCCGTGTGAACACTCTATGTCCGGAATATGACAATTAGATGAAAGGCCAGCATTCCTGAACGGAAGCTGGCCTTTCTTTGTTCGGCGATAAAAACCTCTGTAGCCGCTGCCGCAGGCTGCGATCGACCCGCAGGGTCGCGGCGCCCTTCAGCGCACAGCAGGGCCTGCGGCAGCGGCTACAGGGTGGTGGTCAGCGGCCCTTGGCCCACAGGTACAGCCCCACCAGCAGGCCGATGCCGCAAATAATTGCAACATAATAGGCCGGGCCCATGGGGCTTTCCTTGAGCAGCCAGGTCACCACCATCGGCGTCAGGCCACCGAAGATCGCGTACGCCAGGTTGTAGGAAAACGACAGGCCGCTGAAGCGCACCACTGCCGGGAACGCCTTGACCATCACATAAGGCACCGCACCGATGGTGCCGACGAACAGGCCGGTCAGGGCATACAGCGGGAACAGCCACTGCGGGTTGTCCAGCAGGCCGTGATAGAAGGTCCAGGAAGTGACCAGCAACAAGGCGCTGCCGAACACGAACACCTTGCCCGCACCGAATCGGTCCGCCAGGGCACCCGAGGCCACGCAGCCCAGGCTCAGGAAGATAATGGCCAGGCTGTTGGCCTCCAGGGCGGTGATGGCCGGGAATTTATAGACGGTCTGCAGCACGGTGGGGGTCATCAGGATCACCACGATGATCCCGGCGGACAGCAGCCAGGTCAGCAGCATGGAAATCACGATCGCCCCGCGGTGATCACGCAGCACCGTGCGCAGCGGCAGTTCCTCGGCCAGGGCCTTGCGCAGTTGCAGTTCGGCGAACACCGGGGTTTCGTGGAGCAGGCGGCGCAGGTACACCGAGAACAGGCCGAACACCCCACCCAGCAGGAACGGGATCCGCCAGGCGTAATCCGCCACTTCCACCGGGGTATAGATGCTGTTGATCGCAGTGGCCACCAGCGACCCCAGGAGAATCCCGGCAGTCAGGCCCGAGGTCAGGGTGCCGCAGGCATAGCCGATATGCCGCTGGGGCACGTGTTCGGAAACGAACACCCAGGCCCCGGGCACTTCACCACCGATGGCCGCCCCCTGGATCACCCGCATCAGCAACAGCAGGATCGGCGCCCACATGCCGATCTGCGCGTAGGTCGGCAACAGGCCCATGATCAGGGTCGGCACCGCCATCATGAAGATGCTCAGGGTGAACATCTTCTTGCGCCCCAGCAGGTCGCCAAAGTGGGCCATGACGATCCCGCCCAGGGGCCGCGCCAGGTAACCGGCCGCGAAGATCCCGAAGGTCTGCATCAGGCGCAGCCACTCGGGCATGTCCGCCGGAAAGAACAGCTTGCCGACCACGGTGGCAAAGAACACGAAGATGATGAAGTCGTAGAACTCCAGCGCCCCGCCCAGGGCAGACAGGGACAATGTCTTGTAGTCACTACGGGTCAACGGACGGGCGGGTTGCGCAGGCTGCGCGGCGCTCGAGGGCACAGTGGTCATGGCAAGGGCTTCTCTTATTAGTCGGTTCTGGAAGCCGCAACAGCGCTGGTTGGGGCCTGGCAGGTTCGGCACGATAGCAAATTGTTCGAATGCGTACACAGCGGCGCACAAATGACTCACAAATTTGCGAACTGGACGGGTCGTCGCGGAGTCTATCGACCGATATACTCGCAGACCTCGAAGCGCAAAGCCGCTTCTGGCAAGGGTTGCTGTGCGAAAACGCTGCTGCGCGCCCCTGGCCCTGGCCAGCGCCAGTCGATTTCGCAGAGTTTCCCTTTAGCACGCCTTAGAAAGAACGTGACGAACGTAGTATGTTCGGGCTGAATCGTTTTTCCTGAAGACGGCTATTCACCTGAAGTACCCATGAAGCGTCACGGGTCAGAGGCCCCCCGGCATGATAGAACTCGAACAAGAAGATCCAATCCCGCAAGGCGACCTGGCCTTGCAAATCACCGCACTGCCCCGTGAAACCAACGGCTTTGGCGATATTTTCGGCGGCTGGCTGGTCGCGCAGATGGACCTGGCGGGCACCGCCATGGCCAGCCGCGTGGCCGGTGGCCGGGTGGCCACGGTGGCCATCGACCGCATGGCGTTCCTGGTGCCGGTGGCGGTGGGCGCGCAGCTGTCCTTCTATACCCAGACCCTGGAGATCGGCCGCAGCTCGATCCAGATGATGGTGGAAGTGTGGAGCGACGACCCGCTGTCCAGCGAATGGCGCAAGGTCACCGAGGCGGTGTTCGTATTCGTCGCCATCGATGGCAGTGGCCGCACCCGCTCGGTTCCGCCGCGCGCGCGCTAAACCTGATGACCGTTCTGCGGTCCATAGCAGCCCACACCTTGCGAACGAGAACAGCAGCATGCCTACGCCCCAGGTCGAAACGGTAAAACTGGATGAACTGAACTGCTGGCGCATCCGCCACGGTGACGCCGAACTGCTGGTGGCCCAGCAGGGCGCGCACATCCTCAGTTATCAAGTGGCCGGGCAACAGCCGCTGATCTGGCTCAACGACGAGGCCGTGTTCAAGCGCGGCAAGAGCATCCGCGCCGGGGTGCCGGTGTGCTGGCCCTGGTTCGGCAACTTTGCCCGCAACCCGCAGGCGGTGCAGGCCATGCGCCAAGGCACTGACCCGGCGCCGGCCCACGGCCTGGTGCGGGCCACCGACTGGGAACTGCTGGGCATCGAAAGCCAGGGCGACAGCCTGCTGGTGGAGCTGCGCCTGCCCTGCCCCGCGGGTGGTTTTCCCGGCTGGCCCCATCAAGTGGAACCGCGCCTGAGCATCCGCCTCGACCAGCAACTGCACATCTGCCTCAGCAGCCACAACCTGGGCACTGAAAGCGTGAGCATCAGCCAGGCGCTGCACAGCTACTTCGCGGTCAGCGATGTGCGCCAGGTGCAGGTCGAAGGCGTGGACGGGCTGAGCTACATCGAGACCCTGGAAGACTGGAAGACCAAGGTCCAGAGCGGCAGCCTGCACTTTACCGGCGAGACCGACCGCATCTACCTGAACGCCCCGGCGCAGCTGGAGATCGTCGATCCGGACTGGCAACGACGGATCCGCCTGCGCAGCGAAGGCTCGCGCACCGCGGTGATCTGGAACCCCTGGATCGACCGCGCTGCCCAATTCAGCGACATGGCCGACGACGGCTGGCAGCGCATGCTGTGCATCGAGACCGCCAACGTGATGGACGACATCGTCACCCTGGCCCCGGGCGCCAGCCACACCCTGAGCGTCAGCATCAGCGCCGCCCCGCTCTGACCCCCACCTGCCCCGTAGGAGCTGGCTTGCCAGCGAAGAGGCCCTCAAGACCGCGTTCGCCGGCAAGCCGGCTCCTACCGTTCAGCGGCGTTCAAATGCGCCGCTTCAGAGATCCGATTCCTTGACCACCCGCACCTTCGCCGCATCCAGGGCGTAGGCGGCATCGGCCAGGTCGTTGCTGACTTTCTCGATCTTCAGGGTGCCGGTCACCCACAGCGGCGTGTAGATGTCGTCCAGCTTCAAGCCCTTGGGAAAACGCACCAGCACCAGCTGGTTGGGCGGCGGTGGCGGCACGTGGATGCAGGCGCCCGGGTACGGCACCAGGAAGAACAGCGTGCTGCGCCCCTTGGCATCGGCTTCCAGCGGCACCGGATAACCGCCGATGCGGATCTGCTTGTCATTCATGGCCGGCACGGTCTTGGTGGAATACATCACCGCCGGCAACCCCTTGCTCTGCTTCAGGCCGCCCTTTTCGGTGAAGGTGCCATTGGCTTCCGGGGAGTTGTGGTCGATTTCCGGCATCTGCTCCAGGGCCTTCTGGTCCGACTTGGGCATCAGCTCCAGCCAATCGGTTTCCGGCAGTTCGCCAGCCTGGGCCAGGCCGCAGCCCAGCAGAACAAAGGTCAATAGAAGACGGCGCATGTGAGGGTGGCTCGGTCAAAAGGGAAGGACGGGAAAACCCGGGCATTCTAGTGCCCAGACCGTCAGATGCGTTGAAGTTTCAGATGAAGAAAAAGGCTCCCCTCCGCGCGGACGGCAGAGGGGGCTTGTAGCGTGGTTCAGCTCTTCTTGACGAAGCCGTAGATCACCAGCAGGACGATCGCGCCCACCAGTGCACCGATGAAACCGGCGCCCTGGCCAGCCTGGTAGATACCCAGCGCCTGGCCGCCATAAGTGGCCGCCAGCGAACCGCCGATACCCAGCAGGATGGTCATGATCCAGCCCATGCTGTCGTCTCCCGGTTTGAGGAAGCGCGCCAGCAGACCAACGATCAAGCCGATGAAAATGGTTCCAATAATGCCCATGGCTGTTCCTCTGTAAGGGGGGATCAAGCCAAAGCCTAGCCAGCACTTTGGCATCCTGCTATCAGAGAACGGCGGGAAACGAAGGTTCCCGCCAGCCGGAGGATTTGTTACTCGGCGATCAGCGCTTGCACCTTGAGGATCTGCGCTTGCAGGGTCGCCTGATCGGCGCAGCGCAGGTTGGCGTGGCCGACCTTGCGCCCGACCTTGAAGGCCTTGCCGTAGTGATGCAGGTGGCAGTCGTCGATGGCGATGACCTTGTCCACCGGCGGCACTTCGCCGATGAAGTTGATCATGGCGCTCTCACCGACCTTGGCGGTGGAGCCCAGGGGCAGGCCGGCCACCGCCCGCAGGTGGTTCTCGAACTGGCTGCACTCGGCGCCTTCGGTGGTCCAGTGCCCGGAGTTGTGCACCCGCGGAGCGATCTCGTTGGCCTTGAGGCCGCCGTCCACTTCGAAGAACTCGAAAGCCATTACGCCGACGTAATCCAACTGCTTGAGCACGCGGCTGGAGTAGTCCTCGGCCAGGGCCTGCAACGGGTGGTCGCTACTGGCCACCGACAGGCGCAGGATGCCGCTGTCGTGGGTGTTGTGCACCAGCGGGTAGAAACGGGTTTCACCGTCACGGGCGCGCACGGCGATCAGCGAGACTTCACCGGTGAAGGGCACGAAGCCTTCCAGCAGGCAAGGCACGCTGCCCAGTTCGGCGAAGGTGCCTTCGACGTCGGCGGCGCTGCGCAGGACCTTCTGGCCCTTGCCGTCGTAACCCAGGGTGCGGGTCTTGAGCACGGCCGGCAGGCCGATGCGCGCCACGGCGGCGTCGAGATCCGCCTGGGACTGGATGTCGGCGAACTCCGGAGTAGGAATCCCCAGGTCCTTGAACATGCTCTTCTCGAACCAGCGATCGCGGGCGATGCGCAGGGCTTCGGCGCTCGGGTAGACCGGCACGAACTGCGAGAGGAAGGCCACGGTTTCCGCCGGCACGCTCTCGAACTCGAAGGTCACCAGGTCCACTTCATCGGCCAGCTGGCGCAGGTGGTCCTGGTCGCCGTAGTCGGCCCGCAGGTGTTCGCCCAGAGGGGCGGCACAGGCATCCGGCGCCGGGTCGAGGAAAGCGAAGTTCATTCCCAGCGGAGTCCCCGCCAGGGCCAACATGCGGCCCAACTGGCCGCCACCGATTACACCGATCTTCATCGTCAACAACCTCAGGCGACGCGCGGGTCTGGATTGTCCAGGACGCTGTCTGTCTGTTCAGCACGGAATTTTTTCAGCACCGCGTGGAACTGCGGGTGCTTGGCGCCCAGGATGCTCGCCGAGAGCAGCGCCGCGTTGATCGCGCCCGCCTTGCCGATGGCCAGGGTGGCCACGGGGATGCCGGCCGGCATCTGCACGATGGACAGCAGCGAATCCACGCCCGAGAGCATCGACGACTGCACCGGCACGCCCAGCACCGGCAGGTGGGTCTTGGCCGCGCACATGCCCGGCAGGTGCGCCGCGCCGCCGGCACCGGCGATGATCACCTCGATGCCTCGCGCCTCAGCCTCATCGGCGTACTGGAACAGCAGGTCCGGGGTGCGGTGTGCGGAAACCACCTTCACCTCGTAAGGGATGCCGAGCTTTTCCAGCATATCGGCGGTGTGGCTAAGGGTGGACCAATCGGACTTGGAGCCCATGATCACGCCAACCAGTGCACTCATCGTCGTGCCTCTTCTCTCTGGGCGCCCGCAGGCGCGTCAAAAACAACAAGCCACGCGAAATGCGTGGCTTAAATTGTACGAATTATGGCCAGGCGAACCGGCCGAAGGCCGCGCAGTATACCGAAAAAGGCGCGTTAAACGCACTTTCGCCGACCATCTGCAAAACAAAGTATTTCCGGCGCAAAACCCCGGTTTTATTGACTCCAAGGTCAATCCCGCCCCCCCCTCGCAGGCGCTGGCTTGCCAGCGAACAGGCCCACCCTGCGATCACCGCCCTCCCGGCCGACGCCTTCGCCGGCAAGCCGGCTCCTACGTGGCCGCAGCTTGCGCGGCAGCGCCTTCCAGCTTGCGCCACAGCAAGCGTACGTTGGCCTTGCGCACCAGGGCGCAGCGGTACAGGCGAATCTCCAGCGACACATGCCATTGCGCCCCGCCGCAGACCACCAGCTCGCCCCGGGCCAGCTCGGCGCGCACGCTCAGTTGCGGCACCCAGGCAATGCCCAGGCCTTCCAGGGCCATGCTCTTGAGGCTGTCGGCCATGGCGGTTTCATAGACGGTGGTGAAACGCAGGTTGCGCTGGCGCAGCAGCAGATTCACCGAACGCCCGAGGAAAGCCCCGGCGCTGTACGCCAGCAACGGCACGCTGGCCTCGCCTTCCAGGTCGAACAGCGGCTTGCCCTGGGCATCGGCGGCGCACACCGGGAGCATCTCGGTGTGCCCCAGGTGCAGCGAGGGGAAGATTTCCGAGTCCATCTGCAAGGCTGCGTCCGGGTCATAGAAGGCCAGCATCAGGTCGCAACCGCCTTCGCGCAGGGCGTGCACCGCATCACCGACGTTGGTGGCCACCAGCCGCGTGGCGATGTTCAGCCCTTCGTTGCGCAGTTGGGCGATCCAGCGCGGGAAGAAGCCCAGCGCCAGGGAGTGGGCAGCCGCCACCTGCATCACCTCGCCCTGCCCGCCTTCCAGGTGGTGCAGGTGACGCACCACCTCGCCGAGCTGTTCGACCACGGTGCGCGCGGTCACCAGGAACAACTGCCCCGCTGCCGTCAGCTCCACCGGCGTGCGCGAGCGGTTGACCAGGGTCAGGCCCAGGGCCGCTTCCAGGCTGCGGATCCGCCGGCTGAAGGCCGGCTGGGTCACGAAACGTCGCTCGGCAGCCTGGGAAAAGCTGCGGGTGGCGGCCAGGGCACTGAAGTCCTCGAGCCATTTGCTTTCCAGATTCATCACGTCCTCCCGGACACGCACCATTTTAGGTCACACGCTCGCCGGCAACCCGGCGTCACACCGGCATTATGCCGAATATGCATAGCCCAGTGTTTAACAGCATTGGCCCAAAAAATCCCTTCGGCCTAGGATTCGCAGCGTTCCCGGCACAGACCGGGTCCCTACCGAGATGATCTCCGTCATGTCCTCCGCTGCATCTTTCCGCACAGAAAAAGACCTGCTTGGCGTACTCGAAGTACCGGCTCAAGCGTATTACGGCATCCAGACCCTGCGAGCGGTGAACAACTTCCGCCTCTCCGGCGTTCCGATTTCGCACTACCCAAAACTGGTCGTGGCCCTGGCAATGGTCAAGCAGGCAGCTGCTGACGCCAACCGCGAACTGGGTCATCTGAGCGAAGCCAAGCATGCAGCCATCAGCGAGGCCTGTGCCCGCCTGATCCGCGGCGACTTCCACGAAGAGTTCGTGGTGGACATGATTCAAGGCGGCGCTGGCACTTCGACCAACATGAATGCCAACGAAGTCATCGCCAACATCGCGCTGGAGGCCATGGGCCACAGCAAGGGCGAATACCAGTACCTGCACCCGAACAACGACGTGAACATGGCGCAGTCCACCAACGACGCCTACCCGACCGCGATCCGCCTGGGTCTGCTGCTGGGTCACGATGCGCTGCTGGCCAGCCTCGACAGCCTGATCCAGGCGTTCGCCGCCAAGGGCCAGGAATTCAGCCACGTCCTGAAGATGGGCCGTACCCAGCTGCAAGACGCCGTGCCGATGACCCTCGGCCAGGAATTCCACGCCTTCGCCACCACCCTGGGTGAAGACCTGGCTCGCCTGAAGACCCTGGCGCCGGAAGTGCTGACCGAAGTCAACCTGGGCGGCACCGCCATCGGTACCGGCATCAACGCCGACCCGCGCTACCAGCACCTGGCCGTACAACGCCTGGCCACCATCAGCGGCCAGCCGCTGGTACCGGCAGCCGACCTGATCGAGGCCACCTCCGACATGGGCGCCTTCGTGCTGTTCTCCGGCATGCTCAAGCGCACCGCGGTCAAGCTGTCGAAGATCTGCAACGACCTGCGCCTGCTGTCCAGCGGCCCACGCACCGGCATCAACGAAATCAACCTGCCAGCGCGTCAGCCCGGCAGCTCGATCATGCCCGGCAAGGTCAACCCGGTCATCCCGGAAGCGGTCAACCAAGTGGCGTTCCAGATCATCGGCAACGACCTGGCCCTGACCATCGCGGCCGAAGGCGGCCAGCTGCAACTGAACGTGATGGAGCCGCTGATCGCCTTCAAGATCTTCGACTCGATCCGCCTGCTGCAACGCGCCATGGACATGCTGCGCGAGCACTGCATCACCGGCATCACCGCCAACGAAACCCGTTGCCGTGAACTGGTGGAGCACTCCATCGGCCTGGTCACCGCGCTGAACCCGTACATCGGCTATGAAAACGCCACCCGTATCGCCCGCATCGCCCTGGAAAGTGGCCGTGGCGTACTGGAACTGGTGCGCGAAGAAGGCCTGCTGGACGACGCCATGCTCGACGACATCCTGCGTCCGGAAAACATGATTGCCCCGCGTCTGGTTCCGCTGAAGGCGTAACCGGCGCAACACCGAAACACGCAACACCGCTCACCAGGTTGAGGGACTAGACACCTCTCACCTTTTGAGGGCTTGGAGCTTCGTCTCCAGGCCCTTTTTTTTGCCTGGAGAAAAGCAGAGTTTGTAAGGGGATGCCGCCCGGCATCGAAGCGGATTCGCTTTGTTTTGTAGGGCAAATCCGAGAGAATCCCCCACGCCTTTGAGCGCCTTGTACCCCTTCGAACGATCAGGCAGTCTCCCGGTGCCGCTGCCAAATCAGCGGCCCGGATGTGGAAGTCTGGGATAAAGGACGTGCAGTCGTCTCATTCGAACACCCTTGCCGATGCGGCTTGGGTGAACTCGATCTATGGCGGCTGTGCGTAGGGCACCTTCGGGTGCGCCGGTTCCTTTAGCCCGGTCTTCCACACCTGCGCACGGCTGCCACCCTCTCATGTGGAAGTGAGATCCGGCGGTTTCTTAAATTGCTAAAGGAACCAGTCTCATGAAAAAGCTCGTCCCCGATCCACCCTTGCCCACCGATCATCCGCGCCGCGACCCGGAACTGGACCGCGCCAACGCCAACCTGCTGGCCGCCTTGCACGGTACCCGCCATCGCCCCTTCGGCCTGCGCGATGGCCGGGGCCATCCGCTGTTCGCCGTACAGCCCCAGGTGAATGCCGAAGACGCGCTGATGCACGTTTCCTTGCTGCTCAAATGCGCCGAAGAGGTGTCCGATGAAATCACCGAACGGGCCAGCGGCATCGAGCGCGGGCTGATCTGGTCCATGGTGCATTCCGTGGAAATGGCCCGCGCCGTGGTGGACGCCCTGCTCGACGGCGCCCGCCCCGGCCCCGCCTAAAACACCACCCCGTAGGAGCTGGCTTGCCAGCGAAGAGGCCTGCCCTGCCTTCACCGGCATCCCGGCCGACGCCTTCGCCGGCAAGCCGGCTCCTACAGGTCTTGCGAACGTCATGGGGCCCTTGTTTTAAACCAGCACAATCCATCGCCCAAGGTGGATAATCGCTCCTCCCAAACATCCGCCATCCCCGAGGCACCGCAGTCGATGGACCCGACGCACACCCAAGCCCTGCAACAGCTACGCAAGCTGATCCCCATCGGCCTGCGCCATGCCCAGACCCTGCTCGCCCGCTGCGCCAATAATCCGCAGCAAGCCGCCGAGCTCTACAAAGCCGAGCTGTTGCAGGTGCTGGTAGACAAATCCGGCCTGCCCCCCGAGCAAGCACGAGAACACTTGCTCAACGCCGGTTACGACCTGAACTGCGCCCTGCACGCTATAGAAGAAGCGCGCTTCACCCTGACCCAGCGCATCCTGCGCAAGCACCACCGGGACCCGGGCCAGGCCCTGGACCTGATCGCCCAGGCCATCGAAACCGCCGAGCAGCTGCCGCGTCAGTACTGGCTGGATTTGCAACGACTGGAGGCGCTGGCCCCGGCGCTGCGCTGCTTCATGGTGCTCCACGAGTGGCTGGCCTTCGAGGACTGGGAGGGTTTCGACAGCGCCCTGCACTTTCACCTGCCCCAGACCATCGCTCAGTTCAGGCTCCTGCATCTGGACGCCCTGGCGGACACCCTGGAGCAGGCCAATCAGCGCCAGCAGCAGCTACGAGCCGCCCACGCCGGGAGCGAAGGCCCCGTCGAGCTGGCCATGCGCATCAACCAGGACCCGTTCTTCAACCGCTGCCAGGACCACTTCAACCAGCAGCGGCCGCAGCTGGACGAGCGCCTGTACCAGTGGGTGGAGCAACATCTGGAGCAGTTTCCAGCCTGAACAGCCGCTTGGCGTTGGCGCACACGCCGCTGCTCAACACACCCCAGAAGCCGGTAGACTGCCGCCCTCACCGAACACGGACCTCGGATTCAGCCCCCATGGAATTGCACTACCGCATCACCCCCGCCCACACCAAAGCCTGGATTGCCGAACCGCTGAAGCAGGAACTGCTCAAGGGTGATCAGCAGCATGTCCGGGTCATGACCTCATTTGCCCGTTGGCAAAGCCGCTTGATCGGTCCAGTGATGTTCACCCTGTGCCTGATCGGCGGCTGCCTGTCGATCTACTTCCCCGAGCGGACCTTCACCCCGGAGAAGGTCATCGCCATGGTGGCGTTCGCCTTGATCTTCATCCCCCTGTGGTGGCGTTTTTCCGGACGCTGGATCAAGCACCTGCAAGCCCGTATTGCCGCCACCCCGATCAAACCCCAAGCGCCGTTGCGCGGGTTGAGTCAGCGCCTGATCGAAACCCGGTTGCGGGCCGTCGAAGGCACCTATTGCCTGAACTTCGACGACCAGGGCTTCACCCTGCTCAACGCTCGCGGAGGTCAGAGCAGCCTGGCCTGGAAGCAGATCGCAAGCGTGCAGGAAATTCCCGACTTCTACCTCGTGGCGGACGCCGATATGGAGCGTCAAGGCGTGGCCTGCTTCATCGCCAAACACACTGACCTGATGCCCACCGAGGCCTACCAGCAGGGGCTGCAAGCCTTCCTGAACCAATGCCCGGCGGCACTGCCAGCGCACTAACCGCCTCTCTCAACGCCAGCCCCGACGCCCACACACGGAATTTGCATGCACACATCAGCGTCCTCCCCTCGCCCGGCCCGCGCCCTGGCCATGCTCGGCACCGGCCACGCCCTGCCGCAGCGGGTGGTCACCAGTGCCGAGCTGGACCGCCAGCTCGGCCTGGAAACCGGCAGCGTGGCGCGCATCAGCGGAGTGCAGCAGCGCCACGTCGCCGATCCTGCGGACACCGCCGCCAGCCTCGGCGCCAGCGCCGCGCGCCGGGCCCTGCACGCGGCGGGCCTGGAGCTTGGCCAACTGGACCTGATCGTCTGCGCCAGCGGCACCATGGACCAGGGCATGCCCTGCAATGCGGCGCTGCTGCAACGGGAACTGGGCCTGGGCCAGTCAGGCATTCCGGCCATGGACATCAACGCCAGTTGCCTGGGCTTTATTGCCGCCCTGGACACCCTGTCCTGGCCGATCCAGGCCGGGCATTACCGGCGCGTGCTGCTGGTGTGCGCCGACATTGCCTCCTGCGGCCTGGACTGGCAGCAGGTGGAAGTCAGCGGCATCTTCGGTGACGGTGCGGCGGCGGTGGTGCTGGGGGCGGGCAATGCCGGGCAGAATATCCTCGCCTCGCGCCTCAGGACCTACGCCGAGGGCGCCGCGCTGTGCCAGATCCCCGCCGGCGGTTCGCGCTTTCATCCGCGGCGCATCCAGGTGCCGTTCGAGCCCCTGACCAGTTTCACCATGCAGGGCAAAGGCGTGTTCCGCCTCGCGGCCAAGCACCTGCCCGAACTGATGGAAGATTTGCTGCAGCAAGCCGCACTGTCCCTTGCGCAGATCGACTGGATCATCCCCCATCAAGCCAGCCAACAGGCCATGCAGCATGCGGCCAAACGCCTGAGCCTGGGGCCGGAGAAAGTCATCGATATCTTTGCCCAGCATGGCAATCAGGTGGCGGCGTCCCTGCCCACCGCTCTGGATATCGCGGTGCGCGACGGGCGCATTCAACGCGGACAAACCCTGATGCTGATCGGCACCGGCGCGGGCCTGTCCCTCGGCGGCATGATCCTGGAGTTTTGATGAAGATCCTGGTCACCGGCGGCACCGGTTTTATCGGACGGCATCTGGTCTGGAAGCTGGCCGCCGAAGGCTGCGAGGTGCAGTTCAGCGGGCGCAACCCCGAGGCGGCGGCGCAAGTCATTGCCCACAGCCCGGCGCCCGTGCGCTGGCTGCCCCTGGAGCACGGCAGCCCGCTGGCCAAACGCCTGCTGGCCGATGCCAGCCGCGAGCATGACGCCATCGTGCATTGCGCCGCCTTGTCTTCACCCTGGGGTTCGCCCCAGGCCTTCGCCCGGGCCAACCTCGACTCCACCGCCGAGGTGATCCACGCCTGCGGCAAGAACCGCATCCCGCGGCTGGTGCATATCTCCACCCCCAGCCTGTATTTCAACTTCAGTGATCGCCTGGGCATCCGCGAAGACCAGCCACTGCCGCCACCGGTGAACGACTACGCCCGCAGCAAGGCCCAGGCCGAAACCCTGCTGGCAGACGCCAAGCTGCCCGAATGCGTGATCCTGCGCCCCCGGGCGGTGTTCGGCCCCTGGGACGCAACCCTGATGCCGCGCCTGCTGCGGGTGATGCAACGCGGGGCGATTCCGCTGATGCGCGGCGGCCAGGCACAGTTGGACCTGACCTGCGTCGACAATCTGGTGCACGCGGTGTGGCTGGCGCTGACCCGGCCCCTGCCGCGCCCGCTGTGCGTCTACAACCTGAGCAACGGCACACCCCTGGCCTTCAAGGACCTGCTGCAACAGATGGCCGAGCACTTCCGCCTACCCCTGCGCACCCGTCGCCTGCCCTGGCCCCTGGTGCACGGCGTGGCGCGCCTGCTGGAGCTCAAGGCACGGCTGGGCAACGGCGCCGAACCCTTGATCACCCGCTACGGCGCAGGCGTCCTGGCCTTCAGCCAGACCCTGGACATCAGCGCCATCCAGCGCGAGCTGGGCTACCACCCGGTGATCACCCAGGAACAGGGCATTGCCCAGCACGCCCAATGGTGGCTGGCCCAGCAGAGGCAACGAGCATGAGCCGCAGCGTGAGCTTGAAGATCCTCCGGGCCGGCTGGTGCCAGCACCTGGAATGCATGGCCGACCGTGGCGGGCGCCTGGCGCCGGTGCAATTTCCGGCACTGTGCGGGCTGATCCAGCACCCGGAGCACGGCTGGATTTTGTACGACACCGGCTACGCCGAGCACTTCTTCCAGGCAACCCGCGCCCTGCCCGAGCGCCTGTACCGCAGCGCAGTGCCGGTGCAGTTGCCGGTGGTCGAGCAATTGGGCGCGCAGCTGCATGAGCTGGGCATTGGCCCGGGGGATATCCGCCATGTGATCATTTCCCACTTCCACGCCGACCATATCGCCGGGCTGCGGGATTTTGCCAATGCGCGCTTTATCGCCCTGGAAGCCGATTACCGGCATATCGACAGCCTGCGCGGCCAGCGTTGGCGCGCCACCCTTGGCGGCCATCTGCCGGGCTTGCTGCCGGACGACTTCAGCGCCCGCCTGCGCCTGGCCGAAGCCAGCCCCAACTGTGCGCTGCCGGGCTGGATGGCGCCTTTCGAGCAGGGCCTGGACCTGTTCGGCGATGGCAGCCTGATCGGCGTGCCGCTGCCGGGGCACAGCGCCGGCCAGCTGGGCCTGTTCATCCCCGATGCCCAGGGCCGGCCGGTGTTCCTGGTGGCCGACGCCTGCTGGTCGGTGCCGGCCTGCCGCGCCGAGCGCCTGCCCGCTGCACCGGCACTGTGGTTTGCCAGCGCCGACCGTCAGCAGTACGTGCGCACTTACCACGGCCTGGGCCAGCTGATTCGCCGCGAACCGGCGGTGGCGGTGCTGCCGTCCCATTGCACCCAGGCCTGGGAGGCGTTCGCCAATGAACAGTGAGCGCCTGCTGGGCACTCTGCGCAGCATCGGTTCATTCGTGTTCAGCCGCTACGCCCTGCGCTTTCGCCGCCGCGAGCGGCTGGAAGCCTGGCAGGCCCGGCGCCTGCGGCACTTCATGACCAAAGTCCTGCCCCGTGGCCAGCGCTTCAACGGGCTGACCCAAGACGGCCTGCACAACTTGCCGCTCATGGACAAAGCCGCCCTGATGAGCGACTTCGCCGCCTTCAACACTCGCGCCCTGAGCCTGGAACAGGTGTTGCCGGTGGCCCTGCAGGCCGAGCGTTCCCGGGACTTCAGCCCGACCCTGGGGGACATCACCGTGGGCCTGTCCAGCGGCACCTCGGGGGCCCAGGGGGTGTTCCTGGTCAGCAGCGTGGAACGCCAGCGCTGGGCCGGCATCCTGCTGGCGCGCACCCTGCCCCGGGCCCTGCTGCCACGGCTGCTGTGCCCCTGGCTGGCGCCGCTGCGGATCGCCTTCTTCCTGCGGGCCAACAGCCGCCTGTACACCACCCTGGCCAGCCGCCGCATCGACTTCGCCTTTCATGACCTGACCCTGGGCCTGGCCGCGTCCCTGCAACGCCTCAACCAGCAGAACCCGGACGTGCTGGTGGCCCCGGCCACGGTGCTGCGGGGGCTGGCCCAGGCGGCCCTGGCCGGGCAGCTGACGATCCGCCCACAGCACATCCTGTCGGTGGCCGAAGTGCTGGAAAGCACCGACGCCGAGCTGGTCCAGCAAGCCTTCGGGCGCAAGCCGCAGCAGATCTATCAGGCCAGCGAAGGCTTCCTCGGCTACACCTGCGAGGCCGGCACCCTGCACCTGAATGAAAGCCACCTGCACATCGAGCCGCAATGGCTGGACCCTGAGCGCACGCGCTTCCAGCCGATCATCACCGACTTTTCCCGGCGTACGCAGTTGATCGTGCGTTATCGCCTCAACGACATTCTGCGGGTGGCCAGCGCGCCCTGCCCCTGTGGCCGTGCGGAGCGGGCGATTGCCGCGGTGGAAGGCCGGGCCGACGAGATCCTCTGGCTGCCCCGGCTCGACGGCCAGCAACTGGCACCGCTCTACCCTGACGTATTGCGCCGGGCCCTGCTGATGCTGGGGGCGGAACTGGAGGAATACCAGATTCACCAGCGCGGGCTGCTCTGGCAGGCCAACCTGCGTACCTCGGGCGACTACCACGGGCTGTGCCAGCGCTTGAGCGAAGCCCTGGCCGAACTCTGCGCGCAACAAGGGCTGCAGGCGCCGCAGCTGAGCTTCGGCCACTGGCAGGCACCACCGCCACAAACAAAAAGACGCCGTCTGCTGATGCTGCAACTACCCGAGGGACTGCCATGCGTGTATTGATTCTCGGCGCCCGGGCCCCGGCCTGCCTGGAGTGGGCCCGGGCCTTTGGCCAAGCCGGCTGGACGGTGACCGTGGCCGATTCCCTGGCCCAACCCCTGAGCCGTTTCAGCCGCGCCGCCGAGCACTTCGTGCGCCTGCCGGAACCCCGCCACGACCCGGATGCCTGGATCGAGGCCCTGGCCGGGGTCATCCGCCAACAGGCCATCGACCTGCTGCTGCCCACCTGCGAAGAGGTGTTCTACCTGGCCCACGGCCTGGAGCGCCTGCGGCCTTTGTGTCGGGTGTTCACCAGCGACTTCGAGCTGCTGCACCGCCTGCATCACAAGGGCGATTTCGCCGCCATGACCCAGGGCTGGGATGTGGCCGCGCCGCCGACCCGGGTGCTGCATGACCCGGCCGCGTTGCAAGCACTGGCGGCAGAGCACGATGCCCTGGTGTTCAAGCCGGCCTATTCGCGCTTCGCCTCCCAGACCCTGATCCGCCCGAGCCCGGCGCAACTGGCCAAGGTCCAGCCCAGCGCCGAGGCGCCCTGGGTGGCCCAGCAGTTTGTCCCCGGCCAGGAGTACTGCAGCTTCAGCGTGCTGATGGACGGCCAGTTGCGCGCCCACAGCAGCTATCAGCCGCGCTACCGGGTCGGGCGCGGCTCGGGGATCTACTTCCACAGCTGTGCCCCGGCGCCGATCCGTGCGTTTCTGGAACAGTTCGGCCGGGCCACCGGCTACACCGGGCAGGTGGGTTTCGACTTCATCGAAGACCAGCAGGGCCGCTTCCATGTCCTGGAGTGCAACCCCAGGGCCACCAGCGGCGTGCACCTGTTCGACGACCAGCGCGTGCAGTTGGTAGCGGCGCTGGGCAGCGAAGCCGACGCAGCGCTGGAGGCGACCCTGGAACCCCGGATGATCGCCCTGGCCATGCTGCTTCTGGCGGCGCCGCAACGGGCCTTGAGCCGCACGTTCTGGCACGACTACCAACAAGCCCGGGACGTGATCGTCCAGGACGGCGATCGCGGCCCGCTGACCGCCCAGCTGCTGAGCCTGAGCGAGATCATCGGCCGCGCCCTGACCCGCCGTTGCGGGCTGCTGGCCGCCTCCACCGCCGATATCGAGTGGAACGGCCAGCCCCTGGGAGCGCCGCGCCGATGAAACTGTTGCTGTCCGAGCAACTGGCCCTTGAGCCCCCGAGCATTGGCGACAGCCACGCCCGGCAGTACGTGCGCACCTGCGCCGGCGGCGCGCTGATCGGCAATGTCAGCACCGCCCTGGCCCTGCTGGACACCGGCCGCCAGCAGTTCCCGGTGAGCATCAACCACGGCCACGACCCTGTGGATAACTGTTACGTGGTCTCTCCGCAAACCGCCTACAGCGGCTATGCCCGGGAAGAACTGCAGCGCCTGAAACGGCCCTGGCTGGCGTGGCCCTTGAAGCTGCTGACCCAGGGCGTGGACCGGCTACTGAGCGCGGCCAAGGTCGACCGTTTGGTGCAGGTCAATAACTGGCTGCTGTCGACCAACCTCTACCCCGCCGATTGGGATGGTTCGGATTTGCCGGCGATCACCGAACTGCTGCGCCGGCAGTTTCCCGACCACGGCTTTGGCTTTCGCTCGCTCAACGACTTCAGCAACCTCGAACTGCGCAAGCGCCTGCAAGCCCTGGGCTACCTGGCAATTCCCAGCCGTCAGGTGTACCTGTTCGACGGCCGCGAGGGCGAAAATTCAGCCTTCCTGCGCCACCACAACACCCGCCTGGATGCCACCCTGCTGCGCCGCAGCCCTTATACGGTGGTGCCCGGCAGCGAATTGAGCGAAGCCGACTTCCAGCGCATCGAGCAGCTGTACAACCTGCTCTACCTGGACAAATACAGCCGCCTGAACCCCCACTACAGCGCCCAATGGCTGCAACGCGGGCAGGCCGAAGGCTGGCTGGAGGTGCGCGCCCTGCGCAACGCCGAAGGGCGCATTGACGGCGCCCTGGGCTGGTTCGCCAACAGCGCGCTGATCAGCACCCCCATCGTCGGCTACGACACCGCCCTGCCCCAGCGCGCCGGCCTGTACCGGCAACTGACCAGGCTGTGCCTGCAAGAGGCGGTGAACCGCCGTCAGGTGCTCAATTTCAGCTCCGGCGCCGCCGCCTTCAAGCGCCTGCGCGGCGGCCAGCCCGAAATCGAATACAGCCTGATCCACGTCGCCCACCTGCCCTGGTCGCGGCGCCTGGTGTGGCAACTGATGGGCCTGCTGCTGCAACGAATCGGCGTACCGCTGATGAGGAAGCTCAAACTGTGAACAGTCACTCGGGCTGGTGGCCCGTCGCCCTGAGCCGGCAGCTGCACAAGCAGCCCCTGGCCTGCACCCTGCACGGCGTACCGCTGGTGCTGTTTCGCGATGCCGACGGCGCCGCCGCGGTGCTGCCGGACCGTTGCCCTCACCGCTTTGCACCCCTGAGCGCCGGCCGGGTGCGCGACGGGCAGATCCAGTGCCCCTACCACGGCTGGCGCTTCGACCCCCAGGGCCGTTGTACTCAGCTGCCTGGCCAGGAACAGCAGCGTTGCAGCCAGCCCTTGCTACAACCCCTGCACAGCTGTGAAACCCAGGGGCTGGTCTGGGCCAGCCTCGCCAGCGAACGGCCGAGTGCCCCGCCGGTGGCCGCCGCCGAGCAGGCCCAGGCGCTGGATGTGTTCTGGATCAGCGACCGGGTGCAGTGCAGCTTGCAGGACGCCGCGGAGAACTTCCTCGACGGCTTCCACACACATTTCGTGCACGCCGGCTGGATCCGCCACGACCGCCAGCGCCAGCGGATTCGTGCCTGGGTGCATCAGCTGGAAGACGGGGTCGAAGCGCAGTACAGCGAAGAAGGCACCCAATCCGGGCTGATATCCCGGCTGTTCGAAGGCGAACGCGGCCTCAGCATGGGGCGCTTTCGCCTGCCGGGGCTGGCGGAAATCGAATACCGCGACCGCCAGGGCCGGCTCAATCTGCTGGTCAGCGCCTGGCTCAGCCCGGCCGCCGAGGGCGAACTGCGCCTGTTCGCCCGCATCGCCACGGCCCGCGGGCGCCTGCCGGGCTGGCTCAAGCGCGCTGTGCTGCAACCCTTGTTCAAGGTGATCCTCAAGCAGGACCGGCAGATCCTGGAAAAAGTCAGCGCCAACCAGCAGCGCTTTGCCCAGGTGCCGCTGCGCTGGCACCGGCCCACCCCTCTGGACAGCTCGCTGGATCTGCTGGGGCCGTGGATTCGCCAGTTGCTGGAGCAAGGTGAAATGCACGACTTCCAAGAACGCCGAGAGGAATTCTGGCTGTAATCCCGTAGGAGCCGGCTTGCCGGCGAACAGGCCCTCAAGACGGGCGCCGCTCAAACGGGCCCCTTCGCTGGCAAGCCAGCTCCTACGGCTTGGCAGCGATATCAAAGGGATGCTACGGGCCTCTGTTCGCGGGGTTTTGCGGGGCCTCGCAAGAACCGATTCAGCCCCCCGTACAGCCTGCCGTTCCTCGGCTCGACGCGCTATATGCAGACGGCGAGCCCGCGCACCGGTATAGTGCGCCCCCTCTTCACGTGGACAGCCGTCGGTAACGAGGCTCAAACCCACGGGAAACCCGAACTAATAACAACCCGCGAATAGAGAACCGGGACGAACAATCGCCCCACCGCTTTGCCGTGCGTGCAATCAGCGGTGTAACAGAATGTTTCCGTCTGCTCTGCTTTTGCCTACACAAAAAACAGCGAGGAATAATCCATGCTCGAAGTCATCAACGACTTCCTCTCAGGGAAAGTGCTGATCGTGCTCATTGTCGGGCTCGGCAGCTACTTCACGATCCGCTCGCGTTTCGTTCAATTGCGCCACTTCCTCCACATGTTCGCGGTGTTCCGCGACAGCCTGAAAAGCAGCGGCGGCCAGCTCAGCTCGTTCCAGGCGCTGATGCTCAGCCTCGCCGGCCGGGTCGGCGCGGGCAACATTGCAGGCGTCGGCATCGCCGTGACCCTGGGTGGCCCGGGCGCGGTGTTCTGGATGTGGGTGACCGCGCTGGTCGGCATGTCCAGCAGCTTCTTCGAATGCACCCTGGCCCAGGTCTACAAGCGCGCCGACGGCGACGGCCTGTACCGCGGCGGCCCGGCCTACTACATCGAGCACGGCCTGAAGCGCAAAGGCATGGCGGTGGTGTTCTCCATCCTGCTGCTGGTCACCTACGGCTTCGCCTTCATCGGCCTGCAGTCCTACACCGTGACGCACTCGCTGCAGGATGCCTTTGCCTTCGACCCAAGCCACACCGGCATCGTCCTGGCGGTGCTGCTGGCCATTACCTTCATCGGCGGCATCAAGCGCATCGCCGCGGTGTCCGACCTGCTGGTCCCGATCAAGACCCTGGCCTACATCGCCGTGACCCTGTACGTGATCGGCACCCAGATCGAACAAGTGCCGGCCATGCTGGAGACCATCATCAAGAGCGCCTTCGGCCTCGACCCGGCCTTCGGCGGCCTGCTCGGCAGCGCCATCGTCATGGGCGTGAAGCGTGGCGTGTTCGCCAACGAAGCGGGCCTGGGCAGTGCGCCCAACGTCGCCGCCGTGGCCGCCGTGAAGCACCCGGGCGCCCAGGGCGTGGTCCAGGCCTTCAGCGTGTTCCTCGACACCTTCGTGATCTGCACCTGCACCGCGCTGCTGATCCTGCTGTCGGGCTTCTACACCCCGGGCTTCGAAGGCGACGGCATCGTCCTGACCCAGAACTCGCTGGCCGCCGTGGTCGGTGACTGGGGTCGCCTGTTCGTCAGCGTCGCGCTGTCGCTGTTCGTCTTCACCTGCATCCTCTACAACTACTACCTGGGCGAGAACAGCCTGCAGTTCCTCACCCGCAACCGCACCGTGCTGATGCTGTTCCGCGGCCTGGTGCTGGCGCTGGTGGTATGGGGTTCGATGCAGGACCTTTCGACCGTGTTCGCCTTCGCCGACATCACCATGACCTGCCTGGCCTTCGTCAACCTGGTGGCCCTGGCCATGCTGTTCAAGGTCGGCCTGCGCGTGATGCGCGACTACGACGAGCAGCGCCGCGCCGGCGTCGCCCAGCCGGTGTTCGACTCGCGCAAGTTCGCCGATCTGGACCTGGACCTGAAGGCCTGGCCCGCCGAACCTTCGGCCACCGCCGAGGCCGAGCCGCAAGGCGTGCCCGCAGCGCAACGCTGACGGGTGAACGACGGGCGCATCCTCTGCACCCGTCGGTTACAGTGCGATAAATGTGCGAGCGGGCTTGCCCGCTCCCACAGGTACTCACCGTTTCGGAGAATCCCATGACCCCTTCGACCTACCCTGGCGCCCAGCACGTCATGGTGCTCTACACCGGCGGCACCATCGGCATGCAGGCCAGCGCCGACGGCCTGGCCCCGGCCTCGGGTTTCGACGTGCGCATGCGCGCCTACCTCGACAGCCAGCCCAGGCTGGTGCTGCCGGCCTGGCGCTTTCGCGAGATGGCGCCGCTGATCGACAGCGCCAACATGACCCCCGACTACTGGCAGCGCCTGCGTGAAGCGGTGGTCGAAGCCGTGGACCAGGGCTGCGACAGCGTGCTGATCCTCCATGGCACCGATACCCTGGCCTACAGCGCCGCCGCCATGAGCTTCCAGTTGCTGGGCCTGCCGGCGCCCGTGGTGTTCACCGGCTCGATGCTGCCAGCGGGTGTGCCCGACAGCGATGCCTGGGAAAACCTCAGCGGCGCCCTGTCGGCCCTGGGCCAGGGCCTGGCCCCGGGGGTGCACCTGTACTTCCACGGCGAGCTGCTGGCACCGACCCGCTGCGCGAAAATCCGCAGCTTCGGCCGTCACCCGTTCGCCGCCCTGAAGCGCAATGGCGGCGGCGCCAGGGCCGAGGCGATTCCCGCCGGGCTGGATTACCGCCAAGCCAGGCAACTGGCCAAGGTCGGCGTACTGCCGCTGTTCCCCGGCATCGGCGCCGAGCTGCTGGACGGAGTGCTCGACAGCGGCATCCAGGCCCTGGTCCTGGAATGCTTCGGCAGCGGCACCGGCCCCAGCGACAACCCGGCGTTCCTCGCCAGCCTCAAGCGCGCACAGCAGCAAGGCATCGTGGTGCTGGCCGTGACCCAGTGCCATGAAGGTGGTGTGGAGCTGGACATCTACGAAGCCGGCAGCCGCCTGCGCGGCGTGGGCGTGCTGTCCGGTGGCGGCATGACCCGCGAAGCGGCGTTCGGAAAGCTCAATGCGCTGCTCGGCGCCGGGCTGGAAACCGCCGAAGTGCGGCGCCTGGTGGAACTCGACCTGTGTGGCGAGTTGGGCTGAAGCTCGGGAGCCGGTAGCTATGCAGTAGCCACCGGCTCGACGACGAACAGCGGGGGCTGTCAGGTTACTTCTTGACCGAATAATCCTGGCCCCAGACCCGCACCGAACTCGAACTCTCGATCGGCCCCTCAAACACGAACTTTTGCCGCACTGCCGCCTTGGCCGGGATGGTGACTTCGTCCGGGTTGTCGAGGCTGACAGTCAGGTTGTTGGCGTAACCGTCCTGGTCGATCGCCAGCAGGGCGCCGGTCTGCTTGAGGTTGATCAGCCGCAACTGGCTGTCGCTGCTGTTCTTGAAACCCAGGGTGACGTTGAAGCTGTCGCCGACGGCTTCGGTCTTCAATACCTGGACCTCGACGCGGCCTTTCATTTGCTCACGGGAGGAAATGATCGACGCACCGTCGACGCCTTGCGCCGATTGGCGACCATCGAGCACACCTTCGCTGACGCCGCCCAAGAGGTTCTTGCCTGCCGAGATGGCTGACGAGACAGCTGACTTGGCAGAGTCCTTGATGGTGCTTTCGCTGCCTGGCTCAGCCTCGGCCAGGCACAGCGAACTCAGGAGCAAGCCGGACACCAGAAGCAGGGAACGCGCAGGAATGAGGGTCATACATAGTCCTTTATCGGGGTTGCTGCACCGCCACCTCAGGCGGTGAATGGCAGGCAGGTTGCACCAATCAATACGCCAAGTCACTAGCCACACAACGCCGGGAATGCCGCATGTCGCTGGCCGGCAAACCGCAGGCCTGATCGCGGGCGGCATGCAACTTGCTCCGGTTAAGGGTCTTTCCCAGGCTGGAATCTGCGCATGCTGCACTCGCACCTCACCACCCTCAATGCGGTTTCCCTGATCCTCAACACCTTCAAGGACCAGGGCCAGGCCGGCGGCGCGCTGTTGGCCGGCAGCGGTATAAACCCCGCCGACCTGAGCCGCGCCGACACTCGCATCACCACCAACCAGGAAATGCTGGTGTGCGCCAACGCCGTGGCCTTGCAACGGGACATCGGCCTGGAACTGGGCCGGCGCATGCACGTTTCCTCCTACGGCATGCTCGGCTATGCCCTGCTCACCAGTGCCACCTTAGGTGACGCTTTGCGCCTGGCGCTGCGCTATCCGGCGCTGATGGGAACACTTTTCGAACTGAGCCTGGAAACCGACGGTTCGCGCATCTGGCTGACCGCCGCCGACTACCGCGAAAGCCCGGCCCTGGCCGCGTTCAATACCGAGTTCTGCCTGGTGTCGCTGAAGGTCATCTGCGACGACCTGCTGGGCCACGCCCTGCCGCTACTGGGCGCACGCTTCGACTACCCGGCCCCGGACTATCAGCAACGCTACCGCGAGCCTTTCGACTGCCCGCTGCAATTCAACGCCAGCAGCAACGCCTTCGCCTTCGACCAGCGCTGGCTGGACCAGCCCCTGCCCCTGGCGGACGTGATCACCCACCAGGCCATGGCCGAACGCTGCCGCAAGCAGAACACCGAGTTCACCGGGCGCCAGGCCTGGCTGGGGCGCATCCGCCAATTGCTGGCGGCGCAGCTGGACGCCGCACCGGGCCTGGAAGGGCTGGCGGAACAGATGAACTGCTCGGCCCGGACCCTGCGCCGCCACCTGCGGGACCTGGGGTGCAGCTATCAGGAACTGCTGGACGAGCTGCGCTTCGAGCGCGCCAAGCAGATGCTCTGCGAAGACCAGATGCCCATCTACCGCATCGCCGAGGCCCTGGGCTTCAGCGAAACCGCGAGCTTTCGCCATGCTTTCATCCGCTGGAGCGGCGTGGCGCCGAGCCAGTTCCGGCCCTGACAAAAACCCCGGCACAACGCTGGCGATTGCATTACATTGCCGACCTTTCTACCGGCAAGGGACTGCACGCTTGAACCTATTCACAGACGCCATCGGCATTCGCAGGCTTTGCCTGGCACTGGTGCTGCTGGCTGGCGTCCCCGTCGCCCAGGCGTTCGACCTGTCCAAGATCAAATGGTGGGAGATGTCCCGCAGCTTTGTCCTGGATGAGCCGGAAACCGCCATCCTGCAGATCAAGCCGTTCCCCCTGCCCGGCCTTGCGCAAGTGCCGGCGCGGATCGTCCTCAGCCAGTACCGTGGGCTGTTCTATCTCAATGCCTACCAGGACCTGGATTACCAGCAGCGGATCTACAAGTCCGCGCCCCTGCCGCTGCTCAGCCCCGAGGACCTGCGCAACTGCGTGTCGCCGGACAACCCGATCCAGGTCTCGGACAACTGGCCACCGAGCAACACCCTGGACACCGGCATCACCCTGACGCCGCTGGGTTTCGACTGTTCGGTGCCCCCGCAGTGGCAACTCAGCCTGCGCTACCTGCTGATCGACCAGCGCGATCCCCAACACCCGCTGCTGGCCATCAGTCACCGCCAGGACATGACCCAGATGGACTTCACCCCGTTGCAACCCATCAGCGTCGAGACCGGGCAACAATGGTTGCAGGCCTTGCAGAAGTTTCCGCCGTGGTTCCGCGCCTTCGACAGCGGTAGCGGGCCGATCACCCTCAATGCCTACACGCCACCGGCCACGGCGGACAGCGTGTGGAAGCAGTTTCGTGCACTGCATGAACAACTGCGCACAGCCAAGGACAAGGGGCCGGGCATCCGCCAGGTGGAAGACTTCTTCGTCCTCCATGACTATCGCAGCATCGCCATCGACCACAGCGAATACCCGGGCCTGCTCAATGACATCGCCTACTGGACCAGCGAGGCCGGTCAGTTGAACACCGCCCGGAACTGGCTGTTGGAAGTGCTGCGCCGGGATCTGGGCCGCATGCCGACCTACCTCAACCTGGCCGACCTGGACTGGGCCCTGTTCGAGCAACGGCCGTTGGACAACATCCACCAGGGCCGGGCCATCGAGGGTTATCGGCTGTACTGCGGCATGCGCCTGCAACGCCAGATGAGCGTGCCGCCGCGGGTGCTCAAGCGCCTGGGCCTGGAGTCCGCCAACCCGCAGGCGTGCCAGGGCTTCTGGCCGCTGGTGGCCGCCGCGGATGCCGGCGACGAGGCAGAGGTAAGGCGTTTGCTGGCCAGTGGCGTCAGCGGCGAGGTCATGGCCGAGGACGGCCGCAGTGCCCTGCTGCACGCTCTGGATGCGCCGCACCTGGAGATCGCCCGACTGCTGCTGGCCCACGGCGCCCACACCAGCGGCCAGTACCAGTGGAGCACCCTGGCCATGCTGGCCATGCAACGTGACCTCAAGGACAGCCCCGACCTGAACCAGGGCGGGCGCCTGAAATTTCTCCTGCAAGCCGGCGTCGCCATCGACGAGCCGAACAGTCGCGGGCAGACACCGCTGATGAAGCTGGCCGAGCAGGAACGCAACCTCCAGGGCTTCACCTGGTTGCTGCAGCACCCGCAGAACCTCGACCTGCGTACCGTCGACGACGGTGAAACCGCGCTGTACCGCGCCTTCTGGGGCAACAACTACCCGGCCATGAAACTCCTGATAGAGGCCGGCGCCGATCTGAACCTGAGCTATGGCCGCGGCACCTGCGGCAACGAGCCCATGGGCCAGAGCCTGCTGATGCTCGTTGCCGACAAGATTTCCCCGGACCAGCACTCCCCCATCGTGAGCATGCAGGACACCCTGGACATGTTCACCCTACTGCTGGAAAAGGGCGCCGACCCCAACGTCGGCCAGCGCTGCGAGAAAAAGGGCCGGACCCTGCTACTGGAGATCATCGCCCGGAAAAAACGCGACGACATGCTCAAGGTGCTGCAAGGCTTTGCGCCGCCAGCGCCGGCGACGGCGCTTCGTCCTTGAGGCGTGGCGCCGAACCCGCTGCGCCCCTGAAACAAAGCCCGGCACAACAGCGCCGATTGCATTACATTGCCGGGCTTTCTATCGGCAAGGGACTGCAACGTTGAAGCTATTCTCAGGCGCCATCGCCCGGCGCATCGGCATTCGCGGGCTTGGCCTGGCGCTGACACTGCTGGCTGCCACTCCCGTGGCCCAGGCCTTCGACCTGGACCTGGCCTGGTTCAAATGGTCGGGAATGCGCCGCAACTTCGTCCTCGACTACCCGGAAACCGCCACCCTGGAGCTCAAGCCTTTCCCCCTGCCGGGCTTGGCGCGGATGCCGCTGCGGATTGTCCTGAGCCAGTACCGCGGGCTGTTCTACTTCAATGCCTATCAGGACCTGCAGTACCGGCAGCGGGTCTACAAGTCGCCGCCGATGGCTCTGTTCAGCCCTGAAGAGCTGCGGGCCTGTGTGAGCCCGGGCGATGACATCCAGGTCAGCGACATCTGGCCCACGAGCAACAGCCTGGCCCCCGGCATCACCCTGACGCCCCTGAGCTTCCAGTGCAAGGAGCCATCCGAGTGGCAACTTAGCGGGCGCTACCTGCTGATCGACCAGCGCGATCCGCAACACCCGCTGCTGGCCATCAGTCACCGCCAGGACCTTGGCCAGATGGAATTCACCCCGTTGCAACCCATCAGCGAGGAAACCGGGAGGCAGTGGTTGCAGGCCCTGGAGACCTTCCCGCCGTGGTTCCGCCCCTTCACCCAAGGCAGCGGGCCGATCACCGTCAATGCCTTTGTGCCTGCGCCAGCCTCGACCCCGGACAGCCTGTGGAAAGAGTTCCGCGCGCTGCACGAACAACTGCGTACGGCCAAGGACAAACTGCCGGGCATCCGCGAAGTGGAAGACTTCTTCGTCACCCATGACTTTCGCAGCATCGCCACCGAGCGCCGTGAATACGCCGGCCTGCTCAACGACATCGCCTACTGGACCAGCGAAGCCGGGCAGCTGCAAACCGCCCGCCCCTGGCTCAAGGAAGTGCTGCGCCGCGACCCGGGGCGCATGCCGACCTACCTCAACCTGGCGGACCTGGACTGGGCGATCTACCAACAACGCACGCAGGACAACATCCACCAGGGCCGGGCCATAGAAGGTTATCGGGTGTATTGCGGCCTGCGCCTGAAGCGCCAGATGAGCATCCCGCCCCGGGTGCTGCAGCGCTTGGGCTTGAGCGCCGCCAACCCCCGGGACTGCCAGGCCTTCTGGCCGCTGGTGGCCGCCGCGGATGCCGGCGACCTGAGCGAAGTGCAGCGCCTGCTGGCCAGTGGCATCAGCGGCGAGGTCATGGCCGACGATGGCCGCAGCGCCTTGTTGCACGCCCTGGACGCACCGCACCTGGACATCGCCCGGCTGCTGCTGGAGCACGGCGCCCACACCAGCGGCCTGTACAACTGGACCACCCTGGCGACCCTGGCCATGCGCCGCGACCTGGGCGACAGCCCCGACCTGAGCCAGGGCGGGCGCCTGAAGTTCCTCATCGAGGCTGGCGTGGCCATCGACGAACCCGACAGCCAGGGCGTGACGCCACTGATGCAGATGGCCGAGAACAAGCGCAGCCTGCAAGGCTTCAGCTGGCTGCTGCAGTACCCGCAGAACCTCGACCTGCGCAGAACCGACGATGGTGAAACCGCTCTGTACCGGGCGTTCTCGGGCAACAACTACGAGGCCGTGCGACAACTGATAGCCGCTGGCGCCAACCTCAACCTGAGCTACGGCCGTGGCACCTGCTACAACCAGCCCGTCGGCGAGAGCCTGCTGACCCTGGTGGCCGACAAGACCTCCGCCGACGACAAGTCCCCCTACGTCAGCCAGCAGGACACCCTGGAACTGTTCACCCTGCTGCTGGAAAAAGGCGCCGATCCCAATGTCGGCCAGCACTGCGAGAAAAAGGGCTACGCGCTGTTGCTGGAAGCCATCGCCCGGAAAAAACGCGAGGACATGCTCAAGGTGCTGCAGCGCTTCGTTCCCACCCCGCCCGCCAGTTGAACCGGACGGCGCCCCGCAACGGGGCGCCCTGCCTCTTTAAGGGGCGAATTTCGGTCAAACACTTTGGCCAGATCAATCCCCTTTTGGCCGCTCCTGCCGTTCTCCGAAACCCCGCGCCCCGCAAGACTGTGATCCACCGAATCAGCCTGCGGAGAACAAGAAAATGCTGACGATCTACTCGGACGATCACCACCTGCACCACGGCCGTTGTGAACTCATCGACGGGCAATTGATGCCCTGCTTTGAAATGCCTTCCCGGGCCGACCATGTGCTGGACCGGGTGAAGTACCGCAACCTTGGCCCGGTAGAGGCACCCAAGGATTTCGGCCTGGAGCCCATCGAGCGCATCCACAGCCGGGCCTACCTGGACTTCTTCAAGGGCGCCTGGGCGCGCTGGGCGGCACAGGGCATCGACGGCGACCTGCTGCCCTACACCTGGCCGGCGCGTACCCTGCGCAGCGTGATTCCCACCAGCCTCCACGGCCAGCTCGGCTACTACAGCTTCGACGGCGGCGCGCCGATCACCGCCGGCACCTGGCAGGCGGCCTATAGCGCGGCGCAGGTGGCGCTGACCGCCCAGGCCCATATCCAGAATGGCGCCCACAGTGCCTTCGCCCTGTGCCGGCCACCGGGACACCACGCCGCCGGCGACCTGATGGGCGGCTACTGCTACCTGAACAACGCCGCCATCGCTGCCCAGGCGTTCCTCGACCAGGGCCACAGGAAGGTCGCGATCCTCGACGTCGACTACCACCACGGCAACGGCACCCAGTCGATCTTCTATGAGCGCAGCGACGTGCTCTTCACCTCGATCCACGGCCACCCGGAAGCCGAGTTCCCGTTCTTCCTGGGCTATGCCGACGAGTGCGGCGAAGGCGCCGGGGAAGGCTTCAACTTCAACTACCCGCTGGCCGCCGGTAGCGGCTGGGATGCGTGGAGCGCGGCCCTGGAGCAGGCCTGCAACGAAATCCAGCGCTATGACGCCGACATCATCGTGGTGTCCCTGGGCGTGGACACCTTCAAGGACGACCCGATCTCGCAATTCAAACTCGACAGCCCGGACTACCTGGCCATGGGCAAGCGCATCGCCGCCCTCGGCAAGCCGACGCTGTTCGTCATGGAAGGCGGTTATGCGGTTGAGGAAATCGGCATCAACGCCGTCAACGTTCTCGAAGGCTTCCAAAGCGCCCAGTGAGGGATTCGCATCATGCAAAGACTCAAACGCTTAATGATCCCCGCCCTGTGCGCCAGCCTGCTGGGGACCGCCGCCCACGCCGAAGAACGCACCCTGCGGGTGTACAACTGGTTCGACTACATCACCCCCAAGGCCCTGGAAGATTTCAAGGCCCAGAACAGCCAGGTGAAGCTGGTCTACGACATCTTCGACACCAACGAAGCCCTGGAAGCCAAGCTGCTGACCGGCAACTCCGGCTATGACGTGGTGGTGCCGTCCAACGTGTTCCTGGCCAAGCAGATCGAGGCCGGGGTGTTCCAGCCCCTGGACCGCAGCAAGCTGCCCAACTGGAACCACCTGGACCCCAAGCTGATGAAGCTGATCGAGGCCAACGACCCGGGCAACAAGTTCGCCGTGCCCTACATGTACGGCACCATCCTGATCGGCTTCAACCCGGACAAGATCAAGGCCGCCCTGGGGGACAAGGCGCCGGTGGACAGCTGGGACCTGATCTTCAAGGAAGAGAACATCAGCAAGCTCAAGCAGTGCGGCGTGGCCCTGCTGGATTCGCCGTCGGAAATCCTGCCCCTGGCCTTGCAGCACCTGGGCCTGGACCCCAACAGCAAGAAACCGGCGGACTACGAGAAGGCTGAAGCGCTGCTGATGAAGATCCGGCCGTACATCACCTACTTCCACTCGTCCAAGTACATGGCCGACATCGCCAATGGCGATATCTGCGTGGCCGTGGGCTATTCGGGGAGCTTCTCCCAGGCCGCCAACCGCGCCAAGGAAGCCAAGAACGGCGTGACCGTGGACATGCGTCTGCCCAAGGAAGGCGCGCCGATCTGGTTCGACATGCTGGCGGTCCCCAAGGGCGCGAAGAACCCGGAAGATGCCTACACCTTCATCAACTACCTGCTGCAACCCCAGGTGATTGCCCCGGTCAGCGACTTTGTCGGTTATCCCAACCCGAACAAGGACGCGACCGGACTGGTAGACCCTTCGATCCGCAACAACCCCAACCTGTATCCGACAGAAGCGGCCATGAGCACCCTGTACACGCTGCAGCCGTTGCCCCGTGATGCAGAGCGGGCGCGGACCCGGGCCTGGACCAAGATCAAGTCCGGGACCTGATCCGGCGCAAGCACACGGGCGGTGTTCTGGTGGGCGGCGACCGACGAGGACGCGGCGGGTGATAGACCGCGTCGCCGCTGTTCGCCGGCAAGCCGGCTCCTACACAGTGGCGTTTAGCAGCCGGTGAGGCCTTGGGGGCTGCGTTCTTCGGCGAAGAACCAGGGCCGCAGGCGCACGCCCACGCCGTTGCCGATGAAGGCCGCCACCAGCCACAGCCAGCCATGCAGGCTGCCGGAGGCGATGCCGCTGAAGTAGGCGCCGATGTTGCAGCCGTAGGCCAGGCGCGAACCGTAGCCCAGCAGCAGGCCGCCGATTACCGCCGCTACCAGGGAACGGGTGGGGATTCTCAGGTTGGGGGCAAAACGTCCCGCCAACCCTGCCGCCAGCAAGGCACCCAGGACGATGCCGATGTCCATGACGCTGGTGATGTCCTGCCACACCGGTGCCGCCAGCGCCTTGGCATTCGCCGCGCCCTGCCAGAACACCCAGCTGCCTACGTCCGCCCCCAGCCCGCTGGCGACCTTGGCGCCCCACAGGGCGAACGCCGAGGTAATGCCCCATGGGCGCCCCGCCAGGGCCAGGGTGGCAAAGTTCAGCAGAGCCAGGGCTACCGCGCCCCAGACCAGCGGCCAGGGGCCGCGCAGCAGCCGGCGCCAGCCCTGGTGCTCGCTGGCGACCGGAGCTTCAAGGCTGCCATGACGGCGCTTTTCCAGGGTCAGGGTGAGCACCGCGATCAGCGCGAACAGGCACAGGCTCAGACCCAGCGCCGGGCCTACACCAAAACTCTGGACGATAGAGATTGGCGGCAGCGACGGCAGCGCAAACCACCAGTCGACGTGATGGGTGGCGATCAGCGAACCGCAAATGAAGAACGTCAGGGTCACCAGCATCCGCGCATTGCCGCCGCCAACGGTGAACAGGGTGCCCGAGGCGCAACCGCCGCCCAACTGCATGCCGATGCCGAAGATGAAGGCACCGAAGATCACCGAGACGCCGGCCGGCGCCACCAGCCCCACCACCGGCTGGCCGAACAGGCTGCCCGCCCCCAGCGCGGGGAAGAACAGCAGTACCGCCAGGGCCAGCATGACCATCTGCGCTCGCAGGCCGGCGCCACGCCGGTCGCGGATGAACACCCGCCAGGCCGAGGTGAAGCCGAAGGCCGCGTGGTACAGAGTCAGCCCCAGGGCAGCGCCCAGCAGCAACAGCAGCACCTGGCGGGCACCCACCTGGGCTTGCAGGAACAGAGCACCGGCCACCAGCAGCAGCAAGGCGAACAGCGGGGCGCCGAACTTGCGTTCAGGCGCCAGGGAGAGGGTCTGGCTCATGGGGGTTCTCGCGCGGGAAATGCTCGCGAGTATACCGCGTCAGGCCCGCCAGGCCTGGCGCAAACGGCTTACCGCAGCCTGTATATCGGCTTCCGGCACAGCCGCGAAGCCCAGCACCAGCCCGGCCCGCTGGTCCTCGGGCAAGGTGGTTTGCGGCAGCCAGTAGCTGCTCAGGCCGGCGACCTCGACCTCCACACTGGCGGCCTGGGCCAACAGTTCCTGTTCCCGCGCCAGGCTGTCGACCCGCACCGTCAGGTGCAGCCCCGCCGCCACGCCGGGCAGCGGCCCAACGCCGCCGATCGCCTGTGGCCAGGCCGCCAGCAAGGTGTTGCGCCGGCTCAGGGCCGCCCGGCGCATGCGCCGGATATGCCGCTGGAAGTGCCCGGCGGCCATGAACTCGGCCATCACCGCCTGGGTACTGACCTCGGAATGGCGCACGTCCACCGCCCGGCGCTGGGCGAAGGCCTGGACCAGGGTCGGCGGCAGCACCAGGTAGCCCAGGCGCAGGGCCGGAAAGGCGACCTTGCCGAAGGTCCCGACGTAGATCACCCGGCCCTGGCGGTCCAACGCCGCCAGGGGGGCCAGGGGCGCACCGCTGTAGCGGTACTCGCCGTCGTAGTCGTCCTCGATGATCCAGCCCTGGCTGCGTTCGGCCCAGGCCAGCAGCTCCAGGCGCCGGGCCAGGCTCATGATCACCCCGGTGGGGTACTGGTGGGACGGCGTGACATAGGCCAGGCGGCAGCTGTCCAGCTGCTCCAGCTGGCGGCAGTCGATGCCCTCCTGGTCCACCGCCACGCCCTGCAACTGCGCACCCGCCAGGGCGAAGGCATGCCCCGCGGCGCGGTAGCCGGGGTTTTCCACAGCCACCTTGTCGCCGGGCTCCACCAGCAGCTGTGCACAAAGGCTGATGCCCTGCTGCGCGCCACTGGTGATCACAATTTGTTCAGCCGTGCAGTTCAGGCCCCGAGCGCTGCGCAGGTAGGCGGCGATCAGGCTGCGCAGCCGCGGATCGCCCGCCGAGTCGCCGTAGCACAATTGCCCGAGGTCGGGCCTGCGCCAGAAAGCCGCATTCAGCTTGGCCCAGACCTCGAACGGGAACAGATCGAAGGCTGGCACGCCAACCCGAAAAGCCCGTGGCGGCCCCTTGGGCGGGGTACTCAAATGATGGGTTTGCAGGCGCTGCCAGCCGCTGCTGTGGATAACTTTACTGGATAAATCACCAGCCATTTCTGCCTGTTTTGTGGATAACCCTGTGGGTAAGCCTGTTGAAAACGCTGTGGATAGTTTTGTGGATAGTTTTTTGATCGGCAATCGGGTTTCCGGCAATTGCGCCACATAGGTGCCGTCACCGACCCGCCCTTCAATAAAACCCTCGGCGTACAGCTGGTCATAGGCCCGCACCACGCTGTTGCGGGAAATCCCCAGGGCGGCGGCCAGGTCGCGGCTGGCAGGCAGGCGCGTACCACTGGCCAGGCGCCCGTCCAGCACCCGCTGTCGCAAGGCCTGGTACAGCTGGCGACTGAGGCCCTGGCGGCGGTCCAGCTCGATGCCGGCCGGATTGAAGGACAACGGGGGTACGGCACTGTTCATCGAGGTTCACCCGGGCAATTGGACCTAAAAAATAGACCAGAGATGGCTCTTACAACGAACCATTAGCCTGCCTAGGATGCAGCCACTCGCCAAGGATTTTTTTACATGTACCTACCCCGCGCTTTCGTCGATGAAGACCTCGCCCGCCTGCAGCAACTGATCCTGGGCAGCCGCCTGGCGACCCTGGTGACCTGGGGCGCCCTGGGCCTGCAGGCCAGCCACCTGCCCCTGCTGCTGGACCCCGGACAGGGGGCCAATGGCACCCTCTACGGGCACCTGGCCAAGGCCAACCCGCAATGCGCCGAGCTGGCCGCTGGCGCCGAGGCGCTGGTGATCTTCACGGGCGAGGATGCCTACGTCAGCCCCTCGTTCTATCCAAGCAAGGCCGAGCACGGCAAAGTGGTGCCGACCTGGAACTACGTGGCAGTGCACGCCTATGGCCAGCCTGAGGTATTCAGCGACCCGGAGCGGCTGCTCAAGGTGGTGGGGGGCCTGACCGAGCGTCACGAAGCCGGCCGCCCCCAACCCTGGCAAGTGACAGATGCCCCCGCCGACTACCTGGAGGGCATGCTCCGGGCAATCGTCGGCTTTGCCTTGCCGATCCAGCGGCTGGAAGGCAAGCGCAAGCTCAGCCAGAACCGCAGCGCCGAGGATATCGCCGGGGTGCGCGAAGGCCTCGCGGCCAGCGCCGACCTGCGCGACCAACAACTGTCCCGACTGATGAGCTAGGTTTTCGTCCAGAACAATAAAGGAGCTTTCATGCGCCAGATCCAGATCCGCCCCGTTACCGCCGCCGACCACAGCGCCTGGCTGCCCCTGTGGCAGGCCTACCTGCGCTTCTACGAAACCGAGCTGGCGGATGCCGTGACCCAGAGCACCTGGCAGCGCTTTCTCGACCCCAGCGAACCCACCAACGCGGCCCTGGCCTGGGACGGCGAGCGCGCCGTGGGCCTGGTGCATTTCATCTACCACCGCTCCAACTGGAGCATCGAGAATTCCTGCTACCTGCAGGACCTGCTGGTGACCCCGGACCAACGCGGGACCGGCGTGGGCCGCCAGCTGATCGAGTTCGTCTACGCCCAGGCCAAGCAGGACGGCTGTGCCAAGGTGCATTGGCTGACCCACGAAACCAATGCCACGGCCATCCAGTTGTATGAGCGCATCGCCGAGCGCCCGGGTTTCATCCAGTTCCGCAAACCCCTCTGAGTTGCCAAGGAGCCACTGCATGTCGATTTCACTCGCCGATTGGAAAGGCGTTCCCGCCCCCTCGGCCACCCTGCTTGATGGGCGCTTCATCCGTTTGGAAAGGCTCGACCCGGCGCGCCATGGCGACGATCTGTTCCAGGTGCTGCAAGGCCCGGGCGCCGATCCGGTGCTGTGGAACTACCTGCCTTACGGCCCCTTCCCCGAGCGCGCGGCGTTCGATGCCTGGCTCAGTGGCCATGCCGCCGCCAGCGACCCGTATTTCTTTACCGTGATCGACCGCGCCAGCGGCCAGGCCCAGGGCATCATCAGCCTGATGTCCATCGTCCCGGCCCAGGGCCGCATCGAGATCGGCCACGTGACCTTCGGCTCCCCCATGCAGCGTTCGCCAAAGAGCACGGAAGCGGTGTACCTGCTGGCCAAGGAAGCTTTCGCCCTGGGTTACCGGCGGCTGGAGTGGAAGTGCAACAACGCCAATGAGCGCTCGCGCTATGCCGCACAGCGCTTGGGTTTCAGCTTCGAAGGGGTGTTTCGCCAGCACATGGTGGCCAAGGGACAGAACCGCGATACCGCGTGGTTCTCGATCCTGGACGGGGAATGGCCGGCAATCGCCAGGGGCTTCGAGCAGTGGCTCAGCGATGAAAACCAGAGCGGCTCGGGGCAGCTCAAGTCGCTGGCGGAGTGTCGCGGCTAAGCGGGATTTTCGCCGGCAAGCCGGCTCCTACAGGCCTGTGTAGGAGCCGGC